>NZ_JBNNSH010000016.1:1624-4580 GCF_050277555.1 Peribacillus sp. NPDC097895 | reverse complement strand
TAAAGCGTTGGTTAAGTCCTCGATCTATTAGTATCAGTCAGCTCCACATGTCGCCACGCTTCCACCTCTGACCTATCAACCTGATCATCTTTCAGGGATCTTACTAGCTTGCGCCATGGGAAATCTCATCTTGAGGGGGGCTTCATGCTTAGATGCTTTCAGCACTTATCCCGTCCGCACGTAGCTACCCAGCTATGCCTTTGGCAAGACAACTGGTACACCAGCGGTGCGTCCATCCCGGTCCTCTCGTACTAAGGACAGCTCCTCTCAAATTTCCTGCGCCCGCGACGGATAGGGACCGAACTGTCTCACGACGTTCTGAACCCAGCTCGCGTACCGCTTTAATGGGCGAACAGCCCAACCCTTGGGACCGACTACAGCCCCAGGATGCGATGAGCCGACATCGAGGTGCCAAACCTCCCCGTCGATGTGGACTCTTGGGGGAGATAAGCCTGTTATCCCCGGGGTAGCTTTTATCCGTTGAGCGATGGCCCTTCCATGCGGAACCACCGGATCACTAAGCCCGACTTTCGTCCCTGCTCGACTTGTAGGTCTCGCAGTCAAGCTCCCTTGTGCCTTTACACTCTACGAATGATTTCCAACCATTCTGAGGGAACCTTTGGGCGCCTCCGTTACTCTTTAGGAGGCGACCGCCCCAGTCAAACTGCCCACCTGACACTGTCTCCCACCCCGATAAGGGGCGCGGGTTAGAATTTCAATACAGCCAGGGTAGTATCCCACCAACGCCTCCACCGAAGCTAGCGCTCCGGCTTCTCAGGCTCCTACCTATCCTGTACAAGCTGTACCAAAATTCAATATCAGGCTGCAGTAAAGCTCCACGGGGTCTTTCCGTCCTGTCGCGGGTAACCTGCATCTTCACAGGTACTATAATTTCACCGAGTCTCTCGTTGAGACAGTGCCCAGATCGTTACACCTTTCGTGCGGGTCGGAACTTACCCGACAAGGAATTTCGCTACCTTAGGACCGTTATAGTTACGGCCGCCGTTTACTGGGGCTTCGGTTCAAAGCTTCGCTTGCGCTAACCTCTCCCCTTAACCTTCCAGCACCGGGCAGGTGTCAGCCCCTATACTTCGCCTTGCGGCTTCGCAGAGACCTGTGTTTTTGCTAAACAGTCGCCTGGGCCTATTCACTGCGGCTTTTCTGGGCTATTCACCCTAAAAAGCACCCCTTCTCCCGAAGTTACGGGGTCATTTTGCCGAGTTCCTTAACGAGAGTTCTCTCGCACACCTTAGGATTCTCTCCTCGCCTACCTGTGTCGGTTTGCGGTACGGGCACCTTACATCTCACTAGAGGCTTTTCTTGGCAGCGTGGAATCAGGAACTTCGGTACTATATTTCCCTCGCCATCACAGCTCCGCCTTAATGGAAACGGGATTTGCCTCGTTTCCGGCCTAACTGCTTGGACGCGCATATCCAACAGCGCGCTTACCCTATCCTTCTGCGTCCCCCCATCGTTCAAACGATGTATAGGTGGTACAGGAATATCAACCTGTTGTCCATCGCCTACGCCTTTCGGCCTCGGCTTAGGTCCCGACTAACCCTGAGCGGACGAGCCTTCCTCAGGAAACCTTAGGCATTCGGTGGAAGGGATTCTCACCCTTCTTTCGCTACTCATACCGGCATTCTCACTTCTAAGCGCTCCACCAGTCCTTCCGGTCTGACTTCAACGCCCTTAGAACGCTCTCCTACCATCGACACCATACGGTGTCAATCCACAGCTTCGGTGATACGTTTAGCCCCGGTACATTTTCGGCGCGGAGTCACTCGACCAGTGAGCTATTACGCACTCTTTAAATGGTGGCTGCTTCTGAGCCAACATCCTGGTTGTCTAAGCAACTCCACATCCTTTTCCACTTAACGTATACTTTGGGACCTTAGCTGGTGGTCTGGGCTGTTTCCCTTTCGACTACGGATCTTATCACTCGCAGTCTGACTCCCAAGAATAAGTATTTGGCATTCGGAGTTTGACTGAATTCGGTAACCCGTTGGGGGCCCCTAGTCCAATCAGTGCTCTACCTCCAATACTCTCATCTTGAGGCTAGCCCTAAAGCTATTTCGGAGAGAACCAGCTATCTCCAGGTTCGATTGGAATTTCTCCGCTACCCACACCTCATCCCCGCACTTTTCAACGTGCGTGGGTTCGGGCCTCCATTCAGTGTTACCTGAACTTCACCCTGGACATGGGTAGATCACCTGGTTTCGGGTCTACGACCTCATACTCATTCGCCCTATTCAGACTCGCTTTCGCTGCGGCTCCGTCTTATCAACTTAACCTCGCATGAAATCGTAACTCGCCGGTTCATTCTACAAAAGGCACGCCATTACCCATTAACGGGCTTTGACTACTTGTAGGCACACGGTTTCAGGATCTATTTCACTCCCCTTCCGGGGTGCTTTTCACCTTTCCCTCACGGTACTGGTTCACTATCGGTCACTAGGGAGTATTTAGCCTTGGGAGATGGTCCTCCCTGCTTCCGACGGGATTTCTCGTGTCCCGCCGTACTCAGGATCCACTCAGGAGGGAACGAAGTTTCAACTACAGGGTTTTTACCTTCTTTGACGGACCTTTCCAGATCACTTCATTTACCCCGTTCCTTTGTAACTCCATGTTGAGTGTCCTACAACCCCAAGAGGCAAGCCTCTTGGTTTGGGCTAATTCCGTTTCGCTCGCCGCTACTCAGGAAATCGCATTTGCTTTCTCTTCCTCCGGGTACTTAGATGTTTCAGTTCCCCGGGTCTGCCTTCAGTACCCTATGTATTCAGGTAAAGATACTGTTCCATTACGAACAGTGGGTTTCCCCATTCGGAAATCTCCGGATCAAAGCTTACTTACAGCTCCCCGAAGCATATCGGTGTTAGTCCCGTCCTTCATCGGCTCCTAGTGCCAAGGCATCCACCGTGCGCCCTTTCTAACTTAACCGTTAAAAAAGATCTTT
>NZ_JBNNSH010000015.1:0-7863 GCF_050277555.1 Peribacillus sp. NPDC097895 | reverse complement strand
GCTTTTTTAATAGTGTGTGCTCACTTAAAATTTAACGTTGGCGCTTTGTTTTGTTCAGTTTTCAAAGAGCAATTTCACAAATCGTTCTTTCGAACGTCTGTTTATTCATCATAACACGCTATTGATTAGTTGTCAACTTCTGCGAAGTTTTTAACTTATTTTAAATCGCTGTGTTTTTCAGCGACCATTTCATCTTATCATTTTCATAGTAAGAAGTCAATAGTTATTATTTCTTTCAGTTAATCTACCAAAAGTGGATGAAGTTTTTCGTTTGTCTTAGTTGGTGCTTATTTATATTAATGCTTTCAAACCTTAAAGTCAACTCATTTCATTCAATTCTTTATTAATTAATTTATTCAATTATTTAACGGTATTAAAGGTACCGTCAGGACTATGGCTTCTCCTTAAAATACATCCACCAAAACCTTCTTAATCCCTGTTCATTTCACCCAAGCTTTCCTTCAATCGACATCCACTATATTAATATCAAAGGCCATTTGAATCACACTTCCCTTCTACTTTAGTATCTGCATTAACGATATCCTTAAAAACATATGAGAAATAGCCTCCGATAAATAGTAGAAGAATACTGAAAGTTGGAAAACGAAATTAAAAACTGATTGTCCTAAAAAAATGGGTTAAGTGATTTTATAAATAAACGCTTATCTCACGCACATACATTGTCCAAATATTAAAAAATATTTTTTTTACAATTTTACTTTCTTGTACTATAATAAATTTATTTTAAAAATTTAAGAAAGACCTTTAATCATTATAAAAATAGTTGGGAGAGGGATTTATAAATGATTAATAAAAACACATCGTTGAGGATGCAAAGTATCGTTTTTATTGGCTTTATGGGGGTAGGAAAAACGACGATCGGACAGAAAGTAGCGAGGAAACTATATAGGGACTTTATTGATATAGATCAAGAAATTGAAAAAGAATTCAATATGCCCACTACAGAAATATTCAAGAAATTTGGGGAAAAAGCTTTTCGCGAAAAAGAAAAAAGTGTGATTGATAGCTTTAGTCAACAACAATTGAAAATCATTTCCGTTGGAGGCGGGGCATTTTTACAAGAAGATATACGGAATATCTGCTTATCAAATTGCATCGTTTTCTACCTTGACTTATCTTGGGATTACTGGAAAGAGAGAATAGGCTTACTTATTGATAGTAGACCCGTTTTACAAAGTCGGACCCTTGAGGAAATCGAAGAACTCTTTTACACGAGGCAGGAAATATACTCATACCATCATTCAAAAGTGAATACCAATGATCTTGATGTTGATGAAGTGGCAGACTTTATAGTCGATTCATTAAAAGTGGCCTGGGATATTTATGAACCGCTCAAATAAGTCACTTTCCACGTTTTAAATCAATGCCCCCAATAAAAGAATAATAGAAAAGATGAAAAGAATACAGCGATAAGAATACCTACCCTTACATCCTGTAAACTAATCACCTTTTTATTTTTCTTTATTAGGAAGACTCTCTAATAATCAGTTCTGGGTTTAATATGATACGCTGTTGTTCACGTTCGATTTTCTCCATTTGCTGGTACAGGAGATTCGCTGCCTCTTTTCCGATACGTCTAGGAAATGAAGAAATGGTCGTTAACGGAGGATGATAGATTTCTGCGACTGGAACGTTATCGAACCCTACGATATCTATATCTATTCCTGGATTAATTCCTTTCATCCTTAATCCTTGCATAACTCCGAATGCTATTAAGTCGCTAAAGCAAAAAATGGCAGTTGGAGGATTCGGAATCTCAAGTACTTTCAATACTGCCTCCAGCCCTCCCTCCCGTGTGGGGGCACTATCTATAACCAACGATTCATCCACTTCCAATCCCGCTCTTGAAAGGGCTTCACTGTATCCCTCCATTCTCTCGATCCAGGTAGAGGATTCCTTGATGCCGCCAAGGAGCGCAATTCTTTTATGTCCCTTTTCAATGAGATGATTAACAGCAATTCTGGCTCCTTCTGGATAGTCAATGCCTACATAATCGCTATTCACTTCCGGTAATTCTCTAACAGCAAGGACCATCGGCGTGTCAATCTCATTTAATCGTTCAATTGTATCTTGTGAACTTTCAGAGACAGGACAAAGAATAAGGCCTCCCACCCTATGTTCCAACATCGTTGAAAGGAGATGGTCTTGCTTGGCTACCGAATCGAATGTGGTTCCCAGCAACACCGTATAGCCGACCTCATCCAACGCATCGTGAACACCTATAAGGAATTCAGAAAAAAAAGTGTTTGATATGTCAGTAATAATGATTCCTACAGTATCAGAACTCTGAGACCTAAGGTTTGCGGCAATTCTATCGTAAACATAACCCAATTCATGCATGGATTTTAAAACCTTTTTTCGCGTAGCTTCCGAAATTCGAGGGTTATTTCGAACAATAAGGGAAGCAGTGGACGTAGATACGCCAGCATGTTTCGCTACTTGTTGCAACGTAACTCGACCTTTTTTGGATTGTTTCATAGTTCAATCACCATCTTGAATGTATTTTTGATGTATTAATTATGTTGTTACTATAATAATAATATAGTTACTCTTATTATTATACCCTTGCTTTTTGGACAGGGGCATTTCATCATTTAAAAACCACTTAATACATCCTTTACACTATTCATTGTCGTCACACTAGTTATAGAAGGTTAATTTTTAGTAATCCATCACAAATGGTTAATTATAGTCTGGTGCTGTGTCAATTTTTTATACCGATAATTAACAAAAGCTGCTGCTAGGATTCCTATGGTTGCAATAAAACAATCAAATAGAAATATATGCGATATATCACCACTCTTAGCAATTAACCCTGTTGCAATTGGTAAAATGACGCTCGCCAAACTAGAGGCTGTTGCAACGATTCCTGTTACGGTTCCTTTTTTCTTCCAGAAAAGTTCAGTCATTATTGCAATGCTTAATTGAAATATCCCAGCTGTTGATGCTCCAAGGAAAAAGGAGGTAATACTTAGGACAATCGGTGATTGAACCGTTAATATAATGATGACTGTTAATAAAGTAATCATGGGATATAGTAATATCACTGTCACGGGCTTGATCACCTTTTTTAATAAGACGGATAATAGAAGGACGGAAAGAAGTGATCCAACACTATAATAGCTCAACAATTTAATGGAACCGGAAGTGGACATTCCTGCAACTTCGTGGCCGAAACTCGGCAACCATATTTGTGAAACGGTAAATAATGCAGTGGAAGTAAATCCAATAATGATTAGCGCAAGTCCTTCTCCCCAGAATTTAGGTTCAGTCATGAACCTTTTACTTTGTATATCGTCTTCCTTACTGACACGGCTGGATTTGCTTGTCGGGAATGAAGCGGAAAGCATAAAAAGCATATTAACAAAATAGATGACGGCCGGCACTAAAAAGGCTAAGCCATAAAATAATTGATTCTTAGAGAGAAATAAGATGATGAAGGGTAAAATGGTTGCACCCAGTGAACCAAAAGCCTTAACCATAACACTCGCGGAACCTGCAGATTTAGGAAACATTTCCGTTAGCGCCGGATATGTTCCAGCATCCATGGCAGAGTTGGAAATACCCGCAAGCAAAGCAAAAACAAAGGCTATTTCATATGTGGGGGAAAATGGAATCCCAATTAAAAAAACTCCCATTACGATCGAGGAGATAATGATTAATGGCTTTCTTCCGAATTTATCTGATAATACTCCCGATAGACCGTAAGTGAGTAATCTTCCAATCCCTATTGCGGCAATGAGATAACTGATGCCAGTTGAATCTGTATCCCATTGTTCTGTTAATGAGGACATGTTTGAGGCGAGGATAATATTAACCATCCCCAACAAAAAATAGTTAATATACATACCTGATGCCGCTTTAAAATACTGATTTTTCATTATTACACCCCTATAATAAATCACGTTATGATGTTTCTCCCCTGTAACACTTAATTAAACATCCAGTTTCTATTTACATTTTGTACTATAGTCTCCCCTTTATGTTATCCATTTATATGAAAACCACTTTTCAAAAAAAAATGCTAAGAAAAACAAGGAATCTCACTCCCTATTTTTCTTAGCTCCGAGAATTAACGCTCACAATTTGCTGTAAATATTACTTATTCCATTAACGTATGATGCACAGCATGTATGAGAAAACCTCAATTACGATAAAATGGAGGACAATCTTCACAGCGGAAGCTTCTTATTCTGCAAACATTTGCTCTTTGATGTAATCTACCGGCATTTGTTGACCTGTCCATAATTCAAAGGCCAATGCACCTTGCCAAAGCATCATCCCTAGACCATTAATGGCTGTAGCCCCCGCAGCTTCAGCTTGTTCCATTAGTTTAGATTTACGTGGAATGTAAACAACATCCGTTACGATTAAATCGGGACGAAGCATTGATTCATCTTGAATGACACTTAAACCTTCAAGTGGTTTCATACCAACGCCTGTTCCATTTGCCAGAATATCACTTGTTAATATTTCAGCCCTTAATTGTTCAATATTTTCAAGAGGGTATACATTCGCTTTCACATTTAAGTGCTTCATATCTTCATTGATGATTCGTACATTCTCCTCTGCTTGCGAGAAGAAAGCATCATCACGTGCAAAGATGCTAATTTCAGCTAATCCTTCTAACGCAGATTGAATGGCAATGGGAGTAGCAGCCCCACCAGAACCGATAAGAGTCATTTTCTTTCCTTTAATATCTATACCATGTTCCTTTAGGTTACGAGTATACCCCATTCCATCTGTACTGTGACCTACGAATTTTCCATCTACATTGACAACTGTATTAACAGCGCCCGAAAATTTAGCACTATCAGCCAATTCATCTAGGTGTGGAAGGATTTTCATTTTATTTGGCATCGATACGTTAAACCCTTTTACATTTAATGCACGCATACCTTTTACCGCATCTTCCAACTGTTCATTTCCAACCTCAAATGCCAAATAGGCGCAATTCAATCCTAATTTATCAAAAGCCAAATTATGCATGGCAGGTGACAAAGAGTGTCCGATAGGTGTTGCCAGTAATCCTACTAATTCTGTTTTTCCATTTATACGTCCTAGGTTTTCCATGTTCTATTCCCCCTGATATTATGGTTATATATAAATTCCTTCTTGGAAGAAATTTTGAAATTTAAATATTTTGATCAATGATTTCCAGTACACTTCTTAATTGAGTAACAGGAATTTGTCCTGGGGCAGATGCTTCTTTTCCGGCACCGAATGTACAAGCCGATCCAAAAACCGCACCTGATAATCGACTGACCAGGCCAGTACCCGCCATTGACATCGTAATGAACGGACGATCCGCATATTTTGTTTTCATCGTGTGGGTTGCATCCAATAATACGAGTACATCACCGACACTTTTAGGCATTACAGCAATTTTGGGTATATGAGCTCCAAATTCCTGCATTTTACGCAATCGGTAAATGATTTCTTCCTTTTCCGGTGTCTTATCGAAATCATGATTACACATAACTACGTATACGCCATTTTCCTCTGCTATCTTCACAGTCTCTTTTACTGCAGATTCTTCAAAAAACAACTCTACATCGACAAGGTCAATATTCTTTGTCCTGATCGCTGTATGAAGTAGTTGAAAATAATATTCATCAGTGATTTTCTTGTTCCCGCCCTCTTTATGGCTTCTAAAAGTGAAAAGAAGCAGAGTGCTTGGTAAAGCGCCTCTAAGATTTGAAATCATTTCCGACACAGCTTCTAAGTTTTCAACATGTTCATAAACGTCTACTCGCCATTCAATGATATCCGGCTGTAGCGCATTTACCGTTTCAACTTCTTTCAGTAGTTCTAACTCCGTTGTCCCCATCAGTGGAACAATGATCTTTGGAACCCCTTCTCCGATCGTTACGTCTTTGATGGTGATGGTTTGCATGCATGTTTCCCCCTTTTATTCTTCTCATCAGCTAAGCCACTGATGTTTGCTTCGATTCCTTAATTTGATGAAACTTTAATGACCTTTTTATATCGATAGGCAACGAATACGGCCAATAATATACTAACTACCGCAATTGCTACGTCAAACAAGAAGACTGCAGTTAAACCTGCACTCTTAGAAATGATACCTGTAACGAAAGGTATGATGATAAAGGCAGAGCTAGCTGCAATGTTTACATATGAAGTAATCGTCCCTTTATTGGCAGGGAAGAATTCTGTAATGATAGTCATGGCTAATTGGAAAACTCCTGCAGTTGAAAGCCCAATGAAGAAAGCACTCAAGATAGTCATAAATGGTTGTTGGATGTAAATGAGTGACAATAAAGATAATGCAGCAATGATTGGATAGATAATCATGACGGTAATGGGCTTTATTACTTTATTCAAAAGAACCGCTAGTAAAATGACAGAAACAAGAGAGCCAATGCTATAGTAACTAAGCAATTGAACAGCCTTTGCCTGGGTAAGCCCCAATACTCCTTGTCCAAAGTTCGGTAGCCATACTTGAACGAGCATGAATAAAGCAGTTGAAGTGAAGCCTAAAAGTATAACAGCCAATCCTTCCTGAGCAAACTTCGGTTCTGATAGAAATTGGTGTTGAACCGTTGCAACTTGTTCGTCATTTTGGGTTCCATTTGGAGCTTTATGATTCGGGAATGAAACCTTAAGCAAGAAAAGTCCATTAACAAGATAAACAACGGCCATTAAGAAGAATGTATATCCGTAAAACATGTCTCTAGCTATGAAGAATGCCATGATGAAAGGAAGAAGTGCGGCACCGACGGAAACGAATGCTTTTATTAAAACAGTAGCGGAGCCTGCTTTCTTTTGAAAAGCTTCAATAAGGGCTGGATAAGTACCAGCATCTAAAAATGAGTTTGCAATACCAGCACATACGGCAAATATAAATGCCAACGTATAGTTAGGAGCCAAAGGTATACCTATGAGGAAGATTAGGTATATAAAAGATGCCGAAACGACAAATGGCTTCCTTCCTAATTTATCCGACAATCTACCGGCGAAAAACAAGGAAACCAATTTACCAATTCCTATAGCAGAGACCAAGTAGCTGATCCCTGATGCACTTGTATTTAATTGTTCGGACAAATTTTCCATATTTGATCCAATGATAATATTGATCATGCCTAAAATAAAATAGCTAATATATAAACCTGTTGCCATTTTTATATATGGATTTTTCATGAAACACACCCCTATGTTAGTTATTCAAAAATAATCAAAATACAATTTGATTTCTTAAGCCTTTCAGAAGTTTCCCCCTTGCCCCATTGCATAATTTAAGAAACAAATTATGTTCATCGATTAAAAACCATACACTTCATTCAGTTAACGACTTCAGATAGGTACATCGTTCTACCAACTTTATTTACACACTAGTATATCGTTCTACTAACCATATGAAAGAATTAGTATATCGTTCTACTAGCTAATTAATTCCTTACTCGTATTAATTAAGGATAATACTGAAGTAAAATAGTTAACTTTATTTAGTATATCGTTCTACTGAAATTATTATACTGCTCTAATTTACGTGTGTCAAACTTATGAAGCAGTCCTCGATAACTATGAAGCACTTTCCTTATACCAATATTTTAAAATTCTTCCTAGAAGCAATAAAATCAAGAAATCGCTCCAGTTTAATGCATCAGCTATAAGTCCAACCAATATAAGCATGAATAGCTCTAACGCTAGAACGGCATTAATTGGTTTGTAGATGCTTCAGGTCGAATTAGAAGCTGATGTGCCTTTTTTTAAACCTAGAGACGCAAAAAAAGACCAGCCGGATGGCTGATCTTTAAAATGGCTTGGCGACGTCCTACTCTCACAGGGGGAAACCCCCAACTACCATCGGCGCTGAAGAGC
>NZ_JBNNSH010000014.1:0-13078 GCF_050277555.1 Peribacillus sp. NPDC097895 | reverse complement strand
GTCACACCCGTTCCCATTCCGAACACGGCAGTTAAGCTCTTCAGCGCCGATGGTAGTTGGGGGTTTCCCCCTGTGAGAGTAGGACGTCGCCAAGCCATTTTAAAGATCAGCCATCCGGCTGGTCTTTTTTCGTCGTTCCAGGATAGGGATGATCCATTCGCCATTTTTAGTTAAAACAATCAAAATTTTAACCTTTCTGACTTAATCCATTCAAATATTAGGAATGGCACCTTAGCTTGGCTTATTTTAAGGAATTGGACTATGCAGGGGTAATCATCGTTAGGCATGGTTTTCATCAGTTCTGCCCACCATTCTGTTTCATAACGGGCTATTATGCTTAGGTTATAAGAAATCAAATAATGTATCAAAAGTTCAGGTAAGGAAAAAGCCGAAGAGTCTTTATTAAGAGATAGCATGAAATGTCCTTCTGCTAAGTTATACCGTATTGGGGAGGATGCATTATGAATGAGGACATCATCCGTTTTTAATTGCAGTGTCCCAGGAGTTTCAGTGATGCGATAAACCTGTTTCGTTTTAGATGTCAAAAATTCCTCCAATCGACTGCCAGACATTTGATAGCTGTCCAATATGGCTAAGGGTAATTGAAAACCGTTCGAAGAGGGCGATAGGGCGACGAAGTTTTTCCGGGAAATAGGCCATGAATGGCTCTGCATATCTGGAATTTCCTTTAAAAGCGTCCCCATCGAATATTTTTCACCTTCCAGATGCTTGATATGGAATAATTTCTCGGCAATACAGGTGAACAGTCCGTGCTTTTGCGTTTTCACCTCGTCTTTTAAAAACTCGTATTGTTGTTTCTTTCTTTTTCTTGTAGTTACCCCATGGGCAAGTAAAGAAGTGGATTCAGGATAGTTAGGATCAATCGTGAGCAGGCAGGCCTTCAATAATTGAGCAAACCCATAAAAAGAGAGAATCGGTTGTATGGAAAGTGGAGCTATGGCTGCCTGATTATAATAAGTTTGAGCATGTTCAAGATGGTAAATAAACGGATAACAATTTTCGTAACTTTTTATTTCCGCATCTGCTATTTTTTCGTGAGTGTAACATTTTTGCAAAAAAAGTTGTGAGGAAGATGCGGAAAAAAGTGGTGTATATTTATCGAAATTATCATTGTTTTCAGGCATTGCAGCCACACCTCTGAATTAATAGAATAATCAAACATTTATTTCTCTTCTTGACAGTAGTATGTCCAATTGATAACCTACAAATAATATTTTTAAGCAGGAGGGGAAAATAATGTGGGAAAATAAATTTGCAAAAGAAGGTTTAACCTTTGATGATGTCCTATTAATTCCAGCGAAATCAGAGGTTTTGCCGAAAGATGTTAACCTTCAAGTCAACTTAGCCGAAAATTTAAAGCTTAACCTTCCTATCATCAGTGCAGGAATGGATACCGTGACAGAGGCTGAGATGGCAATTGCCATGGCCCGCCAAGGCGGATTAGGTATTATTCATAAAAATATGTCCATTGAAGCACAAGCTGAACTGGTCGATAAAGTAAAACGTTCAGAAAGCGGTGTTATTACCGATCCATTTTTCTTGACTCCAGATCATCAAGTGTTTGATGCAGAGCATTTAATGGGCAAATACCGCATTTCAGGTGTTCCTGTAGTCAACAATATAGAGGATCAAAAACTTGTAGGTATCATTACTAACCGTGATTTGCGATTTATTTCCGATTTCTCCTTGAAGATTTCCAGTGTCATGACTGTAGAAAATCTAGTAACAGCGCCAGTGGGCACTAATTTGGAACAAGCAGAGAAAATTCTTCAAAAATATAAAATTGAAAAGCTTCCCCTTGTAGATGATAATGGCGTTCTTAAAGGGCTTATTACGATCAAGGATATTGAGAAGGTCATTGAGTTCCCGAATTCGGCGAAAGATAAACAAGGAAGATTACTTGCCGGTGCCGCTGTCGGTGTGACTAAAGATACATTGAAGCGTGTAGAAATGCTTGTTAAGTCCCATGTGGATGCGATTGTACTTGATACAGCTCACGGACATTCAGCGGGCGTCCTGGATGTTGTAAAAGAGATTCGCGAGGCATATCCTGAATTAACGATCATTGCAGGAAACGTAGCAACGGCTGAAGGAACGAGAGCATTGATTGAAGCCGGTGCTGATGTAGTGAAAGTGGGAATTGGACCTGGATCGATCTGTACGACAAGGGTTGTTGCTGGTGTAGGTGTCCCTCAGATCACAGCAGTCTTCGATTGTGCAACAGAAGCAAGAAAATATGGAAAAACGATTATCGCTGATGGGGGAATTAAATACTCTGGTGATATCGTAAAGGCTTTAGCTGCTGGCGGACATGCAGTAATGCTTGGCAGTATGCTTGCCGGTGTAACAGAAAGCCCAGGTGAAACGGAGATATTCCAAGGACGCCGTTTTAAAGTATATCGGGGTATGGGTTCAGTTGCAGCCATGGAAAAAGGATCTAAAGACCGTTACTTCCAAGAAGATAACAAGAAATTCGTTCCAGAAGGCATTGAAGGTCGCCTGCCATATAAGGGTCCTCTTTCAGATACCATCTTCCAACTGATTGGTGGCATTCGTTCAGGTATGGGATATTGCGGTACAGCCACATTGGAAGAATTGAGAGAGAACTCTCAATTTGTCAAAATGACTGGTGCAGGATTAAGAGAGAGTCATCCTCATGATGTCCAAATTACAAAAGAAGCACCGAACTATTCTTTGTAATAAAATTAACATATAATCGTCATTAAAATTTATTGTTAAAATAGACAGAGTCAACGATGACTCTGTCTATTTTTTTTATTTTTTCTGTGATAAACTAGACAAGGTGTCAAGGGAATTAGATAAAGTTTTTTCTTTGTTATAGGGATTAGCTTAAAAGTTGGAGGTATTGGAAATTGAAAAAAATCAGCAAGATTACCCTAATTTTCACTTTTGTTTTTGCTCTTGTTATGTCGCAATTTGCCTATCAACCGGGGGAAGCCTTTGCTGAATCTGATAATTTAGGTTTAAAAGCAGAGGCAGCCATCATTATAGATGGTAAAACAGGACAAATCGTGTATGAAAAAAATGCCGATAAAGTATTAGGGATTGCGTCCATGTCAAAAATGATGACTGAGTACATCATCATGGAGTCAATTGAAAATGGGAAAATCAGTTGGGATCAAAAAGTTAAAATAAATAAGTATGTGCATGATCTTTCAAAAGCACCTAATTTGTCGAATGTTGGTTTGACGGAAGGTGAAGATTATACAGTTAAGGAACTTTATCAAGCTATGGCTGTTTATTCAGGAAATGCAGCGACAGTAGCATTAGCACAGCTGGTTTCTGGCAGTGAAAAGAATTTTGTTAAGTTGATGAATGAAAAAGCAAAAAAATTAGGCTTGAAAAACCATAAATTCGTTAATGCCAGCGGTTTGAATAACACCGATTTATTAGGGCAGTATCCTACTGGCAAAGAAGATGATGAAAATGTCATGACAGCAAAAGATACCGCTCTTCTTGCGTATCGTCTAATTAACGATTATCCGGAAGTATTAAAAATTGCCAGTATCTCCAAATTGAAATTCCGTGATGGAAAAGAATATCCGAACTTCAACTGGATGTTGCCTGGCCTGATATTTGAATATAAAGGCGTGGATGGACTAAAAACAGGATCTACTGATTATGCAGGTTATGGCCATACAGGGACAGTTATCCGGAATGGTCAACGCTATATAACGGTTGTAATGAAGTCCACTAATAAAAATGAACGCTTTGCAGATAGCACTAAGCTGATGAATTATGCTTATGCAACGTTTAAAAAAGAAAAAGTCCTTCCAGCTAATTACCAAGTGAAAGGGGAAGAAACCCTTTCGGTAATAAAAGGTAAGGAAAAAAACGTTAAGATTCAATCTGAAAAAGCGGTCGAGCTACTTGTTGAAAATGGTGAGAAAGATAACTATAAAACAGACTTAGTGATCGATAAAAACAAGTTGAACAAAGATGGTAAGTTGACTGCACCGATCAAAAAAGGCGAAAAGCTTGGTTACATCACAGTCACTCCTAAAAAAGGCGAAAGTTACGGATACATTAACGGAGAACCAGTGAAAGTTAACGTCGTAGCTGCTGAATCTGTTGAAAAGGCAAACTGGTTCGTATTATCTATGCGTGCAGTTGGCGGATTCTTTGGGGATGTATGGAGCAGTGTAGCTTCTACAGTAAAAGGCTGGTTTTAAGTTTCGTGTATAAAACGGTTGCGAAATGTATAAAATTATAGTACATTATGGAAAACAATGTGATTATAAGAAAGCAATGACAGGATATAGTAGCAAGTATTTCTTTCTATAGAGAGCCGATGGCTGGTGGAAATCGGTGTGAGAGTATTGTGAATCCCTCCTGGAGCAGAGTATGGAACGCCTTATTGGGTCAGTAATTACTTTCGGTTAAAAGCCGTTATCGTGATAAGTGGTAGGCGTTTTTCATATGCCTTCAACTAGGGTGGCAACGCGGGTTAACTCTCGTCCCTTCTTCAGGGGACGGGAGTTTTTTGCGTTCTTTGATATCATTAAAATATTGAGGAGGAACTTAACATGTTGGATTTGAAATATGTCCGAAATAATTTTGAAGAAGTAAAACGCGTACTGCAATTTAGAGGAGAAGATTTAACTGATTTAGGTAAGTTCGAGGAGTTGGATGTGAAGCGTCGAACTTTGATTGCCGATACGGAAAAATTGAAAAGCAAAAGAAATGAAGTTTCACAGCAAGTAGCCGTACTAAAGCGGGAGAAAAAAGATGCTGATCAGTTGATTGCTGAAATGCGTGAAGTTGGTGACCGAATCAAAGGATTTGATGATGAGCTTCGTGAAGTGGAGGCCAAGTTAGAAACGTTAATGCTTTCCATTCCTAACATTCCACATGAAAGTGTGCCGGTGGGTGAAACGGAAGACGATAATGTTGAAATCCGTAAATGGGGCGAATTGCCGGAATTCAGTTTTGAACCGAAGCCGCATTGGGATGTAGCTGGAGATCTAGGCATCCTTGATTTTGAACGGGCAGCAAAAGTGACAGGCAGCCGATTTGTATTTTATAGAGGTCTTGGTGCTCGATTAGAGAGAGCTTTAATTAGCTTCATGCTTGATCTTCATGTTGAAGAACATGGATATGAAGAAATGCTGCCTCCATATATGGTGAACCGTGCAAGCATGACTGGTACGGGTCAATTGCCAAAATTCGAAGAGGATGCCTTCCGAATTGAAAGTGAAGATTACTTCTTGATTCCTACTGCAGAAGTGCCCGTAACAAATTACCATCGTGATGAAATCATGAGCATGGACGATCTGCCAATAAGCTATGCGGCATACAGCGCTTCTTTCCGTTCAGAGGCAGGGTCTGCCGGTCGTGATACCCGCGGGTTAATTCGTCAGCACCAGTTCAATAAGGTTGAATTAGTGAAGTTCGTGAAGCCGGAAGATTCATATGCAGAATTGGAAAATCTGACAGGTCATGCTGAAAAGGTTCTTCAATTGCTAGGACTTCCATATCGAGTACTAAGCATGTGTACGGGTGATCTTGGTTTCACTGCCGCTAAAAAGTATGATCTCGAGGTTTGGATTCCGAGTTATGGAACGTATCGTGAAATTTCTTCTTGCAGTAACTTTGAAGCATTCCAGGCTAGACGGGCCAATATCCGCTTCCGACGTGATGCAAAAGGTAAACCGGAACATGTTCATACTTTAAATGGATCAGGTTTGGCAATCGGCCGCACAGTCGCGGCTCTTCTTGAAAATTATCAGCAGGAAGATGGAAGTGTTATCATTCCTGAAGTATTACGACCATATATGCGTGGTGTGGAAGTCATTAAACCGTAAGTTAAGTAAAGGAATCGGCCTCTTTAAAAGGGGTTGATTCTCCTTTTTCTAAGTTTAACAATTATTTTAAAAAAACGTTCTAGAGTGCTTGACTTTGATTTTAATTCCATGTATTATAATAAATGTTGATACGGAGGTATACCCAAGTTCGGCTGAAGGGATCGGTCTTGAAAACCGACAGGGGAGTCAAATCCCGCGGGGGTTCGAATCCCTCTACCTCCTCCATAACTTATTAATAACCACAGCGCATAAATTGGATATCGATGAATCCCGTTACAGAAATGTAACGGGATTTTTGTTTTCTAATATACTAAAAACCACCGGGTTACCGGTGGTTTTTCTGTTTTACATATTTCGTAATAATTTAGTTTGCTCCATATATTCAGCAATCCGTTTTATAAGAGGTTCGATACTTGCCTCATCTTGCATAAGGTCATATTCATTTATATTTAATCGAAGGACAGGACATGCATTGAATTGATCGATCCATTCTTCATAACGGCCGTGCATTTCCTGCCAATATTCAATTGGGGTATGCTGTTCCATTGGACGGCCACGTTCTTGGATACGGTCGATAATATCGTCCAGTGAGCCTTCAAGATAGATAAGTAAATTAGGGTGCGGGAAGTAGGGCGTCATTACCATGGCGTTGAAAAGACTAGTGTAAGTTTCATAGTCCACTTCGTTCATTGTCCCTTTTTCATAATGCATTTTTGCAAATATTCCAGTGTCTTCATAAATGGAACGGTCTTGGATGAAACCTCCCCCATATTCAAAGATTTTTTTTTGCTCTTTAAAACGTTCAGCGAGGAAATAGATTTGCAGGTGGAAACTCCAACGATTAAAATCATCGTAAAACTTATCCAGGTAGGGGTTCGTATCAACCTTTTCAAAGGATGTCCTGAACTGAAGGGCATCGGCTAATGCATTGGTCATGGTCGACTTTCCTACGCCAACCGTCCCTGCTATCGTAATGACGGCGTTGTTTGGAATATTATATTTCTTTCGTAAGTTCATTTGACTTTACTCCTTTTTGCAGGGCATTCTCTATTTGGCTGATTATCGTTTTCAAATCATCCTTATTCCCGACGAAATCCAGTTCATCTCCGTTAAATGTAAGAACAGGAATATCAGGGTGTTGTTTCTCAAACGTTTCCATGAATGTCTGATAATCCGCCGATAACTGCTCTAAATAAATGGAGGATATATTTTTTTCGACTTCACGGCCTCTTTTGCCGATTCGTGACAGAAGTGTATCAAGACTTGCATGCAAGTAAATCACCATATTAGGCTTTGGCATATCCCGTGTCAAAATATTGAATATTTCAAGGTATTTGTCGTATTGTCTGTTTTTCAACGTGCGCTCAGCAAATATCAAGTTCTTGAATATATGGTAATCAGCCACCACGGCTTGGTCATTCGTTAGATGCTTTTTTTCGATATCTTCCAATTGTTTATATCGGTTACATAGAAAAAACATTTCTGTTTGAAAGCTCCACTCATCAATATTGTCGTAGAATTTGCCAAGAAATGGATTTTCATCTACAATTTCCTTCAATAATGATATTTGAAAATGATCCGCGATAACTTTTGCCAGTGATGTTTTTCCCACGCCGATTGGTCCTTCGACAGTGATAAATGGGGTGGATTTCATCCAAACTGTCCTCCTTCAATGAGGTATCAAGGCGAAATTCCCAATTTATTAGGTTTTTCAGCCAAGAGATATTGTATCACAGACTTGGGACTTAAGTGATATTTTTGTCAGGTTGATAATGAAGGAGAATGAAAGAGTGTTTTATGAGGAGATATGTTGCCTGGTTTGGCTGAGTACCTTATATGTCCCCGCTTTTTTTAATGGAAGCCTTAAGAACATGGTTCATCATCTTTAATGCATAATGATTATCTTCCTTTGATGCTGAAGCGATGCAATCCTCAGGTATCCATAATTGATATTCACGCATATAAGCGTCATTAGCCGTGAAAAGCACACAGATGTTTCCAGCTATGCCGGTAATGATTAAGGTTTCCACTTTCAATCGTTTGAGCAGTGTATTGAGTGCTGTCCCATAAAACGCAGAATGCTTAGGCTTGATGAGAAAAAACTCGTCTTGCTGCGGTTTTATACTCTCGATCAATCGGGCATTCCCTTCGTTTTTACAGGTGTCGATTATTTTATCGAAGTCAGCCTGCCATAAATCATAATGGTCATTGATATAAATGATCGGAAAACCTTTTTCTTTCATTTGTTTCTTTAAATTCAAAATCGGCTCGATGATAAGCATGGTATGTTCGAGGAGCATATCACCGTGTTTGAAATCAAAATCATTGATCATATCAATGATAAGCAAGGCAAAGGAAGGCGATTTAGGTCGATTCATGTTATATCCTCCTTTTATTGTGAGAATTTACTTGCAGCTGGTATGCCGCTTGCGTTACTATTCATTAGAATAAGTAGTATGACCTTTATTTTGTTCTATATTTGTCTGTTTACTCCTACTTAATATGAGGGGGCTTTTTTATGAAGGATGATGTTTATTACATGAATTTAGCCTTAAAGGAAGCCAAAAAGGCGCAGGTGTTGAATGAAGTGCCGATTGGCGCCTTAATCGTAATAGATGATCAAGTTATTTCGACAGGGCACAATTTGAGGGAAACGGAACAGAACGCAATTGCACATGCTGAGCTGCTTGCGATCAAGGAGGCTTGCCGTGCTACTGGCAGTTGGCGTCTTGAGGATGCAACGTTATATGTCACATTAGAACCTTGTCCGATGTGTGCGGGTGCTATTCTGCAATCCAGGGTTAGGCGGGTTGTTTTTGGGGCGTTTGATCCTAAGGCAGGCTGCGCAGGTACATTCATGGATTTACTTCAAGATGAACGCTTCAACCACCAATGTGAAGTAACAAGCGGTGTATTGGGGGAAGAGTGCGGTGGGATATTGACTTCTTTTTTTAAAGAGCTTAGAGATCGAAAGAAGACTTTGAAAAGAGAGAAAGCACTAAAGCGTATTGAAGAAAATAAATAATGATCGTTTGTTGAACGCACAGCTTTTCTTCTGTTGAAAAATATTGGAATCATTCAGTTCAATGAACAACACTTGCGTTTTTTTTGTTACCTTAGTATAATGAATTATGCGTCGGTAAGACGCTATAAATTTGGTATTACATTTGCCGTGCTAGACGGGGAGGTAGCGGTGCCCTGTACTCGCAATCCGCTCTAGCGAGGTTGAATCCCTTCTCGAGGTTAGCATTCTGTAGGGCCTGCCTTAAGTAAGTGGTGTTGACGCCCGGGTCCTGCGCAATGGGACTCCATGAACCATGTCAGGTCCGGAAGGAAGCAGCATTAAGTGGAAGTTCTCATGTGCCGCAGGGTTGCCTGGGCCGAGCTAACTGCTTAAGTAACGCTTATGGTTGCTAATCGACAGAAGGTGCACGGCAGTTATTTTACATAATCAAAAAACTCATTCGTTTCGGGTGGGTTTTTTTTTATGGCGTTTCGAAAAGAATGAGGCAATTCATGAATTTTATTTTTAGACTTTGAAATTAATGAAATCAGTAATGTATAATAAACAGGATGGAGAAAAAAGGAGGGATTTCCGTGGGGTATCAAGCATTATACCGGGTATGGCGGCCGCAACAATTCATTGATGTAGTTGGGCAGGAACATGTAACGAAAACGTTGCAGAATGCCCTGGTCGGACAAAAGGTTTCGCATGCCTATTTATTTTCCGGTCCACGTGGGACAGGGAAAACGAGTGCTGCCAAAATTCTGGCTAAAGCCGTGAATTGTGAGCATGCCCCTACGAGTGAGCCTTGTAACGAATGTGCTACCTGCCGCGGAATCACTGATGGCTCCATATCAGATGTTATAGAAATTGATGCAGCATCAAATAATGGTGTCGAGGAAATCCGTGACATTCGTGATAAGGTCAAATATGCACCGAACGCGGTTACATATAAAGTTTATATCATTGATGAGGTACATATGCTTTCACAAGGAGCTTTCAATGCCCTATTAAAGACATTGGAAGAACCTCCAAAGCACGTTATTTTCATATTGGCGACGACGGAACCTCATAAGATTCCACTAACGATCATTTCCCGCTGCCAAAGGTTTGATTTTAAAAGGATTCAACCGCAAGATATAGTCGGCAGGATGTCACAAATTGTCGCAGAAACGGGAGTTTCTTGTGACGAACAAGCCCTGCACATCATAGCAAGAGCGGCCGAAGGCGGAATGCGTGATGCACTAAGCCTGCTTGATCAAGCTATTTCCTTCAGTGCGGAGACTGTTTCTGTGGAAGATGCATTGACTGTCACTGGTTCTGTTTCGCAAGCATTTTTAAGCAGGTTGGCAAAAGCTATATATGATAAAGAAGTGGCAGTGGCACTTGAAGTTCTTGAAGAATTACTAGCCATGGGAAAAGACCCGGCTAGGTTCATAGAAGACATGATTTATTATTTCCGCGATATGCTTTTGTTTCAAACGGCACCAGCCCTTGCAGAGTCCTTTGAGCGTGTATTGATAGATCCACAATTTAAAGAATTGGCAGAAGTGATCTCTTCTGAATCCATTTATTCCATTATTGAGAGTTTCAATCAAACACAGCAGGATATGAAGTGGACAAATCATCCAAGGATTTTTCTTGAGGTGGCACTTGTGAAGTTATGTAATGAGCAAAGACCAACTCAAATGGATAATGGGCAGCTTCAGCAGTTGCAGTTGAAAATAGAGGATTTAGAGAAGAAGTTACTGGAAATGCAGAGAAATGGCATCCCGGCGGCCATGACAGAAAAACCTGCTGAACAGGCGAAAGCACAGAGGTCCATAAAAAAAGCGTATAAAGCACCTGCAGGAAAGATCAATCAAGTTTTGAAACAAGCTACAAAGCCGGATCTTAATGCTGTGAAAAGTAAGTGGGGAGAAATCCTTGAACAGTTAGGACAGCAAAACCAAAAGTCATTGGCAGCTTTATTAACGGAGGCAGAACCTGTTGCTGCGTCAACGGAAGCTTTTGTGGTAAAATTCAAATATGATATTCATTGTCAAATGGCAATGGAAAATAACCGTTTCGTGGAAGTGATTGCCTCCATCATGCAACAATTGACAGGGCATCGAATGGAGATAGCCGGTGTACCGGATAGTCAGTGGCAAGGGTTGCGGGAGGACTTCATTTCAACACAGCAATTCGACGGTCCAGAAGAAACGGATTCAAAAGAAGAAGACCCCTTTATAGCGGAGGCTAGAAAATTAGTCGGCGATGATTTACTTGAAATTAAAGAATAATTGGAGGTAAGGAAAATGGGTATGCGTGGCGGTAATATGCAAAACATGATGAAACAAATGCAAAAGATGCAAAAGAAGATGGCAGAGGCACAAGAAGAATTAGGAGAAAAAAAGATTGAAGGCACTGCTGGCGGTGGAATGGTAACGGTTATCGTGACAGGCCATAAAGAAATAGTTGATGTAATCATTAAACAGGAAGTTGTCGATCCTGATGATATCGATATGCTTCAAGATTTAGTGTTGGCTGCAACTAACGATGCTTTGAAAAAGGCAGAAGAACTGACAAACCAAACGATGGGACAATTCACTAAAGGAATGAACCTTCCGGGTATGTTTTAAGCAAGTTCCAAAAGAAACTTCCTTTTTGGAGGTTTCTTTTGGAGTTTATAGGAGGAATTTGATGCATTATCCAGAACCAATTTCCAAGCTCATTGATAGTTTTATGAAATTGCCGGGGATTGGGCCTAAAACGGCTGCGCGATTAGCCTTTCATGTGCTAAGCATGAAGGAAGATACTGTTTTGGATTTTGCAAAAGCACTTGTGAATGCTAAGCGGAATCTTATGTATTGCTCAGTCTGTGGTCATATTACGGATCAAGACCCCTGTTATATCTGTGAAGATCAAAAGAGGGACAGAAGTCTGATTTGTGTGGTTCAGGACCCGAAAGATGTAATAGCCATGGAGAAGATGAGAGAGTTCAATGGTTTATACCATGTACTGCATGGCAGTATTTCACCGATGGACGGAATCGGTCCGGAAGATATAAATATTCCTGATTTATTAAAGCGCCTGCAAGATGAAACAGTGTTGGAGGTCATTTTGGCGACTAATCCCAACATTGAAGGTGAAGCAACTGCCATGTATATTTCGCGGTTGCTCAGACCATCAGGGATTAAAGTGACTCGAATTGCCCACGGACTTCCAGTTGGCGGAGATTTGGAGTATGCCGATGAAGTGACGCTATCAAAAGCAATAGAAGGAAGAAGAGAAATATAGATAGCTGGGAGGACTTCACTTGTTCTTTCGTAAAAAAAAGAGGCTCCGAAATGAATTCAATGAGTCATTAATCGAAGAGCTTGAACATTTGAAATGGAATTGGCACAATCAAAAATCATTACTTGAAAAAAGCGTGGATCCATCTGAGGAAGTAATCGCTCAAACAAGACTGGCGGAAGTGAAATACTTCTATTTATTCAGGGAAGTTAAAAGAAGGAACGTCCGTATAAAACGATGATAAGGAGATGGCTATGAAGGAATGGACTTCATAGTCATTTTTTTGTTTGGGTTCTTAATCCAGCCATCCCTTCATATAAGTGTAGTACAAGCTTGCGGGGAGGAATGAGTTTGGAACCTGTTGTCTTTGTTGCTGTAATTGGCGGCCTGATCTTAATGTTACTTATTATCGGGACGCCCCTAAAACCCGTCCGGTTCATAGGGCAGGGGATTATAAAAATCATTATCGGTGCAGCCTTTTTGTTCTTTTTGAATACACTTGGGAATCAAGCGGGCATTCATGTACCTATTAATCCGGTTACTTCAGCGGTCGCCGGTCTGCTTGGAATTCCAGGAGTTGCAGCGTTGGCAGCCATTGGTTATTGGATCGTTTAAAGGGCCTAAACCTCATGGATATCTCCTTGAGGTTTTTATCCATGTTATAGTTGTTTAATGTTTTTAAAAAAACTTGATTAAACCATTGACGAAAGCTCATCAAGCTGATATTATATTAGGAGTCGCCAATAACGACGACATAAACTCCCAGTCGAAAAAACAATGTGAAATAAAATGTTGACATTAGAATGGGTATATGGTAAGATAATAAAGTCGCTTACGAGATAAACGACAAAAAAATCGCTCTTTGAAAACTGAACAAAACAAAGCGCCAACGTTAAATTTTAAGTGAGCACACACTATCAAAAAAGCAAATGAGCAAGTCAAACATTTCTTC
>NZ_JBNNSH010000013.1:23454-36112 GCF_050277555.1 Peribacillus sp. NPDC097895 | reverse complement strand
GCTCTTCAGCGCCGATGGTAGTTGGGGGTTTCCCCCTGTGAGAGTAGGACGCCGCCAAGCCATTTTAAAGATCAGCCATCCGGCTGGTCTTTTTTTGTCGTTTGTTTCCTTCTGAATCCTTGCTTGAAACCAGCTAAAAGGTAGAAACCGATAAGACTCATATAAAGAATGTTAGAGGTAGTATAAGATAGGACATAGGACATACTATAAATGCATCATCAATGATCATACAAAATGATTTCCGCATCTTTTTGTATAATCATATCTGTATAAGACATATGGACAGATTCCTTCGTTTCTTTAGGGATATATGTTAAACTTAACTTAGTTCTGAAACTGTCATTGGGGGAATAGCCGATGGATACCTCTGCTAAAGAAAAAATGATTTTTTCGTTTGCTGAATGGTTGAGAGACCAAGGCAAATCAGATAATACGATCAAAACCTATACTGGTGTTCTTTCACAGTTTTGTGATCAGACACAAAAGATATTGTTGGAAATCCAATCTGAAGATGTCCAAGACTATCTTGACAATTTAGAAAATTGCAAGAAAAGTCCAGGGACAATTGAAAAACACTATATCGCCCTAAATGTATTCTTTAAATTTTTGGGCAAACCACAAATAATGCTTACTGTTGAACGTAAGATTAAAGAGCAGAAGCATGAGGTGCCGGAAACTTTAAGTATAAAAGAGCAGGAAATCCTGTTAAGAGATATAGAAGCAGAGGGAAATCTAAGGAACATTGCCATCGTATACCTGTTGTTACATACTGGAATTCGTGTATCTGAATTATGTGACTTGAATGGTCGGGACGTCATCATGGATACAGAGAAAAATTATATTGTTGTTAGGAACGCAAAAGGTGAAATTGATAGGAACGTTCCCCTTACATTATCGGCTATCCAACATGTGAAAAATTATCTTTATTCTTTAAAAGAAAAAGCAGGTCCGTTGTTCATTTCAAGTTATAATCAAAGGATCACACCGAGGTCAGTTCAATATATATTGAAAAAATATAATGTGCACCCACATAAATTGCGTCATACATTTTGCCAAAGGCTAGTGGATAATGGAATAGATATACAAACAATATCAAAGCTTGCCGGTCATAAAGATTTAAACGTAACGAAACGTTATTTAAAAGAAACATCGCTGGATCTTGAAAATGCGATAGATCAAACTTTCACTAAACATTAACCTATAGAAGTTAAAAAGGAAGACGAAGTCTTTCTTTTTTTTTGTTCCTATAAACAAACTAATTTAGTCCATAGAAGTCCGTCTAAGAAGAGCTGAGAGATGAAGCATTAGGAGGAACGGGAGGTAGCTAAACCTTGAAATGGGCTGTTTTTAGCTTATATACCATCCATGTGGATGAGTTGATGAGGCAAGCTTCGAGTCATTTGATCAAGAAAAGAGAGAGGGCATCCCTATTATGGGATGCCCTCCATTCTTATTTAGCTGTTTTTTTCTTCTTTTTGCCTATCTTCATTATTACTTCATAAACTACCGGTACAATGACAAGTGTAAGCAGTGTAGAACTCACTAGTCCTCCGATAACTGTTATTCCCAAACCTTGTGAAATTAATCCGCTGCCTTCTGCACCGATGGCCAGTGGTATTAAAGCACCAACTGTGGCGAGGGCGGTCATCAAGATTGGACGTAGCCGTGTTGATCCTGCCTCCAGTAATGCCTCACGAGTAGATAAGCCCGAATCTTCATTTTTGATTACACGATCCACTAATACGATGGCATTGGTTACAACGATACCAATAAGCATGAGGACACCCATCATAGCCGATACGCTGATGGTCTCACCTGCAATGAATAATCCTGCTAATGCCCCGATTACCGTAAATGGTAAGGAGAATAGAATGGCGATTGGTGCTAGACCGCCATGGAAAGTGACGACAAGGACAAAGTACACGATAGCAATTGCTGCTAACATAGCGATGCCAAGTTGAGTGAATGATTCTTGAATGTCTTCGGTTACTCCACCATAATCAACGGAAACACTTGCAGGAAGGTCTAATTTATCAACTTCCTTTTGTACCTTAGCTGTTACTGCTGCTACATCATCCGATTTGATTGTTGCAGACACGTCGGCATAAATTTTACCATCGCGACGGCTTATTGTATCGGACGTCTTGCCTTCTTCGATTTTCACAAGCTCTTTTAATGGTATTTCCATACCCATTGGAGAGGTGATTTTCGTATTCTCAAGATCTTTTTTATCTTCAAATGTCGTTTCTTCTGTCTCGACATATACTTTGACTTCTTCTCCATCTTTCTTAATTGTAGTTAGAGCATCATCTTTGTTCGAATTTGCAATGGACATACCAATTTGTGCAGCTGTTAGTCCAAGGTCACTAAGCTTTTGTTGGTCTGCTACTAGTGTATATTGCTCATAAGCATCGGAAAGACTCGTATCAACATCTTTTAAGTCTTTGTTTTTCTTCATGATATTCTGAATATCATCGATTACCGGTTCAATATCTTTTTGTGTATTTCCATATACATATAGGGTAGTTTCATTGCTTGATGTTGATGTGAATTCTTGTTGTTTCCATGTTCCGGGTGTATCAAGGCTAGTTAAATCTTTTATGATCTTTTCTTTCTTGTCCCCGAAGTTTTCAGTGTCTTCATCATAAATTACATAGAAGAGAGCCGAGTTACCCGAGCCGCCCATCATGCCGGACATCATGTTTTCCCCTAATGTGTATTGAACGGTCTCCACATCATCTTTATCCATGAAATATTTTTCTACTTTTTCGGTTTGTTTTTCAATATCCTCTTTTAGTTCACCTGGAGCTGGAGTGTAAGTAACGATGATCGTTTTTTCTTCATCTGCAGGCATGAAGCTGACACCGATACTTGGAATTAGGAATAAGCTGCCGACTAATAATACAATGGCCGTTCCAAAAGTGATTAACTTATGGTTTAATGACCAATCCAGCGCTTTGCGGTAGAATAGAGATAGTTTGCTTGGCTTTTCTTCATGTGATTTTAATTCTTTTTCAGATAGTCCATTTTTAAATAAAGAGTCTGCCATGGCAGGAACAAGAGTAATGGCAATGATTAATGATGCAACTAATGCAAACACCATTGTTAATGCGAATGGCATGAATAGTTCCCCAACTGCTCCCGTAACGCTCGCTAGAGGCAAGTAAACGGCTACAGTAACGATTGTTGATGACAGAATAGGGATGAACATTTCCTTAGTGGCAGAGCGTATTAATTCGCCGCCTTTTAATTGTTCGCCTTTTAAGGCCATTCTTCTATAGATATTTTCAATTACGACAATCGAGTCATCGACGACTCGGCCAATGGCAACTGTCATGGCACCTAATGTCATGACATTTAATGAGATGTCCAATTGTTTGAGCACCAATAGGGCTGCCAATAAAGATAATGGAATTGAAATGACAGAAATTAGAGTCGTTTTAAAGTTCCTTAGGAAAAGCATGATAACAATGACGGCAAACAGACAGCCGAAAATTGCCTTACTAATCATCGTTTCTACAGAATCTTTAATCGGTTTGGCTTGATCAAGCGTAGTATGAACACTTACGCCTTTGAAATCTTCTTTGAAATTGGAAACTTCTTCTTTTACTTCGTCTACGATTGCAACTGTATCGGCATCAGGTGATCTTGTAACCTGGAGTCCGATCGATTCGCTGCCGTTTGTTCTTGAGATAGATTCAGCCTTACCGGTGATTTTAACTTCGGCAATGTCTGATAATTTAACATTTTGTGGTTGGACAGTATTTGGTGCCAGTCCAGGAGATACTTGATTTGTATCAGGTGCACCTTGAGTTGGTGTTTCTGTTTTTGAACCACCCGTTAAAGGTATTTTAATATTTTTCAGGTCTTTTAATGTGGAGATGTTTCCATCAACAACGATCGTTTTTTCTTTATCTTCAAAGTTATATATACCTAGTGGCACCTTGACGTTCGCTGCTTGGATTACCTTCTTCACAGTCTCTTCGTCGAGTCCGTATTGCGCCATCTTATCTTCATCGAATACAAGGCTGCCTTCATTTACTTGTTGTCCGGAAATTGAAACGGATGTTACACCGTCAATCCCTTCAAGTTTAGGTACTAATACCTCTTCGACGTTTTTTGTCAGGGCAGGCAAATCAGAATCCTTATCTGTTACACTGAGTGCGACAACTGGAAAAGCGTTTAATTCCAATTTAGATACGCTTGGGTCATCCACTCCCTCAGGCAGTTCTAATTTCTCTAATGCTTCTTTCACTTCTTTTACAGCGTCGTCCATATCCGTATCATAATTATATTGTAATTGGACGGAAGAAACATTGGCCATGGAAGACGAACTGACTAATTCGACTCCTGATAAATTTGTTACTTTCTGTTCAATCTGTTCTGTGAGTTTATCTGCTACTTCTTCAGGTGCAGCTCCAGGGTATACGGTGGAAATGCTTATTAAAGGAGTTGAGATATTGGGAATGGTTTCTTGCTTCATGTTTAAACCGGAATATAAACCCGCTGCAACGATGATGATTGTAAGCAGCCAGATTGCCAGTTTATTTTTCAAAGAAAATTTAATTATAGAATTCAAACTATTACCCTCCATACTTATATTGTGACTAGTCGGTCATAGATTCAAATATATAGTATAAGTATTATGAATGCAATAGATAATAACTGTTAGTTTTATCGTTGTGATTTCAAGGGTTTTGGGATACAATGTGGATGATATGACTGAGTGGTCATAAGTGGATAATATTTATGGGATAGGATGGATTTGATGAATGAAAAACATAAAATGATTATAGATAAATCTGTGGAACTTTTCGCGGAGAAAGGCTATCATGCTACTTCCGTTCAGGAAATTGCTGAAAAGTGCGGGATAGCAAAGGGATCTTTTTATAATTACTTTAAATCGAAGGAAGAGTTGCTCGTCTCTATTTTTAAAAATTTTTATGAGGCGTTGACGGACTCTTTGCTCGATCTGGAACTTGATGCTTCTTTATCAAGTAAAGACAAGTTTTTAAGGCAAATCACTGTTCATATTGAGCATATGACAGGGAATACCAATTTCATTCAAATGCTGTTGCAGGAACAAATGGTTCATATCAGCAAAGAATTGGATAGGTTTTTACATTATATGCATGAAGAGGGCCTGATTTGGTGCAAGCGTAAAATCATTGAGTTATACCCAGATCTCTCGGCTGAGCTTTTGCCTGATAGCACGATCATATTAGATTCCCTTTTCAAGGGATATATCGGAATGTTAATCAGAAAAAAAGATGCCTACGAAGTGGAATTGTTACCTAACTTCATCTTGAACCGGATGGATTCGATCATCGCAAGCCTGCAAAACAAGGAAGATCCATTATTGAAGCAATTTCCATTACCAAAATGCTCTTTGCAGGAATTGAGCCCTAAAGAGGAAATCCATTCGATCATCAGCAGGATGTTGGAAGTGGAAACGCGTAAAGAAGAGGGAATGGAAATAAGTAAAAATACAGAAGCTTTAAAGGCGATTCAAGAAGAATTTTCTAAAGTTAAACCAAGTTCGATTATCCTGGAAAGTCTTTTGTTGTTTTTGGAAAAAAATGAAAAACGAAGTCCCCTTTGTTCAAAGCTTATCTTAACGATGAAGGATTATTTAATGAATTTATGAAGGTTTTACAGAAAGGGGCGTAAAGCCTCTTTTTTATGTGGATACTGTGTGGAATTTCAATTCTGAATTTTCGCATATAAGATTGAGTTTCAAAAGGTAGGCTTTAGGAAAAGGTAATTATAAAGAAGAAATTCTTGATTTGAATATGGGGGCTACGTCATGAGATGGAAAAAAGGAATGCTGATTTACAATAAAAAAGCCGGGAACGATAAACTCGAAAGAAATCTCGAGCAGTGTCTTCCGATTATAGCTCCTCATATTGATGAGTTCCTTATTTTGCAAACGAAGGAAAAAGGCGATGCAAGTCGATTTTGCTCGGAATATGGGGAAGACATGGATGTTGTTTTTGTATTGGGAGGAGATGGAACCGTTCATGAGTGTGTAAATGGTCTTTCATCACTTGGAAAGAGGCCTCTGTTTGGGGTTTTGCCTGGAGGGACGTGTAATGACTTCTCCAGGACATTAAAGATTCCTCAAAATATTCGTCAAGCCTCGGAAGCACTTGTAAATGGCAAAGTTCGTTCAATTGACATAGGGCAGGCCGATGATGCTTATTTTTCGAATTTTTGGGGTGTTGGACTTATTTCTGACGCATCAAGCAATATTGATGAGCAGGAAAAAAATAAGTTCGGAAAGATCGGATATTTATTAAGTGCGGTTAGGACGATTGGAGATAATAACCCGTTTCCCTTTAAGCTCCAATATGATGGAAATATGATTGAAGGGGAAGCAATCATGATTTTGGTCTTGAATGGGTGTTATATTGGTACTAATTTATTGCCATTTCCCATGGTAAGCCCTGATGATGGGCTGTTTGGCATTGCCATCTTGGAAAAAGCAAACCTTAGTGCATTTTTTGAAATAATGGCTATGAAACGTTTGTGGACTGAAAAACTGAGTCCGGAGTCAGGGGTGACTTATTTACAGGCGGGTACTCTGATCATTGAAACCAAGATGCCGCTTGATGTGGATATGGATGGAGAGATCTATAGCCAAACGCCTACCCGGATTAAAATCCTTAGTCATCATTTATCGGTATTAACGCCGAATTAGAGAAGAGAGTATTAAATTAAGTGATATGTGTTTTTTTTGTTTCATTCATTCCTTATTTCTGCATTTGCTTCCAAAATAAGATAAAATATAGAATGATATATCATTTTTTGCAGGAGGAACACATATGGTGTACCAGGTCAGATTGTTAAAGGGCATTTTAGAGCCCCATAGGAGTCGTTACCAGCTGCAAAATGCAGAAGCGGTCACGCGGCTTGGATGGAAACTACTATTATTATATTTTCTTAGTGTTATAGTTTTTGCAATTGGAGGATATTTCGGCATTGGCTCTGAGTCATTTTCCAAAGAAATCACAAAGATGACTGCTGATGAATTTGAAGCGGGAAAGTTGCTGATAGTGTGCGGAAATATTATAGCGGGTCTCTTTTATCCTTCCATATATATATTTTTTTCTTCTCTATTCTTTTGGATTGTTACGGATATCCCATACATAAAATTAGTAATCGTTCAAATGATCATTTTCGGTTTGCAATTATTGGAGAAAATATTGTTGCTTCCTCTATTTGTATTAATGGATATCGGAAACGATGCTAACCCTTTTTCATTGGGTGTCATCAGTCAGTATTTTCTAAGAAGTGATTACTTTATTCATTTTTTCAGCGAAATCACCATTTTTCAATTTCTTATTATTGTCCTGCAATATTTCTATTTAAAGGAATTTACAGAACGGAATAAATATTTGGTCCTATCAATGACTTTTCTATTCTATTTGGCCACGTGGTTTGTTAAAGCCTTTTTAGCATATATCCAAGTGGGCGTATTTGTATAAGGCGGGTGAAAAGAATGAAGGCGAAATGGAAAATAGCGGCAGTATCTTTTGCTTCGATTGCATTAATAACCGTTAACTTATACCTTATTGAAAAGAAAGAAAGCAAAGTGGAACGAACTGTTTTCGTGGAAAACTGGACTAAAGTAAAAAAAGATACAATTAGGGATACTATTCAAACAAAAGGGGTAGTTAAACCTGTAGAAGAGTTTGATATCTATTTCGATGCCAAGAAAAACGACTTCAAAAAATTTCTTGTAAAAGAGGGAGATGAGGTAGCGGCTGGCTCTCCGTTATTCGAGTATACGACAGCCGAACTGGATGCGCTTAAAGCGAATTTAGAAGCGGAGAAAACAGCTGCTGAAGGAGAGATTGCAGGAATTGACGAATACATTGGGAAGTTGAGGACTTATCAAGGAACCCTGACCAGCAATCCTGATAAGGCGGTCATCGATGACTCGGTAGAAAAGACCTTGAATATTGATGTAACCACTAGCTCTACAGATCTTATCAAAAGTAACATTGAGCAAGAAATGTACAAGCAAGAACTAGAAAAAAGCAGCTTGAATGAAAAAGTGAAAATGTATGATGCTCAATTAAGCTCAATCGAGGAGCAGACCAGCGCGGTTGAGACGGCGAGTGAAGCAGATGGTGTGGTTAAAAACATCAATAAAAACCTGAATAATCCCATTATATCCATTGTTTCAACAAATATGGCAATTGAAGGGGATTTCTCTGAAGAAGAGATGAAAAAGGCTGAAGTGGGCATGACTATAAAAGCAAGCTCCCCTGATTTAAAAAAGTCATTGAATGGAACAATAGGTCGTATACATTCTTATCCTGCAGAAGAGCCATCATTAAAAAAAGGTAGCAGATTTCCATTTCAAGCCATGATCGAACCGGAGGGTGAAGAAACGGAACCTTTGTTGGTTGGATCAAAGGTCAACCTTGCAGTAATAACCAATGAGAAAGCGGGTGTACCCTCCATTCCTGAAGAAGCAGTCCATCCAAAAAAACAGCCGCATGTCTATAAATTGACTAAAAAAGGCTTTGTGGATAAGCACTACATTACAAAAGGACTTAAAGCAGAAGGAAAGCAAGAAATCATAAAGGGGCCGGCAGTTGGTGAAATCATCCTAATAGAACCAAACGGGGTAGTGAAAAACCATTCTCATTTTATTACTCCCATTCAATTAGAAAAAGTGAAAACTAAAACTTATAAAAAATTCACCAATAGGGAAAAAGTAAGGTATCTGTTACTTGGCATTTTGGAAAAATAGCTTTTTTTCATCAAATGAGGGGATGTCAAATTCGTTATAAATTATATATCCATATAATTTTAAATGAATAAAATCGGGAAGTGTAATTACAGGTATAATAGTCGTTAATACAGAATTTTCAGACATATTTAAAGATTATTTCTATAGGGGGCGAGAATAAATATTTACAGAATCACATTTTTAGTATAATATTTTATTATAAGTTAACTCGCTTAATCTTATTCCAAGAACGGGGGACCCAATTTTGTGGATTCATATCCGCTAGGGGTGAATTCAGAAATGAAAGGGCTTTTTGTGTTTCCAATCCTAACCCGACAGCTAACCTCGTCAGCGTCTTCAAGGGAACATGTGTGAATATTCACGCCAATAAGAAATCGACACATGAAGTGTCTTTTTTTTCGGCGTAAAGACAGAGTTTTTCAAAAAAGAAAAATTACTTTCTTTCTATTATGATCTTGTTTCCCTTACCGAGACAAAATGTTTTTGCATCAAAGACTTTATGGAAGGTGAGGAAAGTATATGAAGAAATTCAAATTAAGTTTAGCAAGCCAAATTTTCATTGGTTTAATTCTAGGGATTATCGTTGGTGCCATTTTTTATGGTAACGAGACGGCTCAAAACTTTTTACAGCCATTCGGAGACATTTTCCTACGAATGATTAAAATGATTGTTGTGCCAATCATTGTATCTAGCCTTATCGTTGCAGTTGCGGGTGTAGGTGATTTGAAAGCTGTAGGTAAACTAGGAGCTAAATCACTATCATACTTTGTAGTGGTAACTATGATTGCGATTGCTGTTGGTCTGATTTCCGCGAATATCATCCAGCCGGGTGCTGGGGTGAATATGAATAAGCTGGAACAAACGGATATTTCCACGTATGTTGATACAGCAGAAACTAAGCAGCATGAATCTTTTGTAGATACACTCGTTCACATTGTACCGTCTAATCCAGTTCAAGCTATGGTACAAGGTGATATGCTAGCGATTATTTTCTTCTCCGTGTTGTTTGGACTTAGTATTGCGGCTATCGGTGAAAAAGGTAAACCAGTATTTCGTTTCTTCCAAGGTACAGCAGAAGGAATGTTCTACTTAACTAATATGGTCATGAAATTTGCTCCTATCGGGGTATTTGCACTAATCGGTGTGACCATCTCCAAGTTCGGTTTGGAATCTTTAATCCCGTTAGGAAAGTTAGCGCTTTCTGTATACGGAACAATGATTTTCTTTGTAATTGTCATTCTGGGTCTTATTGCAAAATTTGTAGGATTCAATATCTTTACGTTGATTAAGCTTCTTAAAGAGGAATTGATTCTTGCGTTCTCTACAGCAAGTTCAGAAGCGGTTCTTCCGAAACTTATGGAAAAAATGGAGAAAGCGGGATGTCCGAAACATATTGCTACATTCGTTATTCCGACTGGATACTCCTTTAACCTTGATGGCTCTACATTATATCAAGCGTTAGCAGCTATTTTCATCGCTCAAATGTACGGAATTGATTTAAGTGCTTATGAGCAAATCACGTTAATGCTAGTATTAATGATTACATCCAAAGGGATTGCGGGTGTACCTGGTGTATCCTTCGTAGTTCTTTTAGCGACATTGGGAACTGTCGGTATTCCTATTGAAGGTCTAGCATTTATTGCCGGTATTGACCGTATTCTTGATATGGGACGTACAGTAGTAAACGTTATCGGTAATTCACTTGCAGCAATCGTTATCTCTAAATGGGAAGGTCAATTCAACCCTCCTTCCAAAAAAGAACTAGAACAAGTTTCTTGATCGAAAATCCAGAGTGATATCCTCACTCTGGATTTTTTTGATTTTGAAAAATGTATGTTTATTTTCGAACAATCCAAAAGCGGCAATCCGATGAGAAATTGATGACATCATCGCTTTCATGGAATAATTCACTCCGGTAAAAGCTCTCGATGACTGTAAATCCTGCTTCTTCAAGACAATTAAGTACTTCAAGTTGATTTGGGATATGAAGATAAGTATCATTTTGAAGTGTCTGTCCAGGTGTGAAAATATCCCCGAATTCATAAAGCCTCTCATCTTGTTTACCTTCACACCAAATAATTTCCTCTTGCTCCCAGAAGTTCAGGTAATTTTCATTTTTATCACGGTCGTGTGTTGTGAAAATGAAGATGCCTTCGGGTTTTAAAATACGGTTGATTTCTTTTAAAGCTAAAGTACGGTTTTTTCGTTTGGGTATTTGCATTAAACCATTAAAGGCGAAAATTGCTTTATCGAAAGATGAGTTGTTGAAAGGGAGGTTGGCTGCATCGCCAAGGATAAATGGTATATCCAGGTTAACTTCGTGCGATATTTTTTCAGCTTCAGAAAGCATGGCAGGAGTTAAATCCAATCCGGTTATTTTTTGAAATCCTTTTTTATACAGTGCGAAGGTGGTTCTTCCTGTTCCACATCCGATATCAAGGATCTTATCATCCGGATAAAAATATTTTTCGAATGCATATTTTTCCGATTGCCAAAGCCCTATCTTTTTAGTTGCTTGAGCATAAAGGGAAGCGGCTTCATGAAAAGAATTAATGATAAAACCTTTTTCAATTTTATCCATCGTCAATTCCTCCAAACCTTTATTTTTACTATAATATGGATATTGGGGATTGTCGAGCTTGTTCCTGATCTTATAAGGTGGGTATAGAGTTAGGTTTTCCATTTATTTACATGATGCGGGATAAATATTCTGGGTTATATATCTTACTTGAAATCCAAAAAGTTTGATAAAATAACATTATTGATTGAAAGCTCGGAGGGGAACAGGTTATGAAGAATGATAGCAATGATATTTTATATATGCATATGCAGGCTTCCGAACGGTTTGTCCTTTTTAATGGACTAAATTTTCGCGAATTTGCCTATTCACTGCCATATACCTTGGATTCCATCTTATTATTGAAACATCAATTCGATGGTGGGGAATACAATTTGAATGTTCTGCTTGAGAGCGCTTCATCTGAGGCTATCGCTAAGCTGGTTAAAGAAAATGTCCGGGCATATGGAGATTTCTGTTGGATTGATTTTGAAGAAGCGGAAGGGCTGGATGAATTGGATGGAAAGGAATTATCGGAACTTTTATATTTAGGGCATACGAAAACCCATTTGGAGCCTCCCTTTTTTCGTAAATTGAATAATCAATTTGTGTATCTTGCCCAGGATGATGGCTGGTTCAATAAAATATATTTTCGTTCTCTTTCGACATATTATATGATGTTGGGTAGTCTGATTCCGCTAAAGCTTGAGCCGTTAAAAGTGGAAAGGACTTGGCTTGGGATAAGAAAGAAAAAAGAATTGACGGCCATTCCCGCAGAAATCATTTCTTCCTTGGCTCCCATTCTCGCAGAGGGACTAATTTTTTCATTTCGGGACGTTAAGTACTCAAGAACGAAGATTGAGATACCAGCTTGGGTCGTGGGAGATTATTTAAACATGGATGAGATGCATGATGACTTTTCGGATAGAAATTTGAAGGAGCCGGACGTCTTCATTTCCTTCAATCGAAAAGAAAAAGTATGGGAATGCGTTATTAAAAACAAATCACTTTCCTGATTTATTCCCATCATAAGACTTTATTGATTTGCTTATTTCCCATCCTTGAATTTTTTTAGGTGTAAGACTTACTGCCTCAAGCATAAAAGATAAGAGAGGATGACGCCCAGGATTGTGGCGAATTTATCCTGTGTTCCACTGTTGGTAATCATTGGAAAGGAACCATTGATGGAAGTTTCGCTTTTCCCCGCAATAACAGGCTGTAAGGTATCGATGGAAATGAAGGTTTATGGGTATCGAATGAAAATTATAATGAAAAATATGGATGAAAAACAGCCTGTAAATGCCCGAATGGCTTCGACGCATAGGATATGCTAGCAC
>NZ_JBNNSH010000013.1:0-23358 GCF_050277555.1 Peribacillus sp. NPDC097895 | reverse complement strand
GCACAGGAGTTGCCACAGGACGTGGCGAATTTATCCTGTGTTCCACTGTTAGTTAATCATTGGAAAAGAACCATTGATGGAAGTTTCGCTTTTCCCCGCATTAACAGGCTGTAAGGTATCGATGGAAATGAAGGTTTATGGGTATCGAATGAAAATTATAATGAAAAATATGGGTAAAAAACAGCCTGTAAATGCCCGAATGGCTTCGACGCATAGGATATGCTAGCACAGGAGTTGCCACAGGACGTGGCGAATTTATCCTGTGTTCCACTGTTAGTTAATCATTGGAAAAGAACCATTGATGGAAGTTTCGCTTTTCCCGTTTTAGTGTAAAATGATACAATGAACAAGGTTAAAAGAATATTGGAGGGTAATAACTCATGAAAACTAAACTTGGATTGCTTTATGGTGGAAAATCTGCGGAGCATGAGGTTTCTATGCAGACAGCTTTAGCGGTCATTAAAGCTCTCGATTTAGCAAAGTTTGATATATATCCGATTTACATAACAAAAGAAGGTTCGTGGATAAATGGACCGAAGTTAACAGGACCTGCTGAGAGTGTAGAGGCACTGACATTTTCGCCGGAAAAATCGAGCTCGCCTCTTGCCCTGCAAGCACATTCAACTGATGAAAATAGTGAGTCAACAGGGTATGACGTAATTTTCCCATTGCTTCACGGACCAAATGGAGAAGATGGAACCGTACAAGGGATGCTAGAACTATTGAATCTCCCTTATGTAGGCAATGGCGTTTTAGCTTCATCAGCTGGAATGGATAAGGTTATCATGAAAAACATTTTTGCCCAGGCAGGACTTCCTCAAGTCAAATACACTTGGTTCATTCGTTCTGAATGGGAGAAAAATACTGAAAGTGCCATTAAAAAGGTAGCGGATGATATTGGGTACCCTTGTTTTGTCAAACCTGCTAATTTAGGCTCGAGTGTCGGTATCAGCAAATGTAATGATGCTGATGAACTGGAAAAAGCGGTAGCGGAAGCTTTTCAATTCGATCGGAAGATCATCATTGAAGAAGGGGTCGTAGCTCGTGAGCTCGAGTTTGGCATTCTTGGTAATGATGATCCATCTTGTTCAGTGGCAGGCGAAATCATCCCTAAGAAAGATTTCGCGTTCTATGATTATTCAGCAAAATATGTTGACGGTAATTCAGCGATGGTCATTCCAGCGGAGATAGAGGAAAGCGAGTATGCAGCTTTATCTGAAATGGCCATTACTGCCTTCAAGTCATTGGACTGCTCTGGATTGGTTCGCGCTGATTTCTTCCTAACGAATGAGGGCCAAATCTATATAAATGAAGTGAATACAATGCCTGGGTTTACTCCTTTCAGCATGTTTCCATTATTGTGGAAGCACACAGGTGTCGACTATCCAGCGTTAATTGAAAAACTCGTGAAACTTGCCTTGGAACGTCATCAAGAAAAACAACAAATCAAATATACAGTTTGATCATGCAGGTAATGTCTCAGTAAACTTCACAATCCACCAAAAAAGTTTTGATGGATTCCAATCAGCAGGAGCCGGTGCGATTTAAACTGGTTTCTGCTTCATTTGGTTAATGGGTAGGAAAGAGCGGTTAACGGTTCAATGAATGTAGGAGGAACAAAATGATAAAGAGAACGTTAAAACAAGTATATGAAATGACAGGTGGATTGAATGATATCACTCCATTCCTGTCCAAAGGAATTCATGGGGTTACCATCGATTCAAGGATGGTTAAGGAAGGATGTTTATTCATTCCGCTTAAGGGTGGGCAAGTTGATGGCCATCAGTATGTCAAGCAAGCTTTAGCGCAAGGAGCGGCTGCTTCCCTTTGGCAAAGCGATGTGCCCAATCCACCTGAGGATTTACCGATAATCATTGTCGAAAATACTGAAAATGCACTGCAGCAATTAGCGCGTTCTTATCGTCAGCAGTTGAATATAAAAGTCATTGGGATAACAGGCAGCAACGGTAAAACAACGACGAAGGATATGACGGCTGCCCTGTTGGCCACTACTTATAAGGTTCATAAAACCAATGGGAACTTCAACAATCATTTGGGCTTACCACTCACGGTGCTTTCCATGGATGAAGATACTGAAGCAGCTGTTTTGGAAATGGGAATGAGCAGCCGCGGTGAAATTGAGTTTTTATCCAAGATTGCAAAACCGGATGTGGCCATCATTACCAATATTGGTGAATCACACTTATTGGATTTGGGATCACGTGAGGAAATTGCCAATGCGAAGCTGGAAATTGTTGAAGGTTTGGCGAAAGATGGAACGCTGATATATCATGGCGATGAGCCATTGCTTAGAAATCGTATAAAAACGGATTTCCCTGAATTAAATGTCATATCTTTTGGACGTACAGAACAAAATGATTTATTTCCACAGACCATCACCCAAGGGTCGGACAGTACCACATTTACAATTACATGTGGTGACAAGGAAATTAACTATGAGATACCCGTATTAGGCCATCATAATGTTCTTAATGCCTTGGCAGCCATATTGGCCGCTAAAGAATTCCATGTGGTTGATTCAGCGATCCATGAAGGTTTATCAACCATTCAGTTAACTAATATGAGGATGGAATTGGTCGAGGGTGCAAAAGGCCAGAAAATCATCAATGATGCATATAACGCCAGTCCAACCTCCGTTAAGGCTGCTGTCGAATTGATTGAAGGGTTATCTGGTTTCGAGAAAAAGATACTTGTGCTAGGAGATATGTTGGAGTTAGGATCGCAGGAAAATGACTTTCATTTGAAAATTGGTGAATTGATTTCTGGTGATCGTATTGATAAGGTCTTCACGTATGGGCCTTTAGCCGAGTTTATTGCCAAAGGAGCGAGCAAAACGTTTTCATCTGAGAATGTGCGTTCTTTTCAAGATAAGCAGGAGCTGATAGATGAACTGAAGACGTCTACACAGGCAAATGACATCATTCTTGTAAAAGCTTCTAGGGGCATGAAGCTGGAGGAAGTCGTTCAAGCCTTACAAAAGTAAAAAAGAATGAAAAAGGCCGACTCTTATTGAATCGGCCTTTTTCATCGTACCTAAAATAGTGTACATGCAATAATACTTATATCATCATTAATCTGCGAATGTCTCATCCTTGAAACCAATAACTTCTGTAGAAGGTCATGTGTATCAAGGTGGACATTATCGATAAATTCCCTCTCGATACTTTCAGATCGGTCTGCGGCTGAGGGACTGGGTGTTTTAGAAAGACCATCTGTATAGATGATGAAACGACTCCCTGGTTCATAATGCAATACTATTTTTTTTATGGACATTTCAGGAATGAGTCCTAAGGGGATAGCTCCCTCATTCAAATTGAGGAACCGATTGGTGCATGGGGAATACATAAAGGCTGGAGGATGTCCGCAGTTCACATATTCGATGAGTCTATCCTTTGTATTCACATTTGCTATGAAGGCTGTAAAGCAAGGAATGGTTTTATTTTCCCTATGCATTCCTTGGAAAAAATCCCCCATATGCTTGTTGAGTTCCTTTGTTATGAAAATTGGATCCTTTACCCGTTTGATAAGCTCAGGCATCAAAGTGCGTATGGACATGTTTATAAGAGCAGTATGAATGCCTTTTCCGCAGATATCGATCATGATGAAACTGTACTTCCCGTCATCGACCTCCGTCCAGTAAAATAAATCCCCTGACAGTTCACTAGATGGCTGAGAAAGACCCTTGACCTCTATATCTTTTTTTTTGATCGGCTTAGGTAAACCTAAATGTTGAAAGCTTTTTGCAATTCGCAGACTCCTTGCTGATTTCTTGCTGATCTTTTCAAGTTCTTGCCCATTCATTTTTGCTGTGAACAGTTGCATGCTGATGTTTTGGAGTGATTTTAATTTAATTCGCACCTCTACTGGATCGGCTGGGACCGCAATCGTTTCATAAAAGGTCCTTTTGGGTAATGCAGGAGGATTCTTCATATCGTTTGTTCGTTTGTAAATAAATAAGATAGGGATTTCATAAGATTCAGCTAAGGCGAACAACGCGGTTTGTTTCCAAGAATCTTTTGATATGTGTAAAGGTAAAATGAATAAGGATTGCATTAAGTCCGTTGAATTCCGGAAAAGATGGCTTTGATTGAGTGGATCCTCCAAAAAGATGACATTTTTGTTCGTTTTCCCTAATAGCAAACTAAACTCCCTGCATAAAGGAATATCAATCGTGTAAATATTCATACAACCCCCTTATTGTTTTGTTGATAGGTCCATCATACTGCATTTAGAACTATTTACTACCTTTTTTTCGTTAATTAATTGATTTTTCAATTTTTAATGATCTTAAATACCTGGATATATTAATGTGATCGGGGATAACCTTTTGTATCTATTGGATGATGGGGGAAATTCGGCATAAATATTGCGACGAGCCATTTTGGGAAAAGGATTGTGAAACTATTTGATTAAAACACATATCATGTATGTATAAGATGTTCGTTTAGAATATTCATTTAACATTTACATCTATTAGACTGCACCAATAAAGAATCGATTTATTTAAAAATGGATATAGTATCTACGGTAAACCTTTTGTTGAATCAGGTCTGTGTGCTTCTCTAAAGGGAAAGAAAAAGTCAAACTGAATCATTTCACCCTTCAATAAAATTACACATTTTGAATTAAAATGAACTTGCTATCTTCCTTACCGAACCGTAACAGCGCAGTGCATTCCCGTGGAGTTCGTATTTTAGAATCGATCTAAAGTTTTTAGTAACCATGAATGGGGCCATATCCTTTATTGCAATAACAGTTTGAAAATGGTAATATGAGTATGAGTTTAAATGTCTTATCATTGATGATTAATTTAATTAATCAGGTTGAGGCAACAAAATCGCATGTTCTTACATGTTTCATGAGTTCATTCTTGAGATTATTTTAGATTAAATAGGCCGCGCGTCTGGTCATATATAAAAGCTGCATCTCTTGGCGGCTTTAGTAGCTATTAGGGAATCAAGCCGCATATAAGCGCTTTTCCACTTCTGCAAATCCTCAACGCACCGGGCCTGTTTTGTATAAGAGTCTTGGCTCTCGTCAAGTTTTGTTCATACAGCTTTTTAAGTCTGTTGAATAATGTGCAGCAGCCCTCACCTGAATAAAACGGTGAAACACCCGTTTATGCTACTTTTAATTTTCCATATTGAATTTAATTTTGGTTACATGTACTTTTAAAAAGATGAGCGTATGTTAAAAATAAGTCTACACGTGCGCGAAGCTAAAAATGCCAGTGAATGCTTGTACTGGTATATTTCCTTTTTAAAAAATCATATTGAGTTCATTTGAACTAAAAGGCAGACATACTTTTAGGTGATAATGATAAACTTTTTCATAAGAGATAAAGTAGAACATCCGTCATGATGAGGATTTGAACTAAACATCTGTGCATGATTATTGAATGCACGTGTAAATTTACGATATAAAAAGGAGTACGAAAACATTGACATTGTTTAGCGAATTAGGATTAGATAGAACGTCTATGAAATCAATAGAAAAAATGGGATTTGAAGAAGCGAGCCCGATTCAATCCCAAACGATACCTCTAGCACTTGAAGGTAAAGATATCATCGGTCAAGCGCAAACAGGAACAGGTAAAACAGCAGCATTCGGTATTCCATTGATGGAAAACATTGATATTAATAACGAAAACGTGCAAGGAATCGTTATTGCACCTACACGTGAGCTTGCCATTCAAGTTTCTGAAGAACTTTTCAAACTTGGTTACGGAAAACGCGCTCGTGTATTAGCGGTTTATGGTGGACAAGATATCGATCGTCAAATCCGGGCTTTAAAGAAAAAACCACATATTATCGTTGGTACACCTGGTCGTCTTCTAGACCATATCAAACGTAAAAATATTAAATTAGGCGGAGTTCACACCGTAGTTCTTGATGAAGCGGATGAAATGCTTAACATGGGATTCATTGAGGATATCGAATCAATCCTTTCAACTGTTCCTGATGAAAGACAAACATTGCTTTTCTCAGCAACAATGCCTGATCCGATCCGTAAAATTGCTGAAAGATTCATGCATGAACCAGTCCTTGTGCGTGTAAAAGCAAAAGAAATGACAGTCGATCGTATCGAACAATATTACTTGGAACTTAAAGAAAGTGAAAAATTCGATACACTGGCACGCCTTTTTGATATTCAAACACCGGATCTTGCCATTGTCTTCGGACGTACGAAACGCCGTGTAGATGAATTGGCTTCTGCATTGAATATCCGCGGTTACATGGCTGAAGGCATACATGGTGACCTTAGCCAGGCAAAACGTCTTTCCGTATTGAAAAAGTTTAAAGACGGCAGCATAGATGTACTTGTTGCTACTGATGTTGCTGCACGTGGTCTTGATATTTCCGGCGTTACACACGTATACAACTTTGATATCCCTCAAGATCCTGAAAGCTACGTTCACCGTATTGGACGTACAGGACGTGCGGGTAAACATGGTATTGCGATTACGTTTGTAACACCAAGAGAAAGAGGCCAACTGCATGCGGTTGAACATACAACGAAAAAACGTATGGAGAAACTTAAAACTCCGACATTAACTGAAGCGTTGGAAGGTCAACAAAAAGCAGTAACGGAAAAAATTCTTACTTCAATCGAGAATGATGATTTATCATTATACCTTGGTCAAGCGGAAGAATTATTACAAAAACATAGCGCAGCGGATTTAGTTGCAGCCATGCTTAAATCAATGACAAAAGAACCGGATCAAACGCCAATCAAATTAACGGAAGAATCTCCATCTCCAATGCGCCGCAATCGCGGAGGAAGCAGTTCTTCTAATAACAGACAGCGCAATGGCCGCAGTTCTTCAGGCAGAAAAGATTACGGTAGCAGTTCAAGTAAACGCCCAAGCACGAACCGTAAATCGAATGGTTACGGAAACCGTAGCACAAGCCAAAAAAGAGAAAAGTCAAATAAAATTTAACTAAAATTAGAGATGCCGCTCATTTGAGCGGCATTTTTTATGTACTTCTTCATATTGAATTGGTTTCCATATGACTAGGCGGTTATTGCAAGGACATTGTGTGAAAAGTGGGTTAATTCCTGGCATTTAGTTATAGTATAATGGATGAAAGCGAAGGATGGATGGTGGAGATTCATTCAAATATATACCTATGCAGAAGAGGAGAAGCTCATGGTACCTGAAAATCGTATCTCGAATAAGGCCTTGACCGTATGGAAAATCAGTGGACTTATAGGCTGTGCCATAACATGGATTATAAGCATTGCCGTACTCGTGCTATCAATCATTTTTGATTGGACATATTGGTTTTTTGGAGCGTTGATCATCATTTCGGTAATCCAAGTCTACTTGACCATCTTTCTGATGCCTTCGGTAAAATGGAAAAGATGGCGTTACGAAGTAAGGAATACGGAAATTGATATCCAAAGTGGTATTTTCGTCATTAAAAGAACACTCATACCCATGATTAGGGTTCAGCATGTTGAAACGAAGCAAGGACCTTTGTTAAGAAAATATGATTTAGCATCCGTTGAGATTTCCACTGCAGCAACCGTGCATGTGATACCTGCACTGGACCTTGCAGAGGCAGATGAATTGCGTCACTATATTTCCAGAATGGCGAGTGTGGAGGAAGAAGATGTCTGAACCTAAAAGGCTCCACCCCATAGCTGTGTTGCTCAACATTATTAAATCGATCAAGGAATTAGTTATCCCTTTTTTATTAGTAATCGTTATTCCTGGGAAGAATGAAGGGATTCCTGGATGGATTCAACCATTAGTCATTGCCATTATTGTACTATTACTTATTGTTCATGCATTCATTCAATGGTTACGCTTTACATATCGGATGGAGGACGGTGAATTTAGAATTGAGTCCGGAGTATTTGTAAGGAAGAAGCGGTATATAAAGTTCGATCGGATCCATAGTATAGATATTTCAGAGGGCATCATCCAGCGGCTATTCAGGCTGGTGAAGTTGAATATTGAAACGGCAGGCGGGGCGCAGGCCGATGCTGTATTATCAGCAATAAGAAAAAGTGAAGCCGAGCGAATCAATACTTTTATAAGCGAGGAAAAAAACAAAAAAACGAATGGCCCTATTGAAAGGGAGATAGAGGCAGGTGCTGGAAACGAAGAATCGGCAAATTCGTCCTCCGTTTTTAAGCAGACATTGCCGCAATTATTCGTTATGGCTGCCACTTCAGGTGCGGTAGGTGTTTTTTTATCCGGCGGAATCGCTTTTATATCTCAGTTTGATGAGATCATTCCTTTTGATCGGATTTTTAAGGATTATGAAAATTTTATTGGGATGGGAACCGTTATTCTTACTGTGTTTGCCATATTGGGCTTGTTAGTGGTTTATGTACTGGCCACATTAAGTATGGTCATTAAATATGCTTCATTTACCGTGTTAAAAACGGATGAGGAACTCATTATTTCCAGAGGGCTTCTTGAGAAGAGACAGCTGACTATCCCCATCCATAAAATACAAGGTATTCGGATCATGGAGAATTTCGTTCGGAAGCCAATGGGCTTGGCGACGGTTTATCTTGAATATGCGGGTGGAAGTATGGAAGATAAAGAGAGCTTATCCATCATGCTGTTCCCCTTGATCAAGAAGAAACATTTACATGGGAAAATCCAGGAAATTTTACCGGTTTATCAAACAAGCACGGAGATTAATTCATTACCTAGGCGTGCTTTTTCCAGATACGTTTCCCGGGGGGTTCTCTACATTGTCCCGGTAATCGGTGTCTCGGTTTGGCTTTTCAAACCTTGGGGCTTTCTTTCCCTGTTGCTTGTGCCGTTGGCAGGCTTTTGGGCTTACATACGATATAGAGATGCAGGGTGGAGTATAGAAGGGGATTTGTTGCTATTGAGCAGTTGTTTTTTCTCTAAGCAAACTTTGATCATGCAGAGAAGCAGGATTCAATCAATCACATATAAAAAGAGCTGGTTTCAGAACCGTAAAGAATTGGCTACGATTTCTGCTTCGATTAAATCTGGAGTCACCTCCCGGGTCGGCGTGGTTGTGGATGTGGAAGAGAAAGATTGCCTAATAATTAAATCATGGTATTTACCCAAAAAAGCAGCCGACTCCCGATGATTGAATGGAATGAGTCGGCTGTTTGTCCTACCATTTTTTTCTCCAGTATAATGGGGCTGTTAAAACGCCGGTTGCAAGACCGGCCAAGTGACCGACGACGTTGATTTGAGGTTGAATGAAGGTCATGATGATGGCGATGCCGGTCAGTGTATAGACCGTATTTCTTTCGTTGTTGGTGAAATTACTTTTATTAAACAGGACAAGGTAAAGAAAGAAACCGAGTAAACCAAAAATTGCACCGCTAGCACCTACGTGGTTATATGTCAGGGGAAGAAATAAGAATGTCGCGATATTCGCAAGGATTCCGGTCGATAAAAAGAAGATCGAAAATTTAACGGATCCAAGAAATTTTTCTAAGGTTGGACCAAAGATGGCAAGTGAGAATCCATTAAACAGTAAATGTGTAAAGGTGCTATGTAGAAAGATGGGGGTGATCAGGCGCCACCATTGTCCATCAGCGATGTATAAATTTACACCTGTGCCATAATAAAAAAGTACATTGCCGGGAAATATGGGGAAAAGCACGAGAACGAAAACAATCATCATAATGAAAATGAGCACAGTCACGGCCCGATAGGAAGTGGCGTATTGCCGGAAACTTTCTGTTCTAGTAAACATATATTCCTCCTTATCATCGGTTTTTAATGCAATATTATCATTTATAGATAAATGGGTCCTCCTAATACTATGCAGCATATTAATTTAATAGAAGAGGTGTCAAAGTGATTAAAGGTATAGGCGTGGACATTACTGAGTTGGATAGAATGGAAAAACTGATTAAACGGCAACCCCGTTTAAAGGAACGTATACTAACTGAAAATGAAACCTCGATTTTCGAAAAGTTAAATGGAAGAAGGAAGATTGAGTATTTTGCTGGGCGTTTTGCAGCAAAGGAGGCTTTTTCAAAAGCATACGGTACAGGTATCGGTAAGCATTTATCCTTTTTGGATATCGAAATCAGTTCGGATGAAAAAGGAAAGCCAATGATATCAAAGCCATTTTCTGAAGGGGTCCATCTTTCGATAAGCCACAGCAGGGATTATGCGGTTGCTCAGGTCGTAATTGAAAGGGTGAATTGAGTTTTGTCCAATCGGGTCATAAACCTTAAGGTTGTCTCATATACATTTAGTGCTATAGGGAGACAAGGCCCGGTAAAAGGTACATGGCAGAGTAGGTGCTCTCGAAAAGTTTTTAGCCGGATCGAAGTGGTCCGCGTCTAATATACTGAGGAATTCTTGACATCAGTCGAGCCAATGTCCGGATCCTGCCTTTTCCTCTCCCTTTTACGTTCAAATGACAAAAAGGGGTTGAAAAGATGAAGAAGATGTTAATGCTTTTTGCAGGGATCATGCTCTTGCTTGCTCTTTCTGCTTGCGGCCAAAAATCACAGGGTGACGTAGTAAGTGAATTGAATGAGAAGCTTGGCGAAATGAAAGGATATAAAGCTAATGCGAAGATGACACTAAAGATGGGGACTGAACCTCAAGTGTATAATGTGGAGATTTGGCATAAGGACCCTTCTTTTTACCGCGTAAATCTTAAAAATGAAGAGAAAGATCAAAGCCAGATGATTTTGAAAAATGATGATGGTGTGTATGTATTGACGCCTGCTTTGAATAAGAGCTTTAAATTTCAAAGTGAGTGGCCGGAAAACAGCAGTCAGGCATATTTGTTCGAGTCGTTGGTGAAAGATATTACGGAGGATAAAAGTGCGACATTTAAAGAAACGGATAAGCATTATGTCTTTGAAACGAAAACACGCTACCAAAACAATAAAATGTTGCCTTATCAAGAGATTACTATAAACAAAAAAGATTTATCTCCAGTAAGTGTAAAAGTCATGGATCCTGATAAAACAGCATTAGTCCTAGTTGAATTTTCAAAGGTGAAATTCGATACGACTTTCGATAAAGATTCATTTGATATGAAGAAAAACATGACAAGTGCACAACTTGAAGCGCCTGTTATGGCAGAAGTCCAAAATGAAGGGTTTGCCGTTAAATACCCCGAAAATATTGGAGATATGAATTTAACGGAAGAAAAAGAAATTACGACGGATAAGGGAGATCGTGTCGTTTTGACATATGAGGGTACAAAAAGTTTTACATTAGTTCAGGAAAAAGCTGAGGTTGTCCAAACTTCCGTTTCAACGAATGTGAATGGAGAGCCTGTTGATTTGGGTTATACAGTAGGAGCCATGACAGGAAATACGATTGCATGGACTTTTGAAGGTGTGGATTATATGCTTGCATCAAAGGACTTGTCACAGGAAGAGATGATAGCAGTCGCCCGTTCCGTTGGGGGAGATCCAGTCAAATAGGAATACATAACAAGCTGATGTTTCCCGTCTCCTTATGAAGGTTTCTTCTTGGAAGGTTAGGCGGGGAAGCGGCTTGTTATCTTTTGAAATCCTTTCATTTGATCTGTTTCGGCACCTTGTGAAATTATAGATAAATCAGGATCAATGGTGAAAAAAGCACTTTATCTTTCTATCCGTTGGTTATAGAATGGTCGTATAATGGAAAGCAAACTTCCCTACTTGGAAGAATCTTATTGTGAATGTGAGAAAGAAGGAAATTGGCTTGGAGACGAAATTTCATCGAGATACGTGGGCAGAAGTAAATTTGGATAATATTTATGAAAATATCTCATCTATGAAAAAAAGACTAAAAACTGGAGTTAGTCTTTTTGCTGTCGTGAAAGCGAATGCTTATGGGCACGGGGACTATGAAGTGGCTAACACTGCGCTTGAAGCAGGTGCCGATTTTTTAAGTGTTGCTTTTTTAGATGAGGCTCTGGCTTTGCGGAAAAAAGGAATATTGGCACCAATTCTTGTTCTGGGGGCATCAAGGCCTGAAAGTGCAGCACTAGCTGCCGGGCAAGGGATTTCCTTGACGGTTTTCGATCTAGACTGGTTAGAGAAGGCAAAGGTAATGCTAGAACCAGGACAAGTTCTGCAAGTTCATGTAAAAGTGGATAGCGGTATGGGGAGAATTGGCATTCGTGATAAAGATCAACTCATGAAAGTGGAAAGTCTGCTTAAACAGGAAACGTGTTTTAACTTTCAGGGAATATTCACTCATTTCGCTACGGCAGATGAAATTAAAACCGACCTTTATGAAAAGCAGCTTGCTGTATTTAAAGGAATGCTTTCCATATTGACTGGAAGGCCAGAATATATTCATGCCGCCAATAGTGCAGCATCTTTAAGGTTTGCCGATCCTGAATGGAATGCAATAAGAATGGGGATTTCCATGTATGGTTTAAGTCCTTCTATGGAAATGCTGCCGATATTGCCATTTCCATTAAAACAAGCGATATCATTGAAGACGAAGGTGGTCGCGATTAAGCAGCTTGTTAAGGGTGATAGCGTTAGTTATGGAGCAACTTATACGGCTGAAGGTAATGAATGGATTGGAACTTTGCCAATTGGTTATGCTGACGGCTGGATTCGTAAGCTGCAAGGTCAGGAAGTTCTTGTAAATGGAATTAGAGTGCCGATCGTTGGCAGGATTTGCATGGATCAATGCATGATCAAGCTACCTGGACCTATCCCTGTAGGGACAGAGGTAACCCTGATAGGAAATGATGGAAATGAATCCATTACCGTAGATGAGATAGCGGCGAAAATGGGAACAATCAATTATGAGGTAACGTGCATGATAGGAGCAAGAGTCCCCCGCACCTATATAAAAGACCATCGGTTGAATCATGTACGTAACTTTATCTTGGAATGACAGGATTGTAAAAAAATCCTAGGATTGTGAATAAGATTTCCTTTATTATGCTGATAATAGGATTGAGAATAGAATATACTCTTTGCAGATAGGCATTTTAATGGTAATATTGAAAAGGATATATAATAAAGGTGTGTAGTGATGGTGGAGGTGTATGTTTGTGTCTGAATCCAGCGCAACAAGAGAGATATTAATTCGATTACCTCAAAATTTTTTAACAGAGTTAGATGGGTATGCGAGTGAAGAAAATGTAAATCGCAGTGAATTTATTTATCGTGCCACAAAAATGTATCTTCGCGAACGTAAAAAGAAAGAGTTTCGTGAATCGATGAAACGCGGTTATATTGAAATGGCGGCCATTAATTTAACGATTGCTTCTGAAGCCTTTCAGGCTGAATTTGAGGCTGGTCATTGCGTTGAACGATTAGTTAGCGGAGGCTGAGCCATTGATTGTTGTTAAGCGTGGTGACGTATACTTCGCAGACCTTTCCCCGGTAGTTGGTTCAGAGCAGGGAGGAACCCGTCCGGTACTAATTTTACAAAACGATATCGGTAATCGCTTTAGTCCGACTGTGATCGTGGCAGCCATTACAGCTCAAATTCAAAAAGCGAAATTGCCAACACATGTTGAGATTAATGCAAAAAAGTACGGATTCGAACGAGATTCCGTCATTTTATTGGAACAGATCCGGACAATTGATAAGCAGCGTTTAACTGATAAAATTACGCATCTTGACGAACCTATGATGCAAAAAGTCAATGAAGCTTTGCAAATCAGCTTAGGTCTCATTGAGTTTTAGAGAAAAGTTTTCCCGCTAATCCGGGCGTTATTATAATACAAATCATTCTTGATGTTTTTTAGATGGCACGATTCCTGCAACTTGGGAATCGTGTTTTTTTTTTGAATAACATGCCGAAAATAACGTGACTCTGATGGCCAATCCTTATGATCATATAAAATGAGGATTGAAAGGATTCATTATGTATGTGCGTACAAACCTTTACAGCAGGAAATATAAAAAATTTGACGAATAAAAAAGTATACAATTCGATAGTAAATGAAATACTCATTTGTTTTTTATAGTATTTTCCTAACTTTTCTTTAAATGATGTTTTTCTTACCCGAATTTCGGGTAAAGCGTTAGGATGTTAATACTGAAAGAACAGCAAAGGTATAGTGGGGAGACCCAGAAAACCTAAATGGAAATAACATTACAGTTGGATAACATCCACGTGACGAGAACTGGAAAACTTGGCAATTGTGTTAGAATGGGAGGATATTATGAATCAATTGGTTTACGATTTTATTAAGCAAAATCAAGATTACATCCTGAATGAGTGGATGGATATCATGAAGGAAAGTACAGACGAAAGATTAATCAAGGTTGTCTCCGATCGAATGTTCACGCAAACAAGCACTGAATTTATAGATATGATCATCGCGAATGTTGATAGTAAAAACAAGGAATTCACATTGAAGCTTTCGGATTTTGCCGAGAAAGTCGTCCAATTGGGGTGGCCTCTTACATTCGTCAATGAAGGACTTCATAAATTCACGTTAATCGTCATCAATGGGATGGTGGAAAAAGGTCTGGTGACACCTGATAATCAAGTCAATCTTGTTAACCACCTGGATAAATGGGCCACACCGATAAATAATGAAATAGTCAATATATATACCCAAATCTGGGAAAGAACGGTCTCTATGCAGAAAATAGCCCTGCAAGAGCTTTCAGCACCGCTCATTCCTGTATTGGAAGGCATTACGGTCATGCCGCTGATCGGTACAATTGACACAGAACGTGCTAAACAGATTATGGAAAACCTATTGACTGGGGTGGTAAAGCATAGGTCTGAAGTGGTTCTTATTGATATAACGGGTGTACCCGTGGTAGATACAATGGTCGCCCACCATATCATTCAGGCAGCAGAAGCGGTCCGTTTAGTGGGTGCAAAATGCATACTCTGCGGCATACGCCCTGAAATTGCACAAACCATCGTTAATCTTGGAATTAATTTAAATGAAGTGATTACAAAAAATACGTTAAAAAAAGGAATAGAAGTTGCGTTGGAATTAACGAGCCGTAAGATCGTAAAGGTGGAGGGGTAAGTATGAGGATTCCGATATTAAAGCTTTATGACTGCTTGTTAGTCTCTATACAATGGGAATTGGATGATATGACGGCCCTTCAATTTCAGGAGGATTTACTGCATAAGATTCATGAAACAAGCGCGAATGGCGTTGTCATAGATATTACCTCGATAGATTTTATAGATTCTTTTATCGCAAAGGTATTAGGCGATGTGTTCAGTATGTCTAAGCTTATGGGGGCAAAGGTTGTAATTACGGGGATCCAGCCGGCTGTTGCAATAACATTAATTGAACTGGGAATTAGTCTCGATGATGTTCTGACAGCATTAGATTTAGAGAAAGGCCTGGAGAAATTACAACAGGAACTGGGGGATTAAAGAATGGAGTTCCAATCCTGCGTAAAAATAATAAATGAATGGGACATTGTTGCTGCAAGGCAGCTCGGAAGAAATGTCGCTAAAGAGTTGGGATTCGGCACTGTCGACCAGGCAAGGATCACAACGGCTATAAGCGAATTGGCCCGCAATATATATCTATATGCTGGACAAGGCAGTGTGAGCATAGAAAAACTAAATATAAATGGGAAGTCAGGATTGAAAATCATTGCAGAGGACCAAGGGCCGGGAATTGAGGATATCCGCAGAGTCATGGAAGATGGATATACCACTTCAGGTGGACTGGGAGCAGGCCTTCCTGGAGCCAAACGCTTAATGGATGACTTTGATATTGAATCAATGCCGGGTGAAGGGACTACGATCGTCGCTACGAAATGGCTCCGATAGGGGGGGACTATGGATATTAGGGAGAACATGGAGAAAAAGTATCATGAGGCGCTTTCTACTTATCTTAAAGACCAAAATGAGCAGGCACTCTACCAAGGGCAAAAGATTAGCCGCCTACATATTAAATACAACATATCTCCAGAAGAAATCATCAGTATGCATAAACATAACTTAATGGAACTTTACCCGGATTTACCGGGAAAAGTGTTGGATTCTTTCGATTTCCTGCTTGAAGTCATGATGGGTTATGGTATTGCCTACCGTGAACATCAAAGCCTTAGACATCAACAGCAGGAACTGAAAACGGAAATTGAAATCGCGGCAAGCGTTCAACATACTCTTTTAGAAACGGAAATCCCTGATATCAAAGCGCTTGAAATTGGGGCGATCAGCGTACCAGCCAGACAGATGAATGGAGATTATTATCACTTCGTCCAAGATGAAAATGAGCGTATCGGGGTAGGGATAGCTGATGTCATAGGGAAAGGGATTCCTGCGGCATTGTGCATGTCGATGATAAAATATGCGATGGATAGTCTACCTGAACATAGGCATGAACCGAATAGTGTGTTGGAGAGTTTGAACCGTGTTGTGGAACATAATGTGGATCCAAGTATGTTCATAACGATGTTCTATGGTTTATATGATCCGCATGACAGGCAATTCTCCTATGCTTCAGCTGGCCATGAACCGGGTTTTTACTATGATGCCGCCACTGGGACTTTTAGCGATTTGGACGCAAAAGGTTTGTTGCTCGGGGTTGATAAAAAAACAAGGTATCGCCAATATGAAAAAACGGTGAATCGTGGAGATATGATCATTTTGTTGTCGGATGGAGTAACGGAGTGCCGGACAAATGATGGGTTTATAGAAAGGGAAACACTTATTGGTTTCATTAAAAAGAATATGCATTTACAAGCCCAGGAAATGGTGAATAATATATTTAAGCAATTGGAGAAAATGCAGAACTTTCAACTTAGGGATGATTTTACATTAATTATTTTAAAATCAAAGGTTTAGCATTTTTCCCCCTGGGTATAGATATAGAAATGACGAGGATTTGAAGAGGTGGGTCAAGGATGAATATAACGGTAGATGTTAATGAATTAAATACTGAATTTATTGTAAAACTAAAAGGTGAAATTGATGCCTATACTGCACCGAAACTAAGGGAGTCACTATTTCCAATTTCAGAGCAGGAAAATGTTTCGATTACTATTGATTTAACTGAAGTTTCCTATATGGATAGCACCGGGCTTGGGGTATTTGTCGGTGCGTTTAAAAGCGTAAGGGCACATAATGGCGAGTTCACTTTAGTTGGCTTATCAGAAAGGTTACGACGTTTATTTGATATTACAGGTCTTGCAGATATCATTGATATAAAAAGTGGTTCAGAGGGTGGGTTAGAATGAGTCAAGTATATGATTACATCGAAATGAAAATACCTGCAAAACCAGAATTCATCGGTGTCGTTCGTTTAACGCTTTCTGGAATAGGAAGCCGGATGGGATTTGCGTATGAAGAAATCGAGGATTTGAAAATCGCAACCAGCGAGGCTTGTACAAATGCGGTACAGCATGCATATAAGGATTCTGAAAAAGGTGAAGTGAAAGTAAGTTTCGGGCTTTATCCTGACCGTTTAGAGGTCATGGTTTCTGATAGTGGTAAGAGCTGTAATTTCGAAGAGGTTCGTCAAGGACTTGGTCCGTACGAAAATGGCCAAAAAGTCGAACTTATGAGAGAAGGAGGCTTGGGTCTTTACCTCATTGAAACTCTGATGGATGATGTGAAAATTCATCAGCATGACGGGGTTACAGTTTTTATGACTAAGTTTTTAGAAGGAGAGCAGGTGGAGATGGATGCAAAAACAGTCTCAACCTAATCAGGCACAAAGAGAACAAGTAAACGAATGGATTAGAGCTTATCAGGAGAATCAAGATGATGAAGCGCAAAGTAATCTTGTCATCCATTATAAAAGTTTGGTTGAAACGATTTCCCGTAAGTACGCGAAAGGGAAATCGTTTCAGGAGGATATCTCGCAGGTCGGCATGATTGGTTTGTTAGGTGCCATCCGTCGATATGATGAATCATTCGGCAAAAGCTTTGAGGCCTTTGCGGTCCCTACAATAATCGGGGAAATCAAAAGATTCTTGCGCGACAAAACATGGAGTGTCCATGTGCCAAGGAGAATAAAAGAACTTGGTCCAAAAATCAGGATGACAGTCGAGGAATTGACGACCACTCTGCACCGTTCGCCAAGAATAGATGAAATAGCAGATAGTATAGGAGTGACTGAAGAAGAAGTTTTAGAGGCGATGGAAATGGGAAAAAGCTATCAAGCTTTATCTGTTGATCATTCTATTGAAGCGGATTCTGATGGCGGTACAGTCACATTGCTTGATATTTTCGGGAATGTAGATGAAGGTTTTGAAAGGGTCAATCAGCGCCTCGTACTTGAAAAGGTCCTGCATGTGTTGAGTGACCGTGAAAAGATGATCATTCAACATACCTATTTAGAAAATTTAAGCCAGAAAGAAGCAGGCGATAAACTGGGGATTTCCCAAATGCATGTTTCGAGACTTCAGCGCCGCGCGATCAAGAAACTTCAAGAAGCCATTAATGCTGAAAACTCGGAGTTAATTCAGTGATCAAAGGTATTCTGCGAGAAGAAAAAATAGAGGTCCTTGTCTCTCAATCCTCCAAAAACGGGATGGTATATTGCGGTGATGATTACTTTTTTCTTCATACGAAAGAATACTTTGTGTGCGTTTTGGCAGATGGGCTAGGCAGTGGGCAATTCGCTTATGAATCCTCACATGCAGTCATCGAGGAAGTTAAACGAAATCATGAGCTGGATGTCGAATCATTGATGGCCGCATGTAATCAAGTTTTAATCGATAAACGGGGGGCAGCCGTTTCCATTTTGAAAATATTTTATGAGAAGAATGAATTTGTATACAGCTCCGTGGGTAACATCCGCTTTTTCTTGTATAATCCAAGCGACGACAAACTCGTTTATCCTTTACCTGTTACAGGATATTTATCCGGCAGGAAACAGAAATACAAGACTCAAAGGTACAAATATGAACCAAATGCAAAATTCATTCTTCATTCCGATGGTTTAGAACTTAAGGGAGCTAAATCTTTTTTAAAAAGGCTGGTCCCCATCGATAAGAACGCTCAATGCATTTTAGAAAGCAGTCCAGCAACTGCAGATGATACAACTTTCATTTTAGGAAGCTTACTTTCGCTGTAATCCGGAAGTGAGCTTTTTTGTATGGAATTCGCAACTTCATCTCTCATTTGCTAGACTATACTTATCAGATTAAAAGGTTGGGGGTAAACGTAATGATCGATGTAGAAGATAAATTAAAGGATTTGGTTAAACAAATATCCAATGAGCTAACTTTAAAGAGTCATCAAGTTCAAAACGTCATACAGATGCTGCAAGAGGGCAACACGGTCCCTTTTATTGCCCGGTATAGAAAAGAAATGACGGGTTCACTAGATGAAGTTCAAATTCGGTCCATTATGGAAAGGTGGAACTATCTAGAAAACCTTGGTCAGAGGAAAGTGGAAGTTACGCGTTCGATTGGTGAACAGGGGAAATTGACGGAAGATTTAGCAAGGCAAATCGAGAAGGCGACAAAGCTGCAGGAAGTGGAGGATTTATACAGACCGTTCAAGCAAAAAAGGAGAACGAAAGCAACGGTAGCTAAGGAAAAGGGGTTAGAACCACTTGCTAATTGGCTTCTTGAATGTCAATTGCATGCCCGGGTTAGTGATAAAGCCGCAGAATACATATCGGCAGAAAAAGAAGTTCCTTCTATTGAAGAGGCCATTGCAGGAGCGCAGGATATAATAGCTGAACATATTTCCGATGATGCGGAATTAAGGAAGTGGATAAGGGCTGAAATCTTCAAAGCCGGGAAAGTAGTTTCGGTTGTGAAAAATGAAGAGAAAGACGAGAAAAAAATCTTCGAGATGTATTATGAATATGAGGAGCCGGTTCAAAAGATCGTCCCACATCGGGTCTTGGCGCTTAATAGAGGCGAAAAGGAGGAGGTTTTACGAATATCCATTTTGCCCCGTGCAGAAATCATCATTGGTTATCTGGAACGGAAAATCATTAAAAATACCAACTCTGAAGCTCAAGGTGTTCTTAAATCAGCGATTGAAGATGGACTCAAGCGTTTGATTTTGCCATCTGTAGAAAGGGAAATCAGGAAAGAGCTGACGGAAAAAGCTGAGGATCAAGCTATTCATATTTTCTCTGAAAACCTACGGAACCTGCTCTTGCAGCCTCCGCTTAAAGGGAAAGTGGTCCTAGCTCTAGATCCAGCATATCGGACTGGGTGTAAGTTGGCGGTCATTGATGAAACAGGAAAGGTACTGGATATCAGTGTCATCTATCCGCATCCTCCTGCTGCGAAGCTTAATGCTGCCCGCGAAAAAACTATCGATATACTTCAGCGATTCTCTGTTGAGATTGTGGCAATCGGCAACGGGACGGCATCACGTGAATCAGAACAATTCATTGCAGATATTTTAAAAGAAGTGAAAGGGAATATCTCTTATATCATTGTCAATGAAGCGGGAGCCAGTGTGTATTCTGCCTCGGATATTGCCCGTGAAGAGTTCCCCGATCTTCAAGTAGAACAGCGAAGCGCCGTATCGATAGGAAGAAGGCTTCAAGATCCCCTTGCGGAACTTGTAAAAATTGATCCCCAATCCGTGGGGGTGGGGCAGTATCAACATGACGTTTCCCAGAAAAAGCTATCGGAATCCCTCACATTTGTCGTGGAAACAGCTGTTAACCAAGTAGGAGTGAACGTTAATACCGCTTCATCATCTCTATTACAATATGTAGCTGGTTTATCAAAATCGGTTGCTCAAAATATCGTGAAGAAAAGGGAAGTGGAAGGGAAGTTTACAAGCAGGAAGCAATTAAAGAAGATTCCCCGACTTGGTGCCAAAACTTATGAACAATGCATAGGGTTCTTACGTATCATTAATGGAGATGAGCCTTTGGATCAAACCGCGATTCATCCAGAAAACTACGGTGCCGTGAATAAGTTGTTAAAGAAAATGGGATTCACCTCTGATGATCTGGGAAGTGAGGCACTGAATGCTGAGTTAGGTAAACTAAACCCCGCAGAATTAGTCAATGAATTGGAAATAGGGGAAATTACGATTAAAGATATTATAGATGATTTGATGAAACCGGGAAGAGACCCTCGGGATGAATTATCAAAACCTCTGCTTAAGCAAGATGTCCTAAAAATGGAGGATCTGCAAACTGGAATGGAATTACAAGGGACAGTGAGGAATGTTGTAGATTTCGGTGCGTTTGTGGACATCGGTGTTAAACAGGATGGCCTGGTGCATATTTCCAAACTAAGCAATCGATTTGTAAAACACCCATTGGATGTAGTTGCCGTTGGGGATGTAGTGACAGTCTGGGTCGAACTTGTCGACTCTCAAAAGCAAAGGGTTTCTTTAACGATGCTCGAGCCCAAGAATCAAAACTAGCTGGTCAAGCTCCTTCTATATCAGAAGGGGTTTTTTTGAGTGAAAAGTACTTATATATTTCCGCTCATCGTTGAATCTATAATCGAAGGCTTTCTTTTTTTTGATAAAAAAACCAACATTGATTCAACATCTTCACTTGATAATAATCCTTTTCATAAAAGGCTTTGCGAATTTGATTCTGGAACCAATTAGGCATAGCTTTCTCTCCCTTCGTTTCCTATTGTATTATTAGTCTATGTTATAATGGGTTGTCATGTTACCAAGGAAAGGGACGGGGAAATGGATAATCGGCAATTGCAAAAACTAGTCGAGGAAATTTCGTTGAAAGACTTCAATAAGACCTTTGAACACATAGCGAGTTTTAATCCGCGTCTCCGAACTACAGGAGGACGATACTTACTGCGTTCACATAATATTGAAATAAATAAGAAATATCTTGATGAAAGCGGACTGGAAGAAATGATTGGCATCATAAAGCATGAATTATGTCATTATCATCTGCACATCGAGAAGAAAGGGTATCAGCATCGTGATGCTGACTTTAGGCATTTGCTCAAAAAAGTGGGTGCCCCGAGATTTTGCAAGCCACTGCCATCAAACCAAGTGAAGAAAAAGATGAATACAATTCAATATAAATGTGAAGACTGTCAGCAGATATATTTAAGAAAAAAACGAATTGACACGACCCGTTTCGTTTGTGGTAAATGTCGAGGAACACTGATTTACCAAGGGTTTATGGAGGAAAAAACAAAAATATAAAAAAACACAAAAGAACGCTTGACTTTAGGTTGTAACCTCTTTATAATCATAAGAGTCGACAAGATAACAACTTGTTCTTCACGACAAACACTTAGGTCCTTGAGCATGAAAAAGGAACCCAATTTTCATTATTCCGCAGTAGCTCAGTGGTAGAGCATTCGGCTGTTAACCGAACGGTCGTAGGTTCGAGTCCTACCTGCGGAGCCATTTTTTTTGGGGAAGTACTCAAGAGGCTGAAGAGGCGCCCCTGCTAAGGGTGTAGGTCGCGTAAGCGGCGCGAGGGTTCAAATCCCTCCTTCTCCGCCAGTTACATATTTTATCTAGGCCCATTGGTCAAGCGGTTAAGACACCGCCCTTTCACGGCGGTAACACGGGTTCGAATCCCGTATGGGTCACTTTCTTTTATATAGTCATTACTGGTCCCGTGGTGTAGCGGTTAACATGCCTGCCTGTCACGCAGGAGATCGCGGGTTCGATTCCCGTCGGGACCGCCATTATTTTTTTAAAAAATACTTGATAAAATAAAATTATGGTGATATAATATTAACCTGGCTGTTAATTAACTTTTAATCATTGGGCTATAGCCAAGCGGTAAGGCAACGGATTTTGATTCCGTCATGCGAAGGTTCGATCCCTTCTAGCCCAGCCATTTTTATTTAGAGCCATTAGCTCAGTTGGTAGAGCATCTGACTTTTAATCAGAGGGTCGAAGGTTCGAATCCTTCATGGCTCACCATTTTTATGCGGGTGTGGCGGAATTGGCAGACGCACCAGACTTAGGATCTGGCGCCGCAAGGCGTGGGGGTTCAAGTCCCTTCACCCGCACTGATAATTTTCTTCTTGACAACAAGAAGAAAAGGTGTTAAACTTACAAAGTCGCTTTCGCGGTCGTGGCGGAATGGCAGACGCGCTAGGTTGAGGGCCTAGTGGGGGAAACCCCGTGGAGGTTCAAATCCTCTCGGCCGCACCAATAACATCATAGAAATTAGCGCCCGTAGCTCAATTGGATAGAGCATCTGACTACGAATCAGAAGGTTGTAGGTTCGACTCCCGCCGGGCGCACCATATTTTACGGGAAGTAGCTCAGCTTGGTAGAGCACTTGGTTTGGGACCAAGGGGTCGCAGGTTCGAATCCTGTCTTCCCGACCATTCTTTCTGAAAATACTTTTAAAATTAAATGCGGGTGTAGTTTAGTGGTAAAACCTCAGCCTTCCAAGCTGATGATGAGAGTTCGATTCTCTTCACCCGCTCCATTATTGCTCTTTGAAAACTGAACAAAACAAAGCGCCAACGTTAAATTTTAAGTGAGCACACACTATTAAAAAAGCAAATGAGCAAGTCAAACATTTC
>NZ_JBNNSH010000012.1:0-57374 GCF_050277555.1 Peribacillus sp. NPDC097895 | reverse complement strand
ATCGATTCGCTCGACTTGCATGTATTAGGCACGCCGCCAGCGTTCGTCCTGAGCCAGGATCAAACTCTCCGAAGAAATGTTTGACTTGCTCATTTTGCTTTTTTGATAGTGTGTGCTCACTTAAAATTTAACGTTGGCGCTTTGTTTTGTTCAGTTTTCAAAGAGCAATATCTTTCGGAACAGCTTATTTATAATAACATTTTCATTACTGTAAGTCAACAACTTTTTAAAACTTTTTAAAAGTTTGTAATCTGTTTGCAACTCGTTCGTAACGACAGATATAAATATAACACCATTACGTTAACTGCGCAATACCTTTTTTAAAGTTTTTTTGAGATAATGTTGTTTTTCTTTCAAACCCTAGAATCCACTCTATTAAAAGGCATGAAATTATAATAAAAAAACAAAAACCGAATGGGACATACCAGGATCATGAGCTACGCCCAATGATCCCAGCCATCCGAATTCGGTCTGCAATCAACATTCATTTTGCCTTATTAGCGATGTCTCATCAACGGGAATAACAGGACGTCACGTATAGACGGAGAATTGGTCAAAAGCATAACCAAACGGTCAACACCAATTCCAAGTCCGCCAGTTGGCGGCATTCCATATTCTAACGCCTCCAAGAAATCTTCATCCATTTCATGGGCTTCATCATTACCTTGCTCTCGTTCTTTTAATTGAGCTTCAAAGCGTTGACGTTGATCAATAGGGTCGTTTAGTTCCGTGAAGGCATTCGCGTGCTCCCTACCTACAATGAATAACTCAAAACGATCTGTGAAACGGGAATCTTCCGGATTTTTCTTTGCTAAAGGAGAGATTTCCACTGGATGGCCATAGATGAATGTAGGTTGAATCAACTTATCTTCTACCTTCTGTTCAAAGAACTCATTTACGATATGGCCGAACTCCATGGATTCCTTAACTTCAATCCCATTTTCTTTAGCAAGCTGCTGGGCTTCTTCTTTACTCATTTGAGTCCAGAAGTCCACACCAGTATATTCTTTTACAGCATCAACCATGTGAAGTCGTTTCCATTCCGGCTTTAACTCTATCTCATACTCCCCATACTGGATGGTAGTCGTCCCCAGAACTTCTTGAGCGATATGCGCAATTAGATTTTCCGTTAAACTCATGATATCTTGGTAATCCGCATATGCCTCGTATAATTCGATTAATGTGAATTCAGGATTGTGTCTTGTGGATACTCCTTCATTTCTGAAAACCCGGCCAATTTCATAAACTTTCTCCAATCCGCCGACAATTAAGCGTTTTAGATGAAGTTCGATGGCAATCCTTAAATTCAAAGGCATATCCAAGGCATTATGGTGAGTAAGGAAAGGGCGTGCTGCAGCTCCACCAGCAACAGAGTGCAGTAGAGGCGTTTCCACTTCAAGGTATCCATGATCGTCCAAATACCGTCTCATGGCTTGTACAATACGACTGCGCATGATCAATGTATTTTTGCTTTCCTCATTTGTAATTAAATCTACATAACGCTTCCGGTAACGCTCTTCAACATCCTTCAGGCCATGAAATTTATCAGGCAACGGGCGAAGCGCTTTAGCAAGGAACACATATTCTTTAGCTTTAATGGAAAGTTCCCCGACTTTCGTTTTGAAAATAACGCCAGTTACCCCTACGATATCGCCAAGATCCGTTTGGTTGAAAATTTGGTAAGAATCTTCTCCTATGTTATCTAAACGGACGTAGATTTGGATTTGACCGCTAATATCCTGGATATGGGCAAATCCCGCTTTCCCTTTTCCACGCTTCGTCATGACACGGCCAGCAATTGTAACCTCAATTTCTTTTTCCTCAAGGTCTTCTTTTTCTAATTCCCCATAGGCACTGACTATCTCCTTAGTTGTATGGGTACGCTCGAATCTGCTCCCGAAAGGGTCTTGACCATTATCAATCATGGTCTGCATTTTATCGCGTCTTACCTGCAGTTGGTCATTCAATTCTTCATGACTCACGAAAATCATCTCCATCTTTATTAATACTTATATAATTAATCAAAAATTCTTTTGCATACTTATTTATTCTTACATAAAGTAAAGGAATTCAACAGCTTTTTATCTTGAATCTTGTTTATGTACATATAAAAACTGCCAGGATTACTGGCAGTTCAAGATAAGCGTATTATAGGAAAACAGGAAGGTAATGTCAAACATCAGACCATGTGGATATTCTGTTGCTTCGTTTCAATATCATCAACAAGTCCATAAAGAACACTTACAACATCTTCCCTTGTTTCACAATCATTGATCCCTTTGCGAGCCTGAGCATTCCCTTTAACACCTTTTAAATACCAAGATGCATGCTTACGCATTTCACGAACGGCGACGTTTTCATTCTTCAACGCAATTAGACGATCCATGTGAAGTACGCAAACATCCATCTTTTCACGAACAGAAGGCTCATCCATCAATTGTCCGGTTTCCAAATATTTTACAGTCCGGTAAATCATCCATGGGTTACCTAGAGCGGCACGGCCGATCATGACTCCGTCAACACCAGTTTCTTTCAGCATTCTTTCGGCATCCTGTGGAGTTTCCACATCACCGTTCCCGATAAGAGGAATATTGATCGATTTCTTCACTTCACGAATGATGTCCCAGTTAGCCTTTCCTTCATACATTTGCACTCGAGTTCTGCCATGCATGGAAACAGCTTTACCACCTGCGCGTTCAACAGCCTGGGCATTTTGAATGGCAAAGACATGCTCTTCATCCCAGCCTATGCGCATTTTCACCGTTACCGGCTTTTCAACGGCATCGACCACAGCTGAAACCATTTCATAAATCTTATTCGGATCGAGAAGCCACTTTGCCCCTGCGTCACATTTAGTGATCTTAGGGACAGGGCAACCCATGTTGATATCAATGATATCAGCAGTTGTATTTTTATCTACGAATTGTGCAGCCTCCACCAAAGATTTCTTTTCACCGCCAAATATTTGTAAACTTAACGGCTTTTCTCTTTCATCTATATAAAGCATATTCATCGTTCTAGCATTTTGAAGAACGATTCCCTTGTCACTGACCATCTCCGCACAAACAAGGCCAGCACCAAATTCCTTAACAGTCAAGCGAAATGCAGAGTTACAGACTCCCGCCATCGGTGCTAGCACTATCGGATTCTTCATTTCTATATCGCCTATTTTTAACACGTTGTGCCTCCTATAACATTCTTTCATTTATCCTCAGGTGGCTGAAGCTCCTCAATGGAAACATGAAGAATTTCCGCCACTTCCAGTAAAAATGCTTCTGAAGGGTTGCGGTTCCCTCGTTCGACTTCTCCCAACAAGGAAACGGAAACGCCTATTTCTTTCGCAAACCCTTCCTGGGTATAACCCTTTAACTTTCGAAAAGCGCGAATACGCCTTCCCCATTTTTCACCTTCCATAATCGAACTCCTTCTTTATCCGAAATCTGTTCAAGCAGGTCGCTCAAAGGTGCATACATTTGCGGAAGTGATATATCAGGGTCCACTTCCATTAAAGGCACAATAACAAAAGCCCTCTCGTGCATACGAGGGTGCGGGACTGAAAGAATCTCTGTCTCAATATTTTCATGATTATATAACAAAATGTCAAGGTCTAGAGTGCGGGGACCCCACCTAATTTCCCTTTTTCTCCCTAATTCTTGTTCAATTTTCATACAAGCGTGAAGTAATTTTTCGGGTTCTAAGTCGGTTTTAACTTTAAGGACAGCATTTAAAAAACAGTCCTGATCCTCATATCCTATCGGGTCTGTTTCATATAAAGAAGAGCAGGACACCAACTTGATATGCGGATTTTCAGACAATAATCGGAAAGCTCTTTGGAATGTTTCAAGGCGATCCCCTAAGTTCGACCCTATTGAAAGGTAAGCAATATTTACCACAATCAACGTCCCCTTACAATTTCTATAGCAACCGAGTCATAATGCCCTGCTATAGGAGGATCCGGTTTATAAACCTTCACGGTGCATTTCTCGATTGAAGAATACTTATTAAGTAATTCTGAGGCAATCTTTTCAGCGACAGCCTCCACTAACTTATATGGTTGACCCTCAACAACACTTTTACACACTTCAAATAACTCGCCATAATTAATGGAGTCCTCGAGCTTGTCACTCTTCCCTGCCTTGGCTAAGTCAGTCTCAACGATCAGATCCACTTTAAACCGTTGCCCAAGCTTCGTTTCTTCCGGAAAAACCCCATGATAACCGTAAAACTCCATTTTATTCACAAATATCTTATCCATTTCATTCACCTTTTCCTAAAAGAGCATCCATCATCTTTGCAGTCCGTGCCATTTCCTTTACATCATGCACACGAACCATTTGACAGCCTTGTTGAATGCCATGGCAGATTGTAGCGGCAGTGCCTTCCATCCGCTCATTAGGTGGCAAATCAAGGACATGTCCAATCATGGACTTTCTTGATGTAGCAAGTAGCACGGGATAACCTAATGATACCAGCTTATCAAGATTCCTCATCATTTCCAAATTTAACTTTAAATCTTTCGCAAAGCCAATTCCCGGATCGAGAATGATGTTTTCATCCTTGACTCCCGCATCCTTTACCAACAAGATGCTTTCGAATAAATCTTGAAGTACATCCCGAACGAAATGTCCGTACTCCATATTATCCCTGTTATGCATCAGAATAATCGGTACCCCATATTCCGCTGCAACCTTAGCCATCAAGGAATCGGCTTTTCCTCCCCAAATATCATTTAATATATGGGCTCCTGCTTTTACCGCCTCTTCTGCTACTCTTGATTTATACGTATCGATAGATATTGGTATTTCGATATTACGGGATATCGCTTCAATTATCGGGGCTACTCTTTCGATTTCCTCCTCATCCGATATCCTCTCATAATTTGGACGGGTCGACTCTCCGCCTATATCCAAAATATCCGCTCCGTCGTTGACCATCCGTTCAGCGTGCTTCAAAGCAGCATCTACCCGATTATATTTCCCTCCATCTGAAAAAGAGTCCGGAGTAACATTCAAAATCCCCATAATCAATGTTTTCTTGCTGTAATCCAATTCAAATGAACCGCATATTATTTTTGACGCTTCAGCTAATGACATCCATCGTTCTCCTTCTCCTAAAGAAATCTATATATACGAGTTTACCCATTTACATAGGTTAAGTGCAAGCTCCATCAAGAATGGGAACACTCTCTTTAAAACTTTTCTACAAAAAGAAAAACAAAGCCCCTAGGGACTTTGCTTCTCGTTTAAAGCATGGTCTTACTCAAAGTTATATAATGGTGTACTTAAGTAACGCTCACCATTACTCGGTATGATAGCAAGTACCTTTTTGCCTTTTCCCAGTTTGTCAGCCACTTTAATGGCAGCTGCAATCGCACCTCCAGAAGAAATACCACCGAGGATTCCTTCCTCTTTAGCTGCGCGGCGTGCGTAATCGAACGATTCCTCTGTATTGACCTGAATGATTTCGTCATAGAGATCTGTATTTAAAATACTTGGGACGAAGCCTGCACCGATTCCTTGGATTTTATGAGGTCCTGGAGTCCCACCCGATAATACAGGAGAGTCCGCAGGCTCAACAGCGTAAATCTTAATGTCAGGGTATTTTTCACGCAGGACTTCACCAGCACCTGTTATGGTTCCGCCGGTACCGATTCCGGCAACGAATGCATCCAGACCTTCATCACCAAAGGCTTCAACGATTTCAGGTCCTGTAGTGCTCCGATGAACTTCAGGGTTGGCTACATTCTCGAATTGTTGAGGAATAAAGTAGCCTTTTTCTTTAGACAACTCTGTAGCCTTGGCAATTGCACCTTTCATTCCTTCGGGTCCAGGTGTAAGAACTAACTCTGCCCCATAAGCACGAAGCAAGTTACGGCGTTCCAAGCTCATTGTCTCAGGCATAACAAGGATTGATTTGTAGCCTTTTGCCGCAGCTACCATGGCAAGTCCTATTCCAGTGTTTCCGCTTGTAGGTTCGATGATCGTATCTCCCGGCTTAAGGTTGCCGTTTTTCTCTGCCGCTTCGATCATCGCAAGGGCGATACGGTCTTTTACACTGCTCCCCGGGTTAAAGTACTCAAGTTTCAAATAAATATCTGCGCTGTTTTCATTTTGAAGCTTGTTTAACTTCACGATAGGTGTTTGTCCAATTAAATCAATTACAGAATTAGCTATACGTGCCATTCTCTCCACTCCTTATCATTTCAATACCGAGTATGTTTATTGGTTTTATAAATTAAAGTTACCAGTTTTAATAGTTCATTGTCAATGATTATCTATTATATTCTAAATATTCTCACACATCCAATGACCTATTTTTGTTCTTTCATTCCGTAAAACCATTCTACATCGAATTCGTCCCAGAAAATCTTCCCAGATACCGGTGCCTGAATCTGTTCAAGAGCTATTTGGCGCTGAATCTTATCTTTAACTTCTTCATACTTATACTGCTTGCCCTCTATTTTCTCATGCAGATAGAGAACCGCCCAGCCATCATCCGTTTGCACTGGATCACTCCACTTGTTCACCTGTAATTTTTCAGCAGCTGAAATATAATCCTTGGAGACTTGCTCGTTATCCTGAGAAATATACCCCATGTCGCCTCCCTGATTGGCAGTGAATTCATCAAGGGACTTTTCCATCGCTAAGACATCAAAGGAGACACCCTTCTCCAATTCACGTATGATTTGGTCCGCTTGCTTTTTTGTAGCCGAGGTAATATGGGAAATATGATATGTAGTAGGGATTCGATAGATATCCTTATTGTTATCATAATATTTCTGCATGGCCGTATCGGAGACCGAAACGTCCTTGGTAAGGAGCTTCTCGAGCAGGAGGCTCGACTGAATTTCCTGCCTCAATTGACCTGCGCTTTTATTAAGAGTCTGGCCGGCAGTACCATACATCGTTTTCATCATTTTAAGTTCCCGGTCAACCTCTTTTTCTGAAGTTTTCACTTTGTATTTTTCTGCTGCCTGTTTCACTACCTCTTTATCAACCATATCCTCAAGTACATCTTCCCCATATCTCTTTTCGAGCTCATTAATCCACGCTTCCCGGGAAATATCCTTGGATCCAACCTTCGCGGCCGTTTCTTCCCCCATAACGGATTTCGAGATGATTAATGGTTTTATGACAAAGATCATGATAGTCAATAGGTTCAAGAAGGCAAGGCCGGCAATAATCGCCCGAAGCTTTTGTTTAGGCAAAACCCTTTTCCCCCGTCAATTATTTTTTGGTTTCCGCTTCTAGTTCCTCTAGGTCTTCTTTCGAGAATTGGTAGGTCTCATTACAAAAATGGCATTGCGCCTCTGCTTGTCCCTCTGTCTCTATAATATCCCGAATCTCCTCTTGACCAAGGCTGATCAATGCATTGGCAATTCTCTCCCTTGAGCATTGACAAGAAAACTCGACATCCATTTTTTCTAAAATATTCACATTTTCCTCACCTAAAATCTCCGTTAAAATTTCCTCAGGAGTCAGGCCATTTTGAATCATTTTAGAGACAGGAGCTATCGTGCTTAGTCTATTTTCGATTTTCGAAATCGTATCATCGGATGTACCAGGCATCAATTGAATGATGAATCCACCTGCTGCAAGGATCGAGTTATCAGGGTTCACGAGGACCCCAACTCCCACTGAAGAAGGCACCTGTTCGGAAGTTGCAAAGTAATAAGTGAAATCTTCTCCTAATTCTCCAGAAACAAGCGGTACTTGTCCTGAAAAGTGGTCACGTAAACCAATATCTTTCACAACAGTCATCAATCCATCAGTACCTACTGCTTTCCTTACATCTAACTTTCCTTGTTCATTCAAATCAAAATGGGTTTGCGGGTGAGTGACATACCCGCGAACTTCACCCTTTGCATTGCTATCGACCAAGATAGACCCGATCGGACCTCCACCCTCGATTTTAATCGTCAGCTTTTCTTCACCTTTCAACATGCCGCCCATCATTACGCCAGCCGTCATTGCGCGCCCAAGGGCAGCGGAAGCAGTAGGCCATGTATAATGGCGACGCTGGGCTTCTCCTACGGTATCCGTTGTTGAAACAGCATATGCCCGAACCTGTCCTTCATAGCCTAACGCCTTTATTAAATAATCCTTCATTTATTGTGCTCCTTCCATGCTGTGTATTCCTTCTTTTTACTTCTTCACTTGCTCACGATTGCGTTTATAAATCAACTGCAATCCCTTTAATGTCAAAAATGGTTCAACAACGTCAATCACAGTAGACTCATTAGCAATTAAGGTTGCTAATCCGCCTGTCGCTATTACCGTTGGTTCTAGATTACTTTGCGCCTTAATTCGATTAACGATTCCTTCCACTTGTCCAACGTACCCATACAAAATACCAGCCTGCATGGCGGATACCGTATTTTTCCCAATGATTCCTTCGGGTCTGCTGATTTCTATTCTTGGAAGTTTTGCCGCTTTTGAATAAAGGGCTTCTGTAGAAATGTTAATACCAGGGGCAATGGCTCCGCCCATGTATTGTTTATCCTCATTTATATAGCAATATGTCGTGGCCGTGCCAAAATCCACGATAATGAGAGGGCTTCCATATTCCTGAATGCCCGCAACAGCATTAACGATTCGGTCAGCCCCCACTTCACGGGGATTTTCATATTTAATATTCAATCCAGTTTTTATTCCAGGTCCCACGATAAGTGGTTTTATGCCAAAGTACTTTTTGCACATGCGTTCAAGCGCAAACATGATTGGCGGAACTACCGAAGAAATTATGATTCCATCAAATTGATCAAAAGAAAGACCTTCATGTTGTAGCAAAGACTTTATGACCATTCCATACTCATCTTCTGTCTTATGACGGCTGGTCTCAATTCGCCAATGATATTTTAAAATATCTTCATCGTATACGCCTAATACAGTATTTGTATTCCCAACATCCAATACAAAAATCATCGCTTCATCACTCCGGTAATTTATTCTCCAACATCATACCACACTGTGTATTTCCCACGCTATTAGTCACACTTTTCGAAAGGTAAAAAAATCCCAGCCTCCTTTTCTTGTGTACCCAAATTCGTTTATGGGTTAAGAAAAGGGTATTTCCGAGGCGGAAATACCCTTTTGAATTAGTCGGCTTAAGACTTTTTATTGTCATCTTCGTTCGGGAAGGAAAGCGGCTGATCTTGAGGTGTACCTTCTTTGATTGGAGGGGTATTCAATCCTTCCTCCGTTATTTCAAGGTCCTCAGGTCCCCTCTTATCCAATGGATCTAAAAGGGCCTCTTTTTCTTCCTTCTTCGTATTGATGTTCACCTTAACATTCTCGTCGGTGGTTAAATTCCCATTCAGAGCGGTATAATCACGTTCTGGCAATTTACCGTTATGGAATAAACTTTTGATTTGTTCTGCATCAAGTGTTTCCACTTCAAGCAAGGTTTTAGCAACCAAATCAAGTTTTTCACGATTTTCAGTAAGTATCGTCTTACATCTTTCGTAAGCTTCCCTGATGATACGTTGAATTTCAAGATCTATTTCATATGCTATTGCATCTGAATAATTTTGATCATTGTTGAAATCGCGGCCTAGGAAAACCTGACCTTGGGAATTACCGAATTGAAGAGGTCCAAGCTTACTCATACCATATTCCATAACCATGCTGCGAGCTATGCCCGTTGCACGCTGGAAGTCATTATGTGCACCAGTACTCACTTCTCCGAACGTAACTTCTTCGGATACACGGCCACCCAAAAGTCCTACGATTTTATCTTTCAGTTCAGGCTCCGTCATGAAGAAACGATCTTCTTTAGGCAGCATCACTGCATAACCGCCAGCTTGACCACGAGGGACAATCGTAACTTTATGAACGACTTCGGCATCATCCAAAACCAACCCAATAATGGTATGGCCCGCTTCATGCCATGCTACAATATTCCGTTCCTTTTTGGAAATGACACGGTTTTTCTTAGCAGGTCCCGCGATAACGCGATCTGAAGCTTCATCCAAATCGGACATGTCGATCTTCTTCTTATCTTGACGGGCAGCTACAAGTGCGGCTTCATTCAGTAAGTTTTCAAGATCTGCACCAGAAAAACCAGGTGTACGCTGAGCGATCGCTTTCAAATCGACAGTTTCTGCTAAAGGTTTATTACGCGCATGCACTTTCAGTACTTCTTCACGGCCTTTTACATCAGGGCGGCCTACCGTAATCTGACGGTCAAATCGTCCTGGACGCAATAATGCCGGATCCAATACATCGGCACGGTTAGTTGCAGCAATGATAATGATTCCTTCATTCCCACCGAAACCATCCATTTCTACAAGCAGTTGGTTCAATGTTTGTTCACGTTCATCGTGCCCGCCACCAAGACCTGCGCCACGTTGGCGTCCGACTGCATCAATTTCATCTATAAAGATGATACATGGTGCATTTTTCTTAGCATTTTCAAACAAATCACGAACACGAGATGCACCGACACCTACAAACATTTCAACAAAATCAGAACCACTGATTGAGAAGAAAGGAGTACCGGCTTCACCAGCTACTGCCCTTGCAAGTAAAGTTTTACCTGTACCAGGGGGCCCAACTAAAAGTACCCCTTTAGGAATACGGGCTCCAAGCTCGGCATATTTGCGAGGATCTTTTAAGAATTCAACGACCTCGACAAGTTCCTGCTTTTCTTCGTCCGCTCCGGCTACATCATTGAAGCGCACTTTTTTCTTATCATCATTATACAATTTCGCCTTACTTTTCCCGAAGTTCATGACACGGCCACCACCGCCACCTTGAGCTTGGTTAAGTAAAAAGAAGAAGAGAATAAAAATGATTACAAATGGAATGATGGAAGTGAAAAATGTCACCCAGCCACTTGTCTTTTCTGGAGGTTCAACAGTGATGATGTCTTTACCCAACTTATTTGCGGCATCATTGATTCGACTTTGCGAATATTCACTGAATGGTACGTACGTCACAAAGTATTTGTTTTCCTCATAACCTTTGAGCTTCCCTGTAATTTCAAATACACTGCTTTCGGGCTGCATCGTAAGTGATGTAACGTCCCCACTCTCCAAATGCTTATAGAATTCATCTTGGGTCATTTTCTCTGTTGGTTCATTGTTATTATTAAAGATGCTTACAATCCCAATGATGACCAAAAAGATCAGTAAATAAAATATCGTATTACGGAAGATCCGATTCATCCCTTACCTCCTCCCACGGGTAAACAAACTATAGTAAATACTATCATACAAAATTAATGAATTACAATAATTTAACACCGCTGTTTTTATCTGGTCTTCTCTTTCAAACAGGTACGATTAATTCGAGTAAATTTCCGGCTTCAGTATGCCAATATACGGGAGATTACGATATTTTTCTGCAAAATCCAGACCATATCCGACAACAAATGCATCCGGAACGATAAATCCAGCATAGTCCGGAGTTATATCCGCTTTCCTGCCTGTTGGTTTATCCAATAAGGTAACGATTTTAATTGATTTTGCTTTTCTATAACGGAAAAGTTCCGCAAGATAGCTAAGCGTTAATCCGCTGTCGATAATATCTTCGATGATTAAAATATCCCGGCCTTCAACTGATGCATCAAGATCTTTGATGATTTTTACTTCACCGGAAGAAACAGTGGAATTACCATAGCTTGAAACATCCATAAAGTCCATTTCAAGATGTGTATCCACACGTTTCAGTAAATCAGACATGAATGGCATGGCACCTTTTAACACTCCAATAGCGAGCGGAAACTTACCTTGATAGTCAGCTTCAATCTGCGCACCCAATTCCCTGATTTTTTTTTGAAGTTCTTCCTCGGTTATTAACACTTTTTCAATATCGTTTTGCATGGTCATTGTAATTAATTGCCCCCCATGAAGAATTAAGCTTTTTTATATTCTAAGTAAATTAAACATGTTTCATCAGAAATCATATCCGGCTCAACATTCGATTTCTTTAAACCAGGAAGCCAAATGGCAGTCCCAGCTTGATCGACGATTACCGGCCACGCATTTCTTTCTAGCATCGGGATTTTTTCATTTATAAAAATCTCCTTCAACTTTTTCGTTCCACCTAATCCCTTTACTGCCATCCGTTCGCCTTCATTCCTGGTTCGGACTGTAAGCGGAAACTGAACAGCGGATTCGGGAAGTATAAAAGAATGATTTCCTCTAAGTTCCGGAATTTCTTCTTTTATATAGTGCGCTTTAATCTTATATCCATTCGGAAGAATAGTCTCACCGGGAATTTGTAATTTTAAGGAATATTCATGGCTTTTTTGCCGAAAAAATCTAAAGGTGCAAATATGATATGATTTTTCCGCAATAAGGCCCTCCGGAAGATGCAATTCTGCAGATGGCTGAGGATTTAAAAACAAAACTAAAAGTTGATCAATATGTAATGCCGAAAGCGATGACGGTTTCTCCAAATAAAGATAGTTTAATATTAGTTGAATCGCTCTTCTTTGTAAAGGTTTAGGCATCGCAAGAACCTTATCAATCTGAATAACCGCTTGATCTTTATCTTGTTGGATCCAAACCTCGGACATTTTGCTTGAAACCAGGGTCTGAAAAAACTCCTCATCTTCATAAAGCTCTTCACTGAATCGTTGAAAATGCTCATGAACCTTTCCATTTTCCTTCTTTAAAAATGGAAGAACAACATGTCTAAACCGATTTCTTACATAGTCATCTTTTTCATTGCTCGGATCAAACCTTGGTTCAATATTATGGAGGTCTGCATATTCCATAATTTGGCCTTTCGTGATATCAAGGAAGGGCCTGATCAGATGGCCGGTGTGAAAACGTCTCTTTATGGGAATGCCCGCTCTCGCCTTGCCTGTCGCCCCTCTTGTTAATCGCATGAGCATCGTTTCGATTTGGTCATCTCCATGATGTCCCAGCACAAGAGTGGTGGCTTGATGCTTATCCATCATTTCTTCATAGAAAGCAAAACGTAACTTTCTTGATGTTATTTGTGAGCTTTCCCCTGTCCGTTCCATCCAGGCAGGGACATCAATCCTTTTTCCTTCAAACTCGATGTCCCACTGTTCACAAATTTGCTTTACATATTTATAATCCTCATATGATTCTTCGCCACGAAACATATGATCAACACTTGCAACGATCATTTCGTAATGAAAACGGGATTGAAATTCCTTCAGGATATGGAGAAGCACCAACGAATCCGGTCCACCGGAAACACCTATGAGCAGCTTCGAGTTTTCCTGAATTAATTCGTTTCGATAAATGGTGTTCAGAACTTTTTCCTTTAACATACAATCTTCCTTCTTTATGGACAGTTATTAGTTATACGATTCAAACATGAAATGGTTTCAATTATTCCATGGAATTCGTGTATTAACTATATCATAACAACTGTTCATATATGTAAAGAACGTAGAGCATCGATATTATGGCAACAAGCAAAAATGTTTCAAAAAAACCTCCCCTCTTATTTTTAGAATGGTTTTGGGACCTTCTCGCTTGTCTTGTTGTGGGCTGCCTTGTTGAAGGCTGCCTAGTTGCTGCCTGACTCGTACCCTTTTTCTTCAAGTGATTTTGCTTACTTAGCACAGTGACTAAATCCTCCCGCATTTGAATAGCTGAATCATACTGCCCTTTCAGTGCTTTCTCCAACATCTTTCTATATGGGAGCAATTCCTTTTTTTGCTTAATCAAGTCGTTAAGCTGTCTATACCCCTCCCCTTTCTTGTGAAAACGTCCAGGATAGGCTGAATTGATGATAATCATTCCTACCGCGAACAAGTCATATTGCGGATCTGCCTTTCTTGATCCAAGTCCCCAGTATCCTCTGTCAAAGAACTCGGTAAACTCTTTAACAGATCGTCCAATTAAAGTCGTTCCACCTACATCCACGCAACGCACTTTGTAGGCTGGTGAAGTCACGATCAAATTCTCAGGTTTTAAATCGCCGAATACCCAGCCATTTGTATGCAAGGCAGACAAACTGGTTAATAGTTGAAGCATTAAGACACCAATCCACGATGACCCTTTCTTTTCAATGAAACGCAAAAAATCGTGTCCATGGATATACTCCATGACATAAAAAGGCAGCTGCTTTCCAGTTTTGATGAAATCGTCCGCTTCCAAGAAGGAAGGCCCAAGGGTAGACCCCTGGACCTTTGAAAAGGATTTTAGGATATTCATCTCCGAAATAATGGACGTCCCATTATCACTGAGCTTTAAAGCATAATGACGATTTTCTCTTTCCACCAAGTAGACGATCCCGTTCGCTCCACACCCCAATTCCTTAATTATTTTGTACTGGTTTTTATTCCACTTTCCAGTGATCAGACTGCCAGCCAGGAGTTTACATTGATTCCTCAAAGTATTGTTCATCATCATGTGATAACAATCCCCTCAATGAACGTTTTTTATTGAAATATGTTAATGCCTCACGAATGGCTGGACCTGTCGGAGTAAGTCCCCCTGTACTAAGCTTAGGAAAAGTTGCTGTCAATGCTTCAAGGTTCGGGGTCCAATCGAGCAACTTTTCCACATCATTTCTTTTCCCAGGAAATACGAATACGGAAAAACGGCTGTCACCCATTCTTGCATTCATACTAAGGGAAAGGTCTAATAATGAATCTTTTACGGTAGGGAGCTTATGTTTCATGCTTGCACTTGTATCAACAAGGATCAGCACTTCTAGCTTGCTTGTTTCCCCAAGCTCATCGACCACCTCCATCACTTCTCCCCGCTTTTCCGGCGGGAGATCCTCCATCGTTCTTGAATCCCCTAATATTTGTTGAAGTTCACGATTGATAACTCCCTGTATAGTTTGAGTCATTGCCTTTTGGGTCACCATTTGGACGGTCTGTGACAGCTGCTGAGCATAGACAATTTGGCTGACGCCACCTCCTGAATCAGCAATCTTTTCGATTTCCTTAAGTCCCTTTTCATCTATCACATCATTTTCCATGACACCTATGACATTGATGGTTATGCCTTGCTCCCTTGCTAGTTCAGCCATGGCAGATGGCTCCTCACCATGATTTGAACATCCGTCGGTAATAAGCAAAATCTGCCTTAATGTTCCTGCTTTCATGTTTTGCTCTCCCTTCCTTTCAATCTGTTACCATAATTGACTAAAAGGAGGGAATTTATACGCCAAAGCCATACGCACTCAAGTCACCATCAGTGGAGTCATCGGATTTTTCCGCAAGTTGATCTTTTTTACCTTTTACCCGTCTTTCAATACCCCCACCTCATTTTTGAAATTATTTATTTTATATATATAAACGGCCTCCTACTGGGCCTTTTTCCTTTTTGGAGAAACGGGAATGGATGCCCATTTCGGTGTATTATGTTTAATTTTGGATGTTACCACTGTCATATCATCATCTATGATCCCTTTTGTTCGGATGACTTCTTCCAATATTAAATCGGATATTTCCTGAGGATCGTCTGTCTCCATTTCCTTGATTTTTCGTTTAAGCCAGAACTCGATATTTTCCACATGGGATGGACCATCGAACACTCCATCGCTCATCATGATTAATATATCCCCTGCCTTCAGCTCTTCTGATACAACATCAACATCAAAATCCTGGATAATCCCCATAGGCAGGTTACTCGATTCTATTTTTATGATCTTATCACCCCTTTTAATGAAACTCGGTATCGAACAGATTTTTAAAAACTTAGCCCTTGCGTCCTGAAGATCAATCATTGCCAAATCAAGAGTTGAAAATATTTCATCGGTAGTGCGTAGAGATAATACGGAGTTTACGGATTTAATGGCTATTTTTTCTTCTATTCCCGATTGTAAAAATTTTTGAAGCAGCTTCAATGTCTCTGTACTTTCAAAATGGGCCCTTTCCCCATTTCCCATTCCATCGCTAATGGCTATTGCAAATTTACCGCAACCAATCTCCATGGTCGTATAGCTATCTCCTGATACAAGCCCTCCCCCCTTGGCAGCATGAGCCACACCCGTTTCGACCGTGAATTTTTTTGCTGACCTAAATATCACCTCACATTGCCCGTTTGGATACGTTGCGCACTCTTCTGAATGGACGACTATCGTTTCCCCTAAAATGTCCGAAAGCATAGGCGCTATCAGCTTTTCACATTCCCCTCTTCCCTGGCAGTATGGAACACTCATCTCTATATCAACATTTCCTTGTTCGAGACTGTATATTTCAACATGGCCTATATGCAGACCAAAATCCTGTATGGCCTCCATAATGGATTCCTCATGTAAATGATGATTCTTCCTTTCCCTCTGAATTTCTTTGGCGAAATCATCCATCACTGCAGAAACGCCGCGCAATTGATCCGCCACTAGTTTCCGGCTTTCTTTCACCTGCCTTTTTAACTTTTGGTTTGCCTCAAAATAAGTGAGCTCCTGTGATATTGCCCCAATGACCTGCGGTCCACGACTACAATATTTCCCCCACTCTTTGGAAGTCTTTTGAGGGAGCTGTCCATCATTTTCACTTAACTGAAGCATAATCTCCTGCATGCCGTCATAGGTTGTATTAAAGTTTTTGGCCCAGCATTGTTCCTTTTTAAAACAGAGTTGGCATGTCTTTTCAGTTACCTTACTTAAAAAGTAATCGAACTCTTTCTCATCTTCCTCCAGTTTCCCCCTTTCATCCACTTGGGCAAAGCTGTTTGAGAGCGCTTCAAATACATGTGAAAATTGTTCCACCCTTTGAGCGGTAACATCCCTCACTTTCCGAGCATACTGCTGCTGTTCATCGGAATTCTCAACAGTTCCCGGTATATGTTTCGCTATTTTATTGATTATCGATGACGGTGTTAATATAAATAACGCCACAGCTACAAGTGATTCATAAAGGGTCACCATTATATTATTGGTACCCTCACCATATAAACCTATCAGTAACGTAGCAATTAAGAGGCCTGCAGCGACCCCTATCTTTTTTCCCTCCTTCAACAAACCTCCGAGCAATCCGGAAAAAGCGAGAAGGCTCATTTGATAAAGACTTGCTATACTCGCAAGGCTGAATATCAATCCAGTAACCACTCCTACAGTGGAGCCTATGGCGGCCCCTCCCGCCAGCCCGAAGAGGAGAACCAAGTATCGTGAGAATATATGGTCGAGTGATAGATCATATATCATCCAGCCAATCGTTCCTGTCATCACGGAAGCCAGTAAGATAATGATGCTTACGATTTCCTCCGTCTTTAATGATTGGGACTTTGTACGGATTGAGAGAAGCGGAATCGACTGTATGAAGATTAAGGTCAATATCATGGCCAGTCCTGCCTCTACTCCAATCATCATAAGGTCGTACAGCTGAATCGTTCGGAACACCAGATATTGCTCGGCCAAGTTAACCAGGAATAGTGAGGCAAAGACGTACATCGACATCGTCTTGAATTGTCCTTCCACGGCGGGCTTCTTGATTTTATGAAACAACAGAAGCAGGAACGCCGATGAAAAGATGACTAAGCTATTGGAATAATGTACGGTCAGGCCGCCTGCAATTAATCCGAATAGTGCTAGTGGAGCCCTATCACGTCTCATGAGAAAAACAGCTGCGAAAAACGGAAGTCCAAATGGTGCCAACTGTGAAAGAATTAATGCTCGTCCTAATAAGAAACCGATAATGGCTAAAGAGATACCTTTCTTTATAAATATATCTTCCGTTTTCATTTGCAGTTGTTGGATCCAATTGATCGCTTCTGCCTTCGCTTCTTTTAATTGAACGTCCCCAAGAGGTTCCATCATTGGTCTTTCTACTTTTTCCATTTCAACACCCCATTCATATTAGTGATTTTTATTATAAAGAGGACATGTCCATTTTTTTGTCAGAATTTTAAAAGCGGATAAGAAAAACGTTCGACGAAATTCTTCTTGAACAATCATTTGTATACAGGTTTTTGGACCATTTTTGCGTATACAGAAACAGGCGTTCTTTTTTTTTTGAGGAAAAGCAAAGTTTTTAGGTTATTTTTGCGGAAAATAACACGAATAAATATTCAAAAAATGGAAAACGACAAACTTTATTTTTTTTGTTGACATTTTTTCCTCACGAATGTAAGATATAACTTGTGCTTCAGTAGCACTTATCATTATGGCGGCGTAGCTCAGCTGGCTAGAGCGTACGGTTCATACCCGTGAGGTCGGGGGTTCGATCCCCTCTGCCGCTATCTTTTACTATTTATCATGGCCCGTTGGTCAAGCGGTTAAGACACCGCCCTTTCACGGCGGTAACACGGGTTCGAATCCCGTACGGGTCATCCAAAACCAAAGAAGCGCCTCTGTACACTTTGTACAGAGGCGCTTCTTCTTGTCGTTGAAGGCTAATGACTATGATGGGTAAATCTTATAGAATTAAAAGAAGACAAGCCAGCAAGCTTGCCTTTATCTACACTATGAAAATTTCACAGGAAAAGTTGCTATTCTATTATTTTCAGCAGCAGGTTTATCCGCGTCTTCCTCCTCGACCTCCCCGTTTCGTTTCGGTGCTACGTTTAAGGGTCGTTAAGCGGTCTTCGCTATCTTTTAAGAATTTAGCCATTTTTTGCTCAAAGTTTTCCTTTGGTTGAAAACTATTTCCTTTTGAGCGGAAGTCTTTGGAACGGTTGTCATTCCCTCTTCCTTGGCGCGGACGTGGTGTGTATGCAGGTTTTTGCTCACCTTCTGGACGGTCTATCGCTTTTTTTATGGACAAGCCAATCTTTCCATCTTTTTCTACATTGATGACTTTCACCTCAACTGTATCGCCCACTTTTAAATGATCATTAATATCTTTCACATAATTATCAGCCACTTCACTGATGTGGACAAGACCGGTTGAACCTTGAGGGAGCTCTACAAATGCACCAAAATTAGTTATGCCTGTTACTTTACCTTGTAACTTGCTGCCTACTTCGATTGACATAAAAAAAATGTTCCTCCTTAGAAATGTTAAAAAATCTCTTCACACTATATTATAACGAAAGTAAAAAAACAGTGTCAATATTAGTCACTATCTTCCTTCCCTTTTGGAAGGTTAAAAATGATTTCACCTTTGTCCGATAAAAAATAATCCCGTCTGGCTATTTTTGCAATATAGTCGTCATCATTAAGTTTCACGATTTCTTCTTTAAGAAGGGTCTCGTCTTTTTCCAATTTTGCTAACTTCATATGCAAATCTTCCTTCTGTTTAACTTTCTCATCCAGTGCAGCATTTTGCGTTATGAGGGTGGTAACAGCCAAAATCAAAAAGAGAGCGGCGAAAACTGAATAAAGAGTTAATCTACGCATTAAACCACGCTTCTTTTTTTTTACGGTTTGTACTTTTTTCTCTTCTTGAGCGACGTAGGGATTTTCTATTTTGGCCACTTTCCTTTTACGAAGGCTACTCATGTTTTATCGCTCCTCATTTCTTTTTAGTTCTCCATCTATTTAGCATTCTACTTATAGAATTCTTTATTTTCAATAAAATCCCTTTTCCTTTATTATAAAACTTCCCGACGTTTTTTGTAACAAAAACCGGCAATAAATTCCATATATAGGTCAGAATCCATTTTAATGGCTTCAAGAAAATATTTAAAATAAAGAGGAGTATTTTCCCCGCCCATTTTAATAATGTCAAAACGAACTTACATATCCCGATGATGATGGCTATGGCAGATACTATCACCCATTTTATCGGCAGAAATACCAGCATGTGAACTGAAGCAGTTATAAATCTAGCCAACTTTATCACCAGTATAATCAAAAACTCCAACAAACGTTGATAGAATCCTTTGAAAAGTGCTTGATAAGCTGAAAAACCGCATAATAAGGCCAAAAATAAATAAAGGCGGAACTCTCCCTCATTCACTAAAAACAAAACATAAAAAATAAGGAGACCTTGAATGATCCAGAAGAGGAAATCGTGGATGAATACAATCCACCTTTTCCTTTCTGAACGTTTCAGAAACCGGCTATACGTATCTAGGGCAGCTCCAAAAGCACTGCCCATGCCTATCATTGCAAGCAACGTATAAAATTGGATCGTTAAGTTCATTTGAACAATTTGCCAAAGAAACCTTTAGCTTTCTCCCCTGATTGCTCATCTAAATAAACAAGGTCGAAAATCTTACCCTTAATCGAAACGATCCCTTTATCAACGTCTAAGTTCTTCATTTGTAAGTTTTGACCCCGGATCGATAAAAATCCCATTGACGTTTCAAGCAGAAACTCTTCATTATCAAAGCTTTCCACTTGTTTGACACCGGTAATATCCAGTAAACGGCGGCCTTTCATCGTTACATCATGTTCTTGGGGCGTTCCCTTTGTGTAACCAGCATTCGGATCAATATATTGGCTCATTTTTTCATCCCTCACAGTAACACTGATTTTGTACAAGTGTATGTCCGTAAGAAGGGAATTAGAACCAAGCCTGTCCTTACTCCTCTGCCAGCTTTTCTTCCTTTACGATTGTATACATATCTGCAGCCGCTTCTTTTTTAGTCGTTTCCTGAATTTTATCGACTCGTACAGTAACAAGTTTTTGACCGAATCGTACAGTTAATTCATCGCCATCTTTAACATTCGAACTTGCTTTTGCCTGTTGTCCGTTAATCGTTATTCTCCCTTTATCCGCAACTTCTTTCGCAAGAGTGCGGCGCTTGATCAATCTTGAAACTTTTAGGAATTTATCTAATCTCATCGACATACAATTCTCTCCCTTAATTAAAGTCCTTTTGCCTTTGCCTCATCCCAATATGAATCCAGTTCCTCTAATGTAAAATCCTCAAACTTCTTGTTTACCTTTTGAATGCAAGCTTCTATATATGTAAAACGCTGGTGAAATTTCTGGTTTGCTTTGTAGACGGCTTCTTCTGCTTGTATGTCATAATAACGTGAAATGTTGACAAGCGCAAAAAAGAGGTCGCCCAACTCGGATTTAATCCGGTCTATATTCCGTTTCGGGTTCATTATTTCATCTTCTAACTCCTGCACTTCTTCTATAACCTTCTTCCACGCTTCGGAAACCTCATCCCAATCAAATCCAACCTTCGCTGCCCTTTTCTGGTACTCTTCGGCACGAAGTAAGTTTGGCAGCGATTTCTCAATACCATCCAGGATGGAATTCAGAATCTTTGTTTCGCTCCCTTTCTCTTCTTCTTTGATTTTCTGCCAGTTCACTAATACCTCTTCCTCACCATTCACTTCAACATTTCCGAATACATGAGGGTGGCGTCGAATCATTTTTGAAGTAATGCCTTCTATCACATCATCAATCGTGAACATTCCTTCATCTTCGCCGATTTGTGAATGAAGCATCACTTGAAGAAGGACATCCCCGAGTTCACCAACCATGCCCTCATCGTCCTTCTCATCAATGGAATCAATAAGCTCGTATGCTTCTTCTATTAGGTATTTTTTCAAGCTTTCATGAGTTTGTTTTTTATCCCAAGGGCATCCGTCAGGCCCTCTAAGGTCTGCGATGATCTGCCGCAGTTTAGAAAACTCCCGATACTGTAACGCTTCTTCTCTCACAGGCGGAACATATACACTCGTCAAGTTACTTAACTCCATCTGACGGTCGAGCTCGAACAGTGCGCATTTTGTCACTTTTTCCTGGCTGCTGCCTGCTGCTGTAACGATATATACCTCATAGTCATCCGGAAGCTTTTCCATTAGCGTCAATTTCACATTGGACGCGCTGAATGCATCATACACTTGTCCAATTATCATATGCTGGGTAATGTGCAAGTCATCTGGTGAAAGATTTGTTCCATCCAAAAGCTGAAACCCTTCAATCGGATCGATTCGAACAGCCTGAAACAAGGGGTCAAGGAAACTTTGCCCACCTTCTAGCTTAATCGCCATTCCAAGAGCCGGACCCTTTTCGAGCAAAAGCTGAACCGTCTTTTCCGCAACCATTGGATGCCCTGGAACGGCATATAGAACGGAACGATTTAAAGCTTCTTGTAATAATGTTTCAGCAATTTCTTCATAAACCGCTTCGAATTGATCGTGCTTTTCATATACCTCGTCAAAGGCTGTAAAATTGATTCCTTCTCTTTTCAAATCTTCGATTACCGGATGATCCATCGTTCTGACGAAGCATTGTCGGGTTTGTGTTAACTTTTTATAAATCCCCAGTGGAAGCTGATCTAAATCCCCTGCACCAAGGCCTATTATCGTTATTTCATTCATGATTTCATTTACTCCTATTCGTTATTATAAATCGTTTAAACTTAGATCCTGCAGGGATAAGTGAAAGTTCTTCTTCACCGAATAAACCTGCCCTAATGGCGGTCATCACAAATACAGCGGCACCGATCGTTACACCAATCAGTGCTTGGATCGTAGCCATCAACCGGCTCTCACCTGAAAACATCACATGGAATAAGGCATTGAATAGAAGAACCACCATACACATGTAGATCGTACTCTTCAAGATAATGAACACGTATTTCTTTTCCATCAATGTTTTTTTTATATGTACTTTCAATACCATATAAAATAATACAGTCATGATCATAAAGGCAAGTACTGTTGCCGTGGCTGCTCCCGCAATTTTGTAATGGGGCACTAGAACAAGGTTCAAAGCCCACTTGCAACCAACCCCAACAATCGTAATGATCACTGGTACAATCGAATAACCTAAACTCTGAATAACCGCCGCTTTTGCCATGATGAGGGATGTGAATAAAATCGATAAGGAGAAGATTGCTAAAGTAATTGTCCCTTTCGCATCTGTGAACAACATATGATTGACCGGCTCCATCATGACTACCAGCCCAATCGCAGCGGCGAGTCCAATCGTCGCACTTACACGCAGCGACAATTTAATCTTATTGAGTAATTCTTGTTCATTTTTCTTTTGCACGAATCCAGATATGACTGGTACAAGCGCCAATGCAAAAGAATTAGCCACAACTGTTCCTAGCTGAAGCAAAGGCTGTCCACGGTCATATACCCCTTTCCATTCTTTGGCTTCCCTTACCCCCATCCCCGTTTCCCTTAATAGAGAATATAGGTGCAGTGAATCCACAAACTGGAACAAGATAATGATCAGGCCCGTTATGCAAAACGCCAACCCTTGAAAAACCAAAGCTTTGGAAATCTTGATGAAATTTACCGGCATCATTTCCATGCGTATAAAAAGCTTCCATTCTTCTTTTAAAATGACGAAAGCAAGGAGCAGAACCAGGCCAGTTATACCGCCCGTAATCGACCCGAAGACCGCCCCCTTACCGACCACGTAAGGAGAAAATCCCTGATGCACGAATATTGTGGAAAGAACCAATATCGTCAATACCCGGATACATTGTTCAGCGACCTGCGAACTTGCCGTAGGAAACATGTCGTTTATACCTTGGAAATAGCCTCTTAATACAGATGAAATCGGCATTAATAAATAGGAAAAGGCAATGATTCTGAGCAGACTGGCTAAATTCGGATCTTCCATCAAGCCGGCAATCCAATCAGCACCAATAAACAGTACAGCAAACATTACGATTCCTATCGTACTTAAGACGACGAATGATGTCACTAAAATGTCCTTGACCGCAAAATTATTTTTAGCAGAATCCCGTTCTGCAATCAGTTTGGATATGACAACCGGGAAGCCCAGTGTTGATAACGTTAAAGCAACACCGTAGAAGGGATATACCTGCTGATAGATATAAAACCCGATGTCACCTGCGATGTTCTGATAAGGTATGCGATAGGCCGCACTCAAAACTTTTACGATGATTGCTGCAACGCTTAAGATCAGCGCACCTCGAAAAAGTTCATTTGAAGTTTTATAAGGCTTTACAGCCATTCTTTTTCCCCTTTTCACTCTTATGTGGTAGTTATTATAGCATAATCAAAGTGGTCTTTTTTCTTTTGTAACCTTACTGTTAATTAACTTCCATATCAACATCACGGAATAGGTTCCCCGCTTTTTGCTCTCTTCTATTTGGTTTAACTTTTATGAAAAAGCAAAAAGGACAGCGATTGCTGACCTTTTCACATTAAAAATATAATGGCATGTCCAAGGTTACTGTTCCATTTGTCTAGCTAGGAAACTTGCTGCTGTTTCAACGGATTTCTGCTCCACTTCACCAATAGTGCCTTCTTTAGAGAAAATCAGGACGGCACCAATCGGGTCGCCACTCGCGATGATTGGAGCTGCTGTATACGATTGGACCTCTTCATCATTTGAATCAACGAAGGAAATTTGTCCGTTTGGAGATTCCAAGACAGGATTTCTTTCTTCCATGATCTTTTCCACTAGTTCACTAACGCTTTTATTTAAGTATTCTTTTTTGGAGCCGCCTGCCACTGCAATGTAAGTATCCCGATCACAAATCATAACTGGATTTCCAAGGCTATCATAAAGTGCTTCTGCATATTCTCTTGCGAAATCGCCTAATTCACTAATAGGTGAGTATTTCTTTAAAATGACTTCACCATCTCTGTCGACAAAAATTTCTAATGGATCCCCTTCACGAATGCGAAGGGTCCTTCGAATTTCTTTCGGGATGACGACTCTTCCTAAATCATCAATTCGGCGAACGATACCAGTTGCTTTCATCTAATGTTGCCTCACTTTCATCTAATTGATTTGATAAATCCTCTTTTTGTAGCAAAATCATCACCAGCTATTGTACATAGTATTTTTCTAATGGTAAGTTCTATGCACTTTGAAAAAATTTTTCTTTTTGTTGCATTTTATTACCATGGTATCTTAAAAATAATATCTTCAAGAGGACAATCATTTATTTCAATTTTTTGTTGCTTGAGTTTCCTTTTTTACATGTTGTAAGCCCTTAGCCATCTCAAAAAGAATATCAAGCCATTTGCTTTGCTCTACCCCTTTTATGTGCAGGACTAGCTTCATTCGATTCCCGTCCATGCCGAAGCCTACCATACGGCCATACTTCGATCCCAGCTCAAACACCTTTTGTCCATCCACATCGCTGCTTACATTTTCCCTAAGGAGAATGCTAATTTCCTGCTTCAATTGTTTAATGCTTTCTATTCCCGCTTTTTCAGCATATACCTTCATTTCGGCAATCAGGAATAAATAGGAGACTTCTTCTGGATACTCCCCGAACCGGTCGAGCATTTCATCTTGTAATTCTTCCACTTCTTCAAGAGAAGTGATACCTCTGAACCTTTTGTACATTTCTATTTTCTGATGTCCATCCATTATGTAGGCATCAGGGATATAAGCATCCACTTCAACATCAATTTCAAGGGTACTTTTTTCTTCAACTGGTTGGTCATTACGTTTTGCATCCACTGCTTCTTTCAACATTTGTGAGTACAAATCGAAACCAACTGAATCGATGAAGCCATGTTGTTGGGCCCCCAGAATATTTCCAGCTCCCCTGATGGATAAATCACGCATGGCAATTTTGAACCCAGAGCCCAATTCTGTGAATTCCTTAATAGATTGGAGACGTTTTTCCGCCACTTCCGTCAACACTTTATCTTTCCTATAAGTGAAGAAAGCATATGCTACCCGATTAGATCGCCCTACACGGCCACGTAGCTGATAGAGCTGTGAAAGACCCATTCTATCCGCTTCATTCACTATAAGCGTATTGACATTCGGGATATCAACACCGGTCTCGATAATGGTTGTACTTACCAAAACATCATACTCGCCTTCTAAAAAGCCGAACATAACGGCTTCTAGTTCTTGCTCAGACATTTGCCCATGAGCATATGTAACACGGGCATCGGGTACTAACATGGAAATTTCTTCTGCTTTTCTTGCTATATCCTCTACCCGATTGTATAGAAAATAAACCTGACCATCCCTGGCCAATTCTCGTTCAATCGCTTCCGTTACCAACGAGCCATTATACTCCATGACATAAGTTTGAATTGGGAAACGGTTCTCAGGCGGTGTTTCGATGACGGACAGATCCCTCACGCCCAGCATGGACATATGAAGGGTCCTCGGAATCGGCGTCGCAGTCAGAGTCAGCACGTCCACATTGGTTTTTAACCGTTTGATCTTCTCCTTATGAGTAACACCAAAACGCTGTTCTTCATCAATGATCAGCAAACCCAAATCACGGTACACTAAATCTTTGGATAAAATCCTGTGCGTGCCAACGACAATATCCACCGTGCCAGCCTTCAGTCCTTTAATCGTTTCCGTTTGCTGTTTTTTTGTCCGGAAACGGCTCATAAGGCCAATCGAAATGGGATAATCCTGAAAACGTTCTCTAAGTGTTTCAAAATGCTGCTGGGCGAGGATTGTGGTCGGAACAAGAAATGCAACTTGCTTGCCGTCCATAATGGCTTTAAAAGCGGCACGGATGGCTACCTCTGTCTTCCCATAGCCGACATCACCGCATAATAAACGATCCATTGGCCGCTCCCGTTCCATATCCTTTTTGATTTCAACTATAGAACGTATTTGATCTTCTGTTTCGTTATAAGCGAAAGATGTTTCAAATTCTCTCTGCATATCACCATCAGGCGAAAAAGCATAGCCCTTTGCGGCTTCCCTTTCGGCGTATAACTTGATTAAATCATCAGCTATGTTTTCAACTGAGGACTGTACTTTACTTTTGACACGTTTCCATTCCGTTCCGCCAAGCTTATAAAGCTTAGGTTCTTTCCCTTCAGAACCGACATACTTTTGAACAAGATCAATTTGATCAACAGGAACATACAATTTGTCATCCGCTTGATAACGAATATGCAGATAATCTTTATGGACACCATTTATCGTAAGGGTTTCAATTCCTAAATATTTCCCGATACCATGGTTAACATGAACGACGTAGTCACCGATTTTTAGTTCTGAATAACTCTTGATGCGCTCCGCATTCGATAGTTTCTGTCTTCGCATTGATTTCTTGGACTTCTTATTGAACAATTCCGTTTCCGTGATGATACTGAATTTCTGCATAGGTAATTCAAAGCCGCTATTAAGGCTTCCTCGTAAAATCTGTACTTTACCTGGAAGAATGCTATTTGCATCAAAAAGTTCTGCCGCCTCTATATCATAATCGGCTAAAACTGAATGCAGCTTTTTCACCCGTTCCTCATCCTGTCCAAGAATGACGACAGTAAAATTCCCTTTTTTCCAACGTTCTAATTCTGCTTTGAACACATTCATCTGTCCATGGAAATTTTGCATCTGTTTACTGGCAAAATTCAGGATATTCTGAGGATTCGTATGCGGTACATGTCGTAAAAACAATGAAAGGTAGACAAACGGGCTGTTAGATTTCATTATTAATTCCTGCATGGGATGTGCCAATTTTATGTCATGGATAATTTGTCCCTGACTTAAAAGGTCCGTGTACCAACCAGCCTCTTCCTTTTCCAGAGAATCATTAATCTCCTGAATTCTACTGATTTCATCCAAGAACACCAAGCCATTTACAGGTAAATAATCTATTAAACTAGCTGGATTCTCATAAGCTAAGCTTAAGTATTTAAAGATTTGGTCGGGTTTATTCCCCATTTTCAACTGTTCAAGTTCATAGCTGACCGTTTGAACAAGTTGTTCCTTTGCTTTCTCATCTTTAAGTTTCTTCAAGCTTTTACTTAAACCGCTTTCAAGCCTTGTTATGATTCTTTCGATGTGCTCTGTTTCTAGCAAAGCCTCACTAACGGGACCGATCATCACTTTCTTGAGTTTCTCGATAGAACGCTGATCTTCACTCGAAAAAGTCCTTATTGAATCTATTTCCGTATCGAATAATTCAATTCGTATTGGATTAGGTTCCGTGATGGGATAAATATCGATTATACCGCCCCGGATGCTAAATTCCCCTGGGGAGGCAACCATTTCAGACCGGTTATAGCCCATGGCAATAAATTTATTAAGTGTTGATTCGAGCTCGATGTCTTCCCCTAAATTAAACGTAAGCTGATGCCTCTTCCAGATATCCTTTGAAGGAAGCACACGGCGCACCCCTGGAATTGGCGCAATGACAATCCCTTTCTTCCCCTCCGCCCAAAAGTTCAATGCCTCTACGCGTTGGGCTCTTAATTCTGGACTGGCTACACTTAAATCAGCCGCAATCAATTCATTGGCAGGATATATATATAATTCTTCCTCAGGAATAAAGCTGGATAAGTCCTCATGGAATTTTTGAGCCTGCAATAAATTATGGGTTACTAATAAAATCGGCCTATTTGTTTTTTCATATACGGAAGCCAGCAATAGTGATCTCGAGGAACCTGTCAAACCAGAGACCATTTGTTCCTTAAGTCCTTCATCAATGCCGGCAATTAACGAATGAACATCATCTTGTTTGGAGAACAAGTTTTGTAATCCATTCATTTTCTTTCCCCCCTCTCTTTAACGTGCGAAAACCTAAAATCATTGTATTTGAACTTGGCCAATTCAACCAAGCGTTCTTTTAATTGACGGCAATTTCATTTTATGTGCTTCTGTAAACAAGACAAACGGAAAAATGCTTTGGATTTTGTCCAAAGCCCTCTCCCGCTAATGAATAATATAATCGTTTTCATATAATTCAGGGTTTCTTTGCAGTGATTCATGGCAATCTTCACATATCGCCCTTATATGCATATCTCCCTCAGAATCATAAACGATCATCTCTTGTCGCTCTTCATCAGTAAGTTGATTAAAACCTAACTGCTCCGTACTCAGTGAGTGTGCCTCGATTGAGCCCAGTTTAGTTCCGCAATGTCGGCATCGATAATGGAGAGCCATTTCGTAACCCCCTATTTTATAATAGTGTTAGTATGTACAAAAGTAGGGGGGAATTATTCAGCGAAACAGGAAGATATTATTCTTTACTTATATCTACTCTTAGCTTATTGGTTATATTCGTTCATGACCTGTATAAATGGTTTTTCCAACCAGGCTTCACAAGAAGCTGCACTTTTTTCGATTGTCGCCCCTACATGATCATATTCTTCAGGCGAAAAACGTCCTAAAACGTAATCAGGTACTGGGATACGGCCAATCGGTCGGCCAATGCCTATTCTGATGCGGTTGAATTCTTGCGTACCCAAATGTGCAATTGTAGATTTTATCCCATTATGGCCGCCTGCGCTTCCTTTTTGACGAAGACGAAGCTTCCCTGGAGGCAAATCGAGGTCATCATATATAACAACTACATCCGCTATATCCACCTTAAAGAAATGCATGACAGCAGAAATGGATTCTCCTGATAAATTCATGTAGGTTAAGGGTTTAAGCAATAAAACTTTTTCTCCCTTTACCATTCCTACACCATATATTCCTTTATGTTTAGCTTGATCAAGCGGAACCGACCATTTTCTGGATAATTCATCTATTACTTCAAATCCGACGTTATGCCGGGTTTTTTCATATTGTTTACCTGGGTTCCCTAACCCTACAATAATTTTCATGATTCACACTCCGTCATTACGGTTATTTAGGGAGTTACGTTGGGACGAAGTTTTTCCAAGATCATTGACCTTAGAAAAATAGTACCCTAATTTCAAGCTGGCCTGCAAGCGACCGGAGAACTAATTAGAAAAAAATACTAATTAAAGAACTCCACTCCTAAAAATGGTCTGGTCTGTATAATCAGAACATCCAGAGATTGAAAAGACGTAACTCATTAAGAGCTACGCCTATTATATCATGATTCACTTGTTTAATCCCGGCATCATGACTCTGGTGAAGCCTTGGTTTCCCGGCCCTCTTCATTATCGGGGATACCGCCATCTTGCTGTTCACCCGTACTTATTTCCTCTTCCTGACGAGGAGCCAAAACAGATGCAACTACTTCTTCACCATCGTTGTCGATTGTAACTTGCTCATTCGATTTGATATCGGATATGTAGATTGTATCACCTACCTGAAGTTCGGTAACGTCAACATCTATAGACTCAGGAATATCATTAGGCTTAGCTGTGACCGTTACTTCATGAAGAGACTGCTGAAGAACCCCACCGTCTTTCACTCCTTTACTGACACCCACAAGATTGATGCGAACTTGTGCCTGTAACTGAGCGGACATATCCACAATTAAAAAGTCAGCATGATAAATGAAGTTCTTTATCGGATCCTTTTGATAGTCAGAGAGCATGACTTTATAACTCTTGCCTTCCAATTCCAAAGAAATGATACCATTACGGCCTATTTCCTTGATCGTCTTTTGAAGTTCAATATTATTCACCGAAATGGCGGTACTATCATTTTGATTGCCATATACTATCGCCGGGATTTCGCCGCTTTCTCTCAAATTCCTTAGATTAGAGTGTTTTAAATCCGTACGTTCCTTTGCAGCTAATAAATTACTCATACTATCCTCCGCCTTCCTAATTCTAAATTACAAGTTTCTCTATATTTAACATTTCCCTAAATAGTGGGGCGTTAAACATGAAAGGTAAAATCGGGAGGCTTCACTAAGCGCAAACATATGGTAAACAAAGGAATTTCACCGAAAAAAATTTTTTCATTCTTTTTGTTCCTAAGCGTGAATCGCCTGTTTTTCCACTTTTCCCTCTTGCATGACTCTGTTAAGAATTTGGGCAGCTAATGATGAATATTGTAGATTATCCTTTTGCCGTGGTCTCGGCAGATTGATTTCCTTGTTCATGACGACTTTACCTTCTTCGATTAGTATGACACGGTCAGCAAGGAGTACGGCTTCTTCAACATCATGTGTAACGAGTAAGGCAGTAAAATCCCTTTTCCTCCATAGTTCCTCTATAAGCCTTTGCATGCCAATCCTCGTCAATGCATCCAATGCCCCTAACGGCTCATCCAAAAGAAGAATGTCAGGTTCGTTCACCAATGCCCTCGCTAAGGCTATCCTTTGTTTCTGCCCTCCCGATAAAACGGATGGCCAATCATTTGCTCGATCTGCAAGCCCCACTTGCTCCAGTAACTCCATAGCTTTCGGCTTCCAATCCCCTTTTAATCCGACACCAATATTTTGGAGGATTTTTTTCCAAGGAAAAAGCCTGCCATCCTGAAACATCGTACGGGACGATTTATTCAGTCCATTTAATGGCTTTCCATTTACCAGGATCTTCCCGCCTGTCGGCTTATCCAGACCTGCCACAAGACGTAGTAAGGTACTCTTTCCACACCCACTCTTACCGACAATCGCTATGAATTCCCCTTTTTTAAAAGTAAGGTCCATCCCCTTTAAAACCTCAAATTCCCCAAAGTCCTTTTTTACACCCTGCAACTCCAATGAATTTCCACTTTTCATAATAAAGGCCTCCTCATTGGTATGATGGATGCCATTTTAAGCATCTTTTTTCAACTATTTTGGCAAAAACATCCGATACTTTTCCTAATAAAGCATATAAGAGAATGCTGAGTACAACGATATCCATCCTCATGAATTCCCGTGCATTCATAGCCATATATCCAATTCCAGAATTAGCGGATATTGTTTCTGCAACAATTAATGTGACCCACATGATTCCAAGGGAGAAGCGGACACCCACCAAAATGGATGGAAAGGCAGCAGGGAGAATCACATTCCAGAATAAAGAAAAACCATTTAACCCATAAACCCTCGCCGCTTCAATTAAACCTTTATCCACTGATTTCACGCCATGAAATGTATTTAAATAGATAGGGAATAGAACTCCTAAGGCGACAAGGAATATTTTCGCTTCTTCTTCTATACCAAACCATAAGATTACAAGCGGTATTAACGCTAAATGCGGTATATTACGCAACATTTGAAGTGAAGTATCGAATAATGTTTCGGCAATGGATGATAACCCATTTAACAACCCTAGTACAAAACCAATAATTCCGCCGATTAAAAAGCCGATGAAGGCCCGCTGGGCACTGATGCCAATGTAATCTATAAGTTCCCCTGTTTTCAATAAAGCGACGCCAGCCTGAAAGACTTCAGTCGGGGCGGGTAATATCCGTTCCGACAGAATTCCCCACAAAGACAGCAGCTGCCAAATTACCAAGAGTAGAATGGGTACGATCCAAGATATGAGGGAAAACCTATTGAACTTTTTGTTTAACTTTGCCTGCATCTTCTTTTTCACTTCCTTTTGTAGGGTAGTGGTCATTTGCCAGTATTTCCCCGAATGGACTCGTCGCTTTCGAAACGGGAACTTCCAGCTGTTCGACAGGGAGCAAAGGGAATAATAATTCCGCCACACGGTACGCTTCTTCTAGATGAGGGTACCCGGATAAAACAAAAGATTCTATTCCGATTTCTTCATATTCCTTCATTCTAGCGGCAACATTTTCTGCACTTCCGACTAGTGCTGTACCGGCACCACCGCGCACAAGACCTACACCTGCCCATAAGTTTGGACTGATTTCGAGTGAATCCCTGTTTCCATTATGAAGTTGCGACATCCTCTTTTGTCCCACTGAATCAAATCGTTCAAAAATCTTTTGTGAATTTTCAATCATTTTATCATCCACATATTTAATGAGTTCCTCCGCTGCCTCCCAAGCTTCTTCTTCCGTTTCTCTTACAATGACATGCATGCGAATGCCAAATCTGACTTCACGTCCATACTCTGCTGCTTTTTTACGTACCTTTTCAATTTTTTCAGCCACTTGCACCGGCGGCTCACCCCAAGTCAAGTAGACATCAATATGTTTACCCGATATATCGATGGCTGGATCGGATGAACCTCCGAAATAGAGCGGTGGGTACGGTTTTTGTACAGGTGGCAACAGAATATTTCCACCTTCCACCTTTAAGTGCTCCCCTTCAAAGTCCACACTCTCACCAGACATTTCCTTTCTCCAGATATCGAGAAATTCATTTGTTTGCTCATAGCGTTCCTTATGATTTAGAAACACGCCATCCCCTGCCAATTCGACTGGGTCCCCCCCAGTTACAACATTGATCAAAAGACGGCCATTCGACAACCGGTCGAAGCTTGAAGCCATACGTGCAGCTAAGGTTGGCGACATTAAACCTGGACGAATCGCAACTAAAAATTTCATTCTTTCCGTTGCAGAAATCAATGAAGAACCCACTACCCAAGCATCCTCACAGGAACGACCTGTTGGAAGCAAAGCCCCTTCAAAACCTAAATGATCGACTGCCTGTGCTATTTGTTTTAAATAAGGAAGTGTAATCGCTCTCCCTCCCTTTGTCGATCCTAAATAGCGACTTTCCCCATGTGATGGCAAAAACCAAAATACTTTCATATTATTTTCCCCCTTAATTTTTTTTAGCATCTGCAGATGCATCTAGAACATTAATCTTGCTTGGAATTAATTTAAGATTAAAAAATGTATCGGCAATCTTTTGTTGATCATCCAAAACCGTACTGGAAATCTCCTCAAGCCCATAATCTTTTCTTTTTAATGTTTTTTCTAATGCCTCCACACTTATTCCAATTTCCGGAGATAAAAACTCAGCGACATCCGTTGGATTTCCTTCAATCCATTTATCAACTTTTATCAGTTCTTCTTTAATGATCTTCAAAGCCTCTTCATTCTCGGCAAATGAATCAGTTGCCAAAAAGAATTCACGATTCGCCACTAGCCCTTCTCCATCCCGAATCGTTTTCGTTTTAAGTTCCAATTCCGCCGCCGATAAAAATGGATCCCATATTACCCAGGCATCGATTTGGTTTCCTTCAAAAGCAGCCCTCGCATCAGCAGGTGGCAAGTAGACTGGCTGAATGTCATCAAGAGTAAGACCTGCTTCCTCTAACGCTTTGACCAATAGGTAATGAACATTTGAACCTTTATTCAAGCCAACCTTCTTACCTTTTAAATCTTTCACATTTTTAATGGGTGAATCCTTTTGCACGACTATAGCCTCTCCCGAAGGGTTTGCCGGCTGATTAGCAATATAGACAAGTGGTGCATTGGCTGCTTGTGCAAATATCGGTGGCGCCTCCCCTGTGTGCCCAAAATCAATGCTGCCGACATTCAAGGCTTCAAGTAGTTGAGGGCCTGCAGGGAATTCAGTCCAATCGACCGTATACCCCACTTCTTTTAAATGGCTTTCCAGCTCTCCTTTTGATTTTAAAATATTTAATGTCCCGAATTTTTGATAACCGATTCGGATCGTCTTATCGGATTCCTTTGCGTCAACACTTTTGGAACTGTTTTTTTCCTGCCCACATGCACTTAATATCAGCATGAAGATGCTAAGAATGGACAACAGCACTACATTTCGTTTTTTCATATTTGCACACCCTTCTCAAATTTATATAAAAATAAAAAGCTCCTTTTCTTCACCAAAAGGACAATAGGGCAAAAAGATGCCTAGTGTTCAGTGGTAAGTGAAAGGAGCCTTCGGTGGACCGATCGGCGTTCAGTATGTATGAATTCCAAGAGTTTTCTTCATTCCATAAAGATGAAATTTATTTGTACCATCATTTTATTATTAGTATTCACACCTGTCAACTAAGAATTAAATATTTTCAAAATATTGCGTCTTTGAACCAAAAACATGGCGAGCCCAAAGGCCCGCCATGTTAAGGTTAAGTCTATTAATTTTTATCAATCGAATAATGTGCTGACTGATTGTTCCTCATGGACACGAATAATTGCCTCTGCAATCAAAGGTGCTACAGAAAGTCCACTGATTTTATCGATTTTCTTGTCTTCCGATAGGGCGATCGTGTTAGTCACGACCAATTCCTTTATCGTTGAATTTTGAATCCTTTCGATGGCAGGACCTGAAAGGACTGGGTGTGTACAACAAGCATACACTGCTTTAGCACCATTCTCTACAAGTGCATTTGCCGCAAGTGTAATAGTACCTGCCGTATCGATGATGTCGTCGATCAGGATCGCTGTTTTGCCTTCAATATTACCGATGATGTTCATGACTTCAGCCACATTCGGTCTTGGGCGGCGTTTATCGATAATGGCAATCGGTGCTTTTAAGCGATCTGCCATTTTACGGGCACGCGTCACACCACCATGATCAGGAGAAACGATGACAATATCACTTAAATCTTTTTCTTTGAAGTAATCCGCTAAAATTGGAACAGCAACAAGGTGATCGATCAAAATATCGAAGAAACCTTGAATTTGCGGCGCGTGAAGATCTAATGTGATGACACGGTGGGCACCAGCAGTTTCTAAAAGGTTTGCAACAAGTTTAGCTGTAATTGGTTCACGGGCACGTGCTTTACGGTCTTGGCGGGCATAACCGTAATATGGCATAACAATATTAATCGTTTTAGCTGAAGCACGTTTAAGAGCATCGATCATAATTAAAAGTTCCATTAAATTTTCATTGACTGGTTGGCTTGTTGATTGGATCACGTAAACGTCACAACCACGAATACTTTCTTCAATGTTAATCTGAACTTCACCATCACTGAAACTTGTTACGCTACATTTACCAAGTTCAACACCGATTGCAGCAGCAATCTCTTGAGCTAAACCAAAGTTTGAATTTAAAGAGAATACTTTTAAATTAGGATCTAAATACTGATTTGACATGATGACCTCCGTCGGTTATTTATTAAATTTCAATTTATTCACATAATCTTCTTTGTTAACTTGACGAGCCCGAGCAACGGATAGAGCTTCCTGAGGTACATCTTGTGTGATGGTTGACCCTGCAGCTACATATGCCCCTTCTCCAATCGTCACAGGTGCAACAAGGTTAGAATTGCAGCCTATGAAGACATTGTCTTCAATCTTCGTCAAATGTTTATTTTTCCCGTCGTAATTTACGGTAATAGATCCGCAGCCTATATTAACATTCTCTCCAACCTCTGCGTCACCAATATAACTTAAATGAGAGGCTTTGCTTCCTTTGCCAAAAATGGTCTTTTTAATTTCTACAAAATTACCGATTTTTACGGAATCCCGGATATCAGAATGAGGTCTAACATGTGCAAAAGGACCGATTTTTACGGAACTTCCAATACTGCTTTCATGAACGACCGATTGGAGGATTTCCGTTCCATCACCAATTTCACAATTACTGATTTCAGAATTCGGACCAATCAAGCAATCCTGCCCGATAATACTATTCCCTTTTATGCATGCCCCAGGGTTAATGACCGTATCCTGTCCTATTTGCACATCTGCTTCAATGTACGTAGTAAGCGGGTCGATGATCGTTACACCATTCCTCATATGTGATTCATTGATGCGTTTCCGTAAAATTTGCTCAGCCTGTGATAAAGCCACTCGATCATTTACGCCTAACGTTTCCTCGAAATCACTCGATTGGAAGGCCGTCACTATTTCGCCTTCTTGTTTTAAAATTTCAATAACATCCGGTAGGTAATATTCTCCTTGGACATTTTCATTTGAAACTTTTTTCAGCGCGCTAAATAAAGCTTGGTTATCGAAGCAATATGTACCGGTATTTATTTCCTTAACATATCTTTCTTCATCAGAGGCATCCTTATGCTCGACGATTTTTTTTACAAAGCCGTCTTCACTGCGAAGAATTCTTCCATAGCCAGTCGGGTCATCTGCATATGCCGTTAAGATTGTTGCTTTCGCCTGACTTTGCTCATGCAATGCTATAAGCTCTTCCATCGTTTCAGCTTTAATCAAAGGCGTATCTCCGCAAATGACAAGGGTTGTGCCACTTTTTTCGGATAAAACGCTTTCCGCTTGCATGACAGCATGTGCCGTACCCAATTGCTGATCTTGTAAGGCATACTTGCATGAATCACCAAGTTGTTCTTGAACTTTTTCAGCCCCATGGCCGATGACTGTTACAATATCTTCTATTTGAAGTTGTTTGACTTGATCGATAACATGTTGTACCATTGGTTTTCCGCAAACAGGGTGCAAAACCTTATAAAGCTTAGATTTCATCCTAGTACCTTGCCCAGCGGCCAATACTATTGCATAGCGATTACTCATAACAGGCCTCCATATTTACCTTTTTATCCACTAAAAATATTATCTCAAATAGTGATTCTTTTCAAGGTAACAATTAAAAGTACATATTATTGTCAACAGCTTAGGTAAAAAAATTTCCATTTTTAACAGACTTACTAACATTATTAATGGGACTCTTAGGATTATACGAACCACTCAAATAATAATTATATGACTGTTGCGATGTTTTTCGAGTATGAACATAATTACAGAAACCCTCCTTCTCCCCCTTACAACAACGTGCCCCCCACTATTCCAAATCACTGCTTGTATCGCTTAATGCCCTGTGTGGATACCATTAAGAAGCAATGCATCCATCGCAAACCCCCATTCCGAAATCTGGTTAGCTTCTCCACTTTATTTCCATGACTAGATGATAAGGCGACCTTCATTAATATTGATCACGTAATCGCACTTACAAAGATTTTAAAATCAAGACGTTTAAAAGGGTTTGAAAAATAAAAAGATTGGGTATTTAAACTTTTGAAGATACCATCGCGGATATTACATTTTAACCCAAATAAGTCGTAACTTGTCTAAAAAAGTGATATGTTCTATACCGCTCCTTTCCGAATAAAATAAAAAAGAGCACTACTTATGAAGTAGGCTCTAGGTGCACGAATTATAAATTTAAAGGTTGAAAGTATAGTCAATTAAGAAGCTCCAGCTCCAGCTTCCTCTAGTTCAGTTTCAAGTTCTCCCAATCGATGATATTCTGTTAAGACAGCTTCTTGAATTTTCCCGCGTGTAGATGAATTGATAGGATGAGCGATATCCCGGAATTCTCCATCTGGAGTTCGTTTACTTGGCATTGCTACAAATAAACCATTGTTTCCGTCGATCACACGAATATCATGAACCACAAATTCATTATCCAGTGTAATTGATGCGATAGCTCTCATACGACCGTCCGTATTCACACGGCGTAATCTTACGTCAGTTACTTCCATTTAAGCTCACCATCCCTTTTTGTTGTTGTTAAAACTTAAAGTACATATTCAACAAAAAAACGTGAACTCCTTCTATTATCTGTAAGTTTTTTAGAAAATTCAGCCTAGTTTTCAAAAATAATAGAAAACACCCTTTTTTTACTGAAAAATCATCCATTATGAATTCCCCCTGAAAGCACAAAAAAAACGCCCGTTTATTTAACGAGCGCAATCACTTCAATTTCCACTAGTACATCTTTAGGAAGTCGTGCTACCTCTACACAAGAGCGGGCAGGTTTGTGACTAGAAAAATATTCACCGTAAACTTCATTAATCGAACCGAAATCATCCATGCTTTTAATGAATACCGTAGCTTTAATAACCGATTCTAATGAGGCTCCCGCTTCTTTCAATACAGCTTGGAGATTCTGAAAGACCTGGTGTGTTTGTTCCTTAACATTGCCCGTTACCAATTCACCAGAAGCAGTAAGTGGGATTTGTCCTGAACTGAAAAATAACTTATCGACGATCACGCCTTGTGAGTATGGGCCTATCGCTGCCGGTGCTTCATTCGTATGTATCGTTTTCATGAAATGATTCCCCCTATTCATTTTTCAAAAAGTAATTTCCTCGGCTGACATTGATTTTTTTGTCTCTTTCAACCACCTGCGTCAACTTGATTAATGAAACATAGTCCTCGACAAGACATTCTTCTGTATGTTCTGATTCGACCAGAACCGCAATTCCGGCAACTGTTGCCTTAAATTCATCCAATAAACTGACCATACCATTAATGGTACCCCCAGCTTTCATGAAATCATCTACAATCAATACATTCGAACCCTCAACCAAACTTCTTTTAGAGAGTACCATGGTCTGAATTCTTTTTGAAGATCCAGAAACATAATTGATGCTCACTGTGGAACCTTCCGTTACTTTATTATTCCTTCTTACAATGACAACTGGAACATTCAAATAATTTGCCACGGCGTATGCTAATGATATACCTTTAGTTGCCATTGTCATTATGACTGAGACATTCTTTTTGGCATACATGGAAGCGATTATCCTTCCAACCTTATTCACGGTTTGTGGATGCCCTAATATGTCTGTCATATATAGATAGCCGCCAGGGAGTAACCTTTCGGGACTGGCAATTGTTTTGCATAATCCGTCAATGAAGGCATTGGCTTCATCTTCCTTGATGGAAACAATATACTTCACTCCGCCCGCTGCACCTGGAACGGTCGTTAAAGATCCTATCCCACGTTGTTCAAAGGTATCTTTGATGATTGTCAAATCTTCACTGATCGATGATTTTGCCGAACTATACCTTTCAGCAAAATATGTCAGCGAAACAAGTTCCCCTGGATGTTCTAATAAATAATTGGTCATATCGACTAGCCTCTCGCTGCGACGAAATTTCATTGAGACACCCCCTTTGTGAATTCCGAATATTATAATGCAACTATACCACTAATGTACGTATCTATTCAAGGTTGTTTCGATCACCTAATAAGCGAACCGCATAGACTTGATCACAGAATCCCCGAAGTCCGTTATAAATTCTTTGCATGCGCGAATCATGTTCCACTAAACCAAACACGGTCGGACCACTTCCGCTCATTAAGACCGAGTCTGCTCCAAATGTCTTCATTTGATCTTTAATATTCGCAACTTCCGGGTACAACTGCAATGTCACTTGCTCTAGAACATTGCCCAAACCCTGACATACATCCTCGTAACTGTTTTCGTTAATAGCCGAAATCATTCCAGGTACATCCGGATGCTCCATTTTTGATACTTGGAGCCTTTTGTATATATCGGCCGTAGAAACACCGATTGTCGGTTTGGCCAAAATGACCCAGCATTTTGGCGGTGCAGGAAGATGCGTAATTTTTTCCCCGCGCCCTCTGGCCAATGCCGTTCCTCCGTAGACACAAAATGACACATCCGAGCCAATTTCAGCTCCTATTTCCGCAAGCTCATCCATGGAAAGACCAAGCTTCCACAGTCTATTTAAGCCTCTCAAGGTAGCTGCGGCATCACTGCTTCCACCAGCAAGTCCCGCTGCTACGGGTATATTTTTCTCTATAGTTATAGAAACACCTTTATTGATCCCAAAACGTTCCTTTAGTATAAAAGCGGCTTGATAAGCTAAATTCCGATGATCATCCGGAACAAATCGATTATGGGATAGAATTTTAATTTGGTTTCCCTTTATTTCCTTTAGTTCAATTCTATCGGCAAGGTCGACTGTCGTCATGATCATTTCCACTTCGTGATACCCATCAGGCCGTTTGAAAAGCACATCCAAAGCCAAATTAATTTTAGCCGGGGCTTTTTCCATAAGCTTCAATATGTCCACCTACTTTAACGTTCTTAAAAGTTCTTGTCCTATTCTATCATATTTGTTTATATTCTAAAGGTTTTTTCATCGTAATTTCAATGTATTCAAGCTAAGATTGACCTTTAGAGGAGAATAGACACATGTAGGTACATGGGAGAGCCACTCGTTCCTGCACCCCAAAAGACCTGCTACATACCCATATAGCATTTACCGATACATAAAAAAACCAGACTCCTTATCTACAATGTAAGCAAAAATGAATAGTGCTATACATTGTATAAAGAGTCCGGCTTCATTCACAAGGACAGCATGATACAATTAAGTGTTATCTTACTCTTTGTTCACCAATTGGCGTTGTGCTTTTTCGATAGCAAGTTTTACCATGTTACCTGCGTCCCTGGCTCGGATTCCTCCCCAGCCTTCTTTTTGGACAACATCGTAAAATCCAAGTTCTTTTGCCAATTCTTCTTTAAGACCATCTGACATAATCCCTTTTTTCCTGCTCAAGCGAAACAACCCCTTTCACATGCTGTCACATGCCTAGTGTTTGCATCATACGCTATTTCATTACATCCTTTTTAAGCCTATATTGGTCCGCACAGGTAATTTATACAAAACAAAAAGCAGCAAACATAATTGTTCACTGCCTCGTCTAAGTTACATCTCTTGTTGTTTGTTTAAAAATGTTAGTTCCACGGTTTCCGTTAAAACATCCGCATAGCTGTAAGATACTCTTTCAAACGCATTTTCATCTTGGTCGAGCTCAATTACAAAAACAGCCGGATAAGTTTCCGCCAAAGTTCCAAAACGTTCTACAGTCTTTCTTCTTCCACCGTTTGCTTTTAAAAGCAATCTTTTGCCTAGGTTTGAATCAAGTGCAGTTTTAATATCAGCTAGAGTTTTTGGCATTTTCGGTCCACCTCACTAAGTTAAGTATATCACAATTCACAAATATACGCAAACAAAATAATAAATTATATCAGCACTTAAAAATGTAGTCAATATATTTTTATCTAAAATTCGGCAAAATCGCGAACAATTTTATTATATCCTGGGAAATGAAAAATTATGTAAACGAACTATTTCATTTTAATCAAGCTGAATTTTCGTAATTAAAACATCATTTAGTGTCGTTACTCCTCAAAAAAACTCGATTTTTTTGAGTATATCCGAATTCCGACATGTTAAAAGCAAGCTGCATTCTTTCAAAATGCAGCTCGTTCATTCTTCCTGAAATGGCTTGAAAGGCAGCCCGGTCCGTAACACACCTTTTGTCTCAATTCCGCCTAACCCCTTCTCTCCCGTTAATGTATTCCGAAGGACATCCCATACATGAATATGCTCAGTAAAAGGCGTAAAGCTTACCTTTCCGACAATATATACTGGATCAAGAGCATGAATATTAACACGGGAAGGGGAGCTTGCAAAATTTGCCCCAGCTTGGATAAGCGACTCAAAATGAGATTGACAAGCTCCTGCAAATATTATCAATTGGTCTAAATGTGAAACCTTCCTTCTCGCTTCTCTAACTGTCTGTACAAAGTCCTTAGAGTGACGGTAAGCATTGATATCGGACATTGGTCCTTTTGATTTTGAATAGGCATCATGCCCTGTGACAACAAGGATATCCGGCCTGTAATGATCCAACAGCCCGCCGATTCTTTGCGGCATTTCTTTTTCACTGCAATAGACACCATTGACTGGAATACTGAATTTCTGATATAGATCCAGGCATTTCCTTAAGTAAGATGCATCCCCATCAACATGGAGGACCCTGCCTGGTATCTGAAAATATTCACCGCTATACCGGTAACCATTACTGGATTGATATCCGTTTTTTTGTTGTTGCAGCTCAAGATCTTGTGTTAATAAGCGGTAAGATTGTTCTTGTAATACCTCATTGGACCTTTGTCGGTCACTTCTTTCATTATCATTTATGAGCATTAAATCTTGAAAAGGTGCATCTGCAATCAATCGGAAATCTTCCCCATAAAGAATCGCTTCACGTCTTCCATCTACATCACGGATATCAATTACCCGGAACACCAGGTCGCATTTATAAGAAACCCGACCAACAATATCGTTTATTTGAATATTCATGGCCCCACCCCATGAGAAGACTTATTTTCAGCCCGCCCTAGTTTATTTTCATTCTTAAGTTATGCGAACCATTCTTGAATGGTGAAAGGTGGGGATTGACTACATTTTTAGTTACATTCCATTCATGAAAGGCATATCCAGAACAAAAAAAGCCGGAAGCTGGGAGTGATCCCGTTCCGACTTTGACTTTTTTACTTCTTCTTCATTTAAAATTTGGCAATAACGCATCACTTAAGCGGCCAAATTCTTCTATGCTCAGTGTTTCACCGCGTCTGGATGGATCCACATCCGAAGCTTCGAGAGCAGCAAGTACGAGTTCTTTTTTCGATTTACCATCTGGCAGCTGACTGGTTAAGTTGTTTAAAATCGTTTTCCGGCGCTGCGCGAAGCTCGCCCGGGTCACAGTGAACAAGAAATCCTCATCCAGGACTTCAACGATTGGCTTAACTCGTCTAGTAAGGCGTATTACAGCTGAATCGACATTAGGTTGAGGCATGAATACCGTTTTGGGCACGATCATCACTGTTTCCGCTTCGGTATAATATTGAATGGCAATGGATAAAGAACCGTATTCCTTTGTCCCAGGTTTAGCGGCAATTCGATCGGCGACTTCCTTTTGCAGCATGCACACGATGCCTCTAATGGGAAGATCCTCAGATAATAGCTTTAATATAATGGGTGTCGTGACATAGTAAGGCAGATTTGCAACAACCATCAGGTCCGAAAAGCCAGCGAATTCCTCCTCAATGACCTTCTTAACATCCGCTTTTAGAACATCTCCGTGAATGATGTTCACGTTGTCATAAGGGGACAGTGTATCCGATAAGATGGGCAGTAAACGCTGATCGATCTCAAAGGCCGTAACCTTTTTGCTGCTTTTCGCCAGTTGTTCCGTCAATGCGCCGATCCCAGGTCCGATTTCAATGGCGCCGCTTTCCTCTGTCAAATTTGCATGTTCGACAATACGCTTCAAGATATTCGTATCAATTAAAAAGTTTTGGCCTAAGCTCTTTTTAAAGGAGAATCCGTACTTCTTTAGTATATCTTTCGTTCTGACAGGGGTTGCAATATCCTTATTCATGTTTTTCCTCCTGATTTATCTGTACCATTGCTTCATAAAAAGCCTCAGTTGATATTTGGAACATTTTTAGTCTCTTATATAACTGTTTACCATTCGTAAATCCGATTTTCAAAATAGATCCAAGTCTTTCCCTTCGTTCCTTGGCACCTGATCCTCCAATTAAACCTGCATCTATTAAATCCTGCTGTGAAATCTCTTCTGCAGCCTCTTCATCCATTAATTGTGCGTCCTTCAAGGCATTACGAATGGCCTCGGGGGAAGCATGCTCCACACCTATCCCTCTACCTGACTTAGGAAGGGCTTCCTTCTTCGTTAAAAAGGCGTGTTTACAGCCCTTTACTTGTTCTGAAATTATATTCCTGATTTTTTGACCAGGAAAATCAGGATCTGTGAAAATGATGGCTCCTCGTGTCTCTTGTGCAAGTCTTACCTGCTCGATACAGGATTCATTCACAGCAGAACCGTTCGTTTCTATTGTATCAGCATTAACAGCCCTTTTTATCGCTACTGTATCGTCTTTACCTTCTACAACAATAATTTCTTTAATCTTTTTCATATTTTCCTCCATACAGAAAAGCGCAAGCGCTTTGATTAGCTCTTAATAAATGTAACTGGTCCCCCTAAAGATACCCACCCTTTTCTTATTAAACTTGTAGGATGGTAAGTAAATCCAGTCAAAATCGTTTATGAAAATTCAAACGCCTATAATGAACTCTTATGGAATAATGATACGTCTATCCTATTAAAACAGTTTTACATAGGGTTTTTCAACAAATGGAAAATAAAACGTCAAAAAACAGGAGACGAATTCATCTCCTGCGAGAGAAACCTTATTAGTTCAATACGCGAACCTTTACTTTCTTTACACCCCAGCGATATGCATCATTTTTTGAGGAAAAGAAGACATCTATCCTATTTCCCTTTATTGCTCCGCCTTTGTCAGCAGCTACTGCATAGCCATATCCCTCTACATAGACTTTCGACCCCAAAGGAATTACGCTTGGATCGACAGCAATGATTTTCGCACCTGGGTTACTCTTAAGATCCACGCCTGTAGACGTGACACCGGAACAGCCCTTACAACTTGCAGTATAAGCTGTTGATGATACATATATTTCTTTTCCATTTGTAGAACTAACGTTGGTTACTCCGCGTGATGCTTGGGCAACCGTCGTTTGATTTCCGACCGTTACAACTTTATCCTGCTTTTTATGAACTACTTTTTCTGAAAGTAATTCTCTTTTGACCTCTTTGCCATTTTCTTTAATAACTTCATATTTCTTAGAAATGAGTCCGTCTTTTCCTTCTTTGACAACTTTCTCTTTCCCTTTTGATAAGGAGTCATCTTTTTTAGTTATGACAGCAAAGTCAACTGGTTCTTCCACTACATCGGTGACTTTTTCAATTCGAATTACGTTTACCGTATTCTCCGCTTCAACTTTTTCGGCTAATTCTGGCTCAACTCGATCCAAATCATTGAGTTTTACTCCTTGTTGCTTTAAAAAGTCAGCGACAGTAGTCGAAGTTGACCATACCTGTTTTTCGTCTCCGCCTACCACTAATTTCAGTGAAAAGGCTTTATCTATGGCAACTTCCATATTCGCTTCCAGCTTCGTATTTTTGGAAGGCGTGATCTTATCCTGATCCTTTATATTAAGATCTTGTTCTTTTAAAAGTTCGCCTACCGTATCGGTAGTTGACCAAACTTCCTTTGCCTTACCATCTTCAACCATGACGATTTTTTGCGCAGGCTTCCAGACCACCTCTAAATTATCATCAACCTTGCTGTCTCTTGATGGGTGGACATAGTCTGCGGCTTGAACGGTAATCTCTAAATCTTTCAACATATCATTTACAGTAGATGCGTGTGTCCGCACTACCTGTTTTTTTCCGTCTAGCATTATTGTAACTGTATGCTTTGTTCCTTGATAGATTAGTATTCCCAATGCTGTAGAAACAAGAATCGCACTGCATATGGCAATTGCCATTCTCTTCTTCCCAAAAGGTTTGGGAATAAGGTTTTTCATAGTTTTTAATAGAATGAAAAACTCCTCCTTCCTCCCGGTGATTATATAGACATAGTTATCAAGCTGTCAACCCATTCACTTCTCATTTAGGAAATTACTACCTATTATGCATATTCCGCATTGAAAAGGAAAGGGCGACTTCTCGACATAATACCCCTATAAATGGTGTGAGATTTGTAGAAATCTTAAAAAATGCGATTTTAGCTAGCGAACCCCGGGGGATATTGTAAAAAAAACTGTCAGTTAATGCCGAATAATTTCTTGGCATTTTCCGTTGTTGCTTGGGAAATTACCTCTATCGGGAGTTGTTTGATTTCAGCAATTTGTTCTGCAACAAGCTTCACATAGGAAGGTTCATTACGTTTCCCTCTATAAGGATGGGGCGCTAAATATGGACAATCTGTTTCAATCAATAACCGGTCTAAAGGTACGGCTGCTGCCACCTCTTTTGGTTTTTTTGCATTTTTAAAGGTAACGGGGCCTCCCAATGAAATATAGAAATTCATATTAATACATTCCAAGGCTGTTTCCGCACTTCCGCTAAAGCAATGCATGATGCCTCCCACCAAAGATGCCTCTTCTTCCTTTAATATGTTCACGATATCCGCGGTCGCTTCCCGATTATGAATGATGATGGGCAGCCCCACTTTTTTCGCCAACCGGATTTGCTTCCTGAAAACCTCCATTTGAACATCTTTCGGTGATTTATCCCAATGATAGTCAAGTCCCATCTCACCAATGGCCACAACCTTTGGATGATTGGATAATTCCTCAATCCATAGTAAATCCTCTTCTGTCATATCTATAGCATCCACAGGATGCCATCCGACTGCGGCGTACATGAAATCATAAGTTTCTATTAATTCCATCGCCTTTGTAATGGTAGGCCGGTCAAAACCAACGACTACCATATTATTCACTCCTGCTTCCTTAGCTCTTTCGATGACCTCTTCCAGATCCTCGTTGAATTGCTCCGCATTTAGATGAACGTGTGTGTCGAATAACATTATTCTTCTTCCTCTCTAGCACTATTTTATAAAAAATAGAAAGTTTTATGTTTCACATTTAGGTAACAAAAAGATTACAGAGGGCCTATATGCCCAACAGGTAACTGTAAACCTAAAAAACAAACCTATAATCATGTACTTTATCCAAAAGCATAAAGAAAAAAACATAAAGATGTTTCATATGAAACACCTTTATGTTTTTATGGGTTTATTTCACCTTTGAACCATTTGGAATCGCTGAATCAATTGTAGCCACTGAGAGTACTCCATCCTGGCTGCCTGCCAAAATCATTCCTTGAGAGAGCTCGCCACGCAGCTTAACAGGTTTTAAATTCGTTACACAAATTACTTTTTTGCCTACTAAATCTTCAGGTTTATAGTGCTGTGCAATCCCTGATACGACTTGACGTTTCTCATAGCCTAAATCAAGCTGCAGTTTAAGAAGCTTATCCGCTTTCTTTACCGGCTCCACTTCCATGACCTGGGCAACACGAAGCTCCACTTTTGTAAAGTCATCAATAGTGATTTCATCAACCTCTGGAATAGTCTCTTCCACTTTTTCCTCGGCCTTAGGGGCTCCACCCTGCATTTGTTCTTTAATATATAAAACTTCCTCTTCCATGTCCAAACGAGGGAAGATAGGCTCGCCTTTCAAAACCTTTGTTTCAGCAGGAATTTGACCGAATTCCGCTAAGCTATCCCAAGATTTTAAAACATCGTCCTTGATGTTAAGCTGTGCAAAGATTTTTTCAGGTGTTTGCGTCAAGAAAGGCTTCAAAAGAATTGCAGTCCTGCGTAATGATTCCGCCAAATGCACCATGACACTAGCAAGCTCTTCTTTCCTTGATTCATCTTTAGCAAGAGTCCATGGCTGAGTTTCATCAATGAATTTGTTAGTTCTGCTCACAAGTTGCCAAATGGATGTTAGCGAAACTGAAAATTCCATGTTTTCCATGGCTTCTTCATACTTGCCTACCGTATCTTGATTCATTTCAAGCAAAGCCTTTTCGAATTCGCCATTCGATCCTTGGTAACTTGGAATCACACCATCAAAGTACTTATTGACCATTGCCACTGTCCGGTTTAATAAATTCCCTAAATCATTTGCCAGGTCAAAATTGATTCGTTCTACAAAGCCCTCCGGTGTAAATACTCCATCAGAACCAAAGGGAACTTCACGCAATAGGTAGTAGCGTAAAGAATCCAAGCCATATCGATCTATCAATGTAACAGGATCCACTACATTTCCTTTTGATTTGGACATTTTACCATCTTTCATGAGAAGCCAGCCGTGGGCAAAGACTTTCTTAGGAAGCGGTACATCCAGAGCCATTAACATGATCGGCCAATAAATAGTATGGAAGCGAACTATTTCCTTTCCGACCAGATGCACATCAGCAGGCCAATAATTCAAGTATTTAGAATCGTTATCCGTGCCATATCCTAATGCCGTTATATAATTGGTCAATGCATCAATCCATACATAAATGACATGTTTCGGATCACCTGGCACCTTGATGCCCCAATCGAACGTCGTACGGGAAACGGCCAGATCTTCCAGTCCAGGTTTAATGAAGTTATTGATCATTTCGTTTTTGCGGGATTCCGGTTGAATGAAATCCGGGTTTTCCTCATAAAACTTCAGTAATCGATCCGAATATTTACTCATCTTAAAGAAATAAGACTCTTCTTTTACCTTTTCAACCGGTCTGCCGCAATCTGGACAGTTTCCATTGCTTTCTTCCACCTGACGTTCCGTAAAGAAAGATTCACAAGGTGTACAATACCACCCTTCATATTGGTCCAAGTATATATCACCCTGATCCAATAGCCTTTTGAAGATTTTCGCTACAACCTCTTTATGACGATCTTCTGTTGTCCTAATGAAATCATCATAAGATATATCAAGCTTTTCCCAGAGCTCTTTAATCCCCGATACGATATTATCCACATATTGCTGCGGTGTGATTCCTTCTTCCGCGGCTTTGCGCTGGATTTTTTGACCATGTTCATCAGTGCCCGTTAAATACATGACATCAAAGCCACGCATCCTTTTATAACGAGCCATGGCATCCCCTGCCACTGTCGTATACGCGTGCCCTATATGTAAATTACCACTCGGATAATATATGGGTGTCGTGATATAAAATGTTTTTAATTTATCTTGCACTTCGTTCCCTCCTCATCGTTTGAAAAACTGGCTTTAGGACTGGCCAAAAACCTTCAGTCTATATTTAAAGCTATTATCTCTATTTTAACGCTATATACGATTCTATGCGACAATAATCACTAATCAAATCACCATGTTAATAGAATAAAAATCTCAATTAAGCTTAAGGGTAAACATCCCTTATGTCAGCATTACCTCTTACCTCAACAAAATATACCTAAAATTCATTTTTTGTGCAACAACTCACAAGTTATAGCTTTTTTGAAGAATTATCCTTAATTCAGAACTTTTGTTTTGAAACTAAATTGTATTTAGTCATATAATAGAGTAGGAGAAGGATATTCTTACATGCACAGTTTGTCGAATAGTGGTGAAGCGAGTAGTTCTTTGTAGCCTATTATTTTTAAAATTTACAAAGACATGGTCGCTTTTTTTTCTTTATAACCCTTTTTGTTCCTTGGAAATGCAGCCATACTCTTTTTTTACAAAAAAATGAAAATAAATCATTGACGTATTTGGGAATGGCTGGTATTATATATTTATAAAAAAATTTGTCGAATATTGACGAAAAAAATAGAAATAGGGTACTAGATTGTAATCTGAGAGGAGAATTTTCAATATGAAATCTACAGGTATTGTTCGTAAAGTTGATGAGTTAGGCCGGGTCGTTATTCCAATTGAACTTCGTCGTACATTGGGAATTGCTGAGAAAGACGCTCTTGAAATTTATGTTGATGACGAGCGCATCATCTTGAAAAAATACAAACCAAACATGACTTGCCAAGTTACAGGTGAAGTTTCCGATAACAACCTTACACTTGCTAATGGTAAATTGATTCTTAGTCGTGAAGGTGCTGAATTACTAATCCAAGAAATTCAACAAAACTTCGCTACTTCTAAATAAGTGATATAAATAAAAAACTTCCGACTTCGGAAGTTTTTTTTGCTTATTTACCATCGTAAACCTTATTCCATATCAATGTGATACGCTTGATACACATCACGTTTTTGTATATTTCGATCTTTTGCCACCTGCTTGATTGCATCCTTTGAACTGAACTGCTTGTTTTCTACATAATGGTCAACATGACCGACTAAATCAAGGGCCATCCACCATACTTCTTCTGATTCGTCCTCCGACCATTGCCCACCTTCTACTATTAAACAGAACTCACCACGGATCTCGGATTCCATCGCCCACGTCAATGCTTCACCTACCGTCCCCCGAATGAACTCTTCAAATTTCTTAGTTAATTCGCGGCATAATACTATACGGCGGTCACCTAGAATATCGTGCATATGTTTCAATGTTTCTTTTAAACGATGTGGCGATTCATAAACGATCCATGTCGATTCAACCTTTTTTAACTTTTCCAGTTCTTGCTTTTTTTCCTTAGCACCCCGCTGTAAAAATCCATAAAAGTAAAAAGGCTGTGGAGCGAGTCCCGATGCAATCAATGCCGTTAATGCAGCATTTGCCCCCGGCAACGGTATGACTTTAAACTGCTCAGCAATCGCATCCTTAACCAGTTCATATCCCGGATCGGAAATCGTCGGCAAACCAGCATCACTTACCAATGCGATGACCTCTCCTGATCGAAGCCTCTCTAGCATCTGCTTCCCGCTATATTCCTTATTATGTTCATGATAACTGACGATAGGTGTCGAAATTTCGAAGTAATTACATAATTTCTTTGTGTTTCGCGTGTCCTCAGCAGCAATGACATCCGCTTCCTTTAAGATTCTTAAAGCCCTAAAGCTCATATCCTCAAGGTTTCCTATCGGCGTAGGAACCAGATATAGAGCTGGCTCCAATCCCTCTTTTTCAAAACTCTTTTGCTGCCACATATCATGTATCCTCCTTTGCCATCCACTTTTGTTTTTGTTTTCTTGTCAGTTGCTTAAACTGATATTCAGCCTGCATGGCCAATGTCTGGGTTTCAAATATTTCATGATGAATCAATTCAACCGGGGTCCGCCCTCGCGTATACTTTGCCCCCTTGCCTTGATTATGAGCATCTATTCTACGATCCAAGTTATTTGTATACCCAGCGTAATAGCTGCCGTCCCTGCATTTCAAAACATAAAAATAATGCTTATTCCTCTCCATACAAAATCCTTCTGATTTCAGGATTATAATCATTTTGATCATTATACACGACAAGGGGAGGAAGAATCTTTAAATCAGGGTTCCCATCCTTTATCCCTTCAATAAGAATCGTATTTGCTTCTTTCGAGCTTTTGGGATAAACGAATTGCAGTCGCTTCGGCTCAATCCTATACATCCTCATCAAACGCAGGATATCCATCAGGCGGCCAGGTCTATGAACGAATGCCGCTTTCCCACCTTGACGAAGCAACTGACTTGAAACACGCATGACGTCCTCAAGATTACACATGATTTCATGCCGGGCAATTGCAAAATGCTCATTTTTATTTATTTCCTCGATTGATGGCGTCGGAAAATAGGGTGGATTGCAAGTAACCACATCATATTTGCTATACCCAATCTGCTTTGGAATCTCTTTTATATCTCCATGAACCATCTCGATTTGGGAGGATACGCCATTATAGTCCATGCTCCTCTGGGCCATGTCATATAAACGCTCTTGAATCTCAACACCCGTAATTGTCCCTTTCGTTCTTGTACTCAGCAGCAATGGTATGACCCCATTCCCCGAGCAAAGATCCACGATTTTCCCCTTTTGAATCGGAACATTCACGAACCTCGATAATAAAACGGCATCTAATGAAAAAGAGAACACCGATGGACTCTGGATGATCCTTAAATTCTCGGCCAATAGATAATCCAGGCGTTCGTCTCCTTTAAGTTCTACCATTGCTGTTACCCTCCTATTTATGTATAGAAAAAGCATGCTTAGGGCCCATGCTTCGACATTTGTATCGTACAAAAAAGGGGCCTGACTCATAGTATGCGTCAGACCCCGAATCACTATATATTGTAAACGGTCTATCTATCACGTAAAAGAGATGGAACATTCTTTTATATTATTCCATTATCACTTCTTATTTAAAAAAGATAAACAGAACAGGCAATCTCCTTCTTTTCGTAAACTGCCGAAATGCAGATTACAAATATGGAAGCCTTCTTGATAGATACGGGCTAAATTATCATAGCCTTCCCCGATATCCATAACCTTGTCCGCACTAGCAGTACGGTTTTTCACCTTTTGTTTAACCTTTACTGTAGCAGGCGCAGTTTCGACTTCCACAAGGCCTAACCGATTACGCAAGTGCTCGTTTTCCAGCTTGAGCGACTGATTTTCCTCAAGAATTTCAGCTAAGTTCTGCTTCAATTCTCCAAGCTGCTTATATAATTGGCCTATCTGGGTTTCCATATTGGTCACCGACTCAAAAATATCTTTCTTATCCACGCTCTCCCACCACCTTAATAATCTGTGGCTTGAATAGAAACGGCTCCCTCTTTTAGAATCTCATCTAGAGTATACTCTAATACTCTTTCCTGCTCGATTAGTTCAATCTGAAGTACGCGTTCTAGAATATTAAGCCCCACTACTTTGCCTTTGCCACCAGGCGTATTAATCATTTCACCTAAATCAGGAAGCATTTCCTTCGCACTTTCATACTCATCATTTTCATATTTCAGACAGCACATCAATCGACCGCATAACCCTGAGATTTTTGTAGGGTTTAATGATAAATTTTGATCCTTCGCCATTTTGATGGAAACGGGTTCAAAATCTCCAAGAAATGTGGAGCAGCAAAGCATTCTGCCACAAGGTCCAATGCCACCAAGCATCTTGGCCTCATCCCTTACCCCAATTTGGCGCAGTTCTATCCGAGTTCTGAATATGGCAGCTAAATCTTTAACTAAATCACGGAAATCCACGCGACCATCCGCTGTAAAATAAAATACGACTTTATTTCTGTCAAAAGTATATGACACATCGACTAGCTTCATATCCAGCTTATGCTCAACGACTTTTTGACAACATATAGAGTAAGCCTCTTCTGCAGCTGCCTTGTTCTCATCAACAATAAGCTTATCCTTTGCATCAGCGACCCGTAGCACCTTTTTCAATGGCAGGACAACATCGTTTTCATCTACTTGTTTACGGGCTGTAACAACTCTACCGAATTCAACACCGCGGACAGTCTCCACTATTACAAAATCGTCCTTAGGAATAGCGAATTCACCCGGATCAAAGTAGTATATTTTGCCCGCTTTTTTAAAACGGACACCTACAACATCATACAAATCATGATCCCTCCTGCAAATTCAGCACAAGCTGTTCCATCAACAGCTGTGGATTCGTGTTGGACATCAGCTTTCTTTTTGCTTCCAAAATACACACCATATGTTCAGCAAGGCGTCTTGGGGAAAGATGAAGAGCGTGAGTTTCAAATTCCTTCAGTTTATTCTGGAACACAACGAAGTCCTTTTTGTCCAACTGAATGTATAATAAATCCTTATATATAAGAAGTAACAAATCAAGAGCTCTGTCAACCTGTTCTCTTTCTTTGAAGTGTGGAAACCAATCCGTCTGAAGGTACAACAATGCCTTCAATGAATTGAGTTTTAACACTTCATATAATTTTACCACTATTTTTTGAGCTTGTACAAACCATTCATCATTGCTTAGCTCGATTCCGGCTTCCACATTCTGTGTTATATGCGCGATAACCGCAGCAAGCTGTGGCTCTAAATCCTGTTCTACCAGCTTCCGCTTCACATTCTCCGGGGATAATGGCTTGAACGAAATCACCTGGCACCTTGATAATATAGTCGGCAGAATCCTCTGAAGCTGTTCGGTCATCAATATTGCCACCGTATCGGCCGAGGGCTCCTCTAAAAATTTCAATAGACTGTTGGCTGCCCCAACCGACATTTTGTCCGCATCGGCAATCATATAAACCTTTCGATCGGCCTCTACGCTTTTTTTCGAAAATTCTTCTTGAAGCTCTTTAATTTGTTCCTTCTTTATTGAGAGACCATCCTTTTCTATCAAATGGACATCAGGATGATTTCCACTTGAAATCCGCTTGCAATTCCTGCAAAGTTCGCATGGCTCATAACCTGCTTTTGGTGCTTCGCATAGTAAGCTTTTGGCAAAGGTTTTACTTATATCTTGTTTACCTGTCCCTTTTTCCCCTTCAAATAAATACGCATGAGCGACTCTGTTCTTCGTTATGCTATTTTGCAGCATCGTCATTACCTGTGGCTGAATTTGACTCATATCCTGCCATGTTTTATCCAAAACCATCAACTCACTTACGTATATAAATTAATCAGAAGCCCTTTAATTTCACCAATCATTTCTAATATTTCAAGCGAGCTTTTCTCTTTATTAAGAATTTCCTCGCTTAATTCGACTAGTCTTGCATCTATCGTTTCCACGGTTTTCAATGGCCGACTTTGACCATATTGGTTCCAGCTCGTCGATTGCTTCAATACCAGTCCATAATCGACCGCTTCCTTAACAAACCGTTTCACTAATGCTTTATATTTTGCCAATTCCCTAAAAGTACGTGACCGAACTAAACGCTGGCCAGCCCCTTCAATGTCGCCTATCAAACGGTTTAAAGTTTGGATTTGCATTTTTTGATCCTGTGTCTGGACCATTTGTTGAAATCTCCCGTTTCCTGTTTGGAACTGTTTGGCATCTTGTCTCGCTTTATCTAACTTAATGGGGATATCATGGTTGATTTTCATAATGAACCTCCATGCAGCTAACCGTTAAAATTGTAAAAAGTTTTCAACCGGTAGTACAAATATGGTTGCACCACCTACTTGTATCTCCACTGGGTAAGGTACGTAGGACTCGGCATTCCCGCCCATCGGTGAAACAGGTGACACTAACTGGGATCGTGATTGACAATTTTGTTTGATGATCTGGATAGCTTGGTCAACACGTTCATCCTCTGTACCGATCATAAATGTCGTATTACCTGATTTTAAAAACCCGCCAGTGCTGGCAAGCTTGGTTGTTCCAAAATTATTTTCTACTAATTCATTCAGCAGCCGATGACTATCCTTATCTTGAACGACAGCAATGATCATTTTCATTCTCATCATCCTCCGGTTACTCTGAATTCTTTCATATCTCTATTATAACAACTAGTCCATGCCCGGAATAGTATCCGGTTGAATAATATGGTAATTAAAACTTTTTTTCTAAAATGTTTAGCAAGCCGGCTTTCGATTCTTCAAAAACTTCATCAATTGTACGGCCTGCATCCACGATAATGAATCGGTTCTTCCATCTATTTATAATGTACTGATACCCGTCATATACTTTTTTATGGAAGTCCAGTGCTTCAAGGTCCAGCCGGTTTACTTCCCGTTCTCCATTGGATTGGATGCGCCTCAATCCTTCTTCAGGGTTGATGTCAAAAAAGAACGTGACATCCGGCATCATGTCTCCAATTGCGAATTTATTGATATTGTAAACCTCTTCTATATCCAATCCCCTTGCATGGCCTTGATAGGCTAACGAGCTATCTATAAATCGGTCACAGAGGACTATTCCCCCTCGTTCCAACTCCGGCATGACGACTTCCACTAAATGCTGACGCCTTGCTGCGGCGTATAATAAAGCCTCTGTTCTCGAGTCCATAGCTGTATTCGCTTTATTCAAGATAACCTCCCTAATTTGTTCCGAAATGGGAACTCCTCCTGGCTCACGTGTTAATAGGACTTGGTAGCCTTCTTGTTGAAGGGCCTTGCCTAGCATTTGGGTGATTGTTGTTTTCCCAGCACCCTCAGGCCCTTCCATTGTTATAAAAATACCGCGTGTCATCGATGTACCTCCAAAGTTCTTTGTATGTAGTATATCATTTTAACCATCCTGACCGCTTTCATAAACGATTAATTCTCCGTTTGAAAGGGAGGAACCGCCATGAAATTTGGATCCCATGTCAAGCAGTCTCCTTAAGTTGGTTATATGCTCAGCAGTAATCATTTCCCCGGACATAATTAAAGGGATTCCCGGAGGATAAGGAATGACCATCTCGGCAGATACCTTACCTATGGCACTTCTTAGTTCGGCCGGTTTCGATTTTTTTTGTTTCATGACGGAGTATGGCATTTCAAGCCCCGTCATTCTCCTTTCATCAAGCAAGATAACAACTTGATTTGCTTTCCAGCTTCCAGTTCTGTCTTTAGTGGCGTTTTTTATATTTTGGACGATTTCAGGAAAAGGAAAATCGGTACCCATCTTTAATAAGGGCAAAATCATTAACACATTATTAGGATCAGCCAGTTCTGTAAAAATCCCTTCGGCTTCACACAACTGCTGTAATTCAAAACCACTTAAACCCTTTGTTGACTGCATGACGACTTTCAATGGGTCTGCTGAAGTGCCTGGTGGCGCCTCTAATACTCTTATTGATTGTAGAGTGGCTAATTCCCCTCTGAAATCTAATATCTTTTTAATTAGGCTATTTTTATCTTCTGATGTAAAAGAGGCCAGGTAAGCTCTGGCTAAATCGAGCGATCCCATAATTGGGTAAGATGGACTGCTCGACTGAAGCATTTGTAAATAGAACGATACTTCATCGGCAGCAACTAAGGATGAATTTAGATGAAGATACGACCCCATCGTCATAGCCGGCAATGTTTTATGTGCTGAATGAACAACGGCATCTGCACCTGCCGATATAGCTGATTTAGGAAACGGACTTCCTAACTGGAAATGAGCGCCATGCGCCTCGTCTACCAGCACAGGGATTCCCCTTTGATGGGCAAGTCTCACGATTTCGGTCAAATCCTCACCGAGCCCATAATAATTCGGATAGGTTACAATGATAGCTTTTACATCAGGATGGGCACCTAAGGCTTCTTCCATTAACTTTGATCCTACACTGCCAGCAATGTCCCATTTCTCATAAAAGTCCGGTCGTAAAAAGATCGGTTGAACATTCGCTAACATCAAACCATGTAAAATCGATTTATGGCAGTTTCTTTGGACGAGTACCTTATCTCCTTCACGGCAGACCGCAAGGATCATCGCGATGTTACCTACGGTTGACCCATTAACCAGAAAATGACTCCTCTGTACACCATATAAATCAGCGAGTAGTTGCTCAGACTTTAAAATGGCCCCTTCTGGAGCATGCAGGTCATCTAAACCGCTTATCTCTGTAGCATCCAAACCAAGCAGTGGGTTATATAGCAATTGGCCCTTTTTACTGAATACCTGCCCATTTTTATGTCCTGGGACATGAAGGGATATTGGTTTTTTTTTATAAAAATCACTCATTGCATCAAACAATGGTGTCTGTGATTGATTCATTTTTCTCTTCCCTCAAATCATAGTATTTTATTATTTTATCAAATAAGTTCAAATTTATCTCATATTGCGGCGACAGAAAGGCAATTAAGTCCATTATGTATGTCCTTAACGCAATTACGCAGGGAAAATATGAAAACATAAACCGGATATGCAGCATTCATCTAAAGAACCAAAAAAAGAGTCAGAGAATGAGGAAACAATCCATTTCTTCATTCTCTGACTCTCCAACTTTCCATAAACTATTTTTTCACGAAAATATTTCAGGATTGGTGATTTTTCTTAATTGCTTTAAGTAATATTTGTACCGGGGATCATTTGTATCCGTCCCGATCATATCCCTTTCACATTCTTCACAAATAAAGGTCGTATATAGATGTATTCCCATCCCTTTTATTTGTTCACAAACCACGCACGATTCCCCTGCCGTTGTTTTGGTTGTTGTTGTTCCCAACATCTCCACCTCCATACCTGCATTCTCCCCAAAAACCATCGTTCGCATACATTAGTTTAACTAGTTTAAGAGAACCGGGGCTGCTTTTAACAATGTATGATGAAGATTTTCAATACGTGTATGTCTCTATAAAAGTTTCCATAATTGAAAAACCCACTATAGCTACTGGTTTTTCTTTTTTTCAACGAAAAAAGACCAGCCGGATGGCTGATCTTTAAAATGGCTTGGCGGCGTCCTACTCTCACAGGGGGAAACCCCCAACTACCATCGGCGCTGAAGAGCTTAACTGCCGT
>NZ_JBNNSH010000011.1:48324-64840 GCF_050277555.1 Peribacillus sp. NPDC097895 | reverse complement strand
AAATGTTTGACTTGCTCATTTGCTTTTTTAATAGTGTGTGCTCACTTAAAATTTAACGTTGGCGCTTTGTTTTGTTCAGTTTTCAAAGAGCAATTACTCGCCGTTTCTCTCTTAGCGACTTTAATATCTTAACACTTTATCGTTACTTCGTCAACAAGTTTTTTTGAAAAAGTTTTTTTCATTCTTTTTCGAAAGCCCTTATGTTGCAGCAACTTTTATAATATACCAGCGTATAAATTAATAGTCAATAGATTTTTTGATTATTATTCACTTTTATATATCATGACTGATTCCTTTTGGCTAAGTTTGTTTTCACCCTCATATATATCAGGCATTCCTCCTCAGTACTTACCCTTTTAAACAGCCTGAAAAGGATATTATATTTTTCATTTATTGCCCTTTTGACTAAGTGATCAATTCTTTCATCCTGCAAATCGAATAATATTTCATCCATCTCTCTTTTTAACAAGTACTCCAGTTCCATCTTTTCTTTATCATTAATCAATAAACCGAGCATGATTCACACCTCCACCAGACATCTTTCCCCATTCCCAACGATTTTATGAAGTTTCTATAGATTTTTTTGCATAACAAAAATCCTCGTGCATAAATTTGAAGACAAGAGTCTTTTGGACAAGGGGATGGATTTATGAAATTTTTCATGGTGCTGCAAGCAAAGAACATCAAATATTATTCGTTAATTATACTAACGGCATTGTTTACCGCTTGGTTCCTTTTTGTACAAAACATTCTTCATGCCCCTGTTTTTTCTACAGAGGATGGACCAAAAGCGGTTTATAAAGGGGAAAAGAATGTCGCGATTACGTTCAATATTGGCTGGGGTGATGAGAAAGCAGCTCCGATAATAGAAACATTAAAAAGGGAAAAAATTAAATCGGCAACTTTTTTCCTGTCCGGATCGTGGGCTGAGCGTCATCCAGAAATAGTAGCGGAAATCGGGAAAGAAGGATATGAAATCGGTATGCTTGGTTACGATTATAAAGATTACTCCGAAATGGAGGATCAAGAAATCATCCGGGATATATCTAAAGCTCAGGAAGTATTTAAAAAACTGAATGTGAAGAACATAGAGCTTTTACGGGCGCCCACCGGTCATTTTGATAAACGCCTCTTAAAGATCAGTGAGAATTTTGGGTATACAGTGGTACACTGGAGCATCGATTCAAAGGATTGGACCAACCCAGGTGTAGATCGGATCGTCCAGAACATCAACAAGGCCCAAAAAGGGGATATCATCTTGTTACATGCATCTGACTCAGCAAAACAAACGAATAAGGCACTGCCAGAACTATTAGATGAACTTCGCTCAAAAAATTTAAACTTCGTTAACGTCTCAGAGATGATTTCCAATTCATCAGCAAGCAGTGAGGAAATTCGCTGACACCCTTCATTGAATAATATTGAAAAAACGGAAAACTGCGTACCGATGGTCTACCTAACCATTGGTACGCAGTTTTTAATTTGACTTCCTTATGTATGGTCCAACTTACAAATAGCTTAGCTACCCTTACCTAATTCGCCCGCTTTCATTTTCTTTCCCTTCGTTCCGACCGGCTTATGTGCTCTTTTACTGGCTAATTCCTTTTGAGAACGTTCGATCAATTTGCCTAAAACCAATAATTGATAAGCATTGCAGAACAGCAAAGGAAACAGCATGAAGTAAAGCCAGCCTTCATCATTTGTTCTCAGAACGGGTACCCACTCCAATACCGTCACCACGACCATGAAAAACAAGGCCGGTATAAACGACTTCCCATTCGTCTGTTTCATTTTGAAATAAGCTGTAATCAGTCCTGCGGCCAATACAACCAATGCTAATACGATGTAGGAACTAATCCCCTCGCCTGAACCAAAGCTAAGATACCGCAGATAAATCAAATCAAATACAACAAAAAGGATAAGTACAAGTTGAACGGCATTCCATAAGGAAGCGCTTTTAAATATTCCCAGACCAAAACGATGGATCGTTAAATAGGCAAAAAATCCAGCTTGGCTTATGACACTAAAAATTAAGCCAACACCGAATAACCAAATAAAAGTGGATAGGATGGCACTGACTTCAAAAGAAGAAAAATAAGGCTTGAATTCACTCCATCGAGCCAAGAACCCTACAACTCCGCCCGTTACACCACCGATAAGCAATGTTGTTAAAAACAATTTAACTAAATTACGGCTGTTCATTGTTTTCCTCCATACATTTCTATTTCATTTCCTTAATTGTACCAACCAAATTTGGAAAAATCCACTTATTCCACCATAGAATAATATCGTCGTTTGGAACCATATTAACAGTAAGAAGGATGAAAGGGGCCCTGCGTATGAGAGTGGGAGTTGCTTTGCTTTTCACGTCATTCTTACTCGTTTGTTCCGGTTGTGCTCAAAATGGAACAGGTGCAGATAAAATGGAGTATGAAGAGACAAAGAAAATGGTCGTCGATATCTTGAAAACAGATGATGGAAAAAAAGCCATCCAGGATATCATTTCCGATGATAAAACGAAAGCTGAACTTATTATGGACTCTGATGTCATTAAGAAATCCATTGAAGATATGATCACTTCAGATAAAGGAAAGGAATTTTGGAAAAAGACATTTAATGATCCTGAATTCGCTTCCGCTTATGCTAAAGCTCTAGAAGACGAACATAAAAAGCTATTGAAGGATTTAACAGCTGACCCGCAGTATCGTGGAATGATCATGGATATATTGAAAGAACCGGATATGGAAAAAGAAATGAATAAATTATTAAAAACCAAGGAAATGCGTTCCGTCTATAAAGAGCTAATCATCGAAACAATGGAAAGTCCTCTCGTTCAAGCAAAAATACAAGAGAGATTGGATAAAGCAGCTACTAAAGCCGTAGAGAAGGAAAATAAGGATAAAAAGGCAAAGGAATGAAATAAGGCTGATTCCAATGGAATCAGCCTTCATTTTATTGTAGCTTTTCTATGACCTTTTTCGCGATATCCTCGTAAATCCTGCCTAACCTATGATCTGCTGCATAAATGGATGGAGCAAAATCCTCTTCATTCCAATCTGGCTGTTGCAGGGGCAGTTGACCTAAAACTTCTGTGCGGAGCTCTTCTGCAAGCTTTTTGCCGCCGCCTTTTCCAAATACATATTCTTTTTCACCGGTCGTTTTACTTTCGAAGAACGACATATTCTCAATGACACCAATGACTTCGTGTTCTGTCTTGATAGCCATTGCACCCGCTCTTGCAGCAACGAAGGCTGCGGTTGGATGAGGTGTCGTAACGATGATTTCTTTACATGAAGGGAGCATCGTATGCACGTCCAATGCAACATCGCCCGTTCCCGGTGGTAAGTCAAGGACTAAATAGTCCAACTCTCCCCATTCCACTTCATTAAAGAAACTGTTCAACATTTTACCCAGCATCGGTCCTCTCCAGATGATCGGCGCGTTATCTTCTACAAAAAAGCCCATTGAGATAACTTGAACGCCAAATCGTTCCACAGGTATGATTTTCTCCCCGCGAACAACCGGTCTTTTTGTTATCCCCATCATATCCGGTACGCTGAATCCATAAATATCCGCGTCAACCAGTCCAACCTTTTTACCTAAACGAGCAAGTGAAGTGGCGAAGTTCACTGAAATCGTTGATTTACCCACTCCGCCTTTACCACTGGCAATCGCAATAAATTGTGTCTTGCTGTTAGGTCCTAGTAAACCTTGGTCAACTTCATCCTGCGGGATATTCTCACGGTGTTTAGCTAACTCTTCTTCAGAAAGTTCCGTGAAGCGGATACCTACTGATTCAGCTCCGTTCGTTTTCAGCAAGTCCACCACTTCCGATTGCATTTGCATTTGCTCGGCAGTCCCCGTTTTTGCAATCGCAAGTTTAACGCTTACATGATTCTTTTCAGGCTTTATTTTAATTTCTATAATTCCATTAGTATCTTCAAGGCTTTTATGTAGAAAAGGGTCTTTAAGATCCTTTAATAAATTCAATACTTTCTCTTCTGTTAGCAAGTCGAGCACCCCTTTGAATTCGTTTTATTTTCCCATTTCAGTATACCATATTACCGAAAGAAAGCTTATTATCCTGCCCTGTATTCGTTTTCCTGAATTTTCCCCAAAAATAAAAAGGCCTTGTACCCTACAAGACCCAGATATCACTCTTCATCCGGCAGTTTCTCCTCTGTGAAGTAACGTAAAATCCCCATATAAATCGAACTGGCAATCTTATCTTGATACCCATCACTGATAAGGCGTTCCCTTTCCTCCGTATTGGAAAGGAAGCCTATTTCCACAAGTGCTCCAGGTTTCTTGGCATAATTCATCAAATACACATGATTTATCGTTTTTGCGTCCCGCTTTGTATTTTCTAGATTTCTTATGATTTCGGTCTGTATGAATTTTGCCACCTGCTCATTTTCCTCAAACCTGTTCGTATAGAAGGTTTGTGCTCCCTTAGATGATGCTGAAGGAAAAGAATTCAAATGAATGCTTAAGAATAAGTCCGCTTCCGAATCATTGATCATTTGAACTCGATTTCGTAAGTCTTCCTGTTTTCGCTGACGTATTCCTTTGGTTTTATTCTGCGCCAGATCCTCATCCTTTTCACGCGTCATGATGACCAAGGCACCCTGTTCCTGTAAATAGTCCCGGACCTTTAATGAAACGGATAGGGCTATTTCCTTTTCCATTACCTCTTGTACATTTGCCCCGCCATCCATACCCCCATGTCCGGCGTCCAGAACGATTACCTTACCTGCCAAAGGAAGGTTCCAGGAGTCCCAAGAATCATCTTCCACAAATTTAAAAGTTACAATTAAAAAAAGGACAAACAATCCCATAGCGATTCCTGTATATTTCAGCTTTCTGCGCATGACCGTTCCCCTTCCATTATCCCTCTATTAAAAAGTATGGGACAAACCATGGAATTAGAACAAACAATGGAATTTTTGCCTTCTTAATGCAGTTTCATTTTATAACGTTTTTCACCAGTCTTGAAGCCATCTATCCACCACTCTCCTACAAATCCCTCACAACAATAAAACAAACCTTCATCGAAAGCGTTATTCGCTGTAACTTCCCGCCAATACAAAATGAAGTTAAAAAGAGTATCGATCAAAAACTTCTCTTCCTTCCGGCATCGGGACCTTACATCGTCCTCTGACTCACCATAATAACCAAACTTACTATAGTTCGCTCCTAATAAATAAGCCTCGATGGCCACATCAAAGTAGCTATCCTCCAAGACTTCCATGAAATCCTGTCCAAAGTAACGCTGAATCCTACTCTTCATATCAGCAATAGAAAGATCCCTGAGTAACCTACGTTCGAACTTCAATTGCCTTTCCCTTTGCATCTCCTGTAAACCTAATATCACAGTCATATTTCACCTCCGGGGCCAGACCCCATTTCCCAAATTATTTCCCAAGACATAATTTAGTTTTTGCCTTATACCATGAACCATTCATTGATTGTATTGGCAAAAAATAATGAGGATAAGTTCAGAAGGTGTATTGAAGAAGAAACATGAAGGATGTGATTTGTTAACGGATTTCTTCTTTTAAAGACAGACTGCACCATTTCGGTTTCTTCGTCGGGATAAATGCAATGATTTTTCCCCATACCATTCCCTATTGTCTTTCAACGGCTTACATCTCTGCAGCTATTTTAAAGGCAAACGGGATCTTTCTTGTAAGGCTCATCCTTTACATGAATAGAAGGAAACAACTGAACCCAAAACCCAGGCAGTGTAAACTAAAAAAGAATCCATTAAGTGCAGCGTTTTTTTTAAAATAGGACAATACATCTTTATCCCCCGATAACTTGCTGCTCAGGGTGCTTCCCGAGGATGTCCTTACAACTCGGGTCGCTCACTGCCCGTGCCTGGCAGGTTATTAATCAGAACATCATTGCCTGCCCTTTAACAGCTACTCTATAGACTATGCCCTGCAAGACATACGCTTCTCCAAAACCGATATTTCACCTGACTTTCATTCTCTTCGACCCAAATGATGGAAAACTGTTAATGCAAATACCGAGAGTTAGGATTATACTTGTAAGGAAATATTTTCAATTTATTGTAGAGGATGAAGTTTTTCATAGAAGACCTACTCGTTATAAATATTCTTTATTGGCACATGAAGTTTACGCCGATTAAATCTGTTAATAAATCTATGTTCATTAAATCCTCGGGAATATAGTTATGGTACAATTATCCTGGAAAACAATTAGAAAATGGGGAGTCTCTTTAAAAGTGTGTTATGCTAATGTACCCACTGATTTCAGACTTAATACTTGCAAATAGACGTATTAAAAACTTAAGGTATGAATGAAGCAAACTGAGAGTAAGTGGCGCAATAAAAAGGTAAGGGTATAGAGGAAGCTCTGATAAGTTCCTTCAGATGATACGAAGGATAGAGCAGCGTAGATGGACAGGCAAAAAAACTAAATATAAACATACAGAATTGCCGATAGATAGTTGCATCCAAAATTCAAGCGGTCCACCATTTTAATCTTTCATTTTCCCTATCTTTAACTTACAAAATAAATGGAGTGATATATATGTCTGATCAATTAGATTCGAAAAGAAAAGCTTTTGAAGTTGAAAATAACATTACTTATAGCGAAGAAGGATATTATATAAAAAATAAAAGCAGCTTTATCTTTAAAAAAAGTAAAATAACGGTTGTTTCCCCCGTATATAATGCAGAAAATTTTTTAAGAAAAACCATCGATTCAGTCATTAATCAATCAATAGGTTTCAAAAATATAGAATACATTCTTGTTGACGATGGATCTACTGATTCATCACGTGAAATCTTGCTGGAATATGCCGATTCATACAAAAATATCACTGTTGTTTTTTTAAAGAACAATACGGGTACACCTGCCCAGCCAAGAAACCTTGGCATAAAGTTGGCAAAATCCGACTATATAACTTTTCTGGATGCGGATGATTGGTTGGATAAGGACGGTTTGAAATCGTTATATACGATAATGAAGGATAGCAATGATGATTATATAGTGGGAAAAACAATAGAAGTGGGATCGAAGGGCAAGAAAATAGTCGGTGAATATGAATCATGCAAGGAAAGGAGAAATGTATCTCCATTCTCCATTCCGCATCTTTTTCACCACCTGGGACCAAGGGCAAGGATGATGAAGCTCAAATTGCTAAAAGATTATAATATTCAATACCCTGAGATGAGATTTGCAGAAGATAAACAGTTTTTCATTGATGTACTTATACATTGTAAATCGATTTCGACAACGACCCAAGTCGTTTATTATTTGAATCGATTGGATGACAATGACGCATCTCTAACAAAACAGACTGATGTCATGGAAAAAATGGATACAAATATACGAGTGATCAAATATGTAAAGAGTAAACAGTTGGATATAGAGAAGGAAAAGATGATCTTAAACAGGCTTTATGAATTTGATTCCATTACAAGATTATTCAATCGATATCATTTCTTAAAAAGTGAAAATACCGAGGAATACTTCAATAAATTCCAGGAAGTCATCGATACGACCAAAGATTTGAACTATGATATATCGGAATCTTTTTTCCATCCAATCAATAAGGTTGCCTACGACCTTTTCCTTGAGGGCCGTTATGATGATATCAAGAAATTATATAAATGGGACAAGAAAGAGAAGATAAAAAATTATGTGATTGAAAATAATTTACCATATATGAATGCCCCGCTTTCTAAGGAGAAAAACAAACAAATCCGTGTCCCAATGCTCGCCATTTTCCATAGCGGTTCATTCTTTCAAGATCGTTATACTCTAACACTCGATATTTATGGTGATCATGTTCAAAAGGTACAGCATATCGTCCTTAGAGACCGTAAAAATGTGATGCTGGAATATGAATTTCCTTTGAAGGTCAATGAAGACGGAATGGCAACGGCTGAAATGGATTTAGAGACACTTGATCAACTTAAGTCATCAAGCTATGAAGTATTCGTCCGGTATAACGATTATCAAAAATTGTACATTTCAAAAAAGGAACAAGTCGTGTTTAATAAAAGGACATTTAACTTTTACTCGACGATAAACTCTAATCTAGGCTTTAGAATCAATTAAGAAAAAAAGGACGTCCATCGTATAAACTATCCCTTTTGCTAAGAGGCTAGGCTGTTTTAGAAGGTGATCTCTGTATTGCACAGGGGTCATCTTTTTTTATGGGTTGGAACTTTTATAAACCCAATATGTTCGTCATCCTAATGCTCGTTTTTCCGCTTTAATACGCCCCCCATAAAGACATGATATTAAATAGGAGAATCTCTAAATTAACTGATACGAACAAAAAGAAAGAGCATGTTTTGAAAAAAACATGCCTTAATTAATTGGATTATTCTTTTATAAAAAGATTGATCATTTCTGAGTTAAAAGTGAATGTTGGATAGAACACATATATCACTTATAATACTGTTCACCGTTCACCGTTCACCCCTCTAACTGAAATTAGTAAAAAAAGAACCTTCAATCCAAAGATAGATCAAAAGTTCTGTGTTTTATTTCCAATGATATTTTATTATTTACTCATCCCTAAAGTAAATGTATATATTATCTCTTTTTTTCAATTACTGACTTTAAATCTCTTCATCATGGAAACGATTGTCCATTACATATTGCTTAAACATTCTCGCTAAAAACATTTGTTTCTACAATGAATTAACTATTGACTAGTTCTTTTTTTTTGCTTAAACCAAGCGTCTCTGCTGTTGAAGTATGAATTTCATGCAGAAGCTCTGGATTTCCCATTAGTGACACGCCATAAGAAGGAATCATTTCTTTGAGTTTTGGTTCCCACTCATTCATATGTTGCGGGAAGCATTTTTTAAATACTTCAAGCATAACGTGAACAGCAGTGGAAGCTCCCGGAGAAGCACCTAGTAATGCTGCAATCGAGCCATCAGCTGCACTAACAACTTCCGTACCAAATTGAAGCGTTCCTTTTCCGCCTTCAGCAGTATCTTTGATAACTTGTACACGTTGACCAGCCACCACTAAATCCCAATCCTCTATCTTAGCATTCGGGATAAACTCTCTTAACTCTTCCATGCGCTGTTCTTTGGATAACATAACTTGCTGGATCAGGTATTTTGTCAATGACATCTCTTTTGCGCCAGCTGCCAACATGGTTAAGACATTATTCGGTTTTACGGAAGTTACTAAATCGAACATTGAACCTGTTTTTAAGAACTTCGGTGAGAAGCCGGCAAATGGTCCAAATAGCAATGATTTTTTATTGTCGATATATCGTGTATCAAGATGCGGAACAGACATTGGTGGAGCACCAACTTTAGCTTTCCCGTATACTTTTCCATGATGTTGCTCAATAACGTCTGGATTATTACACACCATGAAAATACCGCTTACAGGGAATCCGCCAATGTGTTTCCCTTCAGGAATACCAGATTTTTGCAGTAAATGCAGACTTCCGCCCCCGCCTCCGATAAAGACGAATTTTGCAGCATGGCGTTCGACGCTGCCGTTATCGACATTACGCACTTTTAATTCCCATGAGCCATCGCTAGTACGTGTAATATTATCAACACTATGTTTATATTTGATATCGACGTTTTTAGTTTTTAAGTGGTCAAACAACATCCCTGTTAAAGCACCAAAGTTTACATCTGTTCCAGAGTCGATTTTTGTTGCCGCAATAGCTTCATTCGATGGACGTTCCTGCATAATAAGCGGAATCCATTCCATCAGTTTTGCTGGGTCTTCAGAAAATTCCATCCCTTGGAAAAGAGGATTATTTGATAGCGCTTCAAAACGTTTCTTTAAGAAAGTTACATCATTATCCCCTTGTACCATACTAATATGAGGCAATGGCATGATAAAGTCCTGCGGATTTTTTATTAGCTTTCTGTTTACAAGGTAAGACCAAAACTGTGTTGAAAGTTGAAACTGTTCATTAATTTTAATAGCTTTGCTTATATCTATAGATCCGTCTGGTTTTTCAGTTGTGTAGTTAAGCTCACACAGTGCAGCATGCCCTGTTCCAGCATTATTCCACTCGTTAGAGCTTTCCTCACCTGCGTTTTCGAGCTTCTCAAACACTTTGATTTCCCATTCCGGTACTAATTCCTTCAGAAGTGTCCCCAATGTCGCACTCATGATTCCGGCGCCAATTAAGATGACGTCTGTTTTAGTTTCTCTGCTGCTCATTTTAACCTTCCTCACTCCCTATATTTTCAGAAAGGATGTAGGCGCTTTTGCTTAGGCGTCACAGCGTGACCTAGTCACATACCTTTTCTGCTTCAATTATAACCATATCATAGTGTATTACAATTATTAATAGATAAAATTACTACAAATGCTATTTTGTTCAAATAAAGTTTGTATAAAAAAATGAACTTAAACAAATCTGCCCCATCAGTTGGAGAAGAAAAACCAAGCGCATCGTTAACCAGAGCCTTTCGATTAAGAACAATATAAGATCCAGCGTACTCTTTTTATAAAAAAAATTATTTAAACCCTGTACTGAGTCTTTCTGCCAACATTCCCATAACTTGAATGTTTTTTTGAAGTAATCGATACAAGCCGCTTTTCTATTATAATTCGTTCAGACTCATATGCAATCTTTTCTAAAAAAGTTTTCAAATCCCAAACGGTATCACAGTATTCAATACCCACTTCTGACATTTTTTAACCTTATCAGCAAACTTAACCCATCATCCATTGTATCATCGAGAACATTCGCCTTTTCCATATCCTTGAAATAGTCGCACAGGTAATAAAGGCTGCCGTTCTTGAGAATAAACTCTTTATTCTCTTCAGATTGCTTCTACGCCCTTTTTAAAGCAACCCAAGTGGAATAGGTCAATAATACAATTTACACGCCGGCAAACTACCATTTTAGGCGTTTTTAGATGTTTTTAACCATTAGCAAGATTCTTTTTAAAGAAAAAGGATTGTTTGTAAAATCAAACTGACCAATGCAAGGCAAATATTTCTCCTTTAGTGCTTCAGAAAGTTACGTTCTTTTACACATGAAAAACCCTTCCTCTGAATCCGAGAAAGGGCTGAAAACGTATAGATTAACGTTTTGAGAACTGAGGTGCACGACGCGCGCCTTTAAGACCGTATTTTTTACGTTCTTTCATACGTGGGTCACGAGTTAGTAAACCAGCAGTTTTAAGAGATGGACGGTATTCTGGATCAACTTGAAGTAATGCACGAGCGATACCGTGACGGATTGCTCCAGCTTGACCAGTGTATCCACCACCGCTAACGTTTACTAGAACGTCATAATTTCCAGTAGTTTCTGTTGCAGCAAGTGGTTGGTTAACAACTTCACGTAATGCTGCGAAAGGAATATATTCATTAATGTCACGACCGTTAATAACGATGCGACCTTCGCCTGGTACTAAACGTACACGAGCTACTGAGCTCTTACGGCGACCAGTACCATAATATTGAACTTGTGCCAAGATAGTAACCTCCTTAGTAATTATCCGCGTAATTCGTATACTTCTGGTTGTTGAGCAGCGTGTGGGTGCTCAGCTCCAGCGTATACGTGTAATTTTTTGTAGATTTGACGACCAAGAGAATTCTTTGGAAGCATACCTTTGATAGCAAGTTCAAGCATTCTCTCAGGGTAGTTTGTACGCATTTCAAGAGCAGTTCTAGTTTTAAGACCGCCTGGATGCATAGTGTGACGGTAATAAATTTTGTCAGTCAATTTTTTACCAGTCAAGTGGATTTTCTCAACATTGATTAAGATTACATGATCACCAGTGTCAATGTTAGGTGTAAAAGTTGGTTTATGTTTACCACGTAAGATGGATGCTACTTCAGTAGAAAGGCGACCTAAAGTTTTGCCTTCAGCGTCAATCACATACCATTTACGTTCTACTTCATTAGCTTTCGCCATAAATGTCGTACGCATGGTTAACCTCCTAAAAAACTTTTTAATTTTTTATATTTATTTTCAATCACAATAAACTTCCGGGGCTTATCGTGGGATTAAAATACATACCATATTATATTAACTTCTCCCAGATTCATTGTCAAGGGAATGTTACACTAGGATAAGTTGTCTATAAAACACTTTCTGCAACTCCACGAAAAGGTCAGTATAGCGTCAAGCCGCTTCATTACTGATGTCATCGGATTTACCTGTTGTAAAAAAATTGGTATCAAAGAAAAATAATTTTATTTGTAAAATACTTTCCATAAATACAAGCCTTGGGCCGGTGCTGTTTTCCCTGCAAAACTGCGGTCTTTTTTGTTCAATATCTCAATTATATCCCCTGGTGCCATCTTGCCGCTTCCAACTTCCAGAAGCGTTCCAACCAAGATTCGCACCATATTATACAAAAACCCTTCCCCATCGAATCGAAAAACCATGAATCGATCGCTCTCTTCAAAATCGATTGCTTGTATGGTCCGAACTTTATCGACCACTTCCGTTTTTGCCGAACAAAAACTTGTGAAGTCATGCGTTCCAACCAAATGGGAAATTGCTTCCCTCATCGCCTTTACGTCTAATGGATAAGGATAATGATAGGCGTAATTCCGTTGAAACGGATCCCGTAGTTTAGAGCGGTCTAAGATATAACGGTACTCTTTCCCAGTCGTATGGAACCTCGCATGAAAGTCGTCAGGCACGATATCCACTTCCAGAACGACGATATCGGTCGGAAGCAGGGCACTGAACGCCTTTACCCAATTTTCAGTAGGGAATGTAAGGGGTGATTCAAAGTGTATGACCTGCCCCTTTGCATGGACGCCTGAATCTGTCCTGCCTGAAGCAATCACTTTTATAATCGTGCCTTTGTGCATTTGAGCCAAGACTGCTTCGAACTCACTTTGTATGGTACGCTTCTCCGGCTGCACCTGATAACCAGCGAATTCCGCGCCATCATAAGCAATTACACATTTATATTTTGGCATAGTTACTCTTCCTTATTATGAACGTAATAAAAATAGCATGACCGTAAGAAGACCTAGAAAGACCATCAAAAGGCTATCACTTGTCTTCCAATCCAGTTGGCGGTATTTCGTTCGGCCTTCTCCGCCACGGTATCCTCTTGACTCCATGGCGGTTGCCAATTCTTCCGCTCTTTTGAACGAACTCACAAATAGAGGAACGAGCAACGGTACAATCGATTTAACCCGTTCCTTTATTGGACCTGATGAAAAATCAACACCCCTTGCCGTTTGGGCTTTCATGATTTTTTCCGTTTCCTCCATTAGCGTTGGTATGAATCGAAGGGCAATGGACATCATCAATGCTAGTTCATGAACTGGCATTTTCCACCTTTTCAAGGGTCCCAGCAGCTCTTCCATTCCATCGGTAATGGATATCGGGGTTGTCGTCAAAGTTAATAGCGACGTAACAAGAATTAGTAAAGTAAATCTTACGGATATGAACAAACCTTGAATTAAACCGCCCTCATAGATTTCAAACCAACCGTATTCAAAAAGCAATTCCCCTTCTTTTGTAAACAATATATGGAGAAGGAATGTAAATACGATTAAGAAAAAGATAGGTTTTAACCCATTATAAAGATAGCGGAGCGGTATCTTCGAAAGGCTGATCAAAAGAATCGTAAATACCGCAAGTAAACCATAAGAAACGGCATTATTCGCCAAAAACGTGACACAAACAAACAAAAAAACGAGGAGCAGCTTAGCCCTTGGATCCATTCTGTGTATCAGAGAGTCAGCAGGGACATAACGCCCGATAATCATTTTTTCCAGCATTATCGGTTCCCCCGTTTCATGGCTTTATCTATTTCTATCGCTAATTCACCGATATTAAGACATGGATGATCAAACCGGACGCCTAATTCCTTCTGGAGCTTAAGCTGAAAACGGACCGTATCAGGGACATCCAATCCAAGTTCAAGTAATTGCTCCGGCTCGGAGAAGATTTCCTGGGGAGTTCCTTTTTTGAACACCGTACCCTGATGCATGATAATGATGTCATCCGCGTACTTGGCTGCATCCTCCATACTATGTGTCACCAGAATGGTTGAAATGCCCCTTACTTTATGCAAATCATAAAACATGTCCATGATTTCTTTGCGTCCTCGTGGATCCAATCCTGCGGTAGGCTCATCCAGTACCAATACTTCAGGCTCCATTGCCAGCACACCAGCAATGGCCACTCGTCGCATTTGACCGCCGGATAAGTCAAATGGAGATTTTTCAAGGATCTCCTCACTCAGTCCAACTTGCGCGATGGCTTTCCTGGCCAGTTTCTTAGCATCGGTTTCGGAGACTCCAAAATTCATGGGTCCGAAACATATATCTTTTTCAACCGTTTCATCAAATAGCTGATGTTCCGGAAATTGAAAAACGATTCCGACCTTTTGTCTAATTGGCCGCAATGCCTTTTCTTTTCTTCCTGCCTCAATTGTCCGGTCTCCAATGAAGACCCGACCCTTCGTCGGCTTTAAAAGAGCATTTAAATGCTGCAGTAGCGTCGATTTACCGGAGCCTGTATGCCCGATGATTGCGGTATAGGTTCCCGGCTCCATTGAAATATTGACATCATGAAGGGCTAGATGTTCAAAAGGAGTATTCACCTGATAGCGGTATTCTACATCATCGAGTGTAATTCGCATAAATCCTTCACCAACTCTTCCTCTGTCAAATGCCCATCAACTACACGAACACCATTTTTTTGCAGCTCTTTGGTTAGTTTCACTGAAAAGGGAATATCCAGACCAAGAGCGATTAATTCTTCCTCTAATTCAAAAATATCCTGAGGCGGTCCTTCACGATATAACCGACCCTGGTTCATGACTATCATTCGGTCAGCTTTCGCAGCTTCCTCAAGATCATGGGTAATAGATATGACGGTAATCTCGTTTTCCTGTTTTAATTCCCTAACTGTTTCAAGCACTTCTTCACGGCCTCTTGGGTCAAGCATGGAGGTTGCTTCATCTAAGATGATTATGTCTGGCTGTAAGGCTATTACACCTGCTATGGCCACCCTTTGCTTTTGACCGCCGGATAGATGGTGCGGCTCTTGATTAAGAAAGGCATTCATTTTAACCTTATTTAACGCACCATGAACACGCTCCACCATAACCTGCTGAGAAACACCGGCGTTTTCTAAACCAAAAGCCACATCATCCTGAACTGTAGTGCCTACAAATTGATTATCTGGGTTTTGAAAAACCATGCCAATTTTCTGGCGTACATCCCAAACGGTTTCTTCTGTCAAAAGTTGATCATTAATTGTAATCGTACCTGAGTTAGCAAACTGAAGACCATTCAGTAACTTCGCTAATGTCGACTTGCCGGAACCATTGTGACCGACAATCGCAAGCCACTCCCCCTGATGAATATCAAAAGAAACATCATCCAAGGCGTTTCGAGACTGACCCTCATATTTATAAATAATATTATTTAAAGAAACCAGCTTCTTCCCCATGTGGCCCTCCTCATCCTCGACTGCACTCATCTAATCTAAACTCTGCTCAATCAACATAAACAGACAATGAACATAAGTAGTCATTCTTTCTGAAAATATAAAAAAACGCTGCACCCCTTCCACCGAAAGAATTTTCGGTAAATTAAGAGCAGCTTACAGCGGGCCTGTTACGAAAAACAGGTTATCTTATAATCGCTTATCAAAAGCGGGAAGGGATGCTTGAGCTAGACGTGAAGGCTCCCTGTATGTACAGGTTCCGCCAGCCATCGTAACACTCAATGCGAATTTCTAAAAAAACAGAATTTCTATTAAAAAAGAAAAAGGGCATAGAACAAGTGAGTATATTCATTTGTCCCGCCCTTTTTCATCGTTGTTATTAAACTAATTCAATAACCACGACTGGTGCACCGTCACCGCGGCGTGGACCAACTTTCATGATACGAGTGTATCCACCTTGACGTTCTTCATAACGTGGAGCCACGTCACTGAATAGTTTTTGAAGGGCATCTGTGCCTTTCTCAGCGTCAGCAATTTCGTTACGGATGTATGATGCAGCTTGACGGCGTGCATGCAAGTCACCACGTTTACCAAGAGTGATCATTTTATCTACTACAGAACGTAATTCCTTTGCACGTGCTTCAGTAGTTTCAATGCGCTCATGGATAATAAGATCCGTAGCTAAATCACGAAGTAATGCTTTACGTTGTGCGCTAGTGCGTCCTAACTTTCTGTAACCCATTAGAGATTCCCTCCTTTGTTGAAGTTCTATATTGTGTGTTTAAAACAAGGCTCACAACATAATGGATTGATTCCGCCATGTTATCAGTCGTCTTTACGAAGACCTAAGCCTAATTCTTCTAGTTTCGCTTTCACTTCTTCAAGTGATTTACGTCCTAGATTACGTACTTTCATCATATCTTCTTCCGTTTTATGAGCTAACTCTTGAACGGTATTGATTCCAGCACGTTTCAAGCAATTGTAAGAACGAACAGAAAGGTCTAATTCTTCGATCGTCATCTCAAGAACTTTCTCTTTTTGATCTTCGAGAGTTTATTTTGGACTGCCAAAATGATATAGCTCTGTTGTTGAAGATTATAACTC
>NZ_JBNNSH010000011.1:0-48314 GCF_050277555.1 Peribacillus sp. NPDC097895 | reverse complement strand
CGGCCCGTTCTAAAATTAGTTGTCTAGTCATTCGAATACTCCTCCTTTTTATGCACCATGATTTCAGCATTTTGAGCTTCATCGGTTAACCCAACAAAGATATTCAAATGCTCCGTCAAAATCTTAGCTCCAAGTGCTACCGCTTCTTGCGGACCCGTACTGCCATCAGTCCAAACATCGAACGTTAACTTGTCAAAGTTAGACAACTGTCCAACACGTGTATTTTCAACCTGGAAAGATACGCGTGAAACTGGAGTGTAAAGAGCATCGATTGGAATTACACCAATTGGCTGATCTTCTCTCTTGTTTTGAACAGCAGGAGTGTAGCCGCGGCCGCGACGTGCAGATAAACGCATACGCATATGACCGTTTTTACCAATTGTAGCAATATATAAATCCGGATTAAGAATTTCTACATCACTATCATGAGTGATATCAGCAGCCGTGATGACTCCGTCACCTTGAACGTCAATTTCCAGCGTCTTCTCTTCATCAGAGTAAATCTTAAGAGCTAGTTTTTTCACATTAAGAATGATAGATGTTACATCTTCCACGACGCCTTCAATTGTTGAGAACTCATGTAGCACTCCATCAATTTGTATAGCTGTGACAGCAGCACCTGGGAGTGAGGATAAAAGAATACGACGTAAGGAGTTACCCAATGTAGTACCATACCCACGCTCTAGTGGCTCTACGACGAATTTACCGAATTTGGTATCGTCGTTGATTTCAACCGTTTCGATTTTTGGTTTTTCTATTTCGATCATCAATAAACCCTCCTTCAAAACGTCAAAACCCCGGAAAGTAAACAAGTCACTTTACCGAAATTCCCCATGTATACGTTCCCGCTGTGCGCAACAACTGAAAATTAATCCTCTGTAAGAACGCAAACTCAGTATTATATCCCATTATTGACAGGAATACAAAATCTATACAGAAAAATTAAACACGGCGACGTTTTGGTGGACGGCATCCGTTATGTGGAACTGGAGTTACATCTTTAATTGCAGTTACTTCTAGGCCGGCAGCTTGAAGTGCACGAATAGCAGCTTCACGTCCAGCACCAGGTCCTTTAACTGTAACTTCAAGAGTTTTCATACCATGTTCAATTGATGTTTTAGCAGCTGTTTCAGCAGCCATTTGTGCAGCAAATGGAGTGGATTTACGAGATCCACGGAATCCTAGTGCTCCAGCACTTGACCATGAAATAGCATTACCATGAGAGTCAGTGATCGTAACGATAGTGTTATTGAATGTTGAACGAATATGTGCAATACCAGTTTCTATATTCTTTTTCACACGACGTTTACGTGTATTAGTTTTACGTGCCATGAAAAGTAACCTCCTTTACTAATTATTTTTTCTTGTTAGCTACAGTACGACGAGGTCCTTTACGCGTACGAGCATTGTTTTTTGTATTTTGACCGCGAACAGGAAGACCACGACGGTGACGTAAACCACGGTAAGAACCGATTTCCATTAAACGTTTGATGTTTAGGGAGATTTCACGACGAAGGTCGCCTTCTACTTTAAGCTTGTCAATGATATCACGAATTTTATTCAATTCGTCTTCCGTTAAGTCACGAACGCGAGTTTCTTCAGAAACACCTGCTTCTGCAAGAACTTTGATCGCTGTTTGTTTTCCAATACCATATATATATGTTAATGAGATAACAATACGTTTGTCACGGGGAATATCTACTCCAGCAATACGTGCCATGCTTGAGTGCACCTCCTTCTATTTAGCCTTGTTTTTGTTTATGTTTAGGGTTTTCGCAAATAACCATAACTTTACCTTTTCTGCGGATAACTTTACACTTTTCGCAGATTGGTTTGACTGATGGTCTGACTTTCATTGCTATCTAACCTCCTTATACAGATCGGAGCGTAACCGGATTATTTGAACCGGTATGTGATTCTGCCGCGAGTTAGATCATACGGGGAAAGCTCAACCGTAACTTTATCTCCAGGCAAAATGCGAATAAAGTGCATACGAATTTTACCGGATACATGAGCTAAAACAGTATGACCATTTTCTAATTCTACCTTAAACATTGCATTTGGCAAAGTCTCTTGTACTGTGCCTTCTACTTCAATTACATCATCTTTCGCCATTAAAGTGATTCTCCCTTCTCTATGCGTGAACCTATTAAAGGTACACATCTTTCCGTCAACATTACTACAGTCCAATTATCCTCATAAGTCTTACAATTCTGCATCAAGTATTCACCATTTTGTAGAACCAGGCTTTAACTGAGGACCTTTATCAGTTGGACCGAAATGAGGAATTTATGGGTCCTCATGTAAGTCTTGACCGATTCCGTGACCGACATACTCTCGAAATAGAGAAGCAATTAGTCTCGACATAGGTTTGAATAGCATGGGAGATGTTTGAAAGGCGCACGCCTGACATAGCTTCTTTCAACCCTCTATATCACGACTCTTTAGGAATCCCTATAGAGTCACTGCATTTCTTCATCAATTTTGCCGACCGGATATGTCCATGAAGATCACTTATAAAGTAATCGCCCAATTCAGGGAATACCAAGTACAAGAACCTGATTAATAAATGTGCGAATGCTCTCGCGAAATCCATTATACCCTTTGTATTAAAGGAATGCACCAAGTTTAACTGGTAAGGTGTAAAAATGGTATGAATTTCATAAATCAATACAGATGATTAATTTTGCAAAGCACCAAGTAACACATCAATATTTTCAAATACCTTGTTAATATCTTGCTGTCCGTTAATGTTGACCAAGTATCCTTTATCTCCGTAGAAATCAAGAAGTGGCTTGGTTTGTTTCAAATTCACATCTAAGCGATTTTGAACCGTTTCTGCATTATCGTCAGCACGTTGATATAATTCTCCGCCGCAGCGGTCGCATACATCATCTTTAGCAGGAGGATTGAATACAAGGTGATATGTCGCACCACATGATTTGCAAATACGACGACCTGTCAATCTTTCCATTAAGATGCTTTTATCAACATCGATATTAATGACAAAATTTATTTTGCGATCTAAATCAGTAAGGATGCTTTCAAGTGCATCTGCTTGTGCCACAGTACGTGGAAATCCATCAAGCAAAAATCCTTTTAGGCAGTCCTCCTTGCTTAAACGCTCACGGACGATGCCGATGGTAACTTCATCAGGTACCAATTCGCCTTTATCCATAAATGATTTAGCCTTTAGACCTAATTCTGTTCCATCTTTTATAGCTGTTCGGAACATATCTCCAGTAGAGATATGAGGGATATTATATTTTTCTACGATTTGTTCAGCTTGAGTGCCCTTACCAGCACCCGGCAGACCCATTAACACTAGATACAATTTTCTTCCCCCTCAAACTCTATAATGGGTAAAGGGAACAAGCCGTTCCCAAAACTCATTACTTTATAAAGCCTTTATAGTGTCTCTTCACAAGTTGTGATTCCAGCTGTTTCATCGTATCAAGGGCAACCCCTACTATGATTAGCAAACTAGTGCCGCCAATCTGTGCAGATTGAGGCAGATCAGCAAGCTTAATGAAAAATACCGGTAAAACGGCAATGATGGCTAAGAATATAGAGCCTACAAACGTTAAGCGGTATAAAACACGTGTTAAATATTCTTGTGTACTCTTACCAGGACGAATCCCGGGCACATAGCCACCTTGCTTTTTCAAATTCTCAGCCATTTGTTCAGGATTAACCTGGATAAATGCATAAAAATACGCAAAAGCAATAATAAGAGCAACATAAATGATCATGCCAATTGGCTTGGTATAATCAAGATTTGTTGAGATCCAACTAGTCACGCTGTTCTTTCCAAAGAAAGATGCGATTGTAGTAGGAGTGATGATAAATGCCATTGCAAAGATTACCGGAATAACCCCCGCAGCATTTACTTTCAATGGTAAATGTGTGGACTGACCACCCATTTGTGTACGACCTACCGCAGCACGTTTGGCATACTGAATAGGAATTTTACGCAATGCCTGCTGAATGAAGATAACAGCAACCACGATTGCTAATACTGCTAATACAATGAGGATAATCGTTATGATTCGTAAGAATAATTGATCTCCGGCATTTTCAAATTGTTGGGCGTAAATCTGGTTTGCCGTATTTGGCAAACTAGCTACGATACCCGCAAAGATGATGATGGAAATCCCATTACCCACACCCTTAGCAGTGATCAGCTCCCCTAACCACAAAAGAAAAGCTGTTCCTGCCGTTAAGACAGTCGCAATAAGCAAGTATGTTGCAATTCCAGGGTTTTCAATCAACTGGCCACCTGACATATTATTGAACCCATAGGACATACCCAAAGCTTGGATGAATCCTAGGATAATAGTGAAGTAACGAGTGAATTGAGCTAATTTACGGCGCCCTGCTTCTCCTTGTTTAGACCATTCAGTGAACTTAGGAACAACATCCATCTGTAATAGTTGAACGATGATAGATGCCGTAATGTATGGCATGATACCCATCGCTAAAATAGAAAAGTTTTGCAGTGCTCCGCCGCCAAAGGTATTTAAAAGACCGATGACGCTCAGCTGGTCCTGTTCAGCGAGAAAATCGGCATTCACATGCGGTACAGGTATAAATGTACCGATGCGATAGACGATTAACATTAGGAGGGTAAAAATAATCTTATTCCTTATTTCACCCACGCGCATAAAATTGGAGATCGTGCGAAACATTAGATCACCTCTGTGTTACCGCCAGCAGCTTCGATAGCTTCTTTAGCAGTAGACGAGAATTTGTGAGCTTTAACAGTAAGCTTTTTCTCAATGCTTCCTTTTGCAAGAATTTTGATTCCTGCTTTTTCTTTACTTACAACCCCAGTCTCAAGTAAAAGAGCTGGTGTTACTTCAGTACCGTCTTCGAAAAGATTTAACGTATCAAGATTCACGATAGCATAGTCTTTACGGTTAATGTTGGTAAATCCACGTTTAGGCAAACGTCTGAATAGAGGAGTTTGACCCCCTTCAAATCCAAGACGCACACCGCCGCCGGAGCGAGCGTTTTGTCCTTTATGTCCTTTACCTGCTGTTTTACCGTTACCAGATCCAATACCGCGACCTTTACGTTTACGTTCTTTACGAGAACCTTCTGCAGCTTTTAACTCATGAAGTTTCATGTTGGCACCTCCTTGTTAAGTTAAAAATTATTTTATTGTTCTTTTACAGTAACAAGATGAGCAACTTTGGTAATCATACCGCGAATTGCAGGGTTATCTTCTTGAATAACCGTTTGATGCATTTTGCGTAAACCCAAAGTGTTAACTGTAACACGTTGATCTTCAGGACGACCAATCAAGCTGCGAGTGAGGGTGATTTCTAATTTATTAGCCATAATTCGATTTCCCTCCTTATCCTAACAGTTCTTGTACTGATTTTCCACGTAACTTAGCTACGTCTTCAGCACGTTTCAATTGCTTCAATCCTTCGATTGTTGCGCGAACCATATTAATAGGTGTATTAGTACCTAGTGATTTAGACAAGATATCGCTAACTCCGCCTAATTCTAGTACCGCACGAACAGGACCACCAGCAATTACTCCTGTACCTTCAGAAGCTGGTTTCAATAGAATGTGACCTGCGCCATAGCGACCGTTCACAAGGTGAGGAATTGTAGTTCCAACCATTGGTACAGTAATTAGATTTTTCTTAGCATCCTCAATAGCTTTACGGATTGCATCCGGAACTTCTTGAGCTTTACCAGTACCAAATCCAACATGACCATTTTTATCACCAACAACAACTAGTGCAGTGAAACGGAAACGACGTCCGCCTTTTACAACTTTAGCTACACGATTTACTGTAACTACGCGTTCTTCAAGTTCTAATTTATTAGGATCAATGCTACGCATCTGTTATGTCCCTCCTTATCCGTTAAAATTCTAAGCCGTTTTCACGAGCAGCGTCAGCCAATGCTTTAACACGACCATGGAAGAGGTAACCACCGCGGTCAAATACCACAGCTTTGAAACCTTTTTCAACAGCACGTTTCGCAATAAGTTCGCCAACTTTTTGAGCTGCTTCAGCATTGCTACTAGCTTCGATACCGATCTCTTTATCAAGAGTTGAAGCACTTGCTAATGTTACGCCTTTTGCATCGTCAATTAATTGTGCGTAAATGTGTTTGTTTGAACGAAACACATTTAAACGAGGACGAGCTTCTGTTCCAGAAAGCTTAGCACGTACACGCGCATGTCTTTTCTGACGAGTAGCATTTTTATCAAGCTTCGTAATCATTTACGTCACTCCTTTCGTTTACTTATGCGGCATTACTTACCAGTTTTACCTTCTTTACGACGAACGAATTCGCCTTCGTAACGAATCCCTTTACCTTTATACGGCTCAGGTGGGCGAACATCACGGATATTAGCTGCTAGAGCTCCTACACGTTCTTTGCTTGCACCTTTGATGATTACTTTTGTATTAGAAGGAACTTCGACTTCAACACCAGTTTCTGGCTCTATTTCTACAGGGTGAGAATATCCTACGTTAAGGATAAGCTTAGTACCTTGCTTTTGTGCACGGTACCCAACCCCAATAAGTTCAAGTGATTTTTCAAATCCTTTTGATACACCTTCAACCATGTTAGAGATAAGTGCGCGAGTAGTACCGTGTAAAGAACGGTGAGTCTTCTCATCAGACGGACGTGTAACAGTTAACACGTTCTCTTCAACAACGATTGTAAGATCAGGACTGAATGATCTAGTTAATTCACCTTTAGGTCCTTTAACAGTTACTTCACTTCCGTTAATAGTAACTGTTACGCCTGCAGGGATTTCAATAGGTTTTTTACCTATACGAGACATATTGTGCACCTCCATTCTTGTGAAAATGTATTACCAAACGTATGCTAAAACTTCTCCGCCAGCTTGTTTAGAGCGAGCTTCCTTGTCTGTTAAAACTCCGTGAGAAGTAGAAACAATTGCAATACCTAAACCGTTTAGAACGCGTGGTACTTCACCAGTTTTTGCATATACACGCAAACCAGGTTTGCTGATACGTTTTAGACCAGTAATAACACGTTCGTTGTTTGCACCGTATTTTAAGAAGATACGGATGATACCTTGTTTGTTGTCTTCGATTAATTCAAAGTCACGTACGAAGCCTTCACGCTTTAAGATCTCAGCAATTTCTTTCTTGATCTTTGAAGCAGGAACTTCTAGTTTTTCGTGACGAACCATATTCGCATTACGGATGCGAGTAAGCATATCTGCAATAGGATCTGTCATGACCATTATATTTTACCTCCTTCCCAAACTCGGGTTTTACCAGCTAGCTTTTTTAACGCCAGGAATTTGTCCTTTATATGCAAGTTCGCGGAAACAAATACGACAAAGTTTAAATTTACGTAGTACTGAATGTGGACGTCCGCAACGTTCGCAACGTGTGTATTCTTGTACTTTAAACTTTTGTTCGCGTTTTTGCTTTACGATCATAGACTTTTTAGCCACGATTTCGCCTCCCTTTATTTAGAGATTACTTTTGGAACGGCATTCCAACTTGAGTAAGTAGTTCACGAGCTTCTTCGTCAGTGTTGGCAGTCGTTACGATAACGATATCCATACCACGAACTTTGCTCACTTTATCGTAATCAATCTCAGGGAAGATAAGTTGTTCTTTAACACCCAATGTATAGTTCCCACGTCCGTCAAAGGATTTCTTTGAAACGCCACGGAAATCACGTACACGTGGTAAAGATACAGATACTAGCTTATCAAGGAATTGATACATACGTTCTCCACGTAATGTAACTTTCGCTCCGATAGGCATACCTTCACGCAAACGGAAGCCTGCGATTGATTTTTTAGCTTTTGTTATAACTGGTTTTTGACCAGTGATCAATGTAAGTTCTTCAACAGCTGTATCTAAAGCTTTCGAGTTAGATACTGCGTCACCCACACCCATGTTAATAACGATTTTCTCAATGTTTGGTACTTGCATTACTGATTGATAGTTGAATTTACCCATCAATGATGGTGTAATTTCACTTTTGAATTTTTCTTTAAGGCGGCTCATTGCTTAGTGTACCTCCCTTCATTTATGACTTATTTATCTAAAGTTTCACCTGATATTTTAGCTACGCGTACTTTTTTACCATTTTCAATCTTATATCCAACACGAGTCGGTTTACCTGATTTAGGATCAAGTGGCATTACATTGGATACGTGAATAGCAGCTTCTCTGCTGATAATTCCACCTTGTGGATTAAGTTGAGATGGCTTGGAATGCTTTTTCACGATGTTAATTCCTTCAACAAGCACACGATTTTGTTTCGGATATGCAGAAAGAATGATTCCTTGTTTGCCTTTGTCCTTACCAGAGATGACTACGACTTTGTCACCTTTTTTAACATGCATTAGCTTGGCACCTCCTTGAAAGGCTTTATACAAATTTTACATATTATAGAACTTCTGGAGCTAGAGAAACGATCTTCATGAAACTGTTGTCACGTAATTCACGAGCAACAGGTCCAAAAATACGAGTTCCACGTGGGCTCTTATCGTCACGGATAATTACACATGCGTTTTCATCAAAACGAATGTAAGAACCGTCAGGACGACGCATACCACGTTTTGTACGGACAACAACAGCCTTAACGACTTCACCTTTTTTAACAACGCCTCCTGGTGTTGCCTGTTTAACTGTACAAACGATGATATCACCGATGTTTGCAGTTTTACGGCCAGAACCACCTAGGACTTTAATTGTTAGCACTTCACGAGCACCTGAATTGTCAGCGACTTTTAAACGAGATTCTTGTTGAATCATGTACGGTACCTCCCTTCGGAATTAGCTAATCCGAACTATATTAAATGATTACTGCTTTTTCTACAACTTCTACAAGACGGAAGCGCTTTGTAGCTGAAAGTGGACGAGTTTCCATGATACGTACTACGTCGCCTGCTTTAGCTTCGTTTAGCTCGTCATGAGCTTTTAACTTTTTAGAGTATTTCACGCGTTTACCGTATAAAGAATGCGTTTTATAGGTTTCTACAACAACTGTTACGGTTTTATCCATTTTGTCGGATACTACGCGGCCAGTGTAGATTTTGCGTTGGTTGCGTTCGCTCATTCTGCAAACCTCCATTCATTATCGATTAGTGACACCGATCTCTCTTTGACGAACAACTGTCTTCATACGAGCAATCGATTTGCGAACTTCACGGATGCGAGCTGTATTTTCAAGTTGTCCAGTAGCTAACTGGAAACGAAGATTAAATAGTTCTTCTTTAAGAGATTTTAGTTTTTGTTCAATTTCAGCAGTGGTTAGATCTTTGATTTCATTAGCTTTCATTTGTTTCACCACCAATTTCCTCTCTTTTTACAAACTTACATTTGATTGGAAGTTTGTGTGCTGCAAGGCGCAATGCTTCTCTTGCCACCTCTTCAGATACACCAGAGATTTCAAACAATACTTTGCCCGGTTTAACTACTGCTACCCAACCTTCAGGAGCACCTTTACCGGAACCCATCCGTACTTCAAGCGGCTTAGCTGTGTAAGGTTTGCTTGGGAAAATTTTGATCCAAACTTTTCCTCCACGTTTCATATAACGAGTCATCGCAATACGAGCAGCTTCGATTTGGCGGTTAGTGATCCAGGAAGCTTCTTGAGCTTGAAGTCCAAATTCTCCAAAATGAACTTCAGTGCCGCCCTTAGCCATCCCTCTCATCTTACCGCGGTGTTCACGACGGTATTTTACGCGTTTTGGCAATAACATATTATTTTCCTCCTTCCTCAGATTTCTTCTTAGTAGGAAGAACTTCTCCACGGTAGATCCAAACTTTCACGCCTAGCTTACCGTAAGTAGTATCTGCTTCAGCATGAGCATAATCTATGTCAGCACGAAGTGTGTGAAGTGGAACTGTTCCTTCGCTGTAATGTTCAGCACGAGCAATATCAGCACCGCCAAGACGACCAGAAACTTGTGTTTTGATTCCTTTTGCTCCAGAACGCATAGTACGTTGGATAGCTTGCTTTTGAGCGCGACGGAATGAAACACGGTTTTCTAATTGACGAGCGATGTTTTCAGCAACCAATTTTGCGTCAAGATCTGCTCTTTTAATTTCAATGATATTGATATGAACTCTTTTGCCAGTCAACTGGTTCAAAGCTTTACGAAGTGCTTCAACTTCAGTACCGCCTTTACCGATAACCATTCCTGGTTTAGCAGTGTGGACAGATACATTGATGCGGTTAGCTGCACGTTCGATTTCAACTTTGGATACAGAAGCATCATTTAAACGTTTCGCGATATATTCACGAACTTTGATGTCTTCATGCAAAAGAACTGCGTAGTCTTTATCAGCGTACCATTTGGATTCCCAGTCACGGATTATCCCGATACGCATACCGATTGGATTTACCTTTTGACCCACAGATTACCCCTCCTTCTTTTCTGATACAACGATTGTAATATGACTAGTACGTTTGTTAATTGCACTCGCACGACCTTGAGCGCGTGGACGGAAACGTTTTAATGTTGGTCCTTCGTTAACGTATGCCTCTGAAACGACTAGGTTATTAATATCCATTTCGTAGTTATGTTCTGCATTTGCGATAGCAGATTTCAGAATTTTTTCTACGACTGGAGAAGCAGATTTTGGTGTTAAGCGAAGAATCGCTACTGCTTCACCTACTTGTTTTCCTCGAATTAAATCTGCGACTAAACGCACTTTACGAGGAGCAATACGAACTGTTCTAGCGACAGCTTTTGCTTGCATGAGATGCCCTCCTCTCATTAACGTCTTGTTTTCTTGTCATCACTTGCGTGACCTTTATAAGTGCGTGTAGGCGCGAATTCGCCTAGTTTGTGACCTACCATATCTTCAGTTACATAAACCGGCACATGCTTACGACCGTCATAAACAGCGATTGTATGTCCGATGAATTGCGGGAAGATTGTTGAGCGACGAGACCAAGTTTTTACTACCTGTTTCTTGTCAGCTTCATTTAATTTTTCAACTTTTACCAATAAATGATCATCAACAAAAGGCCCTTTTTTTAAGCTACGACCCATGCGAGTACCTCCCTTCGTGACTGTTCTACGGTTCTATATATGAACCGTAGGTCAATCCCGTTATTTTTTACGACGACGTACGATAAATTTATCGGATTTATTTTTCTTCTTACGAGTTTTGAATCCAAGAGTTGGTTTACCCCATGGAGACATTGGTGATTTACGTCCGATTGGAGCTTTACCTTCACCACCACCGTGCGGGTGATCATTCGGGTTCATTACTGATCCACGAACTGTTGGGCGTTTACCTAACCAACGGTTACGTCCAGCTTTACCAATGTTGATAAGTTCATGTTGTTCATTACCAACTTGACCGATTGAAGCACGGCAAGTAGCAAGAATCATACGAACCTCACCTGAGTTTAAACGTACAAGTACATAACGTCCTTCTTTACCAAGTACTTGAGCAGAAGTTCCTGCTGAACGGACTAATTGTCCACCTTTTCCTGGTTTAAGTTCGATGTTATGAATTACTGTACCAACTGGGATGTTAATAAGAGGAAGAGCGTTACCCACTTTAATGTCAGCTTCTGGACCTGACATGATCTCCATACCTACTTCTAGGTTTTTTGGAGCTAGGATATAACGTTTTTCTCCATCAACGTAATTAATTAATGCAATGTTTGCAGAACGATTTGGATCGTACTCAATAGTAGCAACGCGTCCTGGTATACCATCTTTATTCCGTTTGAAATCGATGATACGGTATTGACGCTTGTGGCCGCCACCTTGATGACGAACTGTTAACTTACCTTGGTTATTACGGCCGCCTTTGCTGTGTAAAGGAGCAAGTAATGATTTTTCCGGTTTGTCTGTAGTAATCTCAGCAAAATCGGAAGTTGTCATATTACGTCGACCGTTAGAGGTAGGTTTATACTTCTTAATCGCCATTTGTATTTCCCTCCTTCTCTAATGAATTAAGCCTCGAATAGCTCGATTTCTTTGCTGTCAGCAGTTAATTTAACAATAGCTTTACGGCGCTTGTTAGTATAGCCTGCATGTTTGCCCATACGTTTAAATTTACCTTTGTAGTTCATGATGTTTACTTTCTCAACTTTAACGCCGAAAATTTCTTGAACAGCATCTTTAACTTGAGTTTTGTTAGCTCTAACATCAACTTCAAAAGTATATTTTTTTTCAGCCATTATGTCTGAAGAGCGTTCAGTGATTACGGGGCGCTTAATGATATCGCGTGCATCCATTATGCAAGCACCTCCTCTACTTTTTCGACAGCTGATTTAGTCAAGATCAATTTGTTGTGTGAAACAACATCAAGAACGTTAAGACCAACAGCTTCAACTACAGTAACACCAGGGATGTTACGTGCAGAAAGAGCAACTTTCTCATCTAAACCGTCAGTAACAACTAACGTTTTAGTATCAACAGAAAGATTTTTAAGTACTGCTACAAATTCTTTTGTTTTTGGAGCTTCGAAAGACAAGCTTTCAAGTACCAAAATGTTCTCTTCCAATGCCTTTGCAGACAATGCAGATTTAATAGCTAAACGACGTACCTTTTTAGGTAGCTTGTAAGCGTAAGATCTTGGAGTTGGTCCAAAAACAACGCCACCGCCACGCCATTGTGGAGAACGGATAGAACCTTGACGCGCACGTCCAGTTCCTTTTTGTTTCCAAGGTTTACGTCCACCGCCTGCAACTTCAGAACGGTTTTTAACTTTATGAGTTCCTTGACGTAAGGAAGCTCTTTGCATAATGATCGCTTCAAATAATACATGATTATTAGGTTCGATACCAAAGATGGATTCATTTAGTTCGATGTCGCCAACTTGTGAACCTGTTTGGTTGAACAATGTAACTTTTGGCATTCTATTGCTCCTCCTTTCTTAGAAATTACTTCGCTTTAACAGCAGATTTAACTTTGATCAATGCTTTTCTAGCACCAGGTACATTACCTTTGATCAATAGTAGGTTACGTTCAACATCAACTTTAACGATAGCTAAGTTTTGAACAGTGATTTGCTCTCCACCCATACGTCCTGGTAATAGTTTACCTTTGAATACGCGGTTTGGAGCTACAGGACCCATTGAACCTGGGCGACGGTGGTAACGAGAACCATGAGACATCGGTCCGCGGGATTGTCCATGACGCTTGATAGAGCCTTGGAACCCTTTACCTTTTGAAATTCCTGATACATCTACTAAATCGCCTTCAGCGAAAATACTAACATTGACTTCTTGACCGATCTCATATTCAGTAAGATCCGTTCCGCGGAATTCGCGAATGAAGCGCTTAGGAGTAGTATTTGCTTTTTCAACATGGCCCTTTTCAGGTTTGTTAGAAAGCTTTTCACGTTTGTTTTCAAAACCAACTTGAACTGCTTCATAGCCATCAGTTTCAACAGTTTTCTTTTGAAGTACCACGTTGTTAGCAGCTTCGATAACTGTTACCGGGATAAGTTCACCGTTTTCAGCAAAAACTTGAGTCATACCGATTTTTCTTCCTAAGATTCCTTTGGTCATAAGTCACACCTCCTAGAGTAATTGTTCATATTTATATGAATTATAATTTGATTTCAATGTCAACGCCTGATGGTAAATCTAAACGCATCAATGAATCAACTGTTTGTGGAGTTGGATTAACGATATCGATTAGACGTTTATGCGTACGCATTTCGAATTGTTCACGAGAATCTTTGTATTTATGAACCGCACGTAGGATCGTGTATACCGATCTTTCAGTAGGTAATGGAATTGGACCAGATACAGCCGCACCAGAACGTTTTGCAGTTTCAACAATTTTCTCAGCAGATTGATCAAGAATTCTGTGATCATATGCTTTTAAACGGATACGAATTTTTTGTTTTGCCATAATTTTCCCTCCTTTTCGCCTATTTTAGAATAGACCTTCTCAACGGAAATTTCCCACACACTCGCCATGGCAAAGCGGCCGGGTGTGTCAGCAACCTTCCATATCATCGCAGTCAAAGACCAACATTGTCTATTATACATAAAACACAAGTAGAATGCAAGTTAAACTTAAACATTTCTTGTGCAACACACTTTTATTATTATACATACTATCACAAGTATTTACAAGTACATTCTACACGGTCTTTCATATCCATTTTCTTCAATTCGAAAATCCTCATGAAACATAATAAATTCACTAATGTTTTTATCAATATTATAGAAGAAAAGAATGAAAAACCTTTAGAAAATAAAAAGAAGCAGATGGCGTCCCATCTGCTTCTCCCGGAAGGCGTCCCTTCCAATATTGTTTTATGAATCAATTACTCTGTGATTGTAGCAACTACACCAGCGCCTACAGTACGTCCACCCTCACGGATAGAGAATTTAGTACCTTCTTCGATAGCGATAGGAGCGATAAGTTCTACAGTCATTTCGATGTTGTCTCCAGGCATAACCATTTCTACGCCTTCAGGAAGGTTACAAATACCAGTTACGTCAGTTGTACGGAAGTAGAACTGAGGACGGTAGTTTGTAAAGAATGGAGTGTGACGTCCACCTTCTTCTTTAGAAAGAACATAAACTTCAGCTTTGAACTTTGTGTGTGGAGTGATTGTACCTGGTTTAGCAAGTACTTGTCCACGTTGGATATCTTCACGGGATACACCACGAAGTAGTGCACCGATGTTGTCACCAGCTTCAGCATAGTCAAGAAGTTTACGGAACATTTCAACACCAGTTACTGTTGTTGGTTTAGACTCTTCGTTGAAACCGATGATGTCAACAACGTCACCGACTTTAACTTGTCCACGCTCAACACGGCCAGTTGCAACTGTTCCACGACCAGTGATTGAGAATACATCCTCAACTGGCATCATGAATGGTTTATCAGTGTCACGAGTTGGTTCTGGAATATACTCGTCAACAGCTGCCATTAATTCATGAATTTTTTCTTCCCAAGCAGCATCTCCTTGAAGAGCTTTTAGTGCAGATCCTTTGATAACTGGAATGTCATCGCCAGGGAATTCGTATTCAGATAGAAGATCACGGATTTCCATTTCTACTAATTCAAGAAGTTCTTCGTCATCAACCATGTCGCATTTGTTCATGAATACTACAAGGAATGGTACACCTACTTGACGAGAAAGAAGGATGTGCTCACGAGTTTGTGGCATTGGGCCATCAGCAGCAGATACTACTAGGATACCGCCGTCCATTTGTGCAGCACCTGTGATCATGTTTTTAACATAGTCAGCATGTCCTGGGCAGTCAACGTGTGCATAGTGACGAGTAGCTGTTTCATACTCAACGTGTGCAGTAGAGATTGTGATACCACGTTCTCTTTCTTCTGGAGCACCATCGATTTGGTCATAAGCGCGAGCTTCTGCGCCACCAGATTTAGCAAGTACAGTTGTGATTGCAGCTGTTAGAGTTGTTTTACCATGGTCAACGTGACCAATTGTTCCAACGTTAACGTGCGGTTTTGAACGATCAAATTTAGCTTTTCCCATTAGGAATTCCTCCTTAAAATTATAAATAAAAGATTAAGTATATAGCGCTGTGAAAGAAGACTAATTCTTCCATCACAGCTTACATAAGATAGTTATACTTTAATAAGAGATGAAAATCAATTATTCACCTTTATTTTTTTTGATGATTTCTTCAGAAATGCTCTTAGGTACTTCTTCATAATGATCGAAGTGCATAGAGAATGTTCCGCGTCCTTGTGTGTTAGAACGTAAAGAAGTAGCATATCCGAACATTTCAGATAGTGGAACCATGGATTTAACCATTTGCGTGTTACCGCGAGCTTCCATACCTTCTACGCGACCACGACGAGATGTGATATCTCCCATGATGTCGCCTAGGTAATCTTCAGGAATTACAACTTCCACTTTCATGATTGGTTCAAGGATAACTGGTTTACATTTAGAAGCAGCATTTTTAAGTGCCATTGATGCAGCAATTTTAAATGCCATTTCGTTGGAGTCAACGTCATGGTAAGAACCGTCAAATAATTTTGCTTTAATGTCGACTAGCGGGTAACCAGCAAGTACACCACGGTCAAGTGAATCAACTAATCCAGCTTGTACAGCAGGGATATATTCACGTGGTACTACACCACCGACGATAGCATTTTCAAATTCGAATCCTTTACCTTCTTCGTTTGGACCAAATTCAATCCATACGTGTCCGAATTGTCCACGACCACCTGATTGGCGAACGAATTTACCTTCAACTTTAGCTGAACCACGGAAAGTTTCACGGTATGCTACTTGAGGAGCACCAACGTTTGCTTCCACTTTGAATTCACGACGCATACGGTCAACAAGGATGTCCAAGTGAAGCTCACCCATACCAGCGATGATCGTTTGACCAGTTTCTTGGTCAGTATGCGCACGGAATGTTGGATCTTCATCTTGTAGCTTTTGTAAAGCTTGAGACATTTTGTCTTGGTCTGCTTTTGATTTCGGTTCAACAGAAAGTGAGATAACTGGCTCTGGGAATACCATGGATTCAAGAATAACTTGGTTCTTGTCGTCACATAGAGTATCACCGGTAGTAGTATCTTTCAAACCAACAGCAGCAGCGATATCACCTGCATATACAGTTGAGATTTCTTCACGGCTGTTTGCGTGCATTTGAAGGATACGTCCAATACGCTCACGTTTACCTTTTGTTGAGTTGATTACATAAGAACCTGATTCTAATGTACCTGAGTACACGCGGAAGAATGTAAGTTTACCAACGTAAGGGTCAGTCATAACTTTGAACGCTAAAGCCGAGAACGGTTCAGAATCATCTGAGTGGCGTTCTACTTCATCTTCTGTATCCGGTAGAGTACCTTTGATAGCCGGTACATCTAATGGAGATGGAAGGAAGTCGATAACGTTATCAAGCATTAATTGAACACCTTTGTTTTTGAAAGCTGATCCACAGATAACTGGGAAGAATTCAACGTTAACAGTTGCTGTACGAATAGCTGCTTTTAATTCAGCAATGCTGATTTCTTCGCCGCCAAGGTATTTTTCCATTAAGTCTTCATTAACTTCTGCTACTGCTTCGATTAACTTTTCACGGTACTCTTCAGCTAGCTCGCGATGCTCTTCAGGAATTTCACCAACAGTGATATCAGTTCCTAGATCATTGGCATAGAAATGAGCTTTCATTTCAATAAGGTCAATGATTGCAGAGAATTGATCCTCAGCGCCGATTGGCAACTGAACTGGGTGAGCATTAGCTTGCAGGCGGTCATGGATTGTTCCAACTGAGTAAAGGAAATCCGCACCGATTTTGTCCATTTTATTTACGAATACGACACGTGGTACTCCGTAAGTTGTAGCTTGGCGCCAAACTGTTTCAGTTTGAGGCTCAACACCTGATTGGGCATCAAGTACAGCTACAGCTCCATCAAGTACACGCAAAGAACGTTCAACTTCAACTGTGAAGTCTACGTGTCCTGGTGTATCGATGATGTTTACACGGTGACCTTTCCACTGTGCAGTTGTTGCAGCGGATGTGATCGTGATTCCGCGTTCTTGTTCCTGTTCCATCCAGTCCATTTGTGAAGCACCTTCGTGTGTTTCACCAATTTTATGAATTTTACCAGTGTAATATAGAACACGTTCTGTTGTTGTCGTTTTACCAGCATCGATGTGAGCCATGATACCGATATTACGAGTGTTTGCTAAGGAGAACTCTCTTGCCATTTGTCTTTCTCCTTCCTTTTATAAGGATTTTATAGTGATATATTTTACCAGCGATAATGAGCGAATGCTTTATTAGCTTCAGCCATTTTGTGTGTATCTTCACGTTTCTTAACTGCTGCTCCAGTATTGTTAGCAGCGTCCATGATTTCATAAGCTAAACGCTCTTCCATCGTTTTTTCTCCACGAAGACGAGAGTATTTCACTAACCAACGAAGTCCTAGAGTTGATTTGCGGTCTGGACGCACCTCAACTGGTACTTGGTAGTTAGCTCCACCTACACGGCGTGCTTTTACTTCTAATACCGGCATGATGTTTTTAAGTGCTTGATCGAAAACTTCGATTGATTCATTGCCAGTACGTTCTTTGATTAAATCAAATGCAGAGTAAAGAATTTTTTGTGATTTACCTCTTTGTCCATCAACCATTAATTTGTTGATTAAGCGAGTCACAAGTTTAGAATTATAAATCGGATCTGGTAATACGTCTCTTTTCGTTACAGGTCCTTTACGAGGCATTATATTTCCTCCTTTCAAGAAAGTTTAATTTTTGTTTGAAATTATTTTTTTGCTGCTTTCGGACGCTTAGTACCGTATTTAGAACGGCTTTGCATACGATTGTTAACTCCAGCAGTATCAAGAGCACCACGAACGATATGATAACGTACCCCTGGTAAATCCTTTACACGACCGCCACGGATAAGAACCACGCTGTGTTCTTGTAGGTTGTGACCGATACCTGGGATATAAGCTGTTACCTCGATACCGTTTGTTAAACGTACACGCGCATATTTACGTAACGCGGAGTTTGGTTTTTTCGGTGTCATAGTTCCCACACGAGTGCAAACACCACGTTTTTGCGGAGATGATACGTTAGTTTGTGCTTTTTTAAAGCTGTTGTAGCCTTTGTTAAGTGCTGGAGATTTTGATTTAACCTCTTTAGACTCGCGTCCTTTACGCACTAATTGATTAATAGTAGGCATTACATTTTTCCTCCCTTCACGTTTTCATTTCTAGTACCACACATCCAGGTGGTTCATAAATGGGTAAAAACAAAGTCTTTGCAAATAATATTGCAAAAACATTTTTACTTTTTAATGGCAACAGTTGCTGCTCCGACATCAATACCACATGCTTTGCCAAGCATTCTCATCGAATCAACATATGTGATAGGAACATCCAATTCTTTAGCGGTCTCAATGACACGCCCAGTCAAGTATATATCTGCATCATCAGCGATGATAACTTCTTGAATTAAATTGTTTTTAAGAGCTCTAACTGCTTGTTTCGTCCCTATAATCACTGACTTTGCCTGTATTACTTTTTCATAAGACATGGTCCATATCCTCCAAAGTTACAGGGTAACATAGGAGCACCTTTGCTATAGTATCATTATTAGTCTGATACTGTCAACTTCTTTCAAAAAATTAATTTTAGCAAAAGGTTTTCCTTACACAATTCTATTAAGATTTACATCTTGCCTTCAGGAAATAATAACTGTTCCTCAACCTGAATTAGTCATTTGTGAATAATAAGAAGAGAGACCAGCTCAATAAATTCTGATCCATCACTCCAATGGAATATAGGAGTGATGGTTTCAGTTTCAATTATTGAGCTGGTCCTTTTTCCTTTAGTCCACTGTTACTGTATCGGCACTTTCGTCACCAACAACAACAGGGTTTGCTTTTCTGTATCGAAGCATTCCTGTTCCTGCAGGGACAAGTTTACCAATGATGACATTTTCTTTAAGTCCAAGCAGCTCATCACGTTTTCCTTTTATTGCTGCATCAGTCAAGACTCTAGTTGTTTCTTGGAATGACGCGGCAGACAAGAACGAATCCGTTTCTAGAGATGCTTTTGTAATACCAAGTAATACAGGGCGTCCTGTAGCTGGCAATTTGTTAGTCAGCAATGCATCTGTGTTTGCAGTAGTGAACTGGTTAACATCCAATAATGTACCTGGAAGAACTTCCGTTTCACCCGCATCAAGTACACGGACTTTACGCATCATTTGTCTAACCATTACCTCGATGTGTTTATCACCGATTTCAACCCCTTGCATCCGGTATACTTTTTGCACTTCATGCAACAGGTATTCCTGAACAGTAAGTACATCCGTAACTTTCAACAATTCTTTCGGGTCGATGGAACCCTCTGTTAACTCTTCACCACGACGGACAGGAGTGTCAACAGTAACTCTTAGGCGCGCTGTGTACGGTGCAGTATATGTGCGTGACTCAACTGCTCCTTGAACAACGATTTCCTGTTGTTTATCACGAATTTCATTAATCGACACAACCGTACCTTCGATTTCTGATATGACGGCTTGACCTTTAGGGTTCCTTGCTTCAAATATTTCTTGGATACGAGGAAGACCTTGAGTGATATCATCCCCAGCAACCCCACCAGTATGGAATGTACGCATCGTTAACTGTGTACCAGGTTCTCCGATTGATTGAGCGGCAATAATACCGACTGCTTCGCCCACTTCAACTTCTTGACCTGTAGCCAAGTTGCGTCCATAACATTTTTTACATACACCATGGCTGGTGTTACATGTAAAGGCAGAACGGATCCATGCTGTTTCAATTCCAAGTGAATCAATATAATTAGCAAGATCTTCAGTAATAAGATCATTTTCAGCCACAATTACTTCATTTGTTTCCGGATGTCTGATCGCTTTTCTTGCATAACGGCCTACTAGGCGTTCTTCAAGATGCTCGATTATTTCAGTACCCTCTCTCAAGGCTGAAATTTTCAAGCCGCGGTCCGTTCCACAATCGTCATCACGGATGATGACATCTTGGGCAACGTCAACAAGTCGACGAGTAAGGTAACCGGAATCGGCTGTTTTAAGCGCTGTATCGGCAAGACCTTTACGCGCACCATGTGTGGAGATAAAGTACTCCAACACTGTTAAACCTTCACGGAAACTTGATTTGATCGGTAATTCAATGATACGTCCAGCCGGGTTGGCCATCAATCCACGCATACCCGCAAGCTGCGTAAAGTTAGATGCATTACCACGGGCACCGGAATCACTCATCATGAAGATCGGGTTGCGTCTGTCCAGTGAATCCATAAGTTTAGATTGAATGGTATCCTTGGCAGCACTCCAAATGGAGATAACGCGGTCATAACGCTCATCCTCAGTAATTAGACCACGTCTGAATTGTTTCAAGACGTTATCCACTTTAGTTTGAGCCTCAGTAATGATTTCTTGTTTTTCTTTTAAAACGACAATGTCAGCCACACCAACGGTAATACCAGCTTTTGTCGAATATTTGAATCCAAGATCTTTCATCCGGTCAAGCATTTTGGATGTTTCGGTAATTTTAAAGCGTTTAAAGACTTCCGCAATGATATTTCCAAGAATTTTTTTCTTGAAAGGATCAATTGCTGGTTGAGCCTTAATCAATTCAGGAATATTAGCGCCCTTTTCCACAAAATATTTCTCTGGAGTTTTGGTTTCCAAATTATATCGTGTCGGTTCGTTAATATACGGGAATGATTTAGGTAAAATTTCATTGAAGATCAATTTACCAACAGTCGTAATAAGAAGTTGGCCGTTTTGTTCTTCAGTGAATGTTTCATTATTTAGTGACGATGCATGTACGGCACAACGGGAATGTAAGTGTACATATCCGTTTTGGTATGCAAGTAATGCTTCACTTGTATCTTTAAAGATCATACCCTCACCGATAGCGCCTTCTCTTTCCAACGTTAAGTAATAGTTACCTAATACCATATCTTGAGAAGGTGTAACGACAGGTTTACCATCTTTCGGATTCAAAATGTTCTGTGCTGCAAGCATAAGCATGCGTGCTTCGGCTTGAGCTTCAGAAGATAGAGGAACATGGACCGCCATTTGGTCACCATCAAAGTCAGCGTTATAAGCTGTACATACGAGTGGGTGCAAACGGATTGCGCGACCTTCAACCAACGTTGGTTCAAATGCTTGGATACCAAGTCTATGAAGAGTCGGTGCACGGTTCAATAGTACTGGATGTTCTCTAATTACTTCTTCCAGGACATCCCATATTTCAGGAGATAAACGTTCAATTTTACGCTTAGCAGATTTGATGTTATGCGCTAGACCTCTTTGAACGAGTTCCTTCATAACGAATGGTTTGAATAATTCAATCGCCATTTCTTTCGGAAGACCACATTGGTACATCTTTAAGTTTGGTCCAACTACGATAACGGAACGGCCAGAATAATCAACACGTTTACCAAGAAGGTTTTGACGGAAACGACCTTGTTTACCTTTTAGCATATGAGATAAAGATTTTAACGGACGGTTACCTGGTCCAGTTACAGGACGGCCACGACGACCATTATCGATAAGAGCATCGACAGCTTCCTGAAGCATACGTTTCTCATTTTGAACGATAATGCTTGGTGCTCCAAGGTCCAGTAATCTTTTCAACCGATTATTACGGTTAATAACACGGCGATATAAATCATTTAAATCAGATGTGGCAAAACGGCCGCCATCAAGTTGTACCATTGGACGAAGTTCCGGTGGAATGACCGGAAGCACGTCAAGGATCATCCATGAAGGCTCATTACCTGAGTTACGGAATGCTTCAAGAACTTCCAAGCGTTTGATTGCACGGGTTCTGCGTTGTCCTTGAGCTGTTTTAAGCTCCTCTTTCAACGACTCTACTTCTTTTTCCGTATCAATGTCTTGTAAAAGTTTTTTAATAGCTTCCGCACCCATCGCAGCTTGGAACTTCTTACCGTATTTTTCACGGTATGTACGATATTCCTTTTCAGAAAGAAGCTGTTTCTTTTCTAAAGTTGTATCGCCCGTTTCAGTTACTACGTAAGATGCAAAGTAAATAACTTCTTCCAATGCACGTGGAGACATATCAAGAACAAGTCCCATACGGCTAGGGATTCCTTTGAAATACCAAATGTGTGAAACTGGGGCTGCCAGTTCAATATGACCCATACGTTCACGACGTACCTTAGCCCGAGTGACTTCAACGCCACAACGGTCACATACTACGCCTTTATAACGAACACGTTTATATTTTCCACAATGACATTCCCAGTCCTTTTGAGGTCCAAAAATTCTCTCACAGAATAAACCGTCTTTTTCTGGCTTTAGCGTACGATAGTTGATTGTTTCTGGTTTTTTAACTTCTCCATGTGACCAAGAACGAATCTTGTCTGGTGAAGCAAGACCAATTTTCATATACTCAAAATTATTAACGTCTAACAAGGGGCCTACCTCCCTTTTAATCTCCAGGTTTAACCCTTGATTGCCGTCTTAGTATCAGGCAATCTACACCGGATGATGGTTGATTGAATCAATAAGGCTCTAACAAGGCAGCAGGATATTCAAAGAAACATCTTGCTGCCAGTCAGAGCGGATAATTTATAACTCGATATGTTTATATTTAATTTTATTCTTTGACAGGTGCCCCTACTTCGGAAGCAACCATATCTTTTGTTTCTGCATCAAGGTTTAATTTGTCACTTTGGTTGCCTTCTTCTTCATCTTCCAAATCACGCATTTCGATTTCACGATCTTCGGCATTAAGAATTTTAACATCCAACCCTAAACTTTGAAGTTCCTTAATCAATACTTTGAAGGACTCTGGAACACCAGGTTCAGGAACATTTTCACCTTTGACAATCGCTTCGTATGTTTTAACACGACCCACGACATCATCTGATTTAACGGTTAAGATTTCTTGTAATGTATAAGCAGCACCATAAGCTTCAAGTGCCCATACTTCCATCTCACCGAAACGCTGTCCGCCAAATTGCGCTTTACCACCAAGTGGTTGTTGCGTAACAAGGGAGTAAGGTCCAGTTGAACGTGCATGAAGTTTATCATCGACCATATGTGCCAGTTTGATCATATACATGACACCAACGGATACACGGTTATCGAATGCTTCACCTGAACGGCCATCGTAAAGGACAGTTTTTGCATCACGGGACATCCCGGCTTCTTCAATCGTGCCCCAAACGTCTTCCTCAGTAGCACCATCAAATACAGGTGATGCTACATGAATGCCAAGTGCGCGTGCAGCCATACCTAAGTGAAGCTCCAACACCTGACCGATGTTCATACGTGAAGGTACACCCAATGGGTTTAACATGATGTCGACTGGAGTGCCGTCTGGTAAATAAGGCATATCTTCTTCAGGAAGAATCCTGGAGATTACCCCTTTGTTACCATGTCGTCCAGCCATTTTATCGCCTTCATGGATTTTACGTTTTTGAACAATATATACACGTGCAAGTTGGTTTACACCAGGAGGAAGTTCATCGCCATCTTCTCTGTTAAATACTTTAACATCAAGAACGATTCCGCCGCCGCCGTGAGGTACACGAAGTGATGTATCTCTTACTTCACGTGCTTTTTCACCGAAGATTGCATGTAATAAACGTTCCTCAGCAGTCAATTCCGTTACACCTTTAGGCGTGACTTTACCAACTAGAAGGTCTCCGTCTTTTACTTCTGCACCAACACGGATAATTCCGCGCTCATCAAGATTACGAAGCGCATCTTCCCCTACATTAGGGATATCACGAGTGATTTCTTCAGGCCCTAATTTTGTATCGCGTGATTCAGATTCATATTCTTCAATATGAATAGAAGTGTACACATCATCTTTAACCAATCGTTCGCTCATGATGATGGCATCTTCATAGTTATATCCATCCCATGTCATGAAGGCAACTAATACGTTACGTCCAAGTGCTAACTCACCTTTTTCCATTGAAGGACCATCAGCAAGAATCTCACCTTTGACAACGTTGTCGCCAACACTGACGATAGGGCGTTGATTATAGCACGTTCCTTGGTTAGAACGAATGAATTTTAATAGACGGTATTTATCAAGATTTCCTTTTACTTGCTGTCCGTCAACTTCACTTACCCTGCGTACCCATACTTCACGTGATTCCACGTGTTCTACAATACCTGGGTGTTTACAGATGACAGCAGCACCGGAGTCTTTCGCTGAAACATATTCCATGCCCGTTCCGACACGAGGTGCTTCCGGTTGTAGCAAAGGTACTGCTTGACGTTGCATGTTCGCTCCCATAAGTGCACGGTTGGAGTCATCATTTTCCAAGAAAGGAATACATGCTGTCGCAGCAGATACAACTTGTTTAGGGGATACATCCATGTAGTCTACGCGGTCACGCGGAACAACGGTATTTTCACCGCGGAAACGTGCAACAACATCATTGTCAAGGAATGATCCGTCATCTGATAGACGTACATTCGCTTGGGCAACTACATAGTTATCTTCCTCATCAGCTGTTAAGTAATCGATTTGGCTTGTAATACGACCAGTTTCAGGGTCCACACGACGATATGGTGTTTCAATGAAGCCATATGGGTTCACCTTTGCAAAACTGGATAATGAGTTAATCAAACCAATATTTGGTCCCTCTGGCGTTTCAATCGGACACATACGGCCATAGTGGGAATAATGAACGTCACGTACTTCAAATCCAGCACGCTCACGTGTCAAACCACCAGGTCCCAATGCTGATAGACGACGTTTATGCGTCAATTCAGCCAATGGGTTCGTTTGATCCATGAATTGAGAAAGCTGTGAGCTTCCAAAGAACTCTTTAATGGATGCAATAACTGGGCGAATGTTAATTAGTTGCTGCGGAGTGATTGTATTCGTATCCTGAATTGACATTCTTTCACGAACGACACGCTCCATACGAGATAAACCAATTCTAAATTGGTTTTGCAGCAATTCACCAACAGAACGCAGACGACGGTTACCTAAATGGTCAATGTCATCCGTGATTCCCACACCATGCAGTAAATTAAAGAAATAACTAATAGAAGAAATGATATCAGCCGGTGTAATGTTTTTGACCTGGTCGGTCACATAGGCATTACCGATGATATTGATCACTTTTTCACCTTCAGCATCGTTTGGTGCAAACACTTTAATAGGTTGAAGAAGAGTTTCCTCTTCCACTACACCACCGGATGGATGGAATGTCTTGAATCCGATTCCAGCTTCAATATGAGGCAGTATCCTATCAAGAGTACGACGGTCAAGCATTGTACCTTTTTCTACGATGATTTCCCCTGTTTCCGGATCAATCAAAGTCTCTGCAATACGTTGTCCGAATAAACGGTTCTTGATATGCAGTTTTTTGTTTATTTTATAACGTCCTACGTTAGCTAAATCATAACGTTTTGGATCAAAAAAGCGGGATACTAAAAGACTTTTCGCGTTATCGACAGTAGGTGGTTCACCCGGGCGCAGACGCTCATAGATTTCTAGTAAAGCTTTTTCTACACTCTCTGTGTTATCCTTTTCAAGAGTGTTGCGAAGGTATTCGTTGTCACCGATCAAATCAATGATTTCTTGATCCGTTCCGAATCCAAGAGCACGCATCAATACCGTAATTGGTAATTTCCGTGTGCGATCGATTCGAACATACACAACATCCTTGGCGTCAGTTTCATATTCGAGCCATGCACCACGGTTAGGAATAACCGTCGCAGAGAACCCAAGTTTACCGTTTTTATCCATTTTCCCATTGTAGTAAACGCTCGGTGAGCGCACTAATTGGGATACGATTACCCGTTCAGCACCATTGATGACAAATGTACCTGTTTCAGTCATCAGCGGGAAGTCGCCCATAAATACATCCTGGTCTTTAACTTCCCCTGTTTCCTTATTAACAAGGCGCACTTTCACACGGAGTGGTGCAGAATAAGTAACGTCGCGTTCTTTTGTTTCTTCTACAGAATACTTCGGCTCAGCTAAGCTGTAATCGATGAATTCTAACGATAAATTACCTGTAAAATCCTCAATAGGAGAAATATCCTGGAACATTTCCTTTAAACCTACATCTAGAAACCATTGATAAGAAGCTGTTTGAATTTCAATCAGATTTGGAAGATCCAAAACCTCACTGATTCTTGCATAACTTCTACGTTGGCGGTGTCGTCCATACTGAACAAGTTGACCTGTCAACTGATTCACCCCTTAAATCAAGCGTTATAAGGATCCATTTGCCTCGGAAAAAGAAATTATTTCCTAGACAAAAAGAAAATGGTTTTTATTTTAAAAACCACTATTTCTCATAAAACGAACTATTATTTATATATTTTTCCCATATTATCCATTGGTTATACACCAATGGTATAAAAATTGCATAGTTACGGAATTATATATATGCATTTTATAATACTAACATAGCGAAAATTTAGAGTCAAACCTTTTTGGATAATAGTATATAGTAGCCTTTTTTCTTAACAGGCACTTCAACATTTCCAAATAATTGCTCCATTTTATCCATGGCGGAAGGAGCCCCTTGTTTTTTTTGAATGACAACCCATAATTCTCCACCAGCTACCAAACCGTGATAACTTTCTTCTAAAATTTCGTGGACTACACTTTTGCCTGCGCGAATGGGAGGGTTCGTAAGTATTGCAGCGAATTGATTGGAACCAACTTTTTCAAAACGATCACTTTCGAAAATCTTTACATTTGCAATCGCATTAGAAGCGGCATTTTCCTTTGACAATTCAACTGCCCGGCTATTTATATCAATCATTTCTATCGTTCTATCGGGATAAGCTGCCGCAATCGATATTCCAATCGGTCCATAACCGCAACCAACATCGAGAATATCGCCTTCCACAGCTTCATTAAGGTTAAAACTTTCAACCAAAAGACGCGACCCGAAATCAACTTCTTTTTTCGAGAAAACACCATTATCACTTTTAAAGCGAAAGGTACGTCCTTTTAATGTAAAATCCCAAAATTTCGGATTGCTTACGACATCCGGTTTATGTGAGTAGTAATGCTCTGTCAGAGTCATCTCCCCCTATCAGAAAGGAATATTGAAGATTTAATGAGAGAAGAGATTTGAAGAATGGATTCTTGCATGCCGGAAAGTTTGAATAATGACTTAACCAAACTATTATCAGCAAATTTCCGTCATTTCTTAAAAATGAAGAGAAAAAAGCCCGCCAGTGATAGCGAGCTTTTTGTTTATGCAAGATTACTTAACTTCAACGCCAGCTCCAACTTCTTCAAGTTTAGCTTTAACTTCTTCAGCTTCTTCTTTAGAAGCGCCTTCTTTGATTGCTTTTGGAGTGTTGTCAACAAGTTCTTTTGCTTCTTTAAGTCCAAGACCTGTAACTTCACGTACAGCTTTGATAACTTTGATTTTTTGATCTCCAGCAGATGTAAGGATAACATCAAACTCAGTTTTTTCTTCAGCAGCAGCGCCACCAGCAGCAGCTACAGCTACAGGTGCAGCAGCAGTTACGCCAAATTCTTCTTCGATTGCTTTTACAAGGTCGTTTAATTCTAAAACAGTCATGTTTTTAACTGCTTCAATGATTTGATCTTTAGTCATTGTTATTTCCTCCTCGAAATGGTTGGTTTTTTTTTTTGAATCAATAGGCTAAATAAGCGGTTAGCTTACGCGCCTTGTTCTTCTTTTTGTTCTGCCACAGCTTTTGTAGCAAGAGCAAGTCCGCGCATAGGTGCTTGTAGCACGCTGAGTAGCATTGAAAGTAGGCCTTCGCGTGAAGGTAGTTCTGCAAGAGCTTTAATTTCTTCAGCAGTTGCAACATTTCCTTCGATAACTCCAGCTTTGATTTCTAACGCTTCATGTTTTTTCGCAAAATCGTTAAGGATTTTTGCTGGCGCAATAACATCTTCAGTTGAGAATGCAATTGCGTTTGGACCTGTTAATGATTCGTTCAAAGTGCTAAGTTCAGCAATTTCAGCAGCACGACGAGTCATAGAGTTTTTGTAAACTTTAAACTCAACGCCAGCTTCACGAAGTTGCTTACGAAGTTCTGTTAATTCAGCAACAGTCAATCCACGGTAGTCAACAACAACAGTTGATTGGCTTGCAGTTAATTTCTCAGAAATCTCAGCAACGATTTTTTGCTTTTGTTCAATAATTGCGTTCATCCTTACACCTCCTGTAGATTTGCTTGAAAACATTTATACCGTTTCAAAGAAAAAGCCTTCATCTCTGTTGCAGACATGAAGGCAGTAATTTCAAAGGTCATAGTCACTGACTATTATTATCGAATTACCTCGGCAGGGAATTAAGCTCTGATCGAGCACCTACTGTCTACGGTACAAATGATATTCATTTATTCACAACAAAACTTATTATAACAATAATAGTTTTGGAATGTCAATTATTTATTGAAAGTAGAAGGATCAACTTTCACACCAGGGCCCATTGTAGTTGTTACAGAAACGTTTTTCATGTAAGTTCCTTTAGCAGCCGCAGGTTTAACTTTCATTAATGTATCATAGATAGTAGTGAAGTTTTCCACTAGTTTAGCATCTTCGAAAGATACTTTACCGATTGGAGCATGGATGTTTCCAGCTTTATCTACGCGGTATTCAACTTTACCAGCTTTGATTTCATTAACAGCTTTTGTTACGTCGAATGTTACTGTACCAGTTTTAGGGTTAGGCATTAAACCTTTAGGTCCTAATACACGGCCAAGTTTACCAACTTCACCCATCATGTCTGGAGTCGCAACGATTACATCGAATTCGAACCATCCTTGTTGGATTTTGTTGATGAAGTCAGATTCGCCAACGTAGTCAGCACCAGCAGCTTCCGCTTCTTTTGCTTTTTCGCCTTTAGCGAATACTAATACGCGTTGAGTTTTACCAGTACCATTCGGTAGAACAACTGCTCCACGAATTTGTTGGTCAGCTTTCTTAGGGTCTACTCCTAAACGGAAAGCCACTTCAACAGTCGCATCGAATTTTGCGAAGTTTGCTTTTTTAGCAACTTCAATTGCTTCAGTTACAGCATAAGCCTTAGAAACTTCTACAAGCTTAGCCGCTTCAAGATACTTTTTACCTTTTTTAGCCATGATATAAATCCTCCTAAATTGTGGTTTTAACGGAATGACCTCCCACGAATAAAGGTTGCGAGTATCAATCGCAACCCCGTAGAAACAAATAGCAACAATTACATGGATTAGTCTTCGATGACAATACCCATGCTGCGAGCAGTACCTTCAACCATACGCATTGCAGCTTCAACACTTGCAGCGTTTAGGTCAGGCATTTTAGTTTCAGCAATCTCGCGCACTTGATCACGCTTGACTGTAGCAACTTTTTTACGGTTAGGTTCACCAGAACCAGACTCGATACCAGCTACTTTCTTAAGCAATACTGCAGCCGGTGGAGTTTTTGTAATGAATGTAAATGAACGGTCTTCAAATACCGTGATTTCAACAGGAATAATTAGACCAGCTTGATCTGCTGTACGAGCGTTAAACTCCTTACAGAATCCCATGATGTTTACACCAGCTTGACCTAATGCAGGACCGACTGGCGGTGCCGGATTCGCTTTACCAGCAGGAATTTGCAATTTAACCATTTTAATTACTTTTTTAGCCACGAGACACACCTCCTTATAAGTCCGTGATGTGGTAATAGGGATATACCCTCCCACTCATCTTGAATTCTTTATATATTAATAAAGAATGCTTGTATCGTTGAGGCCTAAAAATTGAAACATACTGACCTTTGAAATTTTACCACTTTCAAATGGCAATTTCAAGTTTTTTTCCGTTTATAATTTTTCCACTTGATTAAAATCAAGTTCAACCGGTGTATCACGACCGAACATATTGACTAGAACCCTTACTTTTCCTTTATCTTTATCAAGTTCTTCAATCGGTCCTGCAAAGGTTGCAAACGGCCCTTCTTTAACCTGAACGGTATCTCCGATTTCAAAATCAACTTCGATTTTGCTTTCATCGACGCCCATTCGTTTAAGAACGACTTCAATTTCTTCCGGCAGCAATGCAGTCGGTTTAGACCCAGCCCCAGATGAACCTACGAAACCTGTTACGCCAGGTGTGTTCCGGACAACATACCAAGAATCATCCGTCATGATGATCTCAACCAATACATAACCAGGAAACACTTTCTTTTTTGTTACTTTCTTTTTGCCGTCTTTCATTTCTGTTTCTTCTTCTTCTGGAACTACGACTCGAAAGATCTTGTCTTCCATCCCCATTGTTTCAACACGTTTTTCCAAGTTAGCCTTAACCTTGTTCTCATAACCTGAATAGGTGTGAACTACATACCAATTCTTTTCCATGTGTTAGGACTTTAACGTCCTTCCCTCCCTGCAATCAATCATTTTCTTTATTAATCTTTATCTTTGAACGTTTTAGCCAAAAAACCAATTCCGCGTCATCTCGACTTAACTAGAATATATAGTGATGATTCATATTACAGCAGTGGAACAATTTTGAACTTCTTTACTTCTTAAAAAAGACAAATTAAAAAACCCGTTTCCGGGCTTTTCTGCTGACACATATTATTCTATCACTATTATACCTTATTTTCGAATCTCTTATTCAATAACTAAGCGAATTAATTCGGAAATGCCCAAATCGACCACTGTAAAGAATAAAGCCATAAACAATACAGTCGTTACTACCACGATTGTATATTTGGTAAGCTCCTTGCGTTTCGGCCAGCTTACTTTTTGCATTTCGCGAGCGACTCCGCTGAAAAATTCGGTAAAACGTTTCATGAATGTATCCTCCAAGCATTAGACAGCTTCTGTCAATCTATTTATAAAACGGTTATTTCGTTTCTTTATGAATCGCGTGTGCGTTGCATGTACTGCAAAACTTCTTGATTTCCAGGCGTTCGCCGCTTGTTGATTGTTTGCTTTCGTAACTATAATTTCTTGAACCGCAATCTGTGCAGGCAAGAACGATTTTTTTTCGCATTAGATACACCTATCCTATCTACTATATCCATAAAACCTTATCACGGCTGTCTTTTATTGTCAATATCAAAGCAGGCTTTGCCCCTTTATGGATATTGGAAATAAGAAATTCCGGTTTCTTAACATCCATTTAAAAAATCTTAGTGAATAATAATAAACTTCCAAGTGGAGAAGGGACAGATGAAATTAAGCGGAAAAAGCGGAGGGATTATAAACTGATTTCCCTTACTTCCAGATAGCGCTCGAGCTTTCTTTTCACCCGCTGAAGGGCGTTATCGATTGACTTAACATGCCGGTTCAACTCTTCCGAAATTTCTTGGTAGGTTTGGCCATCCAAGTAAAGAGCTAACACTTTTCTCTCAAGATCACTCAGGAGCTCGGCCATTTTTAATTCGATATCGTCAAACTCTTCTTTGTTGATAATCAGTTCTTCCGGGTCCAAAACTTTCGTACCCGATATAATATCCATAAGAGTTCGGTCCGATTCCTCATCATAAATGGGCTTGTCCAGGGAAACATAGGAATTGAGCGGAATATGCTTTTGACGTGTTGCAGTTTTAATAGCTGTAATGATCTGCCTCGTAATGCATAGTTCTGCAAATGCTTTAAAAGAAGATAACTTATCTCCTTTAAAATCACGGACGGCTTTATATAAACCAATCATACCTTCTTGCACGATGTCTTCTTTATCTGCACCAATTAAGAAATAAGTCCTTGCCTTTGCCCTAACGAAATTACGATACTTTTGGATCAGAAAATCCAGCGCTTCGCTGTCTCCAGTGTGTACCAACCCTATCAATTCATCATCATCAAACTGCAGATACTTTTCGTTCAGTTTCATTCCGAATTTGAGACCCACATTAAATCCCCCTGACCTGACTCAGATAGAAATATTATACAGCAGGTAAAATTTACCCGTCAATGGTTCAAATTTTCCCCCGACGCCATTTTTCGAAAATTTCTGCCACTTCTTCACTTAACGGAATTTTTGCTGCGGGTTTTATCGTCGTTGTTTTTCTTACATCCTTCTTGATTTCCCCTTGAATTTCTACCATTTCTATAAGCAGTTCGCGAGCAGATTTCCTTAGAGCCCCTTGACCAAAGATCACCCACTGTTCCGTGAAGTCAGAGGTTGCCACTTGAATCTGCGTTTTGACGTTATTCAGTTCAATGGCCATCTTTTCTATTCTCTCATCCGCCGTTTCATTTTCTTTTGTAAAAATTACATCAACTTTGTGATTTTTGAATATACGGGCAATTCCCTGAACATATTGAGCGTCAAATACGACAATTACACGGTATCCGGTAAATGCTTGATATTCCGCCATCATTTCAATCAACCGATCTCTTGCAGCAGCAAGGTCCCGTTCTTTTAATTCTCTCAGTTCCGGCCAGGCTCCAATAATGTTATAACCGTCCACCAACAGAATATTCATCCCATCATTGTCCTAAAGGATTTCTTTTTCTATAAACCTCATACATCAATAAACTGGCTGCTACCGATGCATTTAACGAAGTGACTTGTCCTGCCATAGGGAGACGGATGAGAAAATCGCATTTATCCTTCATTAACCGGGCCATTCCTTTTCCTTCACTACCGATAACAAGTCCAATCGGCATCTTACCGTCCATGTTACGGTAATCATCACTGCCTTTCGCATCTGTACCGACTATCCATACACCGCGCTCTTTCAGCTCTTCCACCGCTCTTGCCAAGTTTGTAACACGAGCAACCGGAATATACTCTATTGCACCTGTTGAGGCTTTCGCCACAGTTGCCGTTAAGCCCACCGCTCTTCTTTTCGGAATGATGATCCCATGGGCCCCTACAGCATCCGCCGTTCTCATGATCGAGCCTAAATTATGAGGATCTTCAATTTCATCAAGGATCATGAAAAAAGGTGCTTCATCTCGTTCCGCAGCTTTTGCAAATAAATCATCCAATTCGACATATTCATAAGCAGCTACTTGTGCAACAACGCCTTGATGGATACCTTCTGCCATTTGGTCAATTTTTTTCTTCGGTACGATCTGAACGAATACCTTCTTTTCCTTCGCCAGACCGATTAGTGGTTGCATCGAGCCTTTTTGAGAGCCCTCCGCTATCCAAATTTTGTTAACTTCCCGTTCGGAGCGGAGGGCTTCCAATACGGGGTTTCTGCCAATGATATATTCTTCGCTCATGGGTTACTCCCCTTTTCTTCTTCAATGTATTCAATAGATTTTTTAATGAGTTCTTCCATTCTTTCTATTCGACCGGATAAATACAAAAAGCCCATAAGTGCCTCGAAGGCTGTACTATAGCGATACGTTTGCACATCTGTATTCTTCGGTACCGTACCGGATTTGGCATTTCGGCCCCGCCGAACGACAGCGGTTTCCTCTTCCGATAACCATTCTGATTCCAGAAAAAAATGGATGACTTTATTTTGTGCTTTAGCCGCTACAAATGATGTAGCTTTTTTGTGGAGAAGATTGGGCTTGACCGCTCCTTTTTGAATGAGGTGATGCCGGATATACGTTTCGTATACGGCATCACCTATATAAGCTAAAGCAAGACTGTTCAGCATTTTTGCATCTACCTTACTATCGTAATGAAGCATTAATTACCCTCTTTTCCATCTTGTACCTTGAGGGGTATCCTCTAATATGATATTCATGTTTTTCAAGCGATCACGAATTTCATCAGATAACCCAAAATTGCGGTCTTTCCGCGCTTGAATTCTCTGCTGGATCAAGTCTTCAATTTCTTCATCCAATAGACCCTCTTCTTCCAGGGACAAACCGAGGACAGTAAATAAGGTATTGAATTTCTCAAGGAAAGCTTCGATGACTTCCTTGTCTGTATTTTTCTCCATTAAGTAATAATTTGCTTGCTTGGACAGTTCAAAGAGTATGGATATCGCATTAGCTGTGTTGAAATCATCGTCCATTTCCTGAATGAACTGTTCCTGTAAATCATTAACCTTCGCAAGCCAAACATCATTATTCTCAGTCAAACCGTCGCTTAATTGAAGGCGATGCTTTAAGTTTTGATAAGATGTCTTTAACCGATCAAGTGCCGCTTTTATATTTTCAAGCACTTCTTCACTATAATTGATGGGATGACGGTAATGTACGGATAACATAAAGAAGCGTAACACTTGCGGATCATGCTTCTTTATGATGTCATGCACAAGTACGAAATTCCCTAAAGACTTAGACATTTTTTCATTGTCAATATTTATATACCCATTATGCATCCAATAATTCGCAAAGGTCTTACCTGTCAATGCTTCAGATTGTGCAATTTCATTTTCATGATGCGGGAAAGCTAGATCTTGACCCCCTGCATGAATATCGATAGTATCTCCCAAATACTTTTTGACCATTGCGGAGCATTCAATATGCCAGCCAGGACGTCCCTTACCCCATGGGCTCTCCCATGATATTTCATCATCCTTTGCCGCTTTCCAAAGAGCAAAATCAAGGGCATCTTGTTTCTTCTCCCCAATTTCAATCCTGGCCCCTACTCTTAACTCATCGATGGACTGATGTGACAGTTTGCCATACCCCTCAAACTTACGAGTACGATAGTACACATCCCCTTCAGATTCATAAGCGAATCCTTTTTCAATCAATGTCGAGATGAATTCAATGATAGCATCCATGTTCTCCATTACGGTTGGGTGAGCATCAGCTTTTTTGCAGCCCAAGGCAGACACGTCTTCAAAATAAGCCTTGATGAAACGTTCTGATATTGTTGGGACATCTTCCCCCAATTCTTTTGCCGCACGAATCAGTTTATCATCTACATCTGTAAAATTCGAAACGAATTGAACTTCATATCCACGGTAATCCAGATACCTGCGAACGGTATCAAATACGATTGCCGGTCTGGCATTACCAATATGAATGTAATTATAGACAGTGGGACCACATACGTACATCTTCACCTTTCCCTCTTCCATCGGGACGAAGGTTTCCTTTTTTCTTGTTGCTGTGTTATATATTTTAATTGCCATATTATAAACTCCTTTCTTCCTGCTTCTGCTCAGCCAACTTCGTTCTTAAGGCCCTGATTTCACTATCCATTTCCTTTAAACGATCAGCGATTGGATCAGGAAGATCTGAATGATTTAGGTCTTTTTTGATTTTGATGCCATCTTGAATGACCACTTTTCCTGGAATGCCCACCACTGTGGAATTAGGCGGCACTTCCTTTAAAACGACCGAGCCTGCACCGATTTTTGAGTTCTCACCCACGGTAATGGAACCCAGAACTTTCGCTCCTGTTGCAATCAACACATTATCCTTTATCGTAGGATGACGTTTTCCCTTTTCCTTTCCTGTCCCTCCAAGGGTTACACCTTGAAAGACAGAGACATTGTCACCAATCTCGCACGTTTCGCCAATGACGATCCCCATTCCATGGTCAATGAAGAAACGGCGGCCAATCGTAGCTCCTGGATGTATTTCAATCCCGGTAAAAAAACGACTGACTTGAGATATACTTCTCGCTAAGAAAAAAAACTTCTTCTTAAATAGTGCGTGAGCCATCCTATGACTCCAAATCGCATGCAATCCCGCATACGTCAAAATGACTTCCAAATAACTGCGCGCTGCAGGGTCTTGATCAAAAACCACTTCGATATCCTCTTTAAACATCTTTAACAAGATGATTCCCCCCTATGCTCTGTCTTTTTCTAACACCCCTTTTGAAGCTTTAAAGCATATAAAAAAGCGTCTCTGTCCAAATAGACAGAGACGCTTTAAGCGCGGTTCCACTCTGTTTGGAATGTATGAAGCAGGTAAAGCTTTCCCTGTTTTTCCATCCCCAACTTTAATCCCTGTAACGGAGGACATTCCGCCTGTGCCTACTATCGGTTAGTTCAGCAAAGGACTCAAGGGTGCATTTCAGAAAACGAGAGGCTTGAACCACTTTCAGCAGGTTATGGTTCTCTCTAAAAAGCTTCGTTTACTTACTTCTCCCCATCTACGCGTTCTTTTGTAAGATTATTAAATACTATATTACATTTTCGACAAATTGTTAATATAAAATACTCTGAATACGCTGTTTAATTTTTTCCTTGCCCAGTAATGAGATCGCTTTAGGCAAATCAGGACCATGTGTTTGACCCGTGACGGCTGCCCGAATCGGCATGAATAATTTTTTCCCTTTATGGCCTGTGCTTTTTTGTACCGCTTTAATCGACTTCTTGATTTCATCCGCTTTAAATTCTTCAAGCCCTTCGATTTCCTGTAGGAAAGCTTTCATGACTTCCGGCACTTGTTCCTCAGCCAGGACTTCCTTCGCTTCTGGTTCGAATTCGACCTCATCCTTGAAAAACAGTTCAGACAGCTCAACAATTTCCGCTCCATAGCTCATCTGCTCTTGATAAAGGGAAACAAGGCCATGTACCCACTCTGCTTCTCCAGCAGTTAGTGTCTCAGAAACCTTTCCAGCCTTAATTAAGTGAGGCATTGACAATTCGACTGCGCGATCCACATCCAATTGCTTCATGTATTGGTTATTCATCCATGTAAGCTTTTGCTTATCGAAAAGTGCAGGCGATTTAGACAATCGATCAGCATCGAAAAGATTTATGAACTCTTCTTTTGTGAAAATCTCTTCCTCTCCGACCGGAGACCAACCTAGTAATGTAATGAAATTGAATAAAGCTTCAGGTAAATAACCAAGCTCTTCATATTGCTCAATGAATTGAATGATTGATTCATCACGTTTACTCAGTTTCTTCCTGCTTTCGTTTACGATCAGCGTCATATGACCGAAAACCGGCGGCTCCCAGCCGAATGCTTCATAAATCATCATTTGCTTTGGAGTATTGGAAATATGGTCGTCCCCACGAAGGACATGGGAAATCTTCATCAGATGGTCATCAACAGCAACTGCAAAGTTATAAGTTGGGATGCCATCCTTTTTAACAATAACAAAATCACCAAAGCCATCTGTATCAAACGAAACGTCATCCTTAACCATATCTTTGAAAGTAAGGACTTTTCCAACTGGAACGGCAAAACGAATGCTAGGCTTTCTTCCTTCAGCCACTAGTTTCGCTTGCTCTTCTTCAGTTAAATGCTTGCACTTCCCTGAATATTTTGGTGTTTCATTGCGCTCGACCTGTCCTTCACGTTCAGCTTCAAGCTCTTCTTCCGTACAATAGCATTTATAAGCCAAGCCCTTATTTAAAAGCTCTTGATGCAATCCCTGATATAGGTCGTTTCTTTCAGACTGACGATATGGCCCATATTCACCGCCAACATCAACACCTTCATCCCAATCCATACCAAGCCATTTTAAATATTTCAGCTGACTTTCTTCGCCGCCTTCAATATTTCTCTTTTGGTCGGTATCTTCAATACGGATGATGAATTTACCGCCTTTGTTTCGTGCGTATAAATAATTAAATAAAGCCGTCCGTGCATTTCCTATATGTAAATGTCCAGTCGGACTCGGTGCATAGCGAACTCGAATATCGCTGCTCATGATATATATAGACCTCCCAGTCGTTCTTTTCTATTGTTCATTTTATCATTTATATACATGGGATTAAAGGCATCCACTCTAAAAACGAATTTAGTTTGATTTAACCAATAAGACTACAGCCTGTGCCGCGATTCCTTCGCTTCGGCCTGTAAATCCAAGTTTCTCCGTAGTGGTTGCCTTTACATTGATTCTATCTACCGAGGCATCTAAAAGTTCTGCAATCCTGACTCGCATGTCCTCAATATACGGTGCCATTTTCGGGCTTTGTGCAATGATTGTACAATCTGCATTTCCTAGGGTATATCCTTCTTTTTTTACAATCGCCCAAATATACTGAAGCAGCTTTGCCGAATCGGCATCTTTAAATTCCGGATCCGTATCCGGAAAATGTTTGCCGATATCCCCCGCACCAATTGCCCCCAAGCAAGCATCGGCAACAGTATGTAAAAGCACATCCGCATCCGAATGGCCTAGCAAACCTTTCTCGTACGGAATTGTAATTCCGCCAATGATCAATGGTCTTCCCTCTACAAGCTGATGAACGTCATATCCTTGTCCAATTCGAAACATATCATTCTCCCCAATCATCGTTTTCCATGTTGCTTATGTAAAATCGCTTCTGCAAAATAAAGATCTTCCTGAGTCGTAATTTTAATATTATCATAATTGCCCTCAATAATAACTACCTGTTCATTGATCCGTTCTAGCAAACTTGCATCATCCGTCCCCAAAAATGCTTCTGCCTCAGCCATTTCATACGCCCTTTTTAGTATGGATAGACGAAAAGCTTGTGGAGTTTGTATCGCCCACAAGCTTGATCGTTCCACCGTTTCCACTACCTTTTTGTTGGTCGCTTTTTTAATCGTATCCTTAACTGGCACTGCGATGACGGCTCCTCCATGTATGGAAGCAGCGGCAGTCAATTCACTGATTTGCCCTTGATCGATAAAAGGGCGAGCTCCGTCGTGGACCAAGATGATTTTTTCTCGTGCACATTGCAAGCCATTATAAACGCTTTGTTGACGCTCCTTGCCGCCAACAACGAGTTCCTTGACCTTCTTTAACTCATACATTGCTATCAATTGTTTGAAATAATCCTTTTCTGCCGGGTTAATCGAAAGGATAATCCCCCGACAGTCAGGATCTTCTTCAAAGACACGAAGTGTATAAACAATAATCGGGGTGCCCGAAAGTTCAATAAAAAGTTTATTCTTGCCTGCCTTCATTCTTTTCCCTTGTCCAGCTGCAGGTATCACGACTTCATAAAACATAACGGTTTCTCCTACTCTTTATAATGCTTTTTCTATTTATAATGCTTTTTCTAATAGTTTCGGTTTAGCGAATATCATTCTGCCTGCAGAAGTTTGCAGTACACTTGTGACAAGTACATCGATGCGTTTTCCAATATGGTCACGGCCACCCTCGACAACGATCATTGTACCATCGTCTAAATAAGCGATGCCTTGGTTCTGCTCTTTCCCGTCCTTAATGACTTGAACATTCATCTCTTCCCCAGGAAGTACAACAGGTTTAACGGCATTGGCAAGATCATTGATATTAAGGACCGCCACATTTTGAAACTCGCATACTTTGTTTAAATTGAAATCATTTGTAACGACCATTCCGCCCGATATTTTGGCCAGCTTCACTAGTTTACTGTCCACTTCCTGAATGTCGTCAAAATCTCCCTCGTACATCTCCACTTTAATCGGCAGGTCTTTTTGAATTCGATTCAAGATATCCAAACCGCGTCTTCCACGATTCCTTTTTAAAGCATCTGAAGAATCGGCAATATGCTGCAGTTCATTTAAAACGAATTGAGGGATAACTATGGTGCCTTCTAGAAAGCCTGTCTGACAAATATCCGCGATTCGTCCGTCAATGATGACGCTTGTATCGAGAATCTTCAACCGCTTGCTATAACCTTCTTCATCCTCTTCACTTGCTTCACCATCAGAATTTTTTTTCTTATTATTTTTTGTGAATAAATTCAATAGCTCATCACGTTTTTTAAAGCCAACTTGGAAACCAAGATAACCGAATAAAAGCGTAAGGATGATCGGAACCACTGTATTTAAAATAGGAACCTTGATGGCACTGAATGCGGAGCCAACCAAGAACGCCGCAAGCAATCCCACTAAAAGACCCACGCTTCCAAAGATTATGTCCGTAATTGGTATCTTAACAAGCTGTTCCTCCAGCCACTTCATAAAATAGATCACATGATCTACTGCCCAAAAAGTAATAAGATAAAAGATAATGGCACCCAACAGTACACTTACATAAGGATTGTTTATTAAAGCAATATCATCTGCATGTAAAACAATTAATAATTCTGGAATGAGTAACATACCAAGTGTTCCACCGACTATTAAGAAGCATGCTTGTATAATGCGTTTTAACATCCCTTTCACCTCCCTCTACTCATTATTGACCAATAAAAAAAAATGAAACCTTCGAAAATTCGTTTTCATTATATACGTGTAATTCACTTAAGGAATTAGTGGATTTACAAATATGACTCCTTCTCTTTTTCGTAATATTAGCCTAGCACCCTGAGTTTTGAGTGTCAAAAATAAACACTATTCAATTTCACTCTGAATTAGGATAATTTTGAAGGACCTTTACACATTACATCCTTCTATTTGTGACCAGCTGATTTTTTAAAATGCGGAGTCCTTCTTTAATTTTATTGGCACGAACTTCACCGATTCCCTCTACATCGTCAAGATTTTCCACCGTAGCTTTATTGACTTCACTAAAGCTTCCGAACTGTTTCACTAAATTTTCGATGATCAAACCCGGCAAGCGAGGGATTTTATGAAGAATACGGTAACCACGGGGATGTATTGACTCATCAAGGTGGATGTATCCGTGATAGCCCAGCACCTTTAAAAGTATGCTTTCATCCAGTTTTTCCTGCATGGCCAACTCTTGAAGCCGAAAAATGATTTCCTCGGGTTTTTCATCATTACTGGAGGTATAATCCTTGATAAGCCATTTTCCCTCCGTTTCAATATCTGCCAGGATTTCATTCATTTGCAAACGGATCAGCCTTCCTTCCGTACCAAGCTCATTAAGGTAGGTCAGTAGCTCCGCCTTGATCCTAAGCACCATTACATATCGGTGAAATACCTGCAAAAGGTCTGCATATGTCACGATTTCCTCAAACTCCAGTGCTCCTAATACTGATATGCTCTGCTGTAGAACCACCTTATATTTTTCCAAGGTCTGAATGGCCAGATTAGCCTTAGCAAGTATGACTCCTATATCTTTGAGGGCATAACGGAAATTGCCTTGATATAAAGTGATGACATTCCGTCGTTGTGAGATTGCAATGACCAACGATTTGGTCTCCCTTGCTACACGTTCCGCGGTCCGATGGCGCATTCCCGTTTCAGTGGAAGGTGTACTATTATCCGGCACCAATTGGGCATTGGCGAAAATGATTGTATCGGCTGTTTCATTTAAAATGATCGCTCCGTCCATCTTCGCCAGCTCATACAATGTACTTGGGGTACAGTTACAGTTGATTTGGAAGCCGCCATCCACAATCGTTCGAACTTTCTCGTTATATCCGACCACTATCAAACCGCCCGTATTGGCCCTCAGAACATTTTCAATCCCCTCCCGAAGCGGGGTACCCGGAGCAACAATTTGCAATATCTCCAATTTTGTTTTCTCATACCCTTTTTTATCTGTCATACTTAACCCCCTAATGAATGTTGAAGAGCCTCCGAAACCGATGATACACCGACAATCTTAATCCCTTTTGGCGCGGTCCATCCCCCTATATTATTTGCAGGTATTATAACCCGCTCAAACCCTAGTTTTGCTGCTTCCTGCACTCTTTGTTCAATTCGAGACACCCTTCTTACCTCACCAGTCAGCCCCACTTCACCAATGATGCAATCGGTAGGGTTTGTGGGCTTATCACGGAAGCTCGAAGCAATGCTGATTGCGACAGCCAGGTCAATGGCCGGCTCATCCAGCTTGACACCACCAGCAACCTTTAAATATGCATCTTGGTTTTGGAGCAGCAAGCCCACTCTTTTTTCCAAAACTGCCATTAAGAGCGAAACCCGATTATGGTCAATCCCTGTGGCCATTCGCCTTGGATTGCCAAAACTCGTAGGTGAAATCAATGCTTGAATTTCGACTAGCACCGGTCTTGTTCCTTCCATGGATGCAACAACGGTTGAACCTGAAGCTCCTTGCGACCGTTCTTCAAGGAAAATTTCCGATGGATTCGCAACTTCCTCCAAACCATGTTCTTTCATTTCAAAAATACCCATCTCATTCGTCGAACCAAAGCGATTTTTGACCGCACGTATAATTCGATATGTATGGTGTCTTTCTCCTTCAAAATATAAAACGGTATCAACCATATGCTCAAGCAGCCGTGGCCCAGCAATCGCTCCTTCCTTTGTAACGTGGCCGACGATAAAGATTGCAACCCCATTCGTTTTAGCAATGCGCATGAGCGAGGCTGTGCATTCCCGAACTTGTGAAACGCTTCCTGGCGCAGATGTAACCTCCGAATGGTACACCGTTTGAATGGAATCAATAATGACCAAATCTGGTTTTACCTCTGTGATCGCCTGTTGGATATAGTCCATATCCGTTTCCGCATACACGAATAAGTTTTCTGACATGGTCCCCAGCCGATCCGCTCTCAATTTAGTTTGCTTAACTGATTCTTCCCCTGATATATAAAGCACTTTTTTCTGTTTATGTGCCAATTGGGAAGATACCTGCAAAAGCAGGGTGGATTTACCGATACCCGGATCGCCTCCAATCAATACAAGTGATCCTTGCACAATCCCGCCCCCAAGAGCACGATTCAATTCCATTAAATCCGTTTTGATCCGGGGTTCCTTTTCAGATTGAATGGTAGTTATAGGTGCAGCCTTCTCTCGTTCTCCGGAACCTCTAACCTCTGAATGTGTAAAAGCACCTTTTCTAGCAGGTTTAACGATTTCAGTTTCCTCGACCATCTTGTTCCATTCGCCGCACCCTGGGCATTTCCCCATCCATTTAGCGGACTCATATCCACAAGACTGACACATAAATTTGGTTTTCTTCTTTACAGCCATAATTACTCCTCTTTCTTTGAAAAAAATACCTATATTAAGGATATTAGATCTTTGTTTTATTTAAACCTTCTTAAGGCTAAGTTTTTTTAAAAAAATAATCACTATACCATTTCTCTTATATACTCAATTCTACCTACGGATAAAAAACAGAGGTACACTGCAAAAAGATCTGCGTGTACCTCGAAGTTTAGAAACAGCTTATTCACTTACGTTAACAGGCTCGCCTTGGCGGATTGCAAACTCATTATTCACGACATCCATCACGACCGTTTGCCCTTTTTTCACGTTACCCTTAAGCAATTCTTCGGAGAGATAATCTTCCACATGCTTTTGAAGCGCCCTGCGGATTGGTCGTGCCCCATATTCAGGATCAAAACCTTCCGTAGCAATTTTTTCTCTAGCCGCATCTGTCAACTCCAAGTATATTTCCTGCTCTTTCAGGCGGGTAGTCAGTTGATTGGACATTAATGTAACGATTTGTTTTAAATGATCCTTCTCTAATGAGTGGAACACGATCGTTTCATCAATACGGTTGAGGAATTCCGGACGGAATGCACGTTTAAGCTCTTCCATCACTTTCCCTTTCATATTTTTGTAGTCCTGACCAGTGTCCTGGATATTAAAGCCAACATATTTATCAATTTTTAAGGCTGATGCCCCTACATTCGATGTCATAATCAAAATGGTATTCCTGAAATCCACAGTACGCCCCTTGGAATCTGTAAGTCTTCCGTCTTCCAATACTTGCAGAAGAATATTGAAGACATCTGGATGTGCCTTTTCAATTTCATCAAGCAGAACGACGGAATATGGTTTCCTCCGCACTTTTTCCGTTAACTGTCCGCCTTCTTCGTATCCAACATATCCTGGAGGAGAACCAACAAGACGTGAAGTCGAATGCTTCTCCATATATTCGGACATATCAATACGGATCATAGCATCTTCATCACCAAAGATGGATTCAGCCAAAGCACGGGCAAGCTCGGTTTTACCAACCCCTGTAGGCCCCAAGAAGATGAAAGAACCAATTGGACGTTTAGGATCCTTCAAGCCTGCTCTTGCACGTCGTACTGCTTTAGAAACCGCAATGACGGCCTCTTCCTGCCCAATTACTCGATCGTGGAGAATGGATTCCATATTAAGCAGCTTATCGGACTCCGTTTGCGCCAGTTTAGTGACTGGAACTCCCGTCCAGCTGGACACGACATGTGCAATATCATCCACAGTCACTTCACTGTTCTCTTGCCCTTGCTTTTCTTTCCAAGTCTTTTTCGTTTCTTCCAATTGTTCTCTTAAGCGTTGTTCAGTATCGCGAAGCGAAGCAGCCTTTTCAAATTCCTGGCTCTGAACGGAGGCATCCTTTTCCTTACGAACATCATCCAGCTTCACTTCAAGTTCCTTTAAGTTTGGTGGCGTTGTGTAAGAGCGTAACCGGACCTTTGATCCAGCTTCATCGATTAAATCAATGGCTTTATCCGGTAAAAACCGATCGGAAATGTAACGATCAGATAACTTGACTGCTGCATCAATCGCTTCATCCGTAATTGATACTCGGTGATGGGCTTCATAACGGTCGCGTAAACCCTTCAAAATTTGAATCGATTCTTCCATTGTTGGTTCATCAACTTGGATTGGCTGGAAACGGCGTTCAAGCGCGGCATCTTTTTCTATATACTTACGATACTCATCCAAAGTCGTTGCACCGATACATTGTAATTCACCACGTGCCAATGATGGTTTAAGGATATTGGAGGCATCGATGGCACCCTCTGCACCACCCGCACCAATCAATGTGTGCAATTCATCGATGAATAAGATGATGTTGCCTGCCTGACGAATTTCGTCCATCACTTTCTTCAATCGGTCCTCAAATTCACCCCGGTATTTCGTACCAGCCACAACAGTACCCATATCAAGTGTCATTACGCGTTTATCACGCAGGATTTCAGGTACCTCATTATTGATGATCTGTTGGGCAAGACCTTCAGCGATGGCTGTTTTACCTACACCAGGTTCACCAATTAATACTGGGTTATTTTTTGTACGACGGCTTAATACCTCTATGACACGCTGTATTTCCTTACTTCTTCCGATTACAGGATCCAGGCTTCCTTCCCGGGCTATCGCCGTTAAATCACGGGCAAGGCCATCGAGTGTTGGCGTGCTTGCATTTGAGGCTGCTGAACCTTGATGTCCACCTGATTCATTGCTGCCCAAAAGCTGTAATACTTGTTGACGAGCCTTATTCAAGCTTACTCCCAGATTATTCAATACGCGGGCGGCTACACCTTCCCCTTCTCGTATCAAGCCTAGTAGTACATGCTCTGTCCCAACATATGAATGACCTAATTTTCTAGCCTCATCCATGGAAAGCTCAATCACTTTCTTGGCTCTTGGAGTATAATGTATCGTTTGAGCTGTATCCTGTCCACGGCCGATTAAATTTTCTACTTCTTTCTGTATTTTATCCGGCCCCAACCCAAGAGCAAATAACGCTTTGGCTGCAATGCCGTCACCTTCCCGGACCAAGCCTAGTAAAATATGTTCTGTGCCGATATTATTATGTCCTAAACGGATTGCCTCTTCTTGGGCTAATGCTAATACTTTCTGGGCTCTTTCAGTAAAACGACCAAACATCATAGGGAATTCCTCCTTAAGAATTTTCGTTTTGAATACGGTTTCTAACAATTCTATAAGTAATGGCAGTGTCTTGCTTCACATCTATTACTTGAATATAGGTACTCCTCCGAGGTAATGACCTCTATGAGGAGGAAGATTCCGTGAAATTCAAGCGTTCTCGAATGAGTGCTGCTCTACGGATATCTCTTTCGTGGGATTTTAAAGGACCACCTGCGTACTTTTGTAAAAATCCCGATTGTGTCAAAATCATCAACTCATTAAGAATGCTTTTGGAAATATTTTTTATATACCCAAGATCAATACCTAACCTAACATCGGAAATACAGGTAGCAGCTTCCTTTGTCTCAATGACTCGAGCATTGGACAATATCCCATATGAACGAAAAATTCTATCTTCTAATTGTATGTGAGAGGTCCTCACTAATGCATCCCTTGCAGACCGTTCCTGGGCAATGATTTGTTGCACTACACTTGTTAGATCTTCAACGATATCCCTTTCCGACTTTCCAAGAGTAATTTGATTCGAGATTTGAAAGATATTCCCTAACGCCTGACTGCCCTCTCCATAAATCCCTCGTACCACCAGCCCCAATTGATTGATGGCCGGTATGATATTATTCATCTGCTGTGTAAGGACCAGGCCCGGCAGATGCATCATGACGGAAGCCCTTAATCCTGTTCCCACATTAGTTGGACAGCTAGTTAGGTATCCTCTTTCTTCATCATATGCATAGTCTATGGATTCTTCAATCCAATCGTCAAGAACATTTGCAATCTTTAAGGTTTCCTTTAACTGCAGCCCCGACATTAAACACTGAATACGGAGATGATCCTCCTCGTTAATCATGATACTAATTTCTTCATTTTCCGAAAGAAGACAAGCACTCTTTGCTGTTTCCTCAACTAAGTGAGGACTGATTAAATGTTTTTCAACGAGAACACGTTTTTCCAGTGGCTGTAATTGGTCAATCTCTAGCAGTTCCAGTTTACCAATCTCCGGAGTTACTTCCTCTTCAATTCTTTTTTTTACCAATTCAATGATTTTTTTAGCTTCATCATTAGAAAAGGAGGTTGGAAAGGTAAAGTCTTCGAAGTTCCTGGCCAACCGAATCCTAGAACTCAATACAATATCGATCTCCGGACCTTCGGCACTCATCCAGGAACTCAAGGCGTTTTCTACAAACTTTTCCAAGCTCATAATTCCTCGCCTCCCTCTAGTGCTTCATATCTTTTTTCAAGGGAACGAATCTTATCCCTTACCTCTGCCGCTTTCTCGAACTCTTCTTGATTAATGTGACTCTTTAAAACCTCTTTTAAATCCAATATTTGTTTCCTAAGATATATTGTGCCTCCAATCCTTTTTGGAATTTTCCCTATATGTGCCGTATTGCCGCTATGCACCCTCTTTAAAATCGGGTTTAACTGTTCATTGAACGTTTTATAACATTCGGCACAACCAAACTTTCCAATGTGGACAAATTCTTTATAGGATCGATGACAATGCGGGCAACGCCTCTCTTCTGTTTTAGGAAATGCATTTGCCTTTGTCTGTTGAATATTCGACTCCATATTCAACAATCCTGCTAATAAATTATTTATTGAAAAACCATGCCCTCCTGCATCCATGAAAATCTCACCTTTTTCCTGAGCACATTTCTCACAAATCATGACTTCAGTCTTTTTTCCATTAATGATTTTGGTGTAGTGTAGGGTAGCAGGCCTTTGATGACATTCTTGGCAAATCATCGTTCATCACCTCTGCCAGTTTCATTTATATTTTAAAGTCGTAAGCATCGCAGTTAAAATTCTTGCTCTAAGCTCATCGCGGTCAGGCAGGTCGATATAAATCACCGATCTATCAATTACGCTCATCATAATTTTTGCTTCTCTCTCATTAATGACTTCCTCTTTCATCAGCCGGGAAATCACCCCTTCAGCCATGGATTGAGTTACCCTAGTACCAATAAGCGATAATAATTGGTTAATAAGATGCACGTAATCCTGCGACTCCACTTTCATGATGCGTATATACCCGCCGCCGCCGCGCTTACTCTCTACAACGTAACCTCTCTCGATTGTAAACCTTGTATTGATTACGTAATTGATTTGAGAAGGAACACACTGAAATTTATCTGCTATTTCACTTCTTTTAATCTCTAAGATATCTTTTTGACTTATTTCCAGTACTTGCTTCAAATAAGTTTCGATAACATCAGATATGTTTCTCACTCAGCCTCCTCCAATCTGACTTTGACTATATTTGACTATTATTATACAAGGAAAAATGCATTTTGCAACTTAAACGCACTTTCTTTCTGTATTATCCATTTTCTCCAAATTATATGTAGTTACATACCCCAATGAACATGAAAGTTAAAATATCTTACATAAAATACCCTAAACAAATCATTATAAAACCTGAATTTTTCGCTACTTAAGCTTTCTCTTCTTAAAAAATTTGTTTATTTCATCACTTCGTGCTTATTCATTTCTCATATTATTTCAACCAAAACAAAAAAGACCAGCTCCTATGCTGACCTTTGAAACAAACTATTTATTTTCAAAACAAAAAAGACCAACCGGATGGCTGATCTTTAAAATGGCTTGGCGGCGTCCTACTCTCACAGGGGGAAACCCCCAACTACCATCGGCGCTGAAGAGCTTAACTGCCGTG
>NZ_JBNNSH010000010.1:0-80373 GCF_050277555.1 Peribacillus sp. NPDC097895 | reverse complement strand
GGTCAGAGGTGGAAGCGTGGCGACATGTGGAGCTGACTGATACTAATAGATCGAGGACTTAACCAACGCTTTAAAAAAATGAAATACCTTCTTATATTATTATCTAGTTTTGAAGGAATGAAAATTCTTCAAAAATGAATATAGTCTGGCAATGATGGCGAAGAGGTCACACCCGTTCCCATTCCGAACACGGAAGTTAAGTTCTTCAGCGCCGATGGTAGTTGGGGGTTTCCCCCTGTGAGAGTAGGACGTTGCCAGGCTATTCATTTAAATCTTTAAATGGGTTAAAGGAAACATTATATTATTCCGCAGTAGCTCAGTGGTAGAGCATTCGGCTGTTAACCGAACGGTCGTAGGTTCGAGTCCTACCTGCGGAGCCATATGCTTCCATAGCTCAGTAGGTAGAGCACTTCCATGGTAAGGAAGAGGTCAGCGGTTCGAATCCGCTTGGGAGCTTCCCAATCTATCTATGAACACAAAAGTCCGGCCCGTTGGTCAAGCGGTTAAGACACCGCCCTTTCACGGCGGTAACACGGGTTCGAATCCCGTACGGGTCACCATTTTTAACTCATTAATATGGAGGATTAGCTCAGCTGGGAGAGCATCTGCCTTACAAGCAGAGGGTCGGCGGTTCGATCCCGTCATCCTCCACCATTATATTCATTATTTGCCGGTGTAGCTCAACTGGTAGAGCAACTGACTTGTAATCAGTAGGTTGGGGGTTCAAGTCCTCTTGCCGGCACCATTTACAACCATATATTGCGGAGGGGTAGCGAAGTGGCTAAACGCGGCGGACTGTAAATCCGCTCCTTCGGGTTCGGCAGTTCGAATCTGCCCCCCTCCACCATTTTAATGAAAATCCTGTGGATTAGTTATATATTCTCTATATTGGGGAAATATATGATTACCACCTTTTTATTTTGTTGAATATTAATGATACATATCATATTATTGGGCTATAGCCAAGCGGTAAGGCAACGGATTTTGATTCCGTCATGCGAAGGTTCGATCCCTTCTAGCCCAGCCATTTGCGGAAGTAGTTCAGTGGTAGAATACAACCTTGCCAAGGTTGGGGTCGCGGGTTCGAATCCCGTCTTCCGCTTATTATATTTTACATTCCTTAGGGGCCTTAGCTCAGCTGGGAGAGCGCCTGCCTTGCACGCAGGAGGTCAGCGGTTCGATCCCGCTAGGCTCCACCATCAACTACATACACCAAAACTTACGTCTTAAGCCAAAATGGTTTAAGACTTTTTTTTATTTAATTTCAGGATTGACCATTCACGATAGATAATAAGCATTTAAAAAAAATCCGATAAGACATTAAGATATGAAAGGAGTGACTGCATCTTTATTCATGAAAATGTACAGTTGAACCACCATGGATATACGATGTAAAATGGTGGAAAGGGGGAGTTGTATGTCTATTCAGAAAATTTCCGTCATAGGGCTGCCTATGGACCTTGGTCAAGCAAGGCGAGGGGTGGATATGGGACCTAGTGCCATTCGTTACGCTGGGGTTATCGAGCGTCTTCAGCATTTAAATATAGAAGTAGAAGATCTTGGCGATATTGTTGTAGGACGTCCCGGAAATGCAAATAAACCTGGAACAAATTTAAAAAACTTATCTCTTGTCGCAAAGGGTAACATTCAGTTAGCCGCAAGAGTGGATGAAATAATAGAAGGCGGTTCTTTTCCACTTGTACTAGGGGGAGACCATTCAATAGCGATAGGAACATTAGCCGGCGTCGCAAAGCACTATGAAAATATAGGTGTGATTTGGTACGACGCACATGGTGATTTAAATACGGAAGAAACTTCTCCATCAGGAAATATACATGGAATGCCGCTTGCAGTCAGTATTGGGCTGGGACATCCAGACCTAATTAATATCCATGGTTCCGCTCCAAAAGTGAAACCGGAAAATATCGTAATAATTGGTGCGAGGTCATTGGATGAAGGGGAAAGAGAACTTATACGTGATAAAGGGATTAAAGTATTTACGATGCATGAAATCGACCGCATGGGTATGGCAAGGGTCATGGAAGAATGTATAGATTATTTAAGAGAAAGAACGGACGGTGTCCACCTTTCATTGGATCTGGATGGGGTTGATCCGGCAGATGCACCTGGAGTAGGAACACCGGTGAATGGTGGTATAAGTTATCGGGAAAGCCATTTGGCTATGGAAATGCTCGCGGAATCCAACATGATTACGTCAGCTGAATTCGTTGAAGTGAATCCCATTTTAGATGAGCGAAATAAAACGGCGATCGTTGCCGTGGCACTAATGGGATCGCTATTTGGAGAAAAGTTATTATAACTGGTAAAATAAAAGAAACAGTAACCGGCTTGTAATGGGTTACTGTTTTTTATATGCTAGAAGACGTAGGTTTATTGTCCAGGGTGTATGTATCATAAGCATGACTGTATATAGATGGTTGCAATTGCATAACCATATTCACTTAAGAGCACGTCGGTCCGTGAGACTTTCACTTCTTGTCAAATGTAGGTATTGATTGATTAAGATATCCAGCTTGCTGCTCACTTCAACAACTTCTGTATCAACCATCGAAGAACGGGAGGCCAATATCATCATTTTCTGTCTGTATTGCTCAATATGGTCTAAAATTTGTTCTGCTTTCATATAGAGATTCACTCCCTCAGATTTACAATTTCTTACTATATAACCCTGTTTTTTTTTTTCTTAAACATAAAATGTAAAACTTTGTTAAAATTAATGTATTAAATTTTTGAAACCTTTCAGCTTGCGATTCGTAATAATCGTATAGCCGCATGAGCGGGGGTAATACCGGAAAATGGATGCACTCATTAAAGAGAGAATTAATCAAGTATTAAAGGGAGACCATAATGCATTTGGGGAAATTGTCGAAATTTACAAGGACAAAGTTTTCCAGATATGTTTCAGGATGCTCGGAAACAGGCAAGAAGCAGAAGATTTGGCACAGGAGGCCTTTGTAAGAGCCTTCGTGAATATCCGTAGTTTTAATATACAAATGAAATTTTCCACATGGTTATATCGGATTGCCACTAACCTTTGTATTGACCGTCTTCGCAAGAAAAAACCAGATTACTATCTAGATGCAGATGTTGCTGGAACAGACGGATTGAATTTGTATTCCCAAATTGCATCGGATATGGCAAAGCCAGAGGAAGAGGTTGAATCTTTAGAATTACAGGAAACCATTCAAGCGGAGATAATGAAATTGCCCGAGAAATACCGATCGGTAATCGTATTGAAGTATATTGAAGAGTTATCTTTAAAGGAAATCAGCGAAATACTCGATTTGCCAGTCGGTACGGTTAAGACGAGAATACATCGTGGTCGGGAAGCCTTGCGTAAACAACTACGCCATTTATAAAAAGAAGGTGAGAAAAATGAACTGCCATGAGGAAATCATTGAATATATGCATGATTATTTAGATGAGGACATCAAACCGGAGCATAAAGAAGTTTTACGGGAGCACTTGCATACGTGTGCTGAATGCCGGGATTACTTTCATGAAATGAAAAAGGCGGTCGCTCTTGTACAGAGTACTTCCCATATTAAGGCGCCGGATGACTTTACAGCAAAGGTAATGGCTCAATTGCCAAAGGAAACGAAAACAACGGGCGCCAAACGTTGGTTTAAAAGCCATCCCTTCATGACAGCGGCAGCCATGTTCATTATATTGATGACAGGTTCTGTTTTTTCCACTTATAATCAGGACGAACATTTTTCAGTTTCCAAACAGCCCAATTTAGTAGTCGAAGGTGAAACGGTTATTGTGCCTGCAGGTGAGAAAATCGAGGGAAATGTGGTAGTTCAAAATGGTAACATTCAAATAGATGGTGAAGTAGAGGGAGATGTGACAGTCATAAATGGACATAAATATATGTCCAAGGCAGGGAATGTGACAGGAAGCATCCGTGTCATTGACCAAGCTTTTGAGTGGGTGTGGTATAAAGTAAAGGATACTGCAACGTCGTTGGTTCCTTCTAAAGAGGAAGATAAGGAATAGGAGTGTAGAAGCTGAGAAGAGGACATCGTTTTTCATATACGGTGACTTCACTCAGCTTTATTTTTTAATAAAAAGGGATTCATTTTCCATTATTCGTTCTTAACATGCAAATTTCTCACACTAGTTTTAGATGTATCATTTAAAAAATGGTATACTATTAAAGTTATTACATAACGATTGTAATTGTTATTTGGAGTAATACTGACTGGAGGAAACAACATGTCTTTATCCAATTTGAATGTTTGGGACTATGTAGTAAATTTCATTGATATTCTCCTTGTTTGGTTTGTGATATATAAATTGTTAACTATTATTCGAGGCACGAAGGCTATTCAGCTGCTAAAAGGAATTTTTGTAATTGTCATTGTAAAAAGCTTAAGCAACCTGTTTGGTTTCAATACACTTGGATGGTTAATGGCACAAGTCATGAATTGGGGAGTATTGGCAATTCTTGTCATTTTTCAACCTGAACTGAGAAGGGCACTAGAACAATTGGGACGCGGGAAGCTCTTTGCAAGGGGCACCGTTCCAGAAGAGAATCAGCAAGAACGCTTAGTTGAAGAAATCCTGAAGGCGTCCACTTATATGGCGAAAAGGCGGATCGGAGCCTTGATTACGATAGAAAAAGGAACAGAGCTGGGGGATTATGTGGAAACGGGGATTCCTCTACAGTCCTATATTTCTTCAGAACTGCTCATCAATATCTTTATACCTAATACGCCACTCCATGATGGCGCGGTTATTTTGCAGAATAATCAGGTGGCAGCTGCAGCTTGCTACTTACCATTATCGGAAAGTCCATTCATATCAAAAGAACTTGGTACCCGGCATAGGGCTGCCATTGGAATGAGTGAAGTGACGGATAGTCTTACGATTGTTGTTTCAGAAGAAACGGGAGGGATATCCGTTACTAAAAACGGGGAACTCTACCGGGATTTGAACCAAGAATCTTTCAGGGCCATGCTTACAAGTGAGCTGGTAGTGGAAAACATCAAATCAACTTCCTCAGGCATCTGGAATTGGAGGGGGAAAAAGAATGGATAAATTCACCAATAGTGCTTGGTTTATGAGAATCGTAGCCTTTGCCTTGGCAGCACTTTTGTTCATTTCCATTAACTTTGAGATGGAGTCGGATAAAAAATCCCTTGGTTTATCGACAGCCCCTGAAATCAGTACGGAGACCATAGAAAATGTACCTGTTGAAGTGTACTATGACCGTGAAAATCTGGTGGTGAGCGGTGTGCCGGAAACGGTGGATGTTACTCTAAAGGGAGCAAAAAGTCTCTTGATAAATGCAAAAAACCAAAGGGATTTCAAAGTTTATGTAGACCTATCGGATCCTGAAATCTCAATGGGGGATAGAACTGTCACATTTAAAATAAGTCAGTTGAATGAAAAGTTAGTGGCGACAATCGATCCGGAATATGCAGAAGTCAATGTTCAGGAACGAGTGACGAAGGAGTTCTCCGTTGAAGCAGAGTATAATCACTCATTACTCGAAGAGGGATATACCGCTGGACAGCCAACCGTGAGCCCTCAAACTGTTAAAATAACAGGCGCCAAAGACGCGATTGAACAAATTTCCTATGTAAAGGCAAACCTTGAAATAAGTAAGGGACTTGACGAAACGGTGAATGGGAAGGCAACCGTTAAAGCTCTTGACCGGGACTTGAATAAGTTGGATGTGACGATCGAGCCTGCTTCGGTTGCCGTTTCTTTAAACGTGAGCATACCTTCAAAAACGGTTTCCATAGAACCAAAGCAAACCGGGAAGGCAAAGGATGGCATTAGGATCAAGAGTATAAGTGTCGATCCTAAAGAGGTCACCTTATTTGGGTCAGAAACGAGCCTGGAAAATATAAGTGAAATAAATTTACCTGTAAATATCTCCAAAATTGATGGTGATACGGAATTGGAACTCGATCTTACTAAACCGGAAAGTGTACAAAAAATGTCCTTGGGTAAGGCAAAGGTCAAAATTCGCACGGAAAAAGTGGACGTAGATGAAGAGAATGAAGAATCAGTCGAAGAAGAGAAAGAACAAGTAAAAGAACAAGATGAACAAGAACAAGTAGTCGAAAAAGATGAACCCGCTGCCATTGAGTCTAAGACATTCAATAATATGAATATAGAGCCTGTGGGCATACAAGCTGACCAAGATGTCGAATTGGAAACCGATGTAACAAGCATTACTTTGCTTGGTGAGGCGGATGATTTGAAGAAAATAACTAAAGACGACATTAATCTTACAGTAGATGTGAGTAATTTAGATGAAGGTACACATGATGTAGAACTGTTGGTAAAAGCGCCTGCGGGAGTGAATTGGGAACTGGATTCTAAAACGATTAAGGTCTCCATTACTCAAAAAGACGAAGAGACATGACCTTCCTTTAACATCATTTAATTCAGTAACGATTCGAAGAAGGAGCGATAAAGATGGGCAAATATTTTGGAACAGACGGAGTTAGGGGTATTGCGAATAGCGAATTAACACCGGAGTTGGCATTTAAACTAGGCCGTTTTGGTGGTTACGTTCTTACTAAAGATACAGAAAAACCTAAAGTGCTGATAGGGCGTGATACACGTATTTCAGGTGAAATGCTGGAAGGTGCACTAGTAGCTGGTCTATTATCCATTGGGGCTGAAGTGATGCGCCTTGGTGTCATTTCGACACCAGGAGTTGCCTATTTAACAAAAGCCCTTAGTGCTGAAGCGGGGGTCATGATTTCCGCTTCGCATAATCCGGTAGCGGATAATGGCATTAAATTCTTTGGCCCTGATGGATTTAAGCTCTCTGATGATCAAGAAGCGGAAATTGAAACACTGTTAGATTTGGAAAAGGATGAACTTCCGCGTCCCGTTGGAGGAGATTTAGGTCATTTGAACGACTATTTCGAAGGTGGTCAAAAGTACCTCCAGTACTTGAAGCAATCAGTGGATGAAGAATTTACAGGCATCCATGTTGCGCTTGATTGTGCACATGGAGCAACATCATCTTTAGCCATGCATTTATTTGCGGATCTGGATGCAGACATCTCTACAATGGGGGCATCGCCCAATGGATTGAACATTAATGATAAGGTAGGTTCCACTCATCCTGAGGCACTGGCTGATTTCTTAAAAGAAAAAGGTGCGGATGTCGGACTTGCTTTCGATGGCGACGGGGACCGCGTCATTGCCATAGATGAAAAGGGAAATATTGTGGACGGCGACCAAATCATGTATATCTGTGCGAAATACTTGAAAGAAAATAATCGTCTGAAACAAGGAACAGTGGTTTCCACAATCATGAGTAACCTAGGTTTTTATAAAGGTCTTGAAGAGCAAGGTATACAAAGCGCCCAAACGGCAGTGGGGGATCGCTATGTGGTAGAAGAGATGCGAAAAGGCGGCTATAACCTTGGCGGCGAGCAATCCGGACATATTATCTTCCTGGACTATAACACGACAGGGGATGGCTTATTGACGGGATTACAGCTTGTAAACATCATGAGTGATACACAAAAGACCCTATCGGAGCTCGCTGGTGAGATGAAGAAATATCCACAAACACTTATCAATGTCAGAGTAACCGATAAACATGCTGTAACTGATAATGAAAAGGTACAGGAAGTCATTAGGGAAGTCGAAGGGGAAATGGCCGGAAACGGTCGTATCTTGGTGAGGCCATCCGGTACTGAACCGCTAGTCCGTGTTATGGCTGAAGCGCCGACTGCTGAAGAATGCACAAGTTATGTTGATCGCATCGTCTCTGTGGTAAGAGCGGAAATGGGAATACACGAATAACCAATCATATGCATAAAAGGAACCTAAATTCCTTTTATGCATATTTTTATAAAGAAGTTCTTTTTCCTTGGTCACGGTAATAAAGAATTGACCTATGTCCCTTATTTAAGGTATGATTATCCTGATTTACAACTCATTTTCTATAAAATGGTTGTTTGAAAAGGAGGGTAGGCAAGGAGAAATGTTTTACAAAAGCGCCTGAACTAAGTCTGGTCGAGAAAGGCTTAGTTGACGAGGAGGAGGTTTATCGAATGTTCGGCGGATACCTCCCGGCTGAAGTGCACAGCCGCAGTAATTCCAATTTTAAAACAGTAGGGCAACTTACTGCACAAAGGATTGGAAATGCGCAAAGGGAAAAAGTGCTTTAGGGCATTTCCTTTATAAAAAATATATATCAGAGATGAGGGGGCAGGGATGCCCCCGTGCATTCCTGTTCCCTCAAATCGGTTGGAGGAGCAGAAATTATGTGTGGAATTGTTGGATATATTGGACTTAATGACGCGAAGGAAATTTTATTAAAAGGTCTTGAAAAACTTGAGTACCGCGGTTACGACTCTTCAGGGATTGCCGTAAAAAATGATGCAGGCGTGACAATCTTTAAGGAAAAGGGACGAATTGCGGACTTGCGTGGGGCCGTGGATGAAAATACTATTGCACATACTGGAATAGGACATACACGTTGGGCCACTCATGGTGTGCCAAGCCGTGATAATGCCCATCCTCACCAAAGTAATTCAGGTCGCTTGACTTTAGTTCATAATGGGGTCATTGAAAACTATGCGATTCTAAAACGTGAATATTTGAAGGATGTTGCCTTTAAAAGTGAAACGGATACAGAAGTCATCGTTCAGCTCATTGAGAAGTTCGTAAACGGTGGCATGGAAGTGGAAGAGGCATTCCGTCAAACTCTCACTCTTTTAGAAGGCTCATATGCCATTGCCCTTTTGGATGCTGAAAATGATGAAACCATTTTTGTCGCAAAAAATAAAAGCCCGCTGTTAATCGGTGTGGGAAATGACTTTAACGTTGTCGCTTCAGACGCAATGGCCATGTTGCAAGTCACAGATCAGTTCCTTGAACTGATGGATAAAGAAATGGTCATTGTGACAAATGAAAAGGTAACGATCAAGAATCTTTCCAACGAAGAAGTTTTCCGTGCTCCATTCACTGCTGAACTGGATGCAAGTGATATTGAAAAAGGTACGTATCCTCACTATATGCTGAAAGAAGTTGACGAGCAGCCAGCTGTCATTCGTAAAATCATTCAAGCTTACCAGAATGAAGAAGGTAAACTTGCAATCGATTATAGCATTACAGAAGCCGTAAGTGAGGCTGACCGTATTTATATCATCGCTTGCGGAACCAGCTATCATGCAGGGTTGATCGGTAAGCAATTCATCGAAAAAATGACGGAAATTCCGGTTGAAGTCCATGTGGCATCGGAATTCACTTACAATATGCCTATATTATCGAAAAAACCGCTATTCATCTTCATTTCGCAAAGTGGGGAAACGGCAGACAGCCGAGCTGTATTAGTGTCGATCAAGGCTCTCGGTCACAAAGCTTTGACCATCACTAATGTACCAGGCTCTACACTATCACGTGAAGCGGATTATACACTCTTGCTACATGCAGGACCTGAAATTGCTGTTGCCTCAACAAAAGCCTATACCGCGCAAGTGGCAGTGTTGGCCATATTGGCAAATGTAACTGGCCAATTCCGTAAACTGGAGTTTGATTTCGACCTTGTAAAAGAGCTTGGAATCGTCGCGACTGCAATGGAAGCCCTATGTGATTCGAAAGAAGAGATGGAAGCCATTGCCCAAGAATATTTGTCTGTGACAAGAAACTGTTTCTTCATCGGAAGGTCCCTAGATTACTATGTTGTTCTAGAAGGGGCGCTTAAGCTGAAGGAAATTTCATATATCCAGGCAGAAGGCTTTGCTGGCGGTGAGCTTAAACACGGAACGATTGCCTTGATTGAAGATGGTACACCTGTCATAGCCCTTGCTACACAGGCAGGCGTCAACCTAAGCATCCGTGGTAATGTCAAAGAAGTCGTTGCCCGCGGTGCCAACCCTTGCATCATTTCCATGAAGGGTCTTGAAGAAGATGATGATCGTTTTGTCATCCCGGAAGTGAACGAACTATTAACACCCCTTATCTCTGTTATCCCGATGCAGCTCATTGCATATTACGCTGCCTTGCACCGCGAATGTGACGTGGATAAACCACGTAACCTTGCGAAAAGCGTAACTGTTGAGTAAGCTGGAATGAATGCAACGTATGTTGTTGAATGACAAAAAAGTTGGGTACTGACACATTGTTGTTTGACAAAAACGTGCTATTAAAAAAGACTTGATCCAATTTTTATTGGATCAAGTCTTTTTTATGTCGCCTCATTACCAGCGTTGCATGATTGGCTTACGGTGGCATAAATTGGACATCGTTACTGCTCTATTTTTTCAACTAACGTTGCAGGATTGTATAAGAAGGCTTGTAACTGTTATAAATAGTTAACGTCTAACAGAATAAAAGGTGGGATTAATGTGAAAAATAAGAAATGTTTTTTCTCTATTTTAATGCTGTTCTTACTTATAGTAGTAGGTTGTTCAAATGAAACCAAAGAAGAACCACCAGAAGCGATAGTGAAAATAAATGATGAAAATATCGAAACAGCTAGAGGTACTTATCAGTGGGAGAAAAAGAGCTTACTCTCTAATACTACGGTTATCGTCGATGCTGCTGCACCATTTCAAATAGCTGAAGATATGAAAGCGAAAATAGTTGAACAAAGTTCAGTAGCAAATGTAGAGTTTAATGATGGCTCCCAACCACCATTACAGGCTTATTTATGGGAAGAAGAAAAACGTGGTGAAGAATTACCTTTGAATCAACACCATATAACCTTACCGTCGGAAAAAGGAAAGTATGTAATTGAAATTAACGCTAAATGGTCAAATGGAGACTCCTCTTATACTTTTGTCGTAGAGGTACAATAATACAAGGTTTTTTCCTTAAAGAACGGATGCTAAATATCCAATCAGTACCCGGATTTTTTTAACTGAACATATGTTTTGTAGATTTGCAGTAAAGTTTGACCGTTTTAAAAAAGTTGCACCGTTTCACCCCGTTGGATATGATTATCTAAAGGGGTGTTTATAATGTCTAAAGGAACGAGAACATCTAACCGATTGTGCATATAGAAAAAGTTAAACCTAAAAAAGGGTCTGAGGACTTTGTCGAAATTGAAGAAGTAATAAAACTAGGGCTGAACAAAGGGCGCTGACTTACAAACGATTAATTTCTTATGGTGGATTGATGAAAGAAATCCATAAGGCATTAAATTTAGATGATGTGGAAGATGGCGGTTTAATACATATTGATGATGATAGGATGAGGGAAAAATTACATTGTTCAAAAAAAAATTTTAATTCTAGGAGAGAATGATATGGAAGTTTTTGCAGAGTTTTTAGCGAAGATTGATAACCCGCAACATCGAGACCGAACGGAAGAAGTTTTGGCTTGGGTAATTAAGAAATATCCCAATTTAATGCCAAAAATCGCGTGGAATCAGCCTATGTTTACCGATCATGGCACATATATTATTGGCTTTAGCGTAGCCAAACATCATTTGGCTGTTGCCCCTGAAATAGCAGGGATTAATCATTTTTCTGATGAAATTGTGCAGGCTGGCTATGATCACACCAAGCAGTTGGTACGTATCAAGTGGGTTAGTCCGGTTGATTACTCATTACTTGAGAAAATGATCGAGTTTAATATTTTGGACAAGGCAGACTGTTCAACTTTTTGGCGGAAATGAAACATTGGTTTATTTAGGGTGAACTGAACCTCTATTAAAGTGTCCATTATTCAAGGTTCTGTTCATATAAGAAGTGAAACGATGTGGTTCTGAGGTTATAAGATCTCCATATCTGCAGACTGATCTAGCTCTATAAAATAAGGGGGTGAAACTCTCCCTTATGCGATACATAAATAGTTCAAAGGTCAAAAAAAAACAAGGAGTTCCAAGTTTGGAACTCCTTGTTTTTTTGGTTTTGTTAAAATGGAGATATAAAAATATTACAACCAAACTACTTTAATATATTAAAGGGGGTTTCTTATGAAAAGGCCATTTGGGCAATCATTGCCTTATTAGTTATGTTAGTATGTATTTCACGAGGATATTCTTCAGCTGAAAGTCATTAAAAGGATTTAACAAAAAAAGAAAATTTTCAAAAAATATCAGAAATATCTGATTACTATGAAGTTGGCGAAGAAATAAGTTTTGATTATGCTGAATTTATGAAGCTTTATGCGAAATATAAGCTAACAAAAAAATGTGGTAGAAAAACATTTAAAAGAATACTAAAGAGTAACTGTTCGAAACTATTAAAGGATTTTGGATCTAGTAAAAAAAGATATGACGTGAGATTAATTAATTGAAAATTATTTTAAAAATTAATATTATGCCAAAATAATTACTAAGTTATACACTTCTGCATAAAAATTAACAGTGGGTATTTCACGAGAAATATTAGATGAGGTGAAGAAATGAAGAAGTTACTATATCTTTTTATATTAATAATTCCTTTATTTTTGTTTGGATTTAATCCAACATCAACCTTTGCAAGTTCTCCAACTAAAGAAGTTGATTTAAAAGAGGAATGCCAATCAGGTGAGTTTCCTACAGAATATCCAAATCTTTCAGGCACTGATGTACTTTTAGGTCAAGAAATACCTATACTTATAGATGAAAAAACAGGAGAAATAACTAATAATAGAATTGGTATATCTCCAGTGTGTGCTACTTGTAATCGCTATACTTGGAAAACAGCTACAGATAAACGACAATCAAGAGTCTTTCACAAAAAAGTGACTGATACTACAACATGGAGTCTTAACCTTACCTTTAGGGTAGAAATAGGTGGTATAGTAGTTATGTCTGGTGGTGGAGAAAAGGTACATTCGGCAACGAAAAAATGGGACCAATATAAAGAAACATGGAAATTGACTGGAACACTAAAGACATATAGTCCAACTGGCAATTTGATAAAAACAGAACAAAGAAATACAACCTACATTAAATATAAAAAAGTAGCAACAAAATAAGTTGACAATAGTGTAAATGAAACCCTTATTCTAAGGGTTTTTTTAGAATTTGCTTTTATAAAGGGGTAAAAATGGATACTGATATTAAGCAAACTCATCGCTTTATATTATATATAACGATACTAATTATGATTATTTTTCCTTTTACACAACTTATATTACAAGAACTTTCTTTTCAAATAAGCAAACAATTATTTTTCTTTTTAAGTAAACTGGTTATTATCTATGTGCTTTTTCTTTTCTTAAAAAAGAAAAAAGTAACCTTATCTAGCATTAGGCTAAAAAAGGTACATATAAAATATATTCTTCTTGGTATTTTAATGGGTATTACCGTTCACATGATAACTATGTTTTTTGGTAGGATTCAATATTATCTACTAACTGGGGAATGGCTTACTGCTGAAAAAATTGTTGGTACACTTATGGAGAGTAATGAAAACATAAGTTTTTACAGCATTATGATGATTGGCTTTTCAGTGGCGATTAGTGAAGAAATTCTTTTTAGGGGTATATTATTAAAACAATATCAGAAAATGAACATAAAGTCGGCCATAATTTTAAGTGCACTTATTTTTAGCATTTATCATATGACGGTGGGAAACTTGGTTTTTGCATTTGTAATGGGTATCTCTTTTGCACTATTGACCATCTATACTGGAAGTATCGTACCGGCTATCTTTTATCATTTTATAGTGAATGAAATAATGAGGATCATCATGCATTTCCCGGAAAAGGTTACTGAAACTTATTTTAAAGTTATGGTGTCTCCAATTACCACCATAACTGGTTTAATACTTTTTCTATCTATATCAACTTACTTATTTATAAAAGTAAGAAAAAATAATCATTTTCAAAGTGAAAAAGTTAAGTTCTTTGATAGATACATTATTTTGTTGTTTTTGATGTATGTTATTTTCCTAATAATATATTTCATTCAGGTATTAAAATGAATGAACAGAAGCAGTAATAGCGCTCAAGAAAATGCGGTTTGGGCAAATTTAAATCCGTTATCTGGCAGAACTTGTAGAAAATCTTTAAATATCTAGGGAGCAAAATGAAATCTATTATAATTTTTGGACTTGTCATGTTTAATGTTTTTGTGTGTATTTTTAAAATAGAGTCAATTATCCCCTTTATACTTGTTGCTGGATTAGTAGGGCTTTATAAAGGTACAAAAACCGGTTCTGATTTTAAAAAGATATTTAATATTCATAAAGTCGAATTCTCTTTAAAAGAATCAAAAACTAGAATTGAATTATTAGGTGCCTTTATGCTCTCAGTCAGTTCTGATATACTTTCAATTAAATACTAATTTTATGATGGCTTCTTAACTGAAAATTTCATTTATGTAGCACTCCACGTATTATACTCATTATTATTCGGTTTACTTTTGTTTAGGTTTCTATTTCTAAATATGTTTGAAAAAGATGAACCAATGAAAAATTAAGTGTATGCTCAAGTGGAAATGATAAAGCCCAAAACATAACGCTTTTGGGCTTTATCCATGTTGCATAAGTTTTTTGGTGAGGTTGCTTGTATGTAAGTACTGCCAGTGGAGCTTATGAAAGATTGTACTTGGATAATGCGCAGGGTGAAAACTGTTGTCTCTTTTTTTGTGATTTTATCCTTTATACAATCTCCCTATCTGCCGTCTCATCTAGCTCCAAAGGTAAAAAGGCATATTCTCCATCCTTCATGATCTCACCTTTACGAACAGGGATCGGTGTATTGAAGAGCGGCCCATCAATTACTGTGGTATGGAATTCTCCGCCTTCTCCGCAGGGATCAATCCCACGAGCTTCAAGTTCCTTCACGTACTCATGGGTTAGCGTTCGACCTAAATCGTCCTCACGCATTCCAAGTGAAAGATTCACCGTTACAATCATCGTTTTAAATCCTAGATTTATGAACTCTTTTACAGCTTCACGATGATCCATTTCCCATAAAGGCATCCCAAGCTTTAATCCAGCATTCTGCGTAACTTTTTCATGCCAACAGCCATGAGCAGGCATATCTAAGTCTCCAGTTACTAAAACTTCCGCTCCTTGATTCTTAGCTTTTTCTAAAAGGCGCATAAATACTTTTTCATAATCTGTCCAGCTTGCAGCGGCAGTATATACGGGCAAACCGATAGATTTAGCTTGGGCACGTATGAGTTCCGGAGGCATACCATGGGATCTGGATCGTTTCCCTTCTTCCTCCAGCATGACAATCAGTCCCATCGCGTCCCCGACCTTCACTGCTTTATAAAGAGCTAAGACACTATCCTTTCCTCCGCTAAAAGAAGCTATGAATTTATGCCCGCGAGCACCATTCTTCCAATCATTCAGTTCTGTCATACCTATCTTTCCCCTTTATTCTAATGACTTTTTCACGAAGCCTGTTATAAGCTAATTTCATATTTAAGAAGTTTAAATAGCTCTATTTGTTTGATTTTATCACGATTGAACCTTACAGATAAGGGCGTGATTGTTGTAAGAACATTTGGTTTTTAAACGACTTTATTATTATTTTAGAAAAATGATTATAGGATGAAAAAGATTAAACAACTATTCTTGCACACCGTTTTATTTCGGAGCTTTCCTCTAGCAGTGTTGTAACCACAGACAGAAAAATGAGCAACCTTTTTTCTAGTCACAATCAAACATTACACTATATACAAACTGAGAAAAATTCCTTCATGTAATAGAAAGCAGGATGGTAAAGGTCGTCCCTTTTTCGATTTCACTTTTAACGGATATCGTTCCATCATGCATATCGATAATCTTTTTCACGATGGATAGCCCGAGCCCGCTGCCGCTTTTTGTGCGTTCCCTTGCCAGGTCGGCTTTGTAGAATCGCTCGAAAATGTGGAACTGATCTTGTTCTGAAATGCCAATGCCGGTATCGGTTACCGTTATCGATACTTGATCATTTATCTGTTGGAGCCTAATCGTGATTCTGCCATGATGCTGTGTGAATTTGATGCTGTTGTGTATTATATTGGTCCATACTTGGTTCATTAAATCTTTGTCTGCAAAAATTGAGATCTTTTCCAAGGATATATCCATTTCGAGTTCCTTTTCCAACCAAGTCGGTTCACAAGCCAAAATAATGGTTCGTATTTGCTGGTCCAGCCGGAAGCTTGTCCTTTCAAAAGGATGATGCTCGGATTCAAGCGATGTAAGCTTTAGAAGGTTATCACTTAATTTAGATAATCTCCTGCTCTCTGTCTCAATTATATGGAGATAATGATTTCGTTCTTCTATTGTCAGCTTATTCAATTGGAGCGCTTGGGCAAATCCAACAATGGAGGTTAGGGGCGACTGTATTTCATGTGAGACATTGGAGATGAATTCCTGCCGCATTTCTTCCATTTGTTTCAATTGATTGGCCATGTGATTGAAGTGGTTAATGATGTCCGTCATTTCGTTTCTTTTATCCATTTTAAAATCCAATTGGACATTATAATCGCCATTGGCAATTTTCCTTAAGGCATCAATGATTTCCAAGTAGATGTTGACGCGTTTATTGTGGTTGAAAGCATGGATCAGGTAACCTGTGAACATCATAATCGCGATGCTGGTCATGATTGTTGCCAGATACTGGACATAATCGGATAGTCTTACAGGCAATAGCTGAATGGTATAGTACCCAACTGAAAAACAAACTGAAATGTATGTCAAAAAGCCAAGTATGCGTTTAAAAAAGGGGGCATTCATTTCGTTAGCTCCAAACGGTAGCCTAATCCCCAAATCGTTCTAATCCGAAAGGGGAATTCCGATTCTGGAAAACGTTCTCTCACTCTTTTAATATGAACATCCACCGTTCGTTCATCGCCTTCATAGTCGTAGCCCCAAATGTCTTCAATAAGGTCTTCCCTGGAAAAAGTTTTTCCAGGATAGCTTGCTAATTTAAACAACACTTCAAATTCCTTTAGTGGAATCGTATATTCCTGTTCTTTAAATGACATTTCATGAGTGTTGCGATTCATCTTTAATTCTCCAATATTTAATGTTTGTGAAATAGTGATTTTATATCGTTTTAATAATGCTTTTATTCTAAGAACCAATTCGATTGGTTCAAATGGTTTGACAAGGTAGTCATCCGCCCCGAGTTCAAATCCTTTTACCTTCTGCGCAGTTTCACCCTTGGCCGTCAGCATTAAAATGGGGATATCACTAAATTCCCGTAACTCTTTGCATAATTCCCATCCATCCATGTTAGGCATCATAATATCGATAACTGCTAAATTGATTTTCACTTTTTCCATTAATTTCAATGCTTGCAATCCATCTGAGGCAATATATAGGTCAAATCCTTCTTTTCTTAACAAAAGTTGTATAAGTTCGCGAATATGGGCATCATCATCGACAATTAATATTTTGGTCATCATTTCTTTCCTTTCGGTGAATTAAGCTAGTTCAAGTTTGTGCAATTGCTGTTTTGCAAATTCGCGATATAATGAGTGTGTTTCATATAGCTCTTTATGTGTTCCGCTGCCTGTTATTTTCCCTTTTTCAAGGAAAATGATTTGGTCTGATTCAATAACTGTCGATAGGCGGTGAGCAATCACTATTGTTGTTCTCCCTTTCATTAAATCATTTAACGCCTGTTGAACGACATTTTCAGATTTGCTGTCTAGGCTTGAGGTAGCTTCATCAAGCATTAAAATTTTTGGGTTTCTTAGAAATGCACGTGCGATCGCAATTCTTTGTCTTTGGCCGCCGGATAATTTCATGCCCCTTTCACCAACCTCTGTATCATATCCATTTGGAAGCTCGGAAATAAACTGATCCGCATACGCCATTTTAGCGACTTGATTTAATTCCTCATCCGTTATACCCCGATCGATTCCATAACATATATTATCTCGAATTGTGCCTGATACAATTGGACTTTCTTGTGAAACATAACCAATCTGGCTTCTCCATGAAAGGAGCGTGAAATCATTTATGGATTTCCCGCCTATGGAAATTGAGCCTTGCTGTGGTTTATAGAATCGCTCAAATAATGAGAAAAGTGTCGTTTTTCCGCTGCCACTTGGGCCGACAATTGCAGTGACCTTACCCGCTTCAACGTTGAAGCTTATATCTTTAAGTACTTGTTCTCCATTATTATAACTATAGTTCAGGTGATCCACGGTGATAGTTTGGCTTATATTTTGAACTTGCTCCAGCGCATCTTCTTCCTCTACTGAATCCAAAATCGAAATGATACGTTCTGTTGCACCCGTAGCTTTTTGGAATTGCGTAAAGAAGCTGGCTAATTGAGCCATGGGCATGATAATTTGAAAAAGATACATAATGAATGCAACTAAAGCTCCAGCAGTCAAAGCTCCTGAAGAAACTCGCATTCCTCCATAACCTAAAATCAGTACGAGTAATGCCATCATGACAAAACTCATTAGCGGTGCAATCAAGGCTTGGATTTTTGCTTCTTTTAGTCCAAAATGAAATAATTTATTGATCCCTTTTTTACCATTTTCATATTCTATTGTTTCTGCATTTGATGCTTTAACAAGTCGGATTTCCGTCAGAACCTGTTGGAGTACGGAGGTGAAACTTGCTGTCTCATCCTGCATCCCTTTTGATATTTGATGCATTTTTTTACCTAGTGGCATTAATATCAAAACAGAGAGAGGGATCGCAATGAACATTAACAATGTCATTTTCCAATCCAGTACAAATAACACAATCATGGAGCCTACAATGGAAATGATTCCGGTAACGAAATTAGAGAGGTGCTCCGAAATTAAACTTTTCACTACAGTTGTATCATTAGTCATTCGACTGACAGTTTCACCCGATGGATGTTCATCAAAATAATTCACGGGTAATACGAGTAATTTTCTCCATAGTTGATCCCGAATACCCGCTACTACAGATTGACCGATCCGATTTAATAAATAGATGGAAAATCCACTTGCCAATGCTTGAATGATTATGGCGAGGACAAGAAGTGTGATCCGTTCCGTGCTTAGCGAACTAAGGGAAAAATCATTAATTAGATTTTTTGTGAACAACGGGACCAATAAACCTACACCTGTTGTACTTAAGCTTAATGCTAATGCAATCCCTATCATTAGTTTAGAAGGCTTCGTATGTTTAACCAAGCGGATGAACTGGCGCCATCCTATTTGCTTTTTTTCTTCTGACATATGTTCATACATCCTTTCATGATCTTCATTACAAGAGGAAGTATACAAAGAAGTTATGAATTGAATATGAACTTCTAAGTATCACTTACATTTAGTTTGGTTTGGTTCCCTATAATGACTGGATCGTCTTTATTATGCCAGATAACCTGTTTATGAAAAAATAAGATACAAAAAAAGTGAAAACATTCATGTAACGAAATTAAGGGATCAAGAAAATGAGTCTAAAGGTTTATTGGAAATTTAGTATTTATGAGGATATTGATAATAAATACCTATAAATACTAAATACTTACCACTTTTAACCGATTAAATATGAGGATACATAAAACAGTATAAGTTAGGTGGAAAACATGATTATTTTGAATGAGACCATTGTGTCACCAATTCTTCTAAAGGTGTTAGAGGAACAGAAAATTCCAGTACTGGAACAAGGGCAATGGGGAGAAACAATAACATCTGAAAAGCTGAATATTCAAAAAGATACAGAATTTTTCAAGTCCATGGAAATGGACCAAAGAATTCTTACAAACTCTGAAAATGGCATAACCTTATTAGGTCATTTTCAACCGAATAGCAATGAATACATATGGTCCAAGTTATTGAAAGACAAGAGTCAGGTGCGTAATTTAACGAGATCCTTATATCCTGATTTCCATTTTCAAGATATTGATCTATCGATAATAAGTGAATTGGATAAAAAGCATATACCTTTTCCGGTAGTTATCAAGCCGAATATTGGCTATTCAAGTGTAGGAGTGCACAAAGTCAAGAATGAACAAGAGTGGGATATAGCCGTAAGTCATCTAAAGCAGGATTTACTACTGTCGGATGGGTTGTATGATTCGGATGTGGTTGGTTCCCAGACCGTTTTAATAGAAGAGTGGATTCAGGGAGAGGAATATGCCATTGATGGCTATTACAATCAAGATGGTGATCCGATCATTTTGAATGTCTTCAAACGATTATTCAAGGATGATTACGATACCTCCGATCGAATTTATTATACGTCGAAGATAGCCATTAAAGAGATCTATGATGATGCATTAAAGTTCATGAAGAATATCCAAACGCTTCTTCCTCTTAGGAACTACCCTGTCCATTTTGAAATTCGCAAAAAAGGAAACCGGGTGATTCCTATTGAAATCAATCCCCTCCGTTTTGCCGGAGCGGGTACAACGGACCTAGGGTACCATGCCTATGGGATGAATATGTATGAACACTACTTTTTGGGTACCAAGCCCGATTGGAATCGGATATTGGAAGAGATGGATGATCACGTATATAGCTTTTTCTTTGCAGAGGTTCCACTAGAAGTCAATCCGGAAGATGTTGCTAGGATTGATCATGATGGACTTCGACAAGAATTTGAACATGTTTTGGAATATAGACAGCTTCCTTTTCAAAATGACCGGAGCATGGCAATCATCTTTTATAGAAGTGAGGATTTGAATAAGAATCTTCAATTGCTTCATTTGGATTTAATTCCATATTTAACTATAAAGCACCTGACTTTTATCTAAGGAGGTCATGAGAATGAGATTTTCAAAGCTGAATCCTAAAAAATCTTTACTAGCAAGATTATTCTTGTTTTATATTATCCCATTCGTGCTTTTTGCAGGTGCCATGGGACTTTGCTTTTCCTATATTACCAATAAAATGATCAACGAGAATGTCCTTCCGCAATTCGATGAGCGTCTTTCTGAAAATGCCCGCAGTTTAGCATCAAGCCTCAATCCTACTTTGATAAACAATGCTTCGGTACGGGGAGAAGAGATTAAGCGGAAATTAGATGCCTTTGTTGAAAATAAAAAGGGCATTGAATATGTGTATGTGTTGAAGCGGGAGAATGATACCGACATGATTGTAGCCTTGAGTGGCAGCGAGGACTACATGGTGGAATCCCCGTTCACGCCGGAACAGGCCAAATCGATAAATGGAAAAGAAGATGTATTAAGTGAAATATATAATGATAAGTGGGGTACGCACAAGTCATTCTTTACGCCAATCAAAGGAACGGACGCCATCGTAGGAATCGATATGGATGCGAAATTCATCAGTGAATTGAAAAGCAAGATGATATTTTATAATATTTTATTTCTCGCAAGTGCCATTATATTAGGTGTGCTATGTGCCGTTATCATCGGGAAAAGGATCTCGGGACCTGTTAATGAACTTGTTGGTTACACGAGTGAAATGGCAGAAGGGGACTTAAGTAAATCGATTCCAGTTAGTAGGCAAGATGAGATTGGTGATCTGTCAAATGGATTCGAGGATATGAGATTAAGTTTGTCCCATATCATTCAGAATGTCCGAGAACACGCTCGAACGATGAATCAAAGCACCGTGTCCATTCAACAATCCTTTGAAGAGATGGTGGAATCCTATGGTCAGATCGTAACAGGGACAACGGAAGAAGCAAAAGCCTCAGAGGAGCGTGCCCATCACATTGACCGGATTTCCAATATGATCAGTGATTTAACGGATACAATTCGTTTAATGAACGAGCAAACGAATAAAATGAATGAGTTTACCATGCATACGAATGTACTTGCTGAACAAGGAAGTAAACAAGTGAAAGATGTAACGAGCCAGATGGATAAAATCATGGAAAACGGCCATGCGAATAAAGCCAATTTGGAGAGTCTGGAAGAGGATGTAGAGAAGATAAATGAAGTGATCGGTTTAATAAGGGTCATTGCTTCTCAAACGAACTTGCTGTCCTTGAACGCTTCCATTGAAGCTGCAAGGGCGGGGGATGCCGGCAGAGGTTTTGCGGTAGTTGCTCAAGAAGTGCAAAAATTGGCTGTACAAACGGATGAATCGATAGATATCATATCGGAATCAATTACACGGATTAATGAACAGACTGCCAAAGTCATCCAAACCAATGATGAAAGTTTCCAGGATATCTTAAATGGCGTTTCTTTAGTGGAAAACAATGGTGAGATTTTCAATAAGATATTCGGATCCGTCGAGAAATTGTTGAAGGGCACAGAACAATTAGCTATCCATTCGAAAAAGATCAATGAATCATCTGATGAAAGTCTAGCATCCATTCAGGAAATTGCAGCAATCTCAGAAGAGGGTGTCGCAACAACTGAACAAATCTCTGCTGCCGCCATTCAACAAAGTTCCATAATGACTGGATTGAAGGAACAAAACGAAGAGTTGGCAAAAGAATCGGTCATATTAGAGGAAATGGTAGAAAAGTTCATTACGGAAAAATAAAATCTCAGATGTAAACATGTATAGAAACCTTCTCGTTAACCGTTGTTTACGAGAGGTTTCTGTATGTTGAAATGGATGAGAGATGTCATGTATTTCAACAACTTGTAACAGCTAGAGTCCACATAGGTTCAAGAATAATTGGTAAATGAATTTATAAGAGTATTAAAAATTGCTTGAAAAAAGTTTACCCAAATGATTTGCAATCGCTACCATTTAATGTTATGCTTAGTCTTAATTATTTTTGTTCGGTACTAAGGATACTAAAAGTACTACTTTTCGTTTTCGATGATGACTTAGAGCAAGGATAGTAATACAATGTGCTAAGTGCACTAGGAGGCAACAACAATGGAACAAGGTAAAGTAAAATGGTTTAACGCAGAAAAAGGTTTTGGATTCATCGAACGCGAAAACGGAGACGACGTATTCGTACATTTCTCAGCTATCCAAAGCGAAGGTTTCAAATCTTTAGACGAAGGCCAAGAAGTTACTTTTGAAGTAGAACAAGGTCAACGTGGACCTCAAGCTTCTAATGTTCAAAAAGCATAATTTCAAAAACAAATAAAGACAGATCCTTTTAGGGTCTGTCTTTTTTGTTTTGTCAAAATACATAACAAAAAACCCTGCTCAACGATGAGCAGGGTAAACGGTACAAGTAAAGTAAAACGCTTAAAAGGTTTGACTAAGTATATCATAGTTTTTCAAAAAAATACTAAATTAAATATATTATACTTATCAAGGTGAGTATAGGAAATTACTGAAATCACTGGAGTGGAGGGACATGAAGCAATTTATGTCCCTTCAACTTTTTTTACGATAGGCAAGAAGAATGGATGGTTTCCTTGAAAGAGGACAGGCAGAAAAGTTGCCTGCCCTTTTTTGGTTCAGGAAAATGAGACGCAAGATAGAGGTGAAACAAAAAAACGATGGCTCACATATAAAGACATATAGGGCGCTTTCACTAAGGCGATTTGGAGGAAGGAGAAAGATTCTTTACATTCAAATACAGGTTTGAATATTTTGGGAATTGTGTTATATTATAATCAAACGAACATTTGAATGAGGGGCGTGAAAAGATGATGGAACTGAAAGATATGTGTGATGTCCATCTGCATGATGAGGTAAAGGTTAATCGCATTCAAACGGAAATGAGCCAGGTGAATATATCCAGCATATCGAAGCTGTTCAAGGTGATAGGCGATGAAAATCGGGCGAAAATAGCTTATGCGCTTTGTACGGACGAGGAATTGTGTGTATGCGATTTGGCCAATATCATTGGTGCTTCCATGGCGACAACGTCACATCATCTTCGTACCCTCTATAAACATGCAATCGTAAAATTTCGAAAAGAAGGTAAGTTAGCTTTTTATTCATTGGATGATCACCATATTAAGCAATTAATTCTCATTGCATTAGAACATCAGCAGGAGGTAAGGGTCGATGGCTGAGTCCCCATTAAAAACGTATCGTATTCAGGGTCTTTCCTGCACGAACTGTGCAGCTAAGTTTGAGAACAATGTCCGTGATCTAGACGGTGTGAAGGAAGCCAAAATCAACTTTGGGGCTTCGAAGATTTCGGTACAGGGAAGTGCGACAATTGAAGAGATTGAAAAGGCAGGGGCATTTGATAACCTGAGAATCCGGGATGAACAGGAACAGGTGACACAAAAGGAACCATTTTGGAAGCAAAAAGAAAATATTAAAGTGGTTTGCTCGACTATACTTCTGTTAGTCAGTTGGTTATTGGATAAACAATATGGTGATGAAAGCATCATGTCGATATTCGGTTATGCGGCTGCCATCATAGTTGGAGGATATTCATTATTCCTCAATGGGTTGAAAAATCTTGTCACTCTTCGCTTTGATATGCACACACTGATGACGGTTGCCATCATCGGAGCAGCCGTGCTCGGTGAATGGGGCGAGGGGGCAACTGTCGTCATTTTATTCGCAATCAGTGAAGCGCTGGAAAAATACTCGATGGATAAAGCGCGGAATTCTATAGAATCATTAATGAATATCGCGCCTAAAGAAGCCTTGATCCGCAGAGGGCATCACGAAATCATGATTGGTGTCGATGAGATTGAAGTGGGCGACATCATGATTGTTAAACCCGGTCAGAAGCTTGCTATGGATGGAAAAATCCTAAAAGGGGCTTCGACACTTAATCAAGCAGCCATTACCGGCGAATCCGAGCCGATTTTTAAAACGGTTGATGGTGAAGTATTTGCCGGAACATTAAATGGTGAAGGGTTGCTGGAGGTAGAGGTCACGAAGCGAGTCGAGGATACGACGATAGCAAAAATCATTCACCTTGTTGAAGAAGCACAGGCTGAAAAAGCGCCTTCCCAAGCCTTCGTGGATAAATTTGCAAAATTCTATACGCCCGCGATCATGCTTATTGCCTTGGCCATTGCTATAATACCTCCGCTTGTAATGAACGGGGATTGGAGTGAATGGATTTATCGTGGATTGGCTGTACTCGTTGTCGGCTGCCCTTGTGCTTTGGTCATTTCTACGCCAATTGCTATTGTGACAGCCATCGGGAATGCCGCGAAAAATGGGGTTTTGATTAAAGGTGGGGTCCATCTGGAGGAAGCAGGAGCAATAAATGCGATTGCGTTTGATAAGACGGGTACCTTAACAAAGGGCGTACCTGAAGTGACTGATTTCACAGTGTTGGATGATGGGTTGAATGAACAGGACGTGATGGGAATCGCTGCAGCTTTAGAAAGCAGATCACAACATCCCCTTGCCACAGCCATTCTCAAAAAAGCGGAAAAACATGACGTGGACTATCCTTCCATAGTGGTAGATGATTTTACTGCCATCACTGGGAAAGGCATAAAAGGGAAAATCAATCACGAAATCTATTACATTGGTAAACCAAATTTCTTTGAAGAAGTGGCGGGTTTAGATTTTTCTGATGACATCCTCAAACAAATCAGCGGCTTTCAAAAAGAAGGAAAAACGGTGATGGTGCTTGGCGATCAAATAAAGCCCCTGGCACTTATCGCGGTGGCTGATGAAATAAGGGAGAGCAGTAAGGAAGCAATTCGGAAACTGCATGCATTGGGCATTGAAAAAACGATCATGTTGACCGGGGATAATATCGGCACGGCAAATGCGATTGGATCAGCCGCTGGTGTTCATGAGATTGAGGCGGAGCTATTGCCCCAAGATAAACTGACCATCATCAAACAATTGAAGCAAAAATACAATCGAGTGGCCATGGTAGGTGATGGTGTCAATGATGCCCCGGCCTTGGCAGCTTCCACGGTAGGAATTGCGATGGGTGGGGCGGGTACTGATACGGCCCTTGAAACAGCCGATATTGCCCTAATGGGTGATGACTTATCTAGGCTGCCTTATACAATTCGCTTAAGTCGCAAAACATTAACGATCATTAAGCAAAACATCACGTTTTCCTTGGTGATTAAGATCTTGGCCTTATTATTGATCGCACCAGGCTGGTTAACACTGTGGATGGCGATTTTTGCAGACATGGGTGCGACTTTATTAGTTACATTGAACAGTCTTCGATTACTGAGAATCAAAGAATAGAAGAATAGTAGCTCCTCCGTGCTTTTATGTGCTGGGGAGCTTTTTTACGCAACTTTCCAATTGTTTCATGTGAAACTTTGAAAAAATGCATCCATTTTTCTTTTGAGAGAAGGGAAAGCCATACAGGGCTGGAACATTCGTACTGAACAGCGATGGTTTGGGAGCCGTGTCTTATCCACTGGATGAAACGGAGGAGCATAAGTGGGATACTGTTGCAATTACGCTTGAGTCCACGGAAAAAAAGCAAAGCTCCAATAGGGGATATAATATTAAGCAGTGAATTATAGCGAAAAGGCAGGGAGAAAACTCTCTGCCTTTTTATTTTTTAAGAAAACTGATAAGAAAGGTCCAAGGCAATTTATGAGAATCCGAACCTTCAGTTTAATGAGTCCTGCCATTTTTTGTTGAATTATCTTTTTAATAAAAGGAATTCTAATAAGAACATTTCGCTCGGAAAAGCAATCGTTATGCATGCAGTGGGTAGTATGCTACAATGTGGCTGACTTTTAGTGCAGCATGCGGTTATAAGGAGTAAGGCATGTAAAGAAGGGATTTGAAAGGATGGAATTACAACAAAGGGCAATCTTGGTTGGAGTTAATCTCAATGGCCAAAAGGATTTTGAGTATTCGATGGAGGAATTGGCAAATTTAACGGAGGCATGTGAGGTAGAGGTTGTAGGGACCATCACACAAAATTTGCAACGGGTGATCTCATCACATTTTATCGGGACCGGAAAGATTGAGGAAGTAAAAAATCTCGTTGACTATAAAGAAGCAAACGTTGTCATTTTTAATGATCAGCTTTCCCCTTCGCAACTACGGAATCTGGAGAGGGACATGGATTGCAAGGTGATCGATCGGACAATCTTGATTCTGGATATCTTTGCGCATCGGGCGAAAACGAAGGAAGCGCAGCTTCAGGTGGAAGTGGCAAAGCTTCAGTATATGCTCCCGCGTCTCGTCGGTTTAAGGGAATCACTAGGCCGTCAGAGTGGCGGAGTCGGTACAAACAAAGGAGCCGGTGAAAAGCAGCTAGAGCTTGACCGCAGGCGAATCGAAGAAAATATAAGAGTATTGAATAAAGAACTGGAAGACCTTGTTGCACACAGGCAAACGCAGAGGAAACAGCGTAAGAAGAATGCCATCCCTGTCGTATCTTTAGTCGGTTATACGAATGCAGGGAAATCTTCAATTATGAATGCTTTAATTGAGATGTTTCATCCAACAGCCGAGAAGCAGGTTTTGGAAAAGGATATGCTGTTTGCTACTCTTGAGACATCCGTACGAAACATTCCGCTCCCGGATAAGAAGGAATTCTTATTGACGGATACGGTGGGCTTTGTCTCTAAATTGCCGCATCATCTTGTGAAAGCATTTCGATCTACACTAGAAGAAGTGGTAGAAGCTGACCTATTGATCCATGTTGTCGATTTTTCCAACCCCAACCATGAGCATCAAATAGAGATAACTGAACAGACCTTAGCTGATATAGGGATTAAAGGGATTCCAACGATTTTCGCTTATAATAAAGCGGATCTTACCAGTTTGGAACTTCCGCGGGTGAATCGTGGCTCTGTATATATGTCAGCAAAAAACAAAGTCGGCATCGAGGAATTGATCGATCAAATTCGCGGACATATTTTTGTGGACTATATTCGCTGTGAAATGCTGATTCCATTTGATCAAGGACAGTTGGTTTCTTACTTCAATGAAAATGGCCATATAACGGAAACGGAATATGAAGAAAATGGATACCGAATAAGGCTTGAGTGCAAGAAAACAGATTATGAGAAATATCATTCATACGTTATTCACCCAGAATGAAACGCCTGTTGATAAGTTGGTGGTGGATTGTTGATAAGTGGAAAAACAAGTTTGTTAATGTGGATAACTTTTAAGTGAGTGCTTCTGTTCTGCACAATCACAGAGATTTAATCCATATTTTTTGTGTATAAACTGTGGATAAAAATAAAAAGCCCAGAAAAACTCGAATAAAGTTTCTGGGCTTTTACTTATGTGGACAAAGTGTTGATAAGTTGGTTTTCAGGACAAATCAGGAATGAGCATCCTTTAAGTTTGAAGAATAGTAAGAGTGGTTGTAGAAAAATGACGACGCTTATCATTTATTGTTAGGAAATATAACATGAATATTACATATTGCATATGTAACAACTGGTAATACTTTACACTTTGTATAATGTATCTTACTTTTTATCAGTATAAAATAAAGAATACTCATTTATCAGGTTAAATGCCGGAATTTGAGTTTTTAAGAGTAATAGGGGGGCATTAATGACTGGAGGAAGCAAGGACCGAGGCATGGCCAGTGAGAGAATGATAGAAAACAAAAAAGGAATGAGAGGATTTTTAAATCTATCGCCAAGATTGTCTGATGAATAAATGTTGAAAAACCATGTAGGCACTGTTTGAATCCTTTGTATATAAGGATGGGAAATGTATTTATGCACAATTCCTCCTTTTTTATTTTTTACAAATGAATGTTTGGAAGGAGAATAGTAGATGAGTATGTCGAGCCCGATAAAAGGTAGCCTTGAAATGAACTTTCATGAAGCGGAGAGGGGTTTGTCCCCAAGGGAAGCTTTGGAAGAGTCGAATCGATGTTTATACTGCTATGATGCCCCATGTATCCAAGCCTGTCCAACTGGGATAGATATTCCAAGTTTTATTAAGAAAATAGCGTCAGGCAATATTAAAGGATCTGCCAAGACGATCATGACGGCCAATCCTGTCGGTGCCAGCTGTGCGCGGGTATGTCCGACTGAAGAGTTATGTGAGGGGGCATGTGTCCTAAACCATTCTACAAAGCCAATCATGATTGGCAATCTCCAGCGTTATTCCACAGATTGGGCCATCCAAAATAAACAAGCTCTATTCAAGGCCGGGAAAAAGAATGGCAAAAAGGTTGCCATTGTAGGAAGCGGTCCAGCGGGCTTATCTGCAGCAAGGGAATTAGCCTTGCTTGGCTACAGCGTAACCATTTTCGAAGCTGAAAAAAATCCAGGCGGTTTAAATACTTACGGAATTGTATCCTTCCGTTTGCCTCAGAGCATTTCTTATTGGGAAGTGGAACAAGTAAAGAGTCTTGATGTTGAAATTAAAACGAATACACGTGTCGGGGTTGATGTTTCTGCAAATCAGCTAACTGCCGACTATGATGCTGTCATTTTAGCAATCGGCATGTCCGATGTTCCGAAGCTTGGAATTGAAGGAGAAGACCTGGCTGAGGTTTATGATGCAATCGAATTCGTCAAGGCAACGAAAACAAAGGCCCTTACTGATAAATTCATCGGGAAGAAGATGGCGGTAATTGGGGCTGGGAATACAGCGATTGATGCCGCGACTTGTTCTGTACGCCTTGGTGCCGAACAAGTGGGGATTATCTATCGTCGTACCCAAAAGGAAATGACAGCTTATGATTTTGAATATGAGTTCGCCAAACAAGAAGGTGTCGGTTTTCATTGGCTGACTAATCCCTCGAGGATCTTATCGAATGATAGTGGTCAGGTAACGGGCATCGAGTGTGTGAAAATGGTACTTAGCGAGGCTGGGGAAGATGGGCGGCGCCGTCCAGTCCCGATTTCTGGATCGGAGTTCGTCATACCAGTAGATGGAGTCATCCGTGCCATAGGTCAATCCAGATATGTAGGATTAATTGAACAGTTTGGCATACAACATGATGATGGCGTCGTTATATTGGAAGGGGATTCCTATAAAACATCGAATGAAAAGGTTTTTGCCTGCGGGGATGTGATTTTTGGAAAAGGCCAAGGTGAGGCAATGGTTGTTTCAGCTGCCCAGCAAGGAAAGAAGACAGCCTATGAAATCGACCTGACTTTAATGGGCGAAGCGGTGGATATTGCTTAATAATAATGAAAATTAGGAGGCTAATCATGGCTGATTTATCAATTGATCTTGCAGGTATTAAATCTCCCAATCCTTTTTGGCTTGCTTCAGCACCACCTACGAATTCGGGGTATCAAGTACAACGGGCGTTTGAAGCTGGCTGGGGAGGCGCTGTTTGGAAGACATTGGGCGATCCCATCCTGAATGTCTCATCACGTTTTGCGGCTGTTAGTTTTAATGGGCAGAGAGTTGCCGGGTTCAACAATATAGAATTAATTACGGATCGGCCGCTTGAAGTGAATTTGAAAGAAATATATGAAACGAAAAAGAGGTTCCCCGATCATGCAATCATTGCATCCGTAATGGTAGAGCCACGACAGGAAAAGTGGCATGAGATCATCAAGCGGATAGAGGACGTGGGGGTTGATGGTTACGAGTTGAACTTTGGCTGCCCGCACGGAATGGCTGAGCGTGGGATGGGGGCCGCTTCGGGACAGGTTCCAGAACTAGTGGAAAAGCAAACATATTGGGCAAAGGAAGCTGCATCCAAACCTGTCATTGTCAAACTTACCCCCAATATAACAGACATTACGGTTACGGCGGAAGCGGCGGTACGCGGTGGCGCGGATGCTATTAGTATGATCAATACGATTAACAGCTTGGCCGGAGTGGATATCCATTCATGGAACACGATTCCCCATGTAGGCGGCAAGGGGGCTCATGGAGGGTACTGTGGTCCTGCGGTGAAGCCCATCGCTTTAAACATGGTGGCAGAGTGTGCAAGGAATCCAGCTATTAATGTTCCCATTTCCGGAATAGGAGGAATATCAAATTGGCAGGATACAGTTGAATTTTTGTTGATGGGTGCAACGGGAGTGCAAATTTGTACGGCTGCCATGCATCACGGCTTTAGGATAGTGGAAGATTTGGTTGATGGCCTGTCCAATTACCTGGATGAAAAAGGGATATCATCTGTGATGGATATTGTCGGTAAGTCTGTACCGCGCTATTCCGATTGGGGGAATTTAGATCTTAATTATAAGGTCGTGGCTCGCATTAATAATGAGGTGTGCATCAATTGCAACAAATGTCATATTGCATGTGAAGATACTTCGCATCAATGTATAGATATGTTAAAGGACACATCAGGCAGCTCCTTCTTGAGAGTACGTGAAGAAGATTGCGTAGGCTGTAATCTTTGCTCGATTGTATGCCCGGTCGATGGGGCGATCGATATGATTGAATTGACGAATGAATTACCACCTATGACGTGGAATGAACGCCAAGAATTCCTTGGAAGCATAGGTAATGAAAGTGTTGATTTCGTAAAATGATGGAGGGGTCTAATATGAAGAAAATCATTAAAAACGGAACGATCGCAACTGCTGCAGATACGTATCAAGCCGATATATTAATAGAAAATGAGAAGATTGCAATGATTGGCAAGGACCTGCAGGCAGAGGGGGCTGAAGTCATCGATGCAAAAGGTGCTTATATTTTTCCGGGTGGCATTGACCCACATACACATCTCGATATGCCGTTTGGCGGGACAACGACAAAGGATGATTATGAAACGGGTACGATTGCTGCTGCATATGGAGGTACGACAACGGTCATCGACTTTTGTTTGACCGAAAAAGGGGTGCCGTTAAAGAAAGCGATTGAAACATGGCATGAAAAGGCCAATGAAAAAGCCGCCATAGATTATGGTTTTCATTTAATGATCAGTGAGATTAATGATGATGTATTGGCTGAATTGCCAAGTATCATCGATAATGAAGGGATTTCTTCCTTTAAGGTGTTCATGGCTTACAAGAATGTTTTTCAAGCCGATGATGCCACGCTATACCGCACTTTGTTGCAAGCGAAGGAACTTGGCGCACTTGTCATGGTTCACGCTGAAAATGGTGATGTCATCGATTATCTTACAAAGCAGGCGCTTGCTGAAGGTAACACCGATCCAATTTACCATGCTTTAACAAGGCCACCAGAGCTTGAAGGAGAAGCAACTGGACGGGCAGCTAAACTGACGGAAATGGCAAAAGGTCAGCTGTATGTCGTACATGTCACATGTGAAGAGGCAGTTGAAAAGATAATTGAGGCAAGGAATAAAGGCGTTGATATTTGGGGGGAGACTTGTCCGCAATATTTGGTCCTTGATCAGTCCTACCTTGAAAAGCCTCACTTCGAGGGATCTAAATATGTATGGTCCCCGCCATTAAGGGAGAAGAAGAATCAGGAAGTACTATGGAATGCTTTAAAAATGGGACAGCTGCAAACGATAGGATCCGATCAATGTTCTTTTGATTTTAAAGGGCAAAAGGACCTGGGACGTGAAGATTTCACGAAAATACCGAACGGCGGTCCCACGATTGAAGACCGCATGAGTATCCTTTTTTCTGAAGGTGTTTTGAAAGAGCGTATTACCTTGAATCAGTTCGTCGATCTAACTTCTACACGTGCAGCCAAACTTTTTGGATTATTCCCTAAGAAAGGAACGATTGCAGTTGGGTCGGATGCTGATATTGTCATTTTTGACCCGAAGGTGGAAAGGATCATTTCTGCAGATACTCATCATATGGCAGTGGATTATAATGCCTTTGAAGGGATGGAGATTACAGGAGAACCGGTTTCTGTCTTATCTAGAGGGCAATTCGTCATTAAAGATAAACAATTTGTAGGTGAAGCTGGAAAAGGGCAATTCTTGAAAAGGGCAAAATACAATACAGCTCAAAAGCTAGCTGCTGGGAAAAAGCTACCAGTCTGAAACTTTGGTAAGGAATCATGCAAATGAATATAGGGGGATTTGATATGAGTGGGAAGAATGATTATTTAAAGTCTCCCGATTTGCTGCCTATACCTCATAATGAGAAAAACATAAGTGCAGCCGGATTTGGTTTTATTTGGGTGGGCATGGCCGTAGTGTTGGCCGCCTTCGCAATTGGTGGGAACGGTGTTCAAAGTTTATCCTTAGGCTGGGTTGTTCTCGCAACGGTCATTGCCTGTGTGGCTCTTGGCTTTTTGATGACAATGACAGGCGATATTGGAGTTGAGCATGGCATATCTTTCCCTGTCTATATGAGGGCGCCGTTCGGTACGATTGGCACCCATATCCCTTCCGTTGTACGGGGGTTTGTAGCTTCATGCTGGTTTGGTCTTAACACCTACTTTGGAGCAACGGCAATGAATGCAATCTTTGCAACCCTCTTTGATTTTGATAATTGGTTTATCTGCTTCCTCATTTTTGCCGTTTTACAATTAGTGAACACGGCAATGGGAATCAAGTCGATAGAACGTTTTGCCGACTTGGCAGCACCCGTTATCATTTTGATTTCTGGCTGGATGTATTTTACCCTTTCCGATCAAGCTGTGGCCCAAGGAAGAGATGTATGGTCCTGGATTGAAAGTCCGGTCACTGGCGGGGCTGCTGCTACGGCTTTCATGGTCGTCATTATGGCAAACATGGGATTCTGGGGCACATTGACGGCAGATATGCCGACACTCTCCCGCTATATAAAGGCACCAAAAAATGAAAAAAATTGGTTTAAGCGCAATAAGGGCCAGATAATTGGGAATATTATCACCTATCCCATCACTCAGACGTTCATGGTCATTATCGGAGCGGTTTCTTATATGGCCGTTTCCAATTACGACCCAGTAGTTGCTATACAGGGTTCTGCAAGTGGAATTGCTCTCGGCGTCCTATTAATCATGATTGTATTTGCTCAATGGTCGACGAATACTACGGCCAATGTCATTCCCGCAGCTACCATTTTCTCCAATATCATGGGTCCTAAAATGCCGTTTTGGGCGGGGGTCGTTGTAGCGGGGGTCATAGGGATAGTCGTTCAGCCATGGAGTTTGTTCGGTATTATAATACAGGTTTTATTAATAATAGGTGGAATCCTGGCATCCATTGTCGGCATCCTGGTAGCAGATTATTACTTCCTCCGCAAACGACGAGTCAATGTACTAGCACTCTATGAAAGTGAAGGTCAGTATAAATATTTGAATGGAGTGAATTGGGCAGGAATCATTTCTTGGGCGATTGGAGGAATCGGTGCAACGATTTTTTCAAATTATTCGTTTCTTGTTGGTTTTGTTCTTGGCAGTGCAAGTTATTATATATTGGCTAAGTTTTGGTGGTTCAGGAAATATGAGCAAGCTGAAATCATGGATCCCAGTGATGAGAAATATTTGGGTATTTCAGTCGGAAGGGATTGGAAAATCCAAAAAGATTTAGAACGCGAAGAAGAGATGGTCATCACGGCTGCAACAGGCCGGGAGAACGTGTGAAAAAAGGGGGGAATGGATATGTCCGAATATCAAGATTATCGCTTAGAAAGGGAACAAATCGATTTTTTACTTGAAAGAGGATATCGAATCACCCGGGTTTCAGAAAATTTAAGTGGAGCTTTTCTCGATTTTGAACTGATTGAAGGGACGAAGCAGGAGTGGAAACAGTTGAACATCAAAACCCCGGAAGGAAGAAAATACTTCTCTACGCTGCTTTTCAGGAAGTTGAATTAAAATGAAAAAGGTATGAAGTGGGCCTATTCCTCAATGAATGGGTCCTTTTTTTGTACGTGTTTAGAAGTTCACTTTAATGGGGAAATGATAGGGACAAAACTTGAATGAACAGAGGGATTTGGTTTGCCTGGCAGCGATGTGAATGGAAAAACGCCGAATTTTATGTAGAATTTTGACGTTAGATTTTCTAACAAGTGTCTGGAGGTTTAAGGATTGTCCGTTTATAATAGATTTTAAAGCAGTTTATAAAAGGATGTGGATGGATGAATACGTCGATTACAATCGAGGAAATTCTAACGCGCAAGCATTTCAATCTGACGGATATAATCGCAGGTAGCAGTGGGATAAAGCGGCGAGTGAAGTGGGTCCACTGCATGGAAGTCACCCAAATCAGCCATTTGTTAAATGGAAATGAACTTATTCTGTCCACCGGTTTAGGTTGGAAAGATTGTGATGAAACGCTTCTCTCCTATTTAAAACAGTTAATTGAATGCAATGCGGCTGGACTCTGTATTGAGATGGGCGCCAACACGATGGCAGTGCCGCAGTGTGCCATTGATCTTGCAAATGAACAACAATTCCCTATCATCCTTTTTCATGAAGAAGTCCCTTTCGTGGAAATCACTCAGGATATTCATTCCCTAATCATTAATAAACAATATCAAATGATCTCCAACTTAGAAAACTACTCCCAGCAGTTAAATAAATATCTCCTCGAAATTGACCATTATGAACCAATTCTAAAATTTCTCCATAGCTATTTAAATGTACAGGTTATTCTTATTTTTAATGAAAATGATATAGCCAGCATTCCAAAAATAAATAAAAAGGTAACCTATCAAATGGTAGCGGACGTATATGAAGAAAAGCGTAATGTGGATAAAACCGTTCTTAGACAGCCGATTCAAGTGCTTGGTGAGAATTATGCGGAACTGCTCATTTGCAGCAACGACAGAGCGTTGACGGACTTTGATTCACTTATTTTGGATCGGACGGCTACCGCTTTGGCACAACATCTATTAAGGGATTTATATATAGAAGAAAAGAAAATGTCGGAAGAGAGTAAATGGCTGACAAATTGGATTGAAGGTGAGTATAGTGATGAAGCAATCCGAGAGAGGCTTTCTTATGTTGATCCGAAAATGCAGTTAGATGGCGGAATCGTCTGCATTTGCAAGCAGCATTCAAGGTTTAATAAAAGTTCTGCAAAATTGGATGGAACTTATTTCAAGATAATGTTTAGGACAGTCTTTGAACAATACGGCTTTCAGATATTTTCTATGGAAGTACACCAGCATCTTGTTTTTATTTTAGGTGATAATCGTTCATCTGAGGATTGGAAATCGAGGGTGACAAGCGCAGTTGATCGTATTATGAAAATGGATGTAAGCGGGCGTAATCGCATGAGTCAGCTTTCCATTGGTTTTGGAAAGCATGTTCAAAGGTTAAGTGAGATTTATAAAAGTTATGAAACGGCAAGAGAGACTTTATTGCTTCAGGATACCTTACCAGAGGAGAGCAGAAGCTTTTTTTATCAGGACTTACATATGCATCGCATGATTTCCCTCATAAATAAACATGGTAATCTGGAAGAAACGGTGCACGAATATTTAGGTCCTGTCATTGAATATGACAGGCAAAACAATGGGGAATTAATGCCTACCTTAAAGACCTATCTAGCTTGTAACGGATCTAAACAGGAAACTTCAAAACAACTATTCATTGTCCGGCAAACACTTTATCATAGGCTCGAAAAGTTAGAGAAACTGTTAGGTTCGGATTTTATGCGTTCGGATAAGCGTTTGGGCCTCGAATTCATGATTTTTGCATTGGACTTCTTACAGTATAGCAGCAGGAAGGTCAGTGGAAAGTATGTGGATAAATATATTGGTAAGTAAAAAATAAGTGTCAACCAAGGGTGTCCCAGGACATCCTTTTTTGAATGGAAGAAAAGGGAATGAGAGAGGGAATTTAATACACTGGTGAATGCAGGGATAATGCTGACATCAAAATGGCTTTTATAGCTTTTTTGATGTCAGCACCTTTTTTTAATATTCATCTTTTTTCGAAAGGCAGTGATCACATTCCAAAAGGTAGGATTCAGCTTGTTCAGTGATAGGAGTGCCGCACTCCGTACATTGTTTAGGTGGCAGGTTCCTGAAGAATTCCAATGGGTTTTTCGTTTGCATAGTGTTTCCTCCTTAAGATTAGGTTTAATTTTAGTCTTGGCGTTTGGAAAGGCAGTGATCACATTCCAAAAGGTAGGATTCAGCTTGTTCAGAGATATGAGTACCGCACTCCGTACACTGTTTAGGTGGCAGGTTCCTGAAGAATTCCAACGGATTTTTCGTTTGCATAGTGTTTCCTCCTTAAGATTAGGTTTAATTAGTCTTGGCGTTTGGAAAGGCAGTGATCACATTCCAAAAGGTAGGATTCAGCTTGTTCAGTGATATGTGTGCCGCACTCCGTACATTGTTTAGGTGGCAGGTTCCTGAAGAATTCCAATGGGTTTTTCGTTTGCATGGTAGGTTCCTCCTTAAGATTTAATTAATTAGTCTTCGCGTTTGGAAAGGCAGCGGTCACATTCCATTAAGTAAGATTCAGCGTGTTCAATAATATGGTCACCGCACTCGGGGCAATGTTTAGCAGGGATATTGTTGAAAAATTCAATGGATTTTTTCATTTGCATGGTCATTTCCTCCTTTTAAATGGTTTATTAATTTTTGCTTTCTATTTATTCTTCACGTTTGGAAAGGCAGCGATCGCATTCCAGCAGATAGGAATCTGAAGGGTCCACATGTGTTTCACCACATTCTGGGCAATGTTTAAATAAATCGATTATTAATGAATCTGATTGATTTGTTTGCATGTCTCGCTCCTCCTCTTTATAGTACAGTTAGTGTCGTTTGGTTGTTGTTATAATACAGTATATACCCGAATTTGGAAATTGTATAGGTATTTTACAGAAAATTTAAAATTTATTTCATGACAAGTCTGAAAACCCTATAGGTATGGGGATCGTCAACCTTTTTTTCTTCTCAATTATTAGATGATTAAAGAAAAATACATGTTGTAAAGGAAAAAACAAAGAGTGAATGAGATGGATCGGCAATTTTTAATCGATTTAAAAAGAAATTAATGTAACAGATGTGGAACAGGTGATTTTGAAGTTCATGATTACCTGTTCACATTCCGTGTTGCTCAGAAATCTGGGGAAATCGACAATTGGCAGCTATTATATGAGAGCTCTTGGCCGATACGAACAACCAAAAAAAGTGTCCGTATGGTTTTAGTACTTCAGGAAAGAGGTAACTTGCTAGTAGAAGTACATTAATGGGAGGTAGAGTATGACCAAAGTGATGATTATCATTAATCCATCTTCAGGTAAGGAAAAGGCAGCGAAGATTTTGCCGAATGCAAAAAAAGCGCTTGGTGGTATGTATGATCAAGTGATCGTTCGTGAAACTGAAGGAGAGGGAGATGCTACGGAATTTGCTAAAGAAGCTTGTACAGAAAGGTTCGATGCTGTCATTTCCATGGGTGGGGATGGAACGGTGAATGAGGTGGTGAATGGGTTGGGAGAACAGGAACATCGGCCAATTTTCGGAATCATTCCACTAGGGACCGTTAATGATTTTGCTAGATCTTTGGGTATACCCCTGAAACCTATTGAAGCTATAGAGATAATAAAGGATAGGCAGACTAAGGAATCCGACATAGGGAAGATCAATGATCATTACTTCATGAATGTGTTGGCAGTCGGTTCAATTGCCGAGGCTACCTATAATGTTTCCGTTGATCAAAAGACCCGTCTTGGCTCTATGGCATATATCATCGAAGGGGCAAAAGCAATCATTAAAAAGAATCCGTTTCCTTTAACGGTTGAACATGATCAGGGAAGGTGGTTGGGCGAGGCTCATTTACTGATTGCCACAATGACGAACTCTGTCGGCGGTTTCGAACAACTTGCACCAGAGGCAAAAGTGAATGATGGAAAGCTGCATACATTCATTATTAAAGATTTATCCCTTCCACTTATCGTCAAGATCATTCCGAGTTTAATGAGGGGGGAGATTAAGGGACATGATGAAGTTGAATATATTCAAACTTCCAAGCTCCATTTATCCACATCAGAGGAACTTGCAGTCAATATCGATGGTGATGAAGGGTTCCTTCTTCCTCTTCAGGCAAATGTACTGCACAAACACCTTCGTCTATTTGTCCCGGGGTCAAAATGAGTGTTGCAGAAAGGAAACAAGTAATGCGTGCGCAATGAACATAAGCAAACTTGTTATGTGGTTAGTCTAAAAGATCATCCTCATTGAAACAGGTAGGAAAAGCTGATTATGGCAATGTCGCCTCATCAGTTTTTTTTGTGGAGGTTAATACCATGGAAGATAGCGGGAATCCGCTCATGACTGGCGTGATCAAATCCTCCATCTTTATGACATTCCTTCACACACAGGCATAAAGTCATAAGCGTTTATAAAAGATAACATTATCGGGAGGATTCCAGGCAAGAATAGTTAATGCATGAATGAATGGGTATAAATATGTTACGCTTATAGTTATGTAAATAGATGAGAAAGGATGTTAGATGTTAGTATGGAGTTTTTTCTTGTTATATTAGCCCTTCTAATATTAATTGGAATGTCTAATGTAATTAACCATTTTATACCCTTTATACCTGTACCATTAATACAAATAGCACTGGGTGTTACGTTGGCGCTTTTACCTTTTGGTATCCATGTAGAGATGGAAACAGAATTGTTTTTGCTGTTGTTCATCGCACCCCTTTTATTCAATGATGGGAAAAATGTACCCCGCACAGCACTATGGAAGTTGAGGGCACCTATTCTCATGCTTGCATTAGGCCTGGTATTCATTACGGTTTGGGCAGGTGGGTATTTAATCAATTGGATGATTCCTTCGATTCCATTGCCGGCTGCATTCGCTTTAGCGGCCATTTTGTCACCTACGGATGTGGTGGCAGTTAGCGCTTTGGCGAGTCGAGTTAAGTTACCTAAGAGCATCATGCACCTTCTTGAAGGCGAAGGGCTGATGAATGATGCCTCAGGTCTAGTTGCCTTTAAGTTTGCGGTTGCAGCTACAGTCACTGGTGTTTTCTCCTTAGTGGATGCTACGTTCAGTTTCATATGGATTGCAATTGGCGGGTTTGTAGGTGGAGCAATACTAGCTTTCATCATTATCAGACTTCGTGTATTTCTTCGCCGCTTAGGGATGGAAGACGTCACGATGCATATGCTGATCCAAATCCTAACCCCTTTTATTATTTTCCTCGCTGTGGAACATTTCCACCTTTCTGGGATTTTAGCGGTTGTGGCTGGGGGAATTGTCCATGCCATTGAACGAGATCGGGAAATATCACCAACAATAGAACTTCAGGTCGTCTCAAAGAGTACATGGTCCGTCATTTTATATGTTTTGAATGGACTAGTCTTCGTTTTGCTTGGCTTGCAAATCCCAAGCGTTGCGAAAACGATCTTTCAAGATCCGGCCTTCAATAATGGACAAGTGATCCTTTATATCGTGATCATTACACTTTTCCTCTTCGCTTTACGATTCATTTGGCTTACGGCCGCCTGGTCGATTGGATGGATCACGAAAAAAGCAGGCGCCCAAAAGCCAGACTTCAAAGCAGCCGGAATCATTACCATTTCAGGGGTTCGCGGAGCTGTAACGTTAGCGGGTTCTTTCTCGATTCCATATGTGTTGGCAGATGGAAGTCCTTTTCCCGAGCGTTCGTTAATCATCTTCATTGCCGCAGGAGTCATATTGCTGACCTTGATTGTTGCGAGTGTATTTCTGCCAATCATAGCACGGTCAGAAGAAGAGGAAGTGGTCGATAAGCAGGCTGACAAGACAAAAGCTGCGACCATTCACACACATCAAGCGGCTATTCGGGTTGTTGAGTCCCAAATGACAGATGAAAACCGGGAAGCGGCCTTATCGATCATTTCGAGGTACTGTACCAAGATCAATGAATTGTCCTATGTAGAACAGGAGAAAGAGTCAGCTGCATTAAGGGAAGAAGAGAAGGTCCTTCGCTTTAAGGCCCTTGAAGCAGAGCAAAGATTCCTGGATAAACTTATAAAGGATGAAAGAGTGGACCGGGAGACGGCATATATATGCAAGGAATACATCCAGCGTATGGAAGGTGCCGTAACAAATCGATTGAAGTTCCGTTTTTTCAGGTCTGTCACGCTTTTCAGAAGAAGCATGCTGAGGGTTTTTAAATTATTTTTCCCTAATAAAAGTGAAATAAGAAAAATCAATCTTGAGAGATTGGAAAAAGTCAGAGAACTTAAAATCCGGATGTATAAAGCTGCTATCCAAGAGATACAAGCAGGCATTATATCTGAAAATCATGCAACTTCTTCGATGATCATTGAAGAGTATAAAGTGCTGATTTTAAAATGCAAACGAGAAAATAGAGGCCGTATCCCTAGTAAAATGGCCGAATATGAAAGAGAGCTGTTCTATAAGGCGATACAGGCAGAACGGGACGAAGTACAGGAAATGTTTGAAAAACGACAAATCCCCCGTGAGGTTGCCAACATACTTCGCCAGCAAATCAATTTGCGGGAAGCACTAACGATCAATGAAAACACCTATTGAACATAATGAAGGAGCGCTGTCGATATATTCGGCGGCGCTTATAATGGTTAGTGGAGGCATCGAATGAATAAGGAGTGTGCTCATGTGGAACAGGACCAGGAGATAGAGACCATCACCTTTAAAGCTTAACCTTGGAATAATGAAGAACGGAGTATCATATATGAGGGCATTTAGACTTTTTGATATGGGGAAGGTCTTTTTCTTTGTCCAATTTGTTACATGCCGCTTTAGGAAACTGGATGATTTAGAGGGAAGCTTTTAATAATACTGCTGCCTTATGGTACACTTTACTTATGAAAATTACGTTAATCGAGGTGTAGTCCTAATGAAAACGGTCGTAGTCGTTGGCGGAGGCATTACCGGCTTATCAACCATGTATTATTTACAAAAAGCGGCTAAAGCGCGGAATCTTTCCGTGCGATTAATATTAATAGAAGGTAATGAGAAATTAGGCGGTAAAATCAGGACAGTTCATGACGGTCCATTTAAAATAGAAGCGGGTGCCGATTCGATCGTCGCCAGAAAACAAAATATAAAACCATTTCTTGAAGAATTGAATCTAGAGGATCAAGTGGTCTATAATGCAACGGGAAAATCATTTATCCATACGGATGGCATGCTGAAGAAAATCCCTGAAGATGCCTTGTTCGGAATTCCAATGAGCATTGAGTCTTTGGCGAACAGTGATCTGGTATCTGCGCAAGGAAAGGTAGACGCCTTAAAGGATTTCTATACGAAAAACGAGACGTTTACGAAGAATGACTCAATCGGCTTATTTCTTGAAAGTTTCTTAGGGAAGGAATTGGTGCAAAAACAGATTTCACCTGTCCTTTCGGGTGTTTATTCAGGGAAATTAAATGAATTGACCATTGCTAAAACACTGCCGGAAATGCTGGATTATAAAAATGAATATGGCAGCATCATACGCGGTCTATCGGAAAATAAGCAGAAATACCAAAGCAAGGGAAATAAGAAGTTCCTTTCGTTTAAAAATGGCTTATCGGCATTGATTGATCGTATTGCGGAAAGCCTTGATATGGTGGAAGTTTTAAAGGGTGTACAGGCGGAAAAAATTACAAAGAATGATAGGGGGTATATCCTTTCATTGGCAAACGGTGAAAAGCTGGAAACGGACTACATCGTACTAAGTACGCCGCATACCAGCGCCCAGAAACTATTGGGTGATCGGGAGTTGGATGAGGACTTTGACGGCTTGATCGATAGTTCCATGATTAGCGTTTACATTGGATTCGATATACCGGACAGCATGCTTCCTGATGACGGGACAGGTTTCATTGCAGGTGATAATAGTGATTTGATCTGCAATGCCTGTACCTGGACGAGCCGGAAATGGGAGCATACTTCTGAAAACAGTCAGCTTTTAGTAAGGCTTTTTTATAAAAGCTCAAGCCCGGAATATGAACGGTTACGGTCCCTTACAAAACAGGAATTAATCAATGTCGCTTTAGGCGACATTAAAAATAGTTTGCACATTACTGGAACTCCGATGACGAGTGAAGTGACGAGGTGGCATGAAAATATGCCGAACTACCATATAAAGCATCCCAAAATCGTTCAATCTCTGGAGGCGAAAATCTCCGAGAACTATCCGAATGTTCTACTTGCGGGCTGTTCATACAATGGCGTCGGAATACCGGACTGTATTGCAGATGGAGAAAAGAAAGCGCAAGAGATTTGTGCGAAGTTGTAAAAGGGGGACTGCCAGTTGGCAGCCCTTTTTCTTTGTGGTGGATATCCTGGGGATTCGTTTGAAGTTTCCTGTATTTCCTGTATAATAATATTCGATAAATTAAACTAAAAGTTTACTTATACAAAACTTTTTTCACTGAGTGTTTACTATAAGTAAACTACATTGAGGGTAATACGATGCAAATAGGAAAGAAAATAAAGAATCTTCGCTTGAAAAAAGGACTGACTCAGGAAGAGTTGGGAGAAAGAACGGATTTAAGCAAAGGATATATTTCACAAATGGAAAGAGACTTAAGCTCCCCTTCAATTGAAACGCTTTTCAATATTTTAGAAGTACTCGGCTGCAAGCCGAAGCAGTTTTTCGATGAAGAGGATCAGGTCCAAAAAGTGGTCTATGAAGAAGAAGAACAAACCTTTTTCATCGATGAGGAACGAGGCTATCAAATTCAATGGCTTGTACCTGAATCGAATGAGAAGGAAATGGAACCAATTCGCCTGACTCTTCAGGAAAAAGGGGAATTTAAACAATTCGAACCATCCTTGTCGGAAACATTCGGTTATGTATTAAAAGGTAGGGTCATTGTAAAACTTGGTATACATACTTATTTTGTCAATGTAGGGGAATCCATTTATTTTCATGCTTCCGATGAACATCAAATCATCAATGATTTTGAAGGTCCATCCGAGTTATTGCTCGTTGTGACCGAATCATACCTATAGAATTCAAAACAACGGCAACCGTTTGTTTAAGGTAAAGATAGATGAAGTAAGGAAAGAGGGAAGTAGCTATTATGGCAAACGAGAATATAATTCGCTTCGAACAAGTTACGAAGCACTTTGATGATGATACGGTCGTTCTCGATAACGTTAGTTTTGAAATCGAGAGAGGGAAGTTCTATACGCTCTTGGGTCCTTCCGGCTGCGGGAAGACAACGATCCTTCGTTTGATTGCCGGATTTACGGAAGCATCCAAAGGTGATATTTACTTCGAAGGAAAAAAGATCAATGATGTACCAGCCAATAAAAGGCAAGTTAATACGGTTTTTCAAGATTATGCACTTTTTCCGCATTTAAATGTGTTTGAAAATGTAGCATTCGGTCTTCGGATCAAGAAAATGAAAAATCCGGAAGTGGAAAAAAAGGTGAAGGAAGCTCTAAGCTTTGTTAATTTGGATGGCTATGAAAAACGGGAGATCAGGGAAATGTCCGGCGGGCAACGGCAAAGGGTAGCAATTGCCAGGGCAATCGTTAATGAACCGGAGGTCATCCTTCTAGATGAACCGCTATCTGCCCTTGATTTGAAATTGCGTACGGAAATGCAATATGAATTACGGGAACTGCAACAAAGGCTGGGTATTACCTTTATCTTCGTCACTCATGACCAAGAGGAAGCATTAGCGATGTCTGATGAGATTTTTGTTCTTAACAAAGGGAAAATTCAGCAGAGCGGAACTCCAACGGATATATATGATGAACCGCTGAATCGGTTCGTTGCCGATTTCATTGGTGAGTCGAATATTGTTAAAGGAAAAATGATTGAGGATTACCTAGTGGAATTCGTCGGAAGGCAGTTCGAATGTGTCGACCAAGGTTTGAACAGTAATGAAGCTGTTGATATCGTCATCCGTCCGGAAGATTTACAGATTACTTCCACGAATCGCGGTAAACTGCAAGTTCGGGTGGACTCTCAGCTATTTCGCGGTGTTCATTATGAAATAAGCTGCTATGACCATGATGGAAATGAATGGCTTGTCCAATCAACTAGGAGGGTGACAGTTGGCGATGAAATAGGACTTTATTTCGATCCTGAATCGATTCATGTCATGCGATTGGGTGAAACGGAAGAAGAATTCGATAAGCGTCTTGAAGCGTATCATGATGGGGAAAGTCATGAAGAATAAATTATCCCGGAATATTTACTTCATCCCCTATGTCTTATGGATTGCTTTATTCGTGATTGCACCCATTTTGCTAATCCTTTACTATTCGTTCTTCGATATTGAAGGAAATCCATCCTTGGTTAACTATCAAAAGTTCTTTACACCTGTATATTTAAAAATGACGATAAGCTCATTTTGGTATGCCTTCCTGATTACGGGTATATCCCTTTTAGTGGCTTACCCTACTGCTTTTTTGTTAACGAAAACAAAGCATAAGCAGTTGTGGCTTTTACTGATCATCGTACCTTCCTGGATTAATTTACTCTTAAAAGCTTATGCCTTCATTGGCATTTTTGGCACATATGGTGTGGCGAATGGTTTTCTGGAAGCGCTGGGAATCGGCAAGCAGCAAATTCTTTTCACGGATTTCAGCTTCATATTCGTTTCGGTTTATATATTCATCCCGTTTATGATCTTACCGATATTCAATGCGCTGGATGAAATGAATCCAACCCTTTTGGATGCGGCCAATGACTTGGGAGCGTCCCGTTGGATGACATTCCGCCGCGTCATTTTTCCATTGACGATAGATGGTGTAAAAACGGGATGCCAGGTCGTCTTCATCCCGGCACTTTCATTGTTCATGCTCACTAGGTTGATTGCCGGTAACCGTGTCATTACCCTTGGTACGGCCATCGAGCAACATTTTCTCGTGACACAGGATTGGGGAATGGGTTCCACTATTGCTGTATTTTTGATCATTATAATGTTCCTGATTATGTTTGTAACGGGTAACCGAAAGCAGGGTGTGTAAATTGAGCAATAAATTATCACCACTATCAAAAGCGTTTCTCGTTTTGATATTTCTCATCCTCTATGCACCGATTTTCTTTTTAGTCTTTTACTCGTTTAACAGCGGCGGAACGATGTATGACTTTAAAGGGTTTACCATGGAGTGGTACAAGGAGTTGTTCCAAGATACAAGATTGTTGATTATTGTATTGAATACGCTTGTGATTGCTTTATTATCTGCATTGATCGCCACGATCATCGGGGTGATTGGAGCCATTGGAATTAGGTCCTTTACGAGCAGTAAAGCCAAGAATACAGTATTGTCATTGAATAACGTATTGATTGTCAGCCCAGATGTGATCATAGGTGCTTCTTTCCTGATTCTATTCACAATGGCTGGAATCAAGCTTGGTTTCTACTCGGTATTGTTGTCTCATATTGCCTTCAGCATTCCGATTGTTGTGCTGCTGGTCCTTCCAAAGCTTCAGGAAATGAGCCCTACCTTAATTGATGCGGCTCGAGATTTAGGGGCAAGCCGATGGGATGTATTGACGAAGGTCATCCTTCCTTATATCTTACCAGGTATCTTTGCAGGTTTTTTCATGGCATTGACTTATTCTCTTGATGATTTTGCGGTGACGTTTTTTGTGACCGGTAATGGATTTTCCACTCTTTCCGTGGAAATCTATTCATTGGCCCGGCGTGGGATTTCCTTGAATATTAATGCCTTATCGACACTGCTGTTCGTTGTGACATTACTGTTGGTTGTCGTTTATTACTTTATCACTCAACGTGTTAGGCAGACGGGAATGGGGGGGAAACGATGAAGAAGCTTGTCCAAATGTTTTTAGTCATTTCCCTTGTATCCGCGTTGCTTTTATATGCGATTTCAAGATTGAATTCATCACAGGGCTTTACGAGCAGCAATACGCTTACCATCTATAATTGGGGCGATTACATCGATTCGGAATTAATCGACCGCTTTGAGGAAGAAACGGGCATAAAGGTCATATATGAGACGTTCGATTCCAATGAGGCCATGATGACTAAAATCGAACAGGGAGGTACGACTTATGATATTGCCATCCCATCTGAATATATGATCGATAAAATGCGACAAGAAGACTTGCTGGTCCCCTTGGATCATTCCAAGCTTCCCAACCTGAAAAATATCGACGAGCGATTCATCGATCTGCCATTCGATCCGGAGAATAAATATTCCGTGCCATATTTCTGGGGGACGGTCGGGATTGTTTACAATTCCAAGATGCTCGGAGGCAAAGTGATAACAGCCTGGGCGGATTTATGGGATGAAGATTTAAAAAATGAAATCCTTTTGACGGATGGGGCCCGAGAAGTGATGGGGATGGGGCTGAACTCTTTGAATTATTCCTTGAATGATACGGATGATGAACATCTCCAAGAGGCGAAGTCAAAGCTTGATGCACTCACTCCGAACATTAAAGCGATCGTTGGAGATGAAAGCCGTATGCTATTGGAAGCCCAGGAGGCGGCGATTGGTCTTGTGTGGTCGGGAGTCGCTTCAGAAATCATGGCTGAAAATGAGGATCTTGAATACGTGGTTCCAAAAGAGGGATCCAATTTATGGTTTGATAATATGGTCATCCCGAAAACGACCAAAAATGTCGAGGCGGCTCATCAGTTCATCAACTTCATGCTGGACCCGGAAGTGGCGGCACAGAATGCTGAATATGTAAGCTACTCGACACCCAATAAGGAAGCACTGAAATATATGCCGGAAGAAGTGGTGAAGGACGAACGTTTCTATCCATCACCAGAGCTGACCGAGAAGCTGGAAGTGTACGAAAACCTAGGGAAGAAAAACTTGGCACGTTACAACGAACTCTTCCTTGAATTTAAGATGCATCGTAAATAACACAAAAAAAAGCATGGTGTAGGAATTACCTCCTTACACCATGCTTTTTCGTTGTTAGTTCATCACACCCTGTTGTCTCCGCTTCAGATGTATCATTTAGATCCTTGAAGTAATAATCTGTATGGCAATATTATTGGTAGAAGGGCAGTAATTGTTAGAAATAATCTAAATATCAGCGGAGGGTAAAGTATGTTAGTATAATGACTGAATTGGTGCATACGGCAGGTGGATCTATAATCTTAAGGATTAATTAATATTTGCAAGCTATCATAATAGAAAAATTAAGGGAGAGCATTCATGAAACTATTAAGAAGCACGAAGGCATATATTTGGGCAGGGAGCATTTTAATCATTGCCGGTATCATGGTATTTGCTATGGTTTCGTCCAAGGATAAGACAATGGCGAGTATCGATGGCGAGAAAATCAATAAGGATGAACTATACGACGCGCTTGTTGCGGGGTATGGAACTGATACTTTAGAACTTTTAATTACGAATAAATTGGTTGAATTGGAAGCGGAAAAAGAAGGAATTAAAATAAAGGATGAAGAAATCCAGAAAGAAATCGATACGATGGTTGAATCCTATGGTGATGAAAAAACGTTCAAAGAGCAATTGGAGGCAAGCGGTTCTTCCATGGATGCCTTGAAAAAAGACATCGTTGTTTATCTGCAAACGAAAAAGCTGATCGAGCCGAGAATTACCGTGACAGATGATGAAATCAGTACGTATTTTGAAGATAATAAGGATACATTTGATCAAGCGGAACAAGTGGAGGCTAGTCATATTTTAGTCAAAGACGAAAAGACAGCTGAAAAAGTTGCGAAAGAAATTGCAGGCGGCGGCGACTTCGCAAAATTGGCAGCGGAATATTCCACAGATACAGAAACGGCCGATAACGGTGGAAGCTTAGGGTACTTTGGAAAAGGTGAAATGGTGGACGAGTTTGAAGATGTTGCCTTTGATCTTGGTATAGATAAAGTGAGTGATCCAGTCAAATCCGATTACGGGTACCATATCATAAAAGTAACAGGTAAGAAGGAAGCAAAAAAAGCTAATTTAGAAGACAGTAAAGAAGTCATTAAAGAAACGCTTCTTTCTGAAAGATTACAAGAGGAATATCCCGTTTGGTTAGCGGAAGTAAAAAAAGACCATGAGATAACGAATAAATTAGAGGGTTCTAACTAGGATCATCAAGTGAAATGATAGATGGAAAAACAAAAGCTGGGGCATAATCCCTCAGCTTTTGTTTTTTATGGCTTATACAATGGAATTTGATTTCCGCTCCAGGCACTCGCTTTCCGCGGGCGGTCGGGGAGCCTCCTCGGCATGCGCCTGCGGGGTCTCTCCTAGACGCGCTTTTCCCGCAGGAGTCTCGCACCATCCGCTCCAATCAACTTTGTTATAACATTTAGACAGAAACCATACCTATGGAGTTGAAGGTGTTACTTTGGGTCAATTGGTTCGGGAACTTCATTTGATGAAGGGTGCATTTTCAGGCCCCCTTTTGTTTACAAACTAAAGCTGGGGCATAATGCCTCAGCTTTTTTATATATTAGAAGTTGGATGAAATGGATTTTTCATTGGATAATCCTGATTTTGTAACGATTTCATCGCTCTCTTTTTCACTTTTTTGATGATCGGAATTCATTGATTGTGCTGGCGTTTCTTTCAGTTGTTTACCGGCAACGACCACTTTTGAACTGATGTCCTTTAATTCATTTGTTGCTTCCTTAGCTGTACCAAGAGCGTTAGTGGAGATATCTTTTACTTCGGATACTTTTCCCACCACGTCTTCATTGACGGTTTCATATAAGGTTTCCGCGTCATTGATTGCCTCTTTAATCGTCTCTGTTGCCCCTTTGACTCCAGACACCATCTGTTCCTTCATTTCTCCGGGGTTTTCCTTAACTTGTTCAATCATATTCATGGAGTTGTCTTTTAATAGGACGGCTGACCGCTTTACTTTATTCCTTGTGTTGGAGTCAAGTAATGTCAAAGCCCCGCCAACGAGTCCTCCGATTAGAATTCCTTTTAATAGTTTGCTATTCGTTTGAGTTTCGATAGTCGATTGTGTCATTAATATTTCCTCCTTAAGAATAGTAGATTGTTTGCTTAATATGTTTTTCCCTTATTTACCATAATTTAAACTGGAAATAATAAACTGTAATGGGATTGACACAATAAATAAAACAGTAGTAAGCTACATATAGTTAAATGACTGAACTAATTTTAAGAGGTGTAACAATGACTAATGAAAAAGTTTCTGGATTGATTGATCGATATATGAAAGTTTCCTTCTATGTTAATAAAATGGGGGAACTTTTAATAAAAGATCAAATTTGTGATGTGCTGACGAACGAACAATACTACACTTTACGGTTCATCGAACAACAACGTTTATGCACTTCGACGGAAATCAGTGATGCCTTTTATATAAATAAGAGTGCCGTCACTTCCAACATCAATAGGCTTGAAGGCAAAGGATTGATCGAACGGGAACAGGACCTGGATGACCGGAGGGTCTTTCACTTGAAGCTTTCCAAAGAGGGTGAAGGATTGTTACAGGAAACGGAAAATAAGATTCATTGTTTGGTGGAAAGAATCATGACGAAATTTGAATATGAAGAGATTGTTAAATTCCTTGATACATATGAGAAGCTTTCACAAATTTTCATTCAAATGAAGAATGGGGAACAGGAGGAAATATAAATGAGGGGGATTATAAAGGGAAGATGGTTAGTCATTATCCTTTGGGTGGCCATTACAACGGGTTTATTGTTTGTGGCCCCGAATATGGCGGAGCTAGTCCGGGATAAGGGGCAGTTGGATGTACCGGCAGAATATTCCTCTGGAATGGCCAATGAGCTTATGAAAGAGATACAGGATGAGGACGAGTCACAGGTAGCTCTCGTATTTCATGGTAGTAAGAAATTATCTTCCTCGGAATTGAAGGAAATAGACCTTGCCATCCAAAAGCTTGAGAAGAATAAAACAGAGCTTGGCATAACTGAGGTCATGACCCATTTTAAAGATCCCTCACTTAAGGATCAGTTGGTCTCGGAAGATGAATCCACGGTCTTGGCATCCATCAGGATGGCAAAGGGTGACCGAGAAGTTAAGGAAGTGATCGATGCCCTTTATAAAGAATTGGAACAAGTGGATGTCGAGCATTATTACACAAGCAGCTGGATGATCGATGAAGATCTTAATACCAATTCCCAAGAAGGTTTGAAAAAAACGGAAGGCATTACGGTTGTCTTCATTTTGGCAGTATTGCTGATAGTTTTCCGTTCAGTGGTGACACCGATCATTCCGTTAATCACGGTCGGTTTCACTTATTTATGTTCACAATCCATCGTCTCATTCCTGGTGGATAGATGGGACTTTCCGATTTCGTCTTATACCCAAATATTCCTGGTTGGTATTTTATTTGGAATCGGTACCGATTATTGCATTCTACTGCTTAGTCGATTCAAAGAGGAACTATCGTCACAGGAATCTTTACTTGAAGCGATCGTGGAGACATACCGAACTGCTGGTAAAACGGTCTTTTTTAGTGGGCTCACGGTAATGATTGGTTTTGCGGCAATTGGTTTTTCTACTTTTAAACTCTATCAATCTGCTGCAGCCGTTGCCATAGGGGTTTTCATTTTAATGATTGCCCTATATACGATCGTACCATTTTTCATGATGGTTCTTGGCAAAAGACTATTTTGGCCGGCAAAAGGGAAGCTTGCGCATAGTGAAAGTAAATTATGGGGGAATCTTGGTAATTTCTCCTTGAAGCGTCCATTGTTGGCACTAATAATCGTTGCCATCATCTGTGTTCCTTTTTTGTTTATGTATGATGGGGAAATTTCTTATAACTCCCTTGAGGAAGCGGGGGATGATGTTCCTTCCATCATGGCATTCAATATCATTTCCGATGAATTCGGCCCGGGACAATCGATGCCAACACAGATTGTCATAAAAAATGACGAACGTATGGATTCGGAAGAATATGTCGCACTTGCAGAAAAAATCAGCCAGGAAGTCATCAAGGTGGATGAAGTCGATGTAGTCAGGTCCATGACCCGCCCGACAGGTGAGCCCATCAAGGACTTATTTGTCTCCAAACAAGCCGAAAAGTTGGAAAAGGGAATCGGGGAAGGAAATGAAGGAATTAAACAAATCAGTGACGGTTTAAAAACCGCAGGCAGTGAGCTTTCCGACTCTGGACCTCGCTTGAAGCAGGCGACGGACGGGATAGGGGGACTCATTTCCGGTACCGATGAATTAAAGAGCGGAGTAGGTCAGGTGGAGAAGGCGTTAACGAGCATAGAAGCAGGAATTCGTGACGGCTCTTCAGGGACAGGTGATATAAAATCGGGGCTGAATGAAGTTAAGGCCAACCTGGAGAAGCTTGCAGATGGAAGCGGACAGCTCCTCGAAGGCTATCGACAATCGGCTAATGGGCTAAATGAGCTTACGGGTGGATACAAAGAGATACAAACTAACCTGACGGCCGTATCGCAAAGCCTTGCTGGTTTAAATCCATCCTTTGAGCAAATGGAAAGCAATTATCCAGAATTGCAGGCAGACGCGTCCTATCAAACGATCAAGCAAACGGTACAAGGGGCACAGAGTGGTTTGGTGCCCATGTCAGCAGGCCTTTCCGAGCTCAACAGAAATCTTGGGTTAGTATCCGGAGGTTTGAATACAGCGAACAAAAATATGGCTGACATCGTAAATGGTCAAATCTCTTTAGCGGGAGGGCTGAACCAGTTGATTTCAGGTGTAGATAATTTACAAAAAGGTTTAAGCACGATGGCGAATGGTCAGAGTGAAGTCATTAATAATCTATCAGAATTCAAAGGAGGACTTACGAGCTTAAATAATGGGCAGCAAGAACTCCTAAATGGCTTTTCAAGCCTTGGCGGGCAACTGACTGATTTGACGGATGGCTTGAATCAAAGTGCGGATGGACTGAATGAAGTCCATGATGGCCTCTCGGATGCACAGGGCTATTTATCAGGACTTGCAAAAACGGATAAGACAGTAACTGGTATGTACATTCCCAAAGAAGTAGTGGAAAGTAAAGAATTTGGGGAAGCGCTGAACGCGTATTTATCCGAAGACGGTAAAGTCATGACAATGGATGTTGTCTTTAAAGCTAATCCATATTCTAATGAAGCAATCGAGCAAATCGATTCGATTGAGGAAACGGTAGAAAGAGTAACGAAAGATACAAAGCTTGAAAATGCGCAGGTGGCGATAGGTGGAATCACAAGTACACATCATGATTTGAGCATGATGTCTGAGGAGGATTTCTCACGTACTGTCGTATTGATGTTGTCGGGTATCGCAATCATTCTCTTTTTCATGCTGCGATCCCTGGTCATGCCGATTTACCTGATTGTGTCGCTTGTTTTGACATATTATACAGCGGCAGCCATTACAGAGTTGATTTTTGTAAATATTCTCGGTTATGCAGGCATCGGCTGGGCCGTTCCTTTCTTTGCTTTCGTTATCTTGATTGCGCTGGGCATCGACTATAGCATTTTCTTGATGGATCGCTTTAACGAGATGAAAGATAAACCTGTCAAGGAAGCGATGTTACTATCCATGAGAAAAATGGGAACGGTGATCATCTCGGCTGCAGTCATTCTGGGCGGTACCTTTGCTGCCATGATGCCAGCAGGAGTTCTTTCGCTCTTGGAGATTGCCACTTTAATATTGGTTGGGCTTGCTTTATATGCGTTTGTCATATTGCCATTGTTCATTCCAGTGATGGTTACAACGTTTGGAAACGCGAATTGGTGGCCTTTTTTGAAAAACAAGGAATAAAAGGGAGTACCTCTAAAAGTAAAGAAGGCATCCGGGTGGATGCCTTCTTTACTTTTGCATAATGATTTCCTTATGCGGAATAAAAAACTTTATGTATTCCTTAATGGCAAAAATGATTCACAATTGGGGAATTCTTGTTTTATATTTCGCGATAAGCTGTTGATTATGCTCATCTGCCCCTTCGATATTACTGCTTAGGAATACGGGAGGGGTCACCCCTGTTTCAATAATCGCTTCAATGACTTGTGTGAAAATCATATTCAGGAGGACGGCTCCAGTTACAGTCGATCCAGATCCAAATGATATATTGTTTGATTTCAGCAATGTATCACCTTTTGAAATATGATTGTCTATGACCAAATCAACGACATCGTGGAGATAAAGCTTCTTTTTATGCCGTGAAGGACAACTGTTTGCATACTCCGGTGATGTTAGTCCTATGACAAAGGCGCCCTTTTCTTTTGCGATTATAGCGACATCGATGGGAACGGGATTCACACCAGACGATGAAATGACAATACAGACATCGCCAGGACGGATATCCTCATCAAGCATGAATTTCTCAGATAGGTCATTTTGCCTTTCAAGTTGAGATGACCTTGATGCTCCCTTAAAAAGCATCAAGTCTTCTACGAAAATAGGATGAATGGCCGCTAACCCACCTGACCGGTAGAATACCTCTTCCGTCAAAATATGAGAGTGCCCGCTCCCAAATAAATGGATGACTCCATCCGACAATATTGCTTTTGAGATGTGTTTCACAGCTTCCTTAATAGAATGCTTTTCCTGTTCAACCACAGTTGAAAGTAAAGCCTGCACTTCTTCAAAATATGAGTTCATATATGACACCCTCCGATTACCTTTAGCAAGAAAAGATTATAGTGATGGCAAAAAAATTCAAGTTATCTGGTTATGGTGATAGTAAATTTATACCTGTCCGCACGATAAGCTGATTTAACATATTCAAGGGGGGTTCCATCTATTAGGAACGTATTCCGTTGAATGAATAATATGGGCGAGTGCTTTGGAATCGCTAAATGGGTGACTTCCAATTCAGAAGCAATCGATGATTCCAAAGTTTGTGTGGCATAGTCCATTTTAAGTTTAACGTAATTCTCTATATATTGATAAAGGGAAAGGTTAATGATTTCTTCCGTTAATCCTTTAATTAAATTCGCAGACATATACACAGTCTCGAGCGCCATTGGAACATCATCGGCCAACCGAATACGTTTTATTTCATAAACGGGAGCATAAAGGGAAATGTGCAATTCACTGGCAATTTTCTTATTAGCCGGAATGATTTCAAAGCTCAGTAGCTTACTGCTCGGATTTAGGCCCCTGGCTTTCATATCCTCTGTAAAGCTTGTCAGACCATTGAGCTGCTGCTCCAGCTTTTTATCGGCAACAAAGGTTCCCCTCCCTTTTTGACGGTATAAGTATCCGTCATTAACCAAATTATTTATGGCTTGCCGGACGGTCATTCGGCTAATTTCGAATTGCTCTGCATATTCACGTTCAGATGGAAGGGCATTGTGCGCCTGGAACTCACCATTTTCTATTTGTCTTTTTATTTGTTCTTCGATTTGAGCATAAATCGGAAGAGGTGAGCTTTTATCAATCATCGACTTTCGCTCCTTTTAGGGTATTATCACTCCGGATAACGCTTTTTGGTCTGCGATAATTGTAACATTATTATGTTTTTTTAGGATAGATGCAGGGAAATCCTCTGTAATATCACCGTCCATCAATTTCTTCAAGGTTTCGGCTTTTTCCTCTCCGGATATTAATAGAAGTATCTCTTTGCTTTTCATAATGGTGGAAATGCCCATTGTAACAGCATGTGTCGGAACTTCGTCTATGGAGTCGAAATAACGTGCATTGGCTTGGCGTGTTGAATCTTCAAGTGTCACGACATGTGTACCCGAGGTGAAAGAAGTTCCAGGTTCATTAAAACCAATATGACCATTCTGCCCAATACCAAGTATCTGAAGATCGATCCCTCCCGTGGAATCAATCATTTCGTCATACCGTTTACATTCTCCATTAGTGTCATCAGCTGTGCCATTTGGTAGGTGAGTGCGCTCTTTATTTATATTGATGTGAGTGAATAAGGAGTCATCCATATAATAATGGTAACTGTTTGGATCATTGGGTTTTAAACCGATATACTCATCAAGATTAAAAGATGTTACATGTTCATAAGAAGTATGATTACGCACGTGGTCTTCAATCAACGTATCGTACATACCTTTAGGCGTGCCGCCAGTTGCCAAGCCCAGCTTGATATCCGGATTTCCTTTTACTTTTCCGATCACTATTTCTGCGGCTGTCCGACTCATTTCCGCGTAGTCTTGTACTTTAATGATATTCATTATGCATTCTCCTTTTTAAAAGCTAAATTTCCTCTGCAGAACGTCATTTCAACGTCCAATCGTTCATTTAAGATAACAAGGTCGGCGTCTTTACCAACTTGGATGCTGCCTTTTCTATCAAAAATCCGAAGTTGTTTGGCTGGATTTTCAGCCGTCATTTTTATTATGTCAATCATGGAACAATCGGTATATTGCATGGTGTTCTTAATGGCATCGTTCATTTTCAAAATACTGCCGGCTAGTGTTCCATTTGAAAGCGTAGCTGTCGTTTCGTTAACATACACAGGTTGACCGCCTAAATCATAGGTTCCCTTTTCAAGCCATTTGGCTCGAAGCGAGTCCGTAATCAAAATCATGCGGTCACTTGTAATTTGGTTATAAGCTAATTTCACCATTTCAGGTCGGCAGTGAATGCCATCAGCAATAAGTTCAACAAACAATTCGTCTCGGAGATAAGCTGCGCCCAATACACCAGGCTCGCGGTGATGGAGTCCCCGCATCCCATTATAAAGATGTGTGACGTGTGTAGTCCCAGCCTGGATTGCTTCATCTATTTGGTCATATGTTGCATCCGAATGTCCAATGGAGGCGACTACGCCAGTTCCCCTTAAGTGAGCGGCAAGGTCTAATCCGTTTGGTTGTTCAGGAGCAAGCGTTACAAGCTTGATTTGATTTTGGGCCATTTCCTGCCACCTTTTAAATAGAGTGACATCCGGATCAACGATATGATCTTCAGGCTGTGCTCCTTTACGGACTGGTGAAATGAAAGGACCTTCTAAATGAATCCCAACTATTTCAGCATGTTCTTGAGTTTGATTTTCGATATATTTACCTGCATTAAGAAGAGCTGAATCAATGGCTTCGGTAGATTGAGTCATTGTAGTGGCCAGAAAACTGGTTGTTCCTTCTTTGGGAAGAGTTATTGCCATAGTAGATAATGCTTCGTATGTGGCATCCATTGCATCAGCATTCGATACCCCGTGAATATGAACATCGATGGCACCAGGAATGACCTGATGATCAGGCGAAAGATTGATTACTTCAACACCATCTTCATGCTTATATTGGTTAACGGGGCCTACTTCGGCAATTTTTCCATCCACAACTTTAATGTACCCATTTTTGTATGTTTCCGTTTCGCTATAAACTATTAGATCGTTAATAATGAATGTTTTCATACATAATCTCCTTTATGAAGTAAACCTTAATGAATGAGTCATGAATTGGTCTCATATATTTTTGTCCTCATTTTAACGTTTTTATTAGTGGTTGTCTAGACCAGTTGCTGTTAATAAGGTTCGTAAATGTCTTATTTCCGCTATATTTAAGGAATATAGTAAATTTTTCTACTAAATTGGTATAGACATCTATATGTTTTCTATGCTAGTATAATCCAAAGAAAAGTTATTATATTAATAAAATGAAAACGCTTTATACTTCTTGTCATTCAACAAAATCAATAGAAGAAGTTAGGAACAAGGGAGATGAGTTCGATGTTGAATTTTTTACAAAAGATTGGTAAAGCTCTTATGCTGCCAATTGCTGTTTTGCCAGCAGCGGCTATATTGCTTCGCTTAGGTCAGCCGGATTTACTTGATATAGCATTTATGGCGGCCGCGGGAAAAGCGATTTTTGATAATCTTGCCTTACTATTCGCTTTAGGTATTGCAATAGGATTATCTAAAGACGGTAGCGGTGCAGCGGCATTAGCTGGACTTGTTGGTTACTTTGTTTTAACGAATGGTACGCAAGCAATTAATAAAGATATCGACATGGCTGTTTTAGGCGGTATTATATCAGGTATAGTCGCAGCTCTTCTATATAATAGATACTCCGATATAAGGCTCCCTGAATGGCTTGGATTCTTTTCAGGGAAAAGATTCGTCCCGATCATCACTTCGCTTGCGATGATAATACTTGCGGGAATATTCGGCTTTGTCTGGCCGCCGATCCAGGATGTTATCAATAGTGTCGGAGATTGGATTACAGGTGCAGGGGCATTGGGTGCCGGCGTATTCGGCGTATTGAATCGCTTATTGCTTCCAGTAGGATTGCATCATGTCCTGAATAGTATGGTTTGGTTCGTTTTTGGTGAATTTAATGGTGCGACAGGTGATATAAATCGTTTCTTCGCAGGAGACCCGACAGCTGGTCCCTTCATGACTGGCTTTTTCCCAATCATGATGTTTGGCCTTCCAGCTGCAGCATTAGCGATGATTGCAGCTGCTAAGAAGGAGAAACGTAAATTGGTAACGGGGATGCTTGTTGGGCTAGCTTTCACTTCTTTCTTAACAGGAATCACAGAACCGATTGAATTTCTGTTCATGTTCATTGCCCCAGTGTTATATGTAATACATGCTCTTTTAACCGGGGTCTCTATGGCACTCGCTGTTCTATTGGATATCCATCATGGTTTTGGATTCTCCGCAGGGGCCATTGATTATTTCTTGAACTTCGGCATTGCGCAAAAACCGCTTTGGTTAATACCGATTGGATTGGTATACGCGGTCGTTTACTTCGTGATTTTCTATTTTGTCATCAAAATCATGGATTTAAAAACACCAGGCCGTGAAGACGATGAGGAAGTTGTGGAAGAAGAAACGATTGTGAAAACAGGGGATAAATATACTGATATGGGATCGCTTTTCATTCAAGATCTTGGCGGTAAAGAGAATATAAAGATAATTGATAACTGTGCAACACGCTTACGTTTAGAAGTGGCCGATTCAGGAAATGTGAATGAGGCAGCCTTAAAAAGGCATGGTGCGCGGGGTGTCATGAAATTAAATAAATCGAGTGTGCAAGTCATTGTTGGAACGAATGTTGAATTCGTTGCAAATGCAATGAAACAACTTGTTAAAAATGGGGTCGATCCAATCCAAGTGAAAGTGGATCCAAATGCACAAGTAGTTGAAGATGGAGTGGAAGAAAACCAAGCTATCGACGCCAATGATTTTGTCCTTCCAATTGAAGGAGCCGTTTTACCGATCGAACAAGTTCCTGATCAAGTGTTTGCGATGAAAATGATGGGCGACGGCTTTGCTATCGAGCCGGTCAATGGGAAACTAGTTTCACCGATCGATGGAGAGGTACTTAGTATCTTCCCGACAAACCATGCATTGGGTTTGAAAATGAATAATGGTCTGGAAATTCTGATCCATGTTGGCTTAGATACAGTTAAATTAAATGGAGAAGGCTTTACATCACTTGTGCATGAAGGCCAAAAGATAACAAAAGGAACGCCACTTTTGGATATTGATTTAGATTTCATAAAACGGAATGCTCCGTCAACGGTCACTCCTATTATATTCACTAACTTACCTGAAGGAACGGCAGTGAAATTGCAGAAGACAGGGTTACAGAAACAAAATACAGCAGGTATCATCCAGTTGGAAAAACTATAAAACGTGTAAAAAAGGGATGTCGATTTATCGACATCCCTTTAGACTGTAGACAAACTCAAAGAAAAGCGAGTTTGCCTGCAGTTTTTTTTATTTCCGCTCCAGGCACTCGCTTTCCGCGGGCGGTCGTGGAGTCTCCTCGGCTAGCGCCTGCGGGGTCTCACGCGTTTTTCCCGCAGGTGTCTCGCACACCAGCTCCAATCAACTATGTTATAAAATTTAGATGGAAACCATAAAACAAACGGGAGCCCCATTGGCAGGATCTATCATGACCCTTGCATGAATACGAAAAGACTTCTTCTAAAACGGCAGGTGTAATGATTTCGCCAGGTGTACCGATTTTAACGATTTCTCCTTCTTTCATCGTTATGATTTCATGTGAAAACCGAGAGGCATGGTTGATATCATGCAGTACCATCGCGATGGTTTTTTTTTGTTCCCTGTTAAGTCTTTCAACAATTTGCAAGACCTCTAGTTGATGAGCCATATCAAGGTCGGTGGTCGGTTCATCTAGTAATAAAATCCCCGTTTGCTGTGCTAAAGCCATTGCTAGCCAAACCTTCTGTCGTTGGCCACCGGATAAATTTGCGATCTGCCGGTTTCGAAATGAAAGGGTTTTTGTGATATCCATGGCCCATTCAATCTTCGTGTACAGGGAAACATGAATACCAAACCTTTGTATCAAAGCCATTGGAAGAGCCGCCACCCTCGGGGTATCCAGTCATTTATTTGCTAGATGTCAATTCTGTTTTTGGAACGGTGGTTGAGGCGGTACGATTGCAATCACGACGGCCGGAAAAGTCAGGGGTGGTTCCCGCCATCATTGTGGGTATTGGATATGCCACCCATGCACCATTTTCTTCTGAACGTTATTATGATTTCACTCTGCCCGTTGCGGTTAACGAGTTACCTGTAAGACCAGATGGAAGTCCATGGCCTTCACATGGAGGAGCGGAAAACTTTCTGAGATTCATAGAAGAGGATTTAAAACCGGAGATCGATAAAAGATTTAAGGTCGATCATAATAGCCAAACGCTCTTCGGGCATTCCCTTGTCGGCCTTTTCGCTTTATATGTTCTTTTTGAAAATCCGTATGCTTTCCAAACTTAAATTGCTGGAAGCCCATCTCTCCATTGGAATAAAAAGTGGTTCCATGAGGAGGAGGATAGGTTTCTTTCTCGATTAGATCAAGAAAAAGGTGACATTTCCTTATTGCTAGGCGTGGGGAAGCTGGAGGGTACCCATAAAAGCGGCATGAACGAAAATGCTTTAGAATTATCAAAACGATTATCCTTGAAGGATAGGGGAATGAATGTTCAATTCAAGGAGTTTGAAGGGGAAGGGCATCTTTCAGTTTTGCCACCTTTGATTAACAGGGCCTTACATTTTGCTTTGAAGAGAAATGTGCCTGGTAAGAAATAGGTCTTTCTCAGTAAATCCATGGAAGCACTTGACCAAATATTGTTCTTTGGATTGCAGTAACAGGGAAAGGAAAAACCTTAAAGGAACAAACCGTATAGACTGAGGACGAGGAATTTCCATCTGGTTAATTTCCCTGCATTCATTCTGCTTTGCGGCTTGCTTCCATATATGATCAAAAAAAAGAGCCTGTTCGATTGGAAACAGGCTCTACATATTACATTAGGACTTAAGGCCTAATGTAAAAGAGTATTACGCATTCGAGCATACACTGGTTATTTCTGAAGCATCAACGATACGCTGAACTTCTGATCCTTCGAGTGTCTCTTTTTTCAATAGCTCCTCAACGAGCTCTTCATACTGTGGACGATTCGAATCAATCAACATTTCTGTTTCAGAAATCGCCTTCGTGAATAATTCCTGCATCTTTTGCTCCTTCTCACCTTTATTAAAGGTGAGGGTAAATCCATCTTGAAGCATTCCGGTATCGACCATTTGTTCAAGCAGGTGCTTAGCCTGTTGTACATCTCCGCCTACACCGATGCTATGTTCTCCTAAATACATTCTTTCCGCCACGCCACCTGCTAAAATCATTTTGACTTGATCAAGTAATTCACTGGCTGTTGCCAGATGGAGTTCTTTTGGTATCGGTGCTACATATCCAAGGGCTTCCCCACGCGGTATGATGGTAGCCTTTCGAACGGAACCGGGCTTTGTCAAAGCTGCAATCAAGGCATGTCCACTTTCATGAATGGCCACGCGCCGCTTCGTATCCACATCATTCAGGGTACGTGATGTCGCTCCAAGTATCGTACGGTCAATGGCGTAATCAAGATCCTGTTTACGAATCGTATCCTGTTCATTCCTAAGGGCATGACGTGAGGCAGTATCGAACAGGGAGCTTAAGTCAGCACCAGAGAAACCTGATGTACTTTCCGCCAACTCATCCAGGGAAGCAAGGACATCTGTCGCTAGACGCTTTCCTTTCGTATGGATATCGATGATTTCCTTTCTTCCTTGTGTATCTGGAAGTGGAACTTGGAAAGAGAAATCGATCCTGCCCGGACGTAGAAATGCCTCATCGAGCATATCTTTCCGGTTGGTCGCTGCAATGAATAAAATGCCTTCATTTGGATGGCCTCCATCCAATTGCACAAGCAGTTCAGTTAACGTTTTTTCGCCTTCTTCCCCGCCATGAGCTTTCCTTTTACCAGCCAACGCGTCCACTTCATCGATGAAAATGACAGCTGGCGATTGCTTACGTGCATTTTGGAAAAGGCTGCGGACTCGGGCTGCACCGACTCCAACAAACATTTCGTTGAAGGCTGAACCGCTCGTTGAGAAGAAGTTTGCACCAAGCTCTTTTGCGATTGCTTGTGCAAGCAGGGTTTTCCCCGTTCCAGGGGGGCCGTATAATAAAATGCCTTGAGGCGGTTTAATTCCAATCTTTTCTGAACGCTCAGGTTCCTTTAATGTAGTAAGGGTCTGTAGGAGTTCTTGTTTGATTTCGGTTTGCAAACCGCCTACATCATCCAAAGTTATCTCTGGCAGGGGCTTTGGGGTGGAAAGGCTTTGTTTTTTACTGCCGACCCGCAATCCGCCCTTTGATTTTTTCTGTATAATGACAGCGGTTGTAACCAGAGCCGCCAATAATCCGCCGAAAATCCATAACGCAGATTTATTAGTTGATGAAAAAGAATATTGAACGTTATAAGTTTCGACAAGCTTATTGATCATTTGACTGTTGGGAGGAATATTAGAAACATATTCTCCATCTGGTGTGGTGATGTGAAGAGTGCCATTTCTTTTTTCTTCAATAGAGACAAGGGCTCCATTTTGGGCTTTAATCGTCTTTTCTACCGAAGAAAATGGGATGACCGTATCCTTTGACTGAGTTACAACATACCAACTGATTCCGCCAATTATCACAATGAAAGCCGTTATGAACGGCAGCAACTTCGAAACTAATTTAGAGTTCGAGTTCAATTTTTCATCTCCTTTAAGGAATATATATTCAGTATAAAATTTTTAAACATGTAATCTATAGGTCTTTATGCTCTAAAATGAAGGTAAATAATGTTAAAGTCAAGAAAATATCCTTTCTATTATGAAAAAGTTAAGAATGGAGTCAGAAATTTTTAAATATTTAATCCACCCTGCGTATTAGACTTTTTAAATACGAAATGCTAAAGTGAAAAGGTCTAAGTCATGAAAAATAAAATGGTAGAAGAGTGTGAATTTTTATGAGTAAATTTATAAAAGACTATATAATTACGATGAAGGATATTGTTAGAGAAGGAGATCCAATTCTGCGTCAGGTAACGGATGAAGTCAGCCTGCCGATTTCGGATGAAGATCGTGAAACGTTGGAATGCATGATGCAATATCTGAAAAACAGCCAGGACCCAAAACTCCAAAAGAAATACAACTTACGTGAAGGTGTCGGGTTGTCTGCAAATCAGATAGGCTTGAATAAACGCATGTTCGTCTTATACTTTCCAGATGAAAAAGGGAAGCTATATGAATATGCTCTTGTGAATCCGAAAATTATCAGTCATTCCGCTACGATGATTTATTTACCGCAAAGTGAAGGCTGCCTCTCAGTCGACCGTGATATTAAAGGCTATGTACCGCGTTATGAACGGGTTAAAATTAAAGCGTTGGATAGTAATGGTAAGGAAATAGAGATGCGCCTGAAGGGCTTTGCTTCAATCGTGTTCCAACATGAGTTAGATCATTTAAATGGGATGATGTTTTATGACCGGATCAATACCGAGAACCCTTTCAAGCTTCCGGAAAACGTGGAAGCGAAAAGTCTGTAAAACGAAAAAAGGCAAAGCGCCATGCTTTGTCTTTTTTATTTGCTTTTTCTCTCAGCCATATACTTCTGCAAATCACTGTATATGGCCATGCTCATTTGCTGGTATCCTTCGGAAGTGAGGTGGATGCCATCATCGCTAATCAAGCGATTCAAGTCGCCAGAGGATTTAATGTAGGACCGGACATCGATCAAAGGCACCTTTAGTTCTTCAGCGAGGCTTTTTAATTGACGGTTATACATCCCATGCCAATGTTCGATACCCCCGACATGGGAAACGAAATGTCCGATCGAATGCCCGAACTTATCAGCGATGGATCTGTAATACCTGGCAGGATCCAGTGGTGGAAGTGTTAAAAGGAAAGGTGTAACATGCTTGTCCTGAACCTGTCTGACAAGTTGGGTGATATTTTCCAGATAGCGTTCGATGGGAACGATTGGCAGATGATCACCTTCTGGATTTTTGGCTACTTCGGCCCATTGGAAGTTACAGTCGTTTCCCCCGACCTCTATTAATACGATATCGGGATTTTCAGACATGACATCTTTCTCGACCCTGCTAACCAATAAGTCGGAGTTGTCATTGAAAACCCCTTTATTCAAAACTTCGACAAATGGCAATGATTCCGTAAGCTTAGCTAAAGAGTTCGGATAATTTTCTTTAATAATGCGTAGCCGGCCTTTAACATAAGAAATGCCTCTGGTTAAACTGTCTCCAAAACATACGATCTTCAAATTTCTCACCTCAGTATGTGAATGTGTTACTTATCATTTTAGTGGGAGAATGATTTTTCGGCAATCTTTACACCTATTTAAATAGAAGAGATGAAAACTAACAAAAAAAGCGCTGGAGGTCCAGCGCTTTTTTTGTTTATTGTAATGATTCCTCTTTTGGAGATGTTTCTACTCTTGTTTTTCCCATAAAGAACACTGTGATCGCTGCAAGTCCGATCGGAATGAGGGCCAGAGTGAATATTAATGAAATCGAATCAGACATTGCATGAACAATTTTATCTAAGACAAAGTCTGGAATCTCGGCACGTGCATTCGACTCGAAGAGCTGACGTGGGTCCTCCATCAATCCGTTTGTATCCGGGCCTCCTTGCATGCCTTTAAATGCATCCGTCATTTTACTTGTGAATACATTGTTCTGAATCGCTCCATAAATTGTGACACCAAGTGTCATCCCAAAGGACCGGAGGAATGAGTTTGTTGAGTTGGCCGATCCACGGAATCTAGGTTCCAAATTATGAATGGAGGCAATAGGTAAAAGGGAGAAGGAAAAGCCCATGCCAAAACCAGTCAGAATCATGTACAAGGTTAATAAAGTCCTGCTTGTATCAGGGGTAATGGTCCCTAATAGGAGCATCCCGGCAAAATAACAGATGACGGAAATTGTCATTAAGTTGCGAAAGCTTGTCTTTGTATTGAAGATCCCGCCAATTGCACTTCCGAATACAGAACCAAGCATCATGGGGGTGAGGATCAATCCGGCATTTGTGGCGGAACCCCCGTAAACTGCCTGTACGAAAATTGGGATATATACGGTTAAAATAATGAATGTACCGCCATAAAGAATGGCCAAAATTTGAGAAGTGGCAAACAATCGCCTTTTAAATAGCCATAATGAAATGATTGGATCCTTTGCTCTTTTTTCAAAAAAGAAGAAAGAAACGAAGAATACCACAAAGCTAGCAAACAGACCGATGATAGGATAAGAATTCCAACCATATTCTCCGCCCAGTTCGAGCGCAAACATTAAGCTAATAACGGCAATGACGAGAGTTGCTGCGCCACCCCAATCAATTTTCTGCTCTCGTGTGTTGGTTGATTCCATGTAATATCTCCAAATGAAAAATAAAGAAATGATTCCAATCGGAACATTGACGTAGAAAATCCAATTCCAGCTCGAATATTCGGTAATATAAGCACCTAATAGCGGGCCCAATACGCTTGAGGCCCCAAAAACAGCGCCGAAAAGACCTGTTAATTTTCCGCGTTTCTCAGGCGGGAAAATATCAAAAATGATAGTAAAGGCAATTGGCATCAAAGCGCCTCCGCCTATCCCTTGGATTGCACGGAAGATACTTAACTGCACTATGCTTTGCGCCATGCCACATAAAGCGGACCCGATTAAAAAGACTATGAGACCAAAAATAAAAAACCTTTTTCGTCCATACATGTCGGAAAGCTTACCGAATATCGGCATACTTGCCATCGTGGCGACCATATAGGCAGATGTCACCCACACAAACTTATCAAACCCGCCTAATTCAGAAACAATCGTTCCCATTGCAGTCGCAACAATCGTATTATCCATTGCTGACATTAAGATACCCAATAATAAACCGGCAACAATGAATTTTTGGTTTTTTTGTTCGTTCATTTATTTTCCTCCTTCGTATCAACCAATTCATGATTTTCCTTTACATGGTTGAAAGGCAAACGTTAAGATAAATCAAAACATTTATCTTGAAAATCAAGATAAATTTAAGTGTAAAAGGGGTGGCATTTTATGTCAAGCGATAATGGGATCAATCCAGCTCTGTTAGAGAGTTTAACACATAGCTTGCAACGGTATGGGATGAGATCCGTTTTATTTCAACAAAACATGGCGCAGAAAATAGGGGTGACCCATACAGACTTAAAGACTGCTGAAATATTGAATGAAACAGGACCGATAACCGCAGGTGAACTATCCAAAATTACAGGATTGAGTACGGGTTCTGTTACCGCACTAATCAATCGCCTTGAGAAATCCGGGTATGTGAAAAGAGAACGAGATCAAAATGATGGAAGACGGGTTATGATTGCACCGATTTCCGAAAGACAGGAACAGATTAAATCACACTATAAATCGCTCTCCATGGCCACCAAAGATTTATGTTCCGCTTATAGCGAGCAAGAGTTACTATTTATCATTCAATTTGTTGAGGATATCACAAAAATCATGGACAAAGAAAATGACATGTTAATGAGTGAGCGTGAAGGTAGTTGCTAGGAAGGCTACCTTGAAAGTATGGGCGCTTTTGTAGGGAAGTAAAAGGTCACATGGGTGAAGATTTTTGAAGGGAATGAAAAATGTTACATTTCCAATAAAATATATATTGATAATGATTTTCATTATCTGCTAATATGAATCTACAAAACAATTCAAAGGGAGAATACAAAATGAAGAAAGCAAAAGTGTCATTAGCAGTCTTATTATCAACCAGCCTATTATTTGGCTGTTCGCAGGAAAAGGAAGATACTAAGCCGGCAGATGATAAGGCCAAAGAAACGAGTGCAAGCAAGCTCGATGATGTATCTAGTGAGTACCGTGAATATGCGATTAGTGAAATAGAAGAGTTTGTAAAAGCAACGGAAGAATTTACGACGGCTGTATCAACCGGTGATATTGAAAAGGCGAAGGAAGTATACGCTCCAGCGCGTATGCATTATGAGAGAGCGGAACCGATTGCCGAAGTATTTGGTGACCTTGATCCCAAAATTGATGCTCGCAAAGGGGACGTCAAAGATGAAGAGTGGGGCGGTTACCACCGGATCGAAATGGGATTATGGGAAGAAAACACAACCAAAGGGTACGAGAAATATGCCAAGCAATTAATGAGTGATGTCAATCTGCTTCGTGCCAAAGTTGAAACGGTTGAGGTAACACCGGATTTGTTAATCACAGGTGCGGTTGATTTATTGAATGAAGTTTCTACCAGCAAAGTTACAGGAGAGGAAGACCGATACTCTCACACGGATTTATATGATTTCGTGGCAAATGTTGAAGGTGCAGAAAAAATTTACGAACTGTTGACACCTGCACTTAAAGAAAAGGATGAGAAGCTTGCTTCGGAAATCCAACAACGTTTTGACGATGTATACGGCCTGCTTGAAAAGCATAAAGATGGTGATGGCTATATCTCTTATACGGATTTAAAAGAGTCCGAAGTTAAAGAGTTAAGTCAAGCCATTGATGCATTAGCCGAACCACTTTCGCAAATAGGGATTGTAACGGAGGAATCATAATTGAAGGAAAAAACGCCGAATGACGAAATCGAGCTTTTTACTAAAAAAGTAAGTCGTCGAAATATGTTAAAGACAGCAGGAGTCGGTGGAATCGGAGTCGTGGTAGGAGCATCTGGATTAGGAGGACTGTTAAATCTTTCAGATTCAAAGGCAAAGGGGCAAACTAAAGATGTCGTCCCTTTTTATGGTGCTCATCAAGCTGGCATCACCACTGAAGCGCAAGATAACCTTTATTTCGCATCATTGGAAGTAACGACAGATAAAAGGTCGGACCTAATCCAATTATTCAAGGACTGGACAGAGGCTGCTGCTCAGATGACAGCGGGAAATTTGATTGGTGAAGCATCCCTTAATGCAAATATGCCTCCAAAAGATACGGGGGAAGCAAAAGAATTATCACCTTCCAATTTAACGATAACTTTTGGAGTGGGTCCGACACTGTTTTCGAAGGATGGCAAAGACCGATTTGGTTTGAAATCTAAAACCCCTGCTGAATTAAAGGACTTGCCCAAATTCCCTTTAGATGCCTTGGAAGATTCATGGAACGGTGGGGATATTTGCATTCAAGCCTGTGCAGATGACCTTCAAGTCGCTTTCCATGCCGTCCGAAACTTAGTGAGAATCGGAAGAGGGAAAGTGATCATTCATTGGGCACAGACAGGTTTTCAACGAACTAAGCAAGCCGATTCACAAAAAACGACACCGCGTAACTTATTCGGGTTTAAGGATGGGACGGTCAATCCGGATACGAATAATAGCAGTGAAATGAATGAGCATGTATGGGTAAAGGCAGGGGACGGACCTGACTGGCTTGTTGGCGGTAGTTATATGGTGGTGCGCAGAATTCAGATGTACATTGAGGTTTGGGATCGTACCGTATTGAGGGAACAAGAAAATACGTTTGGACGACATCGCGACAGCGGAGCTCCATTAGGGATGAAAAAAGAGTTTGATAGCGTGGATTTAGAAGCCAAAGATCCAAATGGAAATCGGATCATTCCAGAAGATTCGCATATGAGTCTATCCAGGGGTGACGGAAAAGCAAAGATACTGCGGCGTCCTTATTCATATGCAGACGGAATGGATCCTAAAACGGGAAGTTTCAATGCGGGCCTGCTATTCATTTGTTTTCAGCGCAGACCTAGTAAACAATTCATTCCTATACAGGAGCGACTAGCGAAAAATGATAAGCTTAATGAATATATCGTTCACCGGGGTAGCGCCATGTTCGCTTGTTTACCAGGTGCGAAAAAGGGCGGGTATATTGGAGATTCCCTTTTTGGATAAATGGAATATAAAATGAGGACGTGAAATCGCCAGCATGGATGCTTATCCGGGTTGGCGATTTTAGTTCATGATAGGAGGGACCAGTATGACTGTTTCTAGATTGAAGAGTGGGATATTGATTTTAATAGTCGGTCTTTTATTTATTTCATCTTCTGTAAGGATTGTTTCAGCGGGTGAAAACCATGATCAGCTTTTTGTTTATATTGGCGATAGTCTAATGAAGGTAAAAGCCGGGGATCTTGAAGAAGTATCGAAAAATATCGATCGATTCGAGAAGGATTGGAAAGCGATTAAAACGGACAGCGAAGATGCGAAGAAAGTCGATACGCAACTATCAGCGGTAAAAAGTGCTGTGAGAGACCAAGCCACCAAGGATGAAATCAAAAAGCGGCTATCGGCATTATCTAGTGCTCTTGTTACATATGATACGAATGAAAACCCAGTTGACAAGACGGACTATAAAGATCGGTTACAAGCGATAATCCCTTTAATAGATGAGTTGGACGCTTTGATAACGGAAGGAGACTTTGATCAAGCTAAAGTTCAATATACGAACTTGCTGAATCAATGGACCGACGCAGAGGTCGTTATAAGGGAGAAAAGTGTTGCTACATATGGTGAGATTGAGACAAATATGGCCTTTGTACGAATAGCCATTACACAAGATCCGCCTGATCCAGATAAAGCAAAAAAGAGCCTAGCTGATCTGAAAGGTATATTGGAGGATTTCCTTGCTGGTAAGGTTGCAGAAGGAAACCAGAAGACCTATTCACTTGGAGATGTAACGCAGCTCTTACAAGGAAGTATAACGAATATTGATAAGGATGACATCGGTTCGGCGGTTGATCAGTTAAACAAAATTTTAACGATTTGGCCTAATGTTGAAGGAGAAGTCTCAACAAGGGACAGCAAGCTTTACAGCGATATGGAAACGAAAGTCCCTACCGCAATCAGCTTATTGCAATCGAAAAAGGTAAAGGCTGAGGAAGCGAAGGGAATCGTTTCCGATTTAAACACAAGGTTACTCCCCTTGATTGATGATACGAGTTATACAACATGGGATGCCGCACTGATTCTTTTACGTGAAGGGTTAGAAGCGCTTTTGATAGTAGCTACATTACTGTCGTTCCTAAAAAAAATTGGACAAGCGGACAAACAAAAATGGATTTGGACAGGGGTTGGTGCAGGCTTAGTTGCCAGCTCCGTATTGGCGGTCATTATCAATATCGTTTTCTCCCAGATTACGGCTGCGTCAAGCCGGGAATATATTGAGGGAATCACTGGGGTAGTAGCGGTATTGATGATGTTGACAATTGGTCTTTGGCTTCATAGTAAATCGAATGTCCATGCATGGAACAGGTATATCAGCAAGCAAATGAACCACGCCATTGCGACGGGAAGCATCATTTCTTTCGCGCTTATTAGCTTTTTATCCATATTCCGAGAAGGTGCGGAGACCATTATCTTTTATGCTGGAATGGCGCCTTATATGGAATTAAAGCAGCTACTGAGCGGAATACTCTTGGCCTTCCTCATTTTATTGGTCATTGGCTTCATCATGCTGCGCTATAGTGTGAAATTACCGATGACCCTATTCTTTAAAGTGGCAACGATACTCATATATGTCTTGGCTTTCAAGATTCTTGGAGTCTCCATCCATTCGCTTCAGGTTTCGCAAATGATACAGACAAATACAATCAGCTCCTTCCCATTCGTAGAATGGATAGGTCTTTATCCAACAGTGGAAACGCTGGTGCCGCAAGCTGTTTTAATTCTTTTGATCGCGTTGGTAACTTATTGGGTTAAAAGGAGCAATTCTTTACATGCAACCGAATAAAAAGGTGGGACTGTCGTATGTCAGTCCCATCTTTTTAGTTTTAGCGAAGAGATCGTTGATGGGAATGTCGTTTCCACTGGAAAAGGATAAAGCAGCCGATGCAGAATCCAAGAATGGCTATGAAGGAAGCTAATCCGACCATCAAAGTGAAGATATAACCGACCACGTTCCAACCAAGCAAGAAAGAAATTAAACCGAGACCTAAGCAAACGACGGCAATAACCTGGTTGAACTGTTGCTGTGAATGATCTTCAGGAATATAATCGGAGGGCTTTTTTTTCAGAAAGGGCTTTGCAAGACGCATAACTGGATTGAAATTAAAGAGAAGACCTGAAAGTCCCGCCGCTAAGGGAATCAGTAATATCCATATTTGCCCCGTCAATAAGGCAGTGGTTACGCTTAACAAAATGACCCATTGATTCGTTCGTACCAAGGGACGGGGGATTGAGCGGATTTCATCCGTCATACTAACACCAACCTTCCTGATGAGTTTTGTTACATTTACTCCTTTTTATAATCACTTGGGAAGTGAGATGCTTATAAAAAGGAGTAAAATGAAAGTCTTGTCTATTATTTGTAATAATTTTAATGTAGTATTGATTATCATTTGGTAAGTGGTATAATAATATTTAACAAGCATTAATAAAGTGAGGAGGACAGTATAAATGGTAGCAAAAGTCTGTGAAACATGCGGGACACCAATAAAGAAACTAAAGCATTCTTCCCTATGCCAGTGCGGTCCTAAAATATTGAGCAATCATTTTACAGTAAAAAAATAAAATCCACAGGTCAAATCATAGATTAAACCGATTATTCAACTAATCGGTTTTTTGTTTTCCCATGAAGGGTATAGATAAAGCAATAATATCTGTTTATCCAATAATAAAAATTTTTCATTTCAGTTAAAATAATGTACGATTAGAGGATAGAATAAAACGTCACAATGGAAATGACATAATTTCAATTTGTCTAAACCATCACGCGACGGTTTGGAGGGGTTATATTGGGAACGAGACATTAAAAATTGGCGAGTTGGCGGAAATGGCGAATGTTACGAAACGAACCGTTGATTATTATACGAACTTAGGTTTGCTTAAAGCAGAACGTTCCGCCTCCAATTACCGTTATTATTCAGTCGGTGAACTTGAAAGGCTACGCTTGATCGAGGGATATAAAAGAAAAAACCTCTCATTAGAAGACATAAAAAAAATAATGAAACAAGACAAGGAAGCTGCATTAGCAATTGAAGAAACAGGGCTTCAACTGAAACGCAAAATGGATGGCCTGAACGAGGAAATTCAAGAGGTCATCAGCTTGATTAAAAAGGACGAAAAAAATGAGCTTCTTCTAAAAAAACAGATTTCCCATGAAAGCATGGCCTTGATCCAATCATTATTAGTTTTGCTAGTATGATTAAAATTTATTCCCTATAGTTTAATGCATAAAGGTGCATATTAACGATATAGGCTAAATGGTTTTGTTATAAGGCAATCGCTTTTTGCAACAAAAATAACCATTTATACAGGAGGTGCTTGGGATTAAACCGTGTATGTCCAGTCCGAATGTTATAAGGGCAGATATTCCATGGTCAACCCGCACATATTGGAGATTTTTATAAAATTATTAGCAGTAGCTGTATTAATAGCATTAACCGCATTTTTCGTTGCCTCGGAATTTGCAATCGTAAAAGTCAGAAGTTCCCGCATCAATCAATTGATTGAAGAAGGGCATAGAAATGCACTTGCAGCCAAGAAAGTGACGTCTCATATCGATGAGTACTTATCTGCCTGTCAATTGGGTATTACTGTAACGGCCTTAGGCTTAGGGGTGTTAGGTGAACCGACCGTTGAGGCAATTTTAAAACCATTGTTCACTAAATGGGGATTAGAGGAATCCGTAGGTCACATCATCTCATTCATAATCGCATTTGGTTCTGTAACATTCCTGCACGTTGTAGTCGGGGAACTGGCGCCAAAAACTGTTGCGATTCAAAAAGCGGAAGAAGTAACCTTACTTTTTTCCAAGCCATTAATCCTCTTTTACCGCATTTTGTATCCCTTTATATGGTTACTGAATGGTTCTGCCCGCATCCTAACAGGCATATTCGGTTTAAAGCCTGCTTCTGAGTCCGAAATGGCCCACTCGGAAGAGGAACTGCGCATCATTTTATCAGAAAGCTATAAAAGCGGTGAGATCAATCAATCGGAATATAAATATGTAAATCAGATATTTGAATTTGATGAGCGTATAGCCAATGAAATTATGGTTCCGCGTACGGAAATGACTGTTATCGAAAAGGGCATGCCTTTATTGGAAGTTGTTGAACTGATTCAAGAAGAGCAATACACAAGATACCCGGTCATAGACGGTGATAAAGATAATGTCGTGGGCATGGTCAACATCAAGCGTCTTTATACCGCGACGATTACAGAAGAAAATGTATCGGCATTGACGGTTGATTCATTTGTAACTCCTGTCATTCGAGTTCTTGAAACAATCGCCATTCATGATCTGCTGCTGAAAATGCAGAAGGAACGGATTCATATGGCAGTTTTGACAGATGAATATGGTGGAACTGCAGGTTTGGTAACTGTGGAAGACATTCTTGAAGAAATTGTCGGGGAAATACGTGATGAATTTGACCAAGATGAACGTCCGCTTATTCAAAAAATTGATGAGGGACATTATATATTCAACGCAAAAACATTAGTTGAGGATGTCAATGATACCCTTGCAATAGATTTGCCAGAGGATGATATCGATACATTGGGCGGATGGTTCCTGACAGGAAGATTTGAGATTGCGATCGGGGATAAAATTGAATACGCCGGATATGAATTTACCGTAAAGGAAATGGACGGCCACCATGTTTTATATGTTGAAGTAAAGAAAACTAAATAAACAGTACCGCAATAAAAAACCGAAAGTGAAATTTTCGGTTTTTTATTATGGAGTTCATAATGAATGACCTTTGGGTTTTTAAGACCGTGGCAAAAGTGGAGTTCCACTTAATTGGAAAATGAATTCATTTTAAATAACCCTGTAGAGAACCATTTTATGTTGGAAAATGTTAAAATGGAGTTTGAGCAATGAATCTATCTATATATCATGTTAAATGAAAGCCTATAAGGAAAATAAGTATTACGAATTGATAGGATAAAGATTATCTTGCACTGCCGTTTATTACTGGCTGTTCATAAATAAGTATTGAAGGTGGCGAAAAAATGGGTTTTAAGAAGAAGCAAATGTTAGGGTTCGGTTTAATCTTGCTTTTCTTGGCTATATTACTTTCTTTCATGATGATTACGCTTAACAATTTAAAAAGCAGCATGACTGAAATTGTTGAAAATCGCTATGAAAAAGTTCAAGCTTCGATGGAAATCCGTCAGCTGTTTTCAAGGTCGGACCGTGAAATTTTGTTTGCTGCAAATGATGCAAACAAAGAAGAAAGAGCAAAAAGCCTTGAAATCATCAATGAGAATCATAGTTTGATTGAATCGAAAATTGCTGGGTTATCAGGAACCTTAAATAAGGTAAAAGCAAAGCAATTATTGAAAGAGTTCGAAACTCAATATGCTTCTTACTCCATAACCGAGGCTGAAATCATTCAAAAGATACAAGCGGGAAACGCTTCGGATAGTCTTTCCAATTTGATGGATGATCAAAGGGAAAAACGGACGAAAGTCATCAGTACAATGGATGACTTTAAAGATTACCAAGAAGGTGTCATGAAAGATACCTTAAATAATTCGAAACAAACCTATGAAGATATGATTGGTTTTGTAGTTTTTGCTGTTATTCTAAGCATTTTAGTTATTTCTGTTACGGTTGTTTGGATGATTCGCAGTACTTCGAAGGATCTGCTATCCATTACGAAGGTCATCAATAATATCGATTTTAAAAATTTATCGGTAGTACCAAGAGTACCGGTTCGAACTAATGATGAGATTGGTGATATCGCCCGATCCTTTAATGATATGGCGGAATCGCTCGAAGCCTATAATCAAAAAGAGAAAGATTTCACTGAAAAGATCAGTGAGCAGAACTGGATCCAGACCCGTGTTGCGGATATGGCCACCATGTATCAGCGCATTGTTGATGTGGAAGTTCTGGCTGACCGGTTCATTACAAGACTTGCACCGATGATGGGAGCTTCAATCGGAGCTTTTTACGTCAAGCGCGGTCAGGGTGACGATATGCGTTTTGTGAAGCTTGCCAGCTTTGCAGGAGATGGCAAGGACTCAGGCAGACGTGAATTCAGATTGGGAGAGGGCTTGATTGGACAATGTGCCCTTGAAAAGAAATCGAAAGTCATTAACGATATCCCTGAAGACTTTCAGTTGGTTACAACAGGGCTTGGTGAAGTCAACCCGAAAAGCATTGTCATAGCGCCAGTCGTTTTTGAGGATGAAGTTGTAGCGATGGTCGAATTGGCAAGTTTGGAAGACTTTACGCAGATACAAAAACATTTCCTATATCAGGTTCTCGATACTCTAGGTATCACGATTAATAATGTAGAAGGCCGGATGGAAATTGAGCGTTTATTGAAAGAATCACAGGCACAGACTGAAGAGTTACAGGCTCAATCGGAAGAATTGCAATCACAGTCAGAGGAAATGCAAGCCCAATCAGAGGAACTGCAAACACAGGCTGAAGAGTTGCGAATGATCAATGAGCAATTGGAAGAGAGAAACCGTGAAACTGAAGATAAATCGAAAGAGCTTCAAGTCGCAAAACTAAATCTTGAAAAACAAGCGGAAGAATTAAAGTTAAGTTCAAAATATAAATCGGAGTTCATGGCAAATATGTCACATGAATTGCGGACACCGCTCAATAGCATTTTGATCTTATCAGAAATGCTTTCTGATCCAAATGAAAGTAAATTAAATGAAGAGCAACAGGAATTCGCCCGTGTCATTAACTCATCGGGCCAAGATTTATTAACGTTAATCAATGATATTTTGGATTTATCCAAAGTTGAAGTTGGAAAGCTCGAAGTGGTCTTTGACGAAATGAATATGAGTGAACTCCCTGAGTTATTGCATCGTAACTTCGACCATGTAGCGAAGAAAAAGAACATTGACTTTAAAATAGAAAAAGATAAAAATGTTCCGGATATTTTCTTTACGGATGAACAACGCTTCCAGCAAATTTTGAAAAACTTGTTATCCAATGCATTTAAATTCACAGAAAAAGGTTCAGTTACTGTCCAAATCAAAAAAGCTGAGGAAGAAAATGTTGCTCAATGGATACAGACAAAAGGAGCAAGCAATTGGGTTGAAATCAAGGTGACGGATACCGGCATCGGAATTTCAAAAGAGAAGCAAAAAATTATCTTTGAGGCGTTCCAACAGGGTGACGGAGCTACAATGAGAAAATATGGAGGAACAGGGCTTGGGCTATCCATTTGCCGAGAGTTTGCTAAACTCTTGGGAGGCTGGGTCATTGTAGATAGTGAAGAGGGGCATGGCAGTACCTTTACCTTCTTTATTCCAAGCATGCCAGAGGGCTTCAAAAATGTTGGTGAAGCAATAGCTGCTTCTCCAGAAGTGGCAGCAGCTAACCACGATGAATCTGCTGCACCTTTTGACAATCAGAAGGAATCTGATGCAGGAATAAACAATGAAGAAAGTCCGAATGAGGCCAAACCTTTCTGCAATAAAACAGTACTTGTCGTCGATGATGACCACCGAAATATATTTGCGCTGAAAAATGCCCTGAAGCACGAGGGAATGAAAATCCTTACAGCTGAAAATGGCTATGAATGTTTGGAACTCCTTGAAAAAGGAAATAATATAGATGCAATATTAATGGACATCATGATGCCAGGCATGGACGGTTACGAAACGATGACTAGAATTCGCGAGCAGAATAAGTTCGAGAATCTTCCGATCATCGCGCTAACGGCCAAAGCGATGAAGGGCGATAGGGAAAAATGCCTGAAGGCCGGCGCGTCCGATTATGTCAGCAAGCCATTAAAATTAGAGCAGTTACTATCCGTTCTGAGGGTATGGCTGACTGATTAATTGATTGATAGAATGAGTAAGGAAGGTTTTGCATGAAGGATACTTTAACTGTTGAAGAACGTGAAGATATAGAAATCGAATTATTGTTACAGGCGATTTATTCTGTTTCCGGCTTTGACTTTCGCAAATATATGCGGACTTCAATAAAAAGAAGAATCGAAAATCGAATGAGGCTGGATCATATTCGCAGGATTAGCGGAATGATTGAATTGGTTTTATATGAAAAAGGGTATGTTGAGAAGCTTTTGAAGGATTTTTCGATAAACGTCACTGAGATGTTTCGCGACCCGGAATTTTTTAAAGCTTTTCGTTTGAATATTGTTCCGCTCTTGAAAAACCTTCCCGAAATCAGAATTTGGCATGCAGGTTGTTCGACTGGTGAAGAAGCCTTCTCCATGGCCATCATCCTTAAGGAAGAAGGGCTTTATGATAAGGCAAGGATTTATGCGACCGATATGAATGAAGATGTCCTCCGTCACGCGGAAAAAGGAATACTGCCTTTAAACAGAATGCAGTCTTATACGAAAAACTATATGCACGCTGGCGGTAACCAGGAATTTTCGGAGTATTACACAACCGATTATCAAAATGCTTATCTTGATTCGAGTCTTCTTAAAAACATTGTTTTTTTTCAGCATAACTTAGTTACTGATGGTTCGTTCAATGAGTTTCATATCATCATGTGCAGGAATGTAATGATTTACTTTACCGGTGAATTGCAGACCTATGTTAAACAATTGTTTTATGACAGTCTATGTAAAGATGGATTCCTTGCAGTTGGTAGCAAGGAAACACTTCATACCTCAACCTTTTTGGAAGAATATGAGGAGTTTGACTCAAAAGAACGAATTTATCGGAAACTATAAAAGGGAAGAGTTCGCTTATATGCGGACTCTTTCTTTTTTATTTAGAGAATTTTTCAGGATTTTATATTTTTATGTTTATGGTGTGAAAGGAAAGGGAATATACAAGAAGTTAGTCTGCAAGCATAACTGCCATCGTGGTTTATTATTATTATTAGAGCCTATATTTCGTTATAATAAAATAGAAATAAATCACGCTATGGGAGCTTTATTAATGTGCTGATCCATATATAAAGATAATGTTGCCGCTCGATATAAGCCAAAAGGGGAATGAAAGAATGACGATTTTAATCGTAGATGATAACCAGGTAAACCTTTTCGTTATAGAGAAAATTTTAAAGCGGGCTGGCTATACGGATTTTCTATCATTAACTTCAGCTGTTGAGATGTTTGAATATTTACAGGTGGATAGTCCGCAACCAAAAGAGACTTCCGTTGACATCATTCTTCTTGATATCATGATGCCGGAAATCGATGGAATAGAGGCATGCAGAAGACTTCAAAGCATTCCTCACCTTAAAGATATACCCGTTATTTTTGTGACCGCTCTCGAAGATTCAAACAAGGTGGCCGAAGCACTTGATGTGGGCGGAATAGATTATATTATGAAGCCTATAAATAAAATAGATTTACTCGCGAGAATACGCGTAGGGTTAAGGCTTAAATATGAAAAAGATTGGCATAAAACGCAGGATGAAAAAATTCGCAACGAATTGGATCTGTCCATGCAGGTTCAAAGCAGCTTGTTAAGTGAGCCTATTGTAGGTGATCACTTAACCATAAGAGCATCTTACTTGCCTGCAAATAAATTAGCAGGGGATATGTACTATTGGCATCGTATTGATGAAAATCGTTATGGGATCATCCTGTTGGACATGATGGGGCATGGCATTTCCGCCTCACTTGTGTGTATGTTCATTTCATCCGTTTTGAGGGATGCCATTAGAACGCATACGGATCCAGTGGCAGTCATAAATGAAATGAATCATTGGATGAGTATCCTTAACAAGGAAGATAACCAAGTGCATTATTATTTTACCGCGATATATATGATCATAGATACAGAGCAAAAAACGGTGGAATATGTTAATGCTGGACATCCACCAGGCTTTGCTTTAATGGATGATGGAAAAGTGGCCTCGCTTTCAAAAGGGACATGCCCCGTGGGTTTCTTCACTGAGATGAAAATAGAGAAATCCACCATTCATTATGAAGAACGGATTCAGCTTCTGTTATTCACGGATGGAGTCATGGAGGCTATAGATCGAGAAGGGACGGAAGGGCTGGACCAAATACAAGAGGCGGTCACGACGAGATGGTTTGATTGTAAAGAAACCGCCCCTATTGATTTTGTGATGCCTTCGGATATGCAGCAAGATCAACCCGATGATATGTGTGTTGTGGTTATTCAAGCTAATTGAAAAGGAAGAGGCGGCAGGTTTTCTGCCGCCTCTTCTCTATAGTGTGGATCCTATTAGAATGTTCGTTAATGTTTATTCTTTAATTTACTAATGTCATCTTGAAGATTGCCTTTTAATTTATCGACTTTTCCTTCTGCTTGTAAGTGAGGATCATTTTTCGCGTTTCCGACTTGGTCTTTCGTTTCACCTTTTACCTTATTTACAGTACTTTTAACTTTGTCTGATAATCCGCTCATTATGTTACCTCCCTTTTCTTTATATACTATATATACCCGTGAAGTGTATACGTAAACCCATTAGTATAGAGAAAAGAGGTTACGAAGCAATTGTTGCCCTTTTACTGTGCCTTTGAATGAACTGATAAGACTTTTCAATAATATGATCTTTATCATGATCCATTGATGCCACATGATATGAATTTTCAAGGGACACCATTTCCTTATCATCGGATGTGACAGTTTCATATATTTGATAGGAACATAAGTCTGGTACAACGTGATCTTCTGGAGAATGAAAGATAAGTATTGGACATGTAATGTTTTCGAGTCGTTGACTTGTATGTTCCATTATATCAAGCAATTGATTAATCGCTTTAGAGGGAACTTGGTCATAGGTGATTTCTTTAGTGGTAGCGTCCTTTATGTCAGCTTTGCCTTCAGGAATGAAGCGTGGATCCGATTGGTTACGATATACTTCATATTCCGGAACTTGGAGAGCGGCGTTAATTGTGAGAATCCCATCACAAGCTACTTTTGTCGCTAAATCAAGGATAAGAGCGCCACCCATCGATTGTCCTATAGCGAAAACATGTGTGCAGGTTCGCTTTAATTTAGCATAGGCCATTTCAACATCTTGTATCCATTCCTTATAAAGGATCGTTTCCATTTCAAGTTCATCCGTTCCGTGACCAGCCAAACGAGGAGCGAAGACAGTAAAGCCTTTGGCAGCAAAGTTTTCACCTAAATACCTTACGCTTTGTGGTGTTCCATTAAAACCGTGGCAAATGAGGATACCGATAGAATTGCCGGGTAAGAAAAAAGATTCCGCACCTGGTATTACCTTTGCTGCTGTCATATATCCATCTCCTTTAATTTTTAAAAGTCAGTGTGTAAATGCACAATATTAACTATTCCGATTATATTACTTGGTTATATAATAGCATAACGGGAATGGGGTAGTCAACTTGGTTATATCTCTATCATCATTAGATTAAGAAGCAGCTTATGTTCCATAAAACCACTGATATCCTATTTATGGTGCGGGATAGGATGGAAAAGCTGCAGTGGAATCTTCATTTTCCTTGATGAACGCTTTTCCCGAGGAGAAGGAACCGATAGACGCGATAGTAATAAGGGAAAAAGATGATTTGATCGAGGGGAGGGACAAGGCAAATCTTTTTATATTTCTTCTTTAACCTTCTTTATACCACGGAGATTGATACTACTTAATCAACAACAAGACAACCTTGTGTATTTACAACTCTTTCTATTATATAGGTACTATCTGACTTTGAATTGTTGATTAAGAATAAGCTAATAAACTGGTCAGGAAATAAAATATATCAATACAGAGAAAAAGCATTGACTTTAAAGTGAAATAGGATTAATATAAATAAGCACCAACTAAGACAAACGAAAAATTTCATCCGCTTTTGGTAGATTAACTGAAAGAAATAATAACTATTGACTTCTTACTATGAAAATGATAAGATGAAATGGTCGCTGAGAAACACAGCGATTTAAAATAAGTTAAAAACTTCGCAGAAGTTGACAACTAATCAATAGCGTGTTATGATGAATAAACAGAAGTTCGAAAGAACGATTTGTGAAATTGCTCTTTGAAAACTGAACAAAACAAAGCGCCAACGTTAAATTTTAAGTGAGCACACACTATTAAAAAAGCAAATGAGCAAGTCAAACATT
>NZ_JBNNSH010000009.1:0-106577 GCF_050277555.1 Peribacillus sp. NPDC097895 | reverse complement strand
ATGATCAGGTTGATAGGTCAGAGGTGGAAGCGTGGCGACATGTGGAGCTGACTGATACTAATAGATCGAGGACTTAACCAACGCTTTAAAAAAATAAAATACCTTCTTATTATCTAGTTTTGAAGGAATGAAAATTTCTTCTTGCATTCTGATGTCATACATGTTATGATTATGAATGTACTGAAAAAAGGTTAAATGTTTGGTGGCGATAGCGAAGAGGTCACACCCGTTCCCATTCCGAACACGGCAGTTAAGCTCTTCAGCGCCAATGGTAGTTGGGGGTTTCCCCCTGTGAGAGTAGGACGCCGCCAAGCTATAATCTTTGTATCCTTTTTGAGAAAAAGGGAATACTTAATTTATAAAAGTAACATTTATACCGTCGCGGGGTGGAGCAGTCCGGTAGCTCGTCGGGCTCATAACCCGAAGGTCGCAGGTTCAAATCCTGTCCCCGCAATCATGAAAAAACGAAACTTAGGTTTCGTTTTTTTGTTTTATCCGAAATTCAAATAATTATGTCCCTAACTTATTTGTGTCTTCTTTTGAAACAAGGTAAACTACATATATAGAAGTTTTTGTTCCATTTTAATATTGCGTTTATGGTTTTCGTCATGTACGATAACGACGTTTTGCTAATAATGATAAAGGTGATTGATATATGCAACAATTTGAATTGATTTCTCACAATGAGGAAGAAACAGCACAATTTGCGCAGAAGTTGGCACTAATGCTTTCGAGTGGTGATGTACTGGCTTTAGAAGGTGATCTTGGTGCAGGGAAAACGGCATTCACAAAAGGGCTGGCTAAAGGATTAGGCGTTTCTAGAACAGTAAATAGCCCAACTTTTACGATAATAAAGGAATACCAGGGTCGATTGCCTTTATATCACATGGATGTATATAGGGTAAGTGAATCCGAAGAAGATTTAGGCTTTGATGAATACTTTGATGGTGGCGGTGTAACCGTCGTTGAATGGGCTCATTTAATTAAGGATTACCTCCCTAGTGAAATCTTAACCATTTATATTTATCGTCTTAGTGATATAAGCCGGCGCATTGTCTTGGAAGCCAAAGGCGAACGTTATGAAACGTTATGTAAGGAGATTATTTGATGAAGGTTTTAGCTATAGATACATCGAACTTCACATTAGGGATAGCACTGGTAAGTGGAAGTCAAGTAATTGGCGAATATACGACCAACCTAAAGAAAAATCATTCGGTGCGGGTAATGCCAGCTATTGAGACGCTGCTAAGGGATTGTGATACTAATCCGAAGGATCTGACCAAGATAGTGGTAGCTCGGGGGCCAGGCTCTTATACAGGGGTTAGGATTGGTGTGACGATTGCAAAAACTTTGGCCTGGACACTTCAGATTCCTTTATCAGGTGTTTCTAGTTTAGAAGTTTTAGCAGCAAATGGTCGTTATTTTAATGGATTGATATCTCCCTTGTTCGATGCAAGAAGAGGGCAGATTTATACTGGATTATATGAAATGGAAGATGATCTGTTAAAAACAATCATGGAAGATTGTAATATTCTATCCTCTGAGTGGGCGATTCGATTGAAGGAATTAAATCGTCCTGTTTTATTTATTGGTCAAGATGTGGACATTCATCGGGATGCAATTACGGAAGCGTTAGGCGATTTAGCCATATTTGCTCCTGTACAGTCCTTTAACTCAAGACCAAGCGAACTGGCCTTTATTGGTCTTAACAAGACTGAAGAGGATATTCACCAGTTTGTACCAAACTATATTCGCATGGCTGAAGCGGAAGCTAAGTGGCTCGAACAGCAGGGGAAATAAAAAAGGAAAGCGACCGATTATTATGAGTAAAACATTGACGTTCCGAAAAATGAAAACGGAAGATATCGACCAAGTGCTACACGTGGAAAAACAGTCCTTCACTTTACCTTGGAGCCGGGAAGCTTTTTTTAATGAATTGAATCACAATCAATATGCCGTATATATGGTGATTGAGGATGAAGGGAAAATTGCCGGTTATTGCGGCGCGTGGATCGTCATAGATGAATCGCACATTACCAACATAGCGATTTTACCTGAATATCGAGGGCAAAAGCTTGGGGAAGCATTGCTTCGGAAGATGATTGAAATCTCCATTTCCATGGGTGTGGTAAGGATGACGCTTGAAGTTCGTGTCAGTAATGCAGTAGCCATTTCACTCTATGAAAAACTAGGTTTTCAAAAGGGTGGAATCCGTAAAAATTATTATACAGATAATCAAGAAGATGCTTATGTTATGTGGGTGAATTTTTCATGAAAACAGATCAACTTATATTAGGAATCGAAACGAGCTGTGACGAAACGGCAGCAGCTGTCATAAAAAATGGAACAGAGATATTGAGCAATGTCGTGGCTTCACAAATTGAAAGCCATAAACGTTTTGGCGGTGTCGTCCCTGAAATAGCTTCCCGCCACCATGTAGAGCAAATTACGATTGTTCTTGAAGAAGCGCTGCTTCAGGCAGGTGTGACATATGAAGATTTAGATGCTATTGCCGTTACAGAAGGCCCTGGTCTTGTAGGGGCACTATTAATAGGAGTGAATGCGGCAAAGGCTGTAGCTTTTGCACATGGAATTCCAATTGTCGGTACGCATCATATAGCGGGCCATATATACGCAAATAGACTTATTCAAGAAATCCAATATCCCGCCCTCTCTTTAGTCGTTTCTGGAGGACATACCGAATTGGTGCTTTTAGAAGAACCAGGTTCTTTCAAGGTGATAGGGGAGACGCGGGATGATGCAGCAGGAGAGGCATATGATAAGGTGGCTCGAACTTTGGGGCTCCCTTATCCTGGAGGACCTCATATCGATAGGCTTGCACAAGAGGGCTCACCTTCATTGAAACTGCCTCGGGCTTGGTTGGATGATAGCTATGACTTTTCTTTCAGCGGATTGAAATCAGCTGTAATCAACACTTTGCATAATGCAGAACAGCGTGGGGAAATAATTGAACCTAAAGATTTAGCGGCTAGTTTCCAAGCAAGTGTTATAGAAGTACTTGTAACGAAAACGGTGAAGGCTGCCAAGGAATATAATGTGGAACAGGTTTTGCTTGCCGGAGGAGTTGCGGCAAATAAAGGCCTGAGGGAAGCGTTAACGGAAGCTTTTAAGGTTATGCCTATGGACATATCCATTCCGCCCCTCTACCTTTGTACGGACAATGCAGCCATGATCGGTGCTGCTGGCAGTGTCATGTTCGAAAAAGGAAAGCGCTCTGGATTAGATTTGAACGGAAACCCAGGATTGGATATAGAAGCATTTTAATGCAAGTGAAGACAGGATGCCTAAAATCGGCATCCTGTCTTTTTTATCCTGTGTATAAAAAAATAGAATATTCTGTGGATAATTATTTTTGATAAACAAACTGCATGTGTATAAACACGTGTTTTTGTGGATAAGTGGATATGTTTCTGTGGATAATGTGAATAACTCAAATTATCGGCTTGTGCACGGTAAGTGTTTTGTTAACAAGTATGTGGATAACTTTGAAGAAACAGAAAAGAAAAGACCGAGTCATTTAACTCGGTCCATTGTCATTCTTCCAATTCGGCCCATTCTTCGAGAAGCTGGTCTAGTGTTTCCTGTGCTTTATCAAGATTTGTTTGGACTTCCATTACTTTTTCATGGTCTTGGAAGACATTTGGATCACAAAGTAGTTCATTGTATTCGTTTATTTCGATTTCAAGCAACTCCATCGCTGCCTCGATTTCCTCAATGCGCCGTTTTCGCTGACGTTCAGCTTTTTTTGCTTCTTTATCGATTTTGTAATTTGTTTTTTCTGCGGCTACATCTATTGTTTTTGCTTTATTCTCTTGTTCAAGTGCTTTGATTTCCGCTTGCTCCTGTTTTTTCTCTACATAGTAATCATAATCGCCGAGGAATTCTTCGTTACCGTCTTTGGAGAGCTCGATCACTTTAGTTGCTATCCGATTTATGAAATAACGGTCATGTGAGACGAAAAGAATAGTTCCCGGATAATCAATCAATGCATTTTCCAGCACCAATTTACTGTCGAGATCTAAATGGTTCGTTGGCTCATCCAGAATTAAAAAATTCCCTTTTTCCATCATCATTTTGGCCAGGGCAAGCCGGGCCTTTTCGCCGCCGCTTAGTGTGGAGACGGTCTTCAAAACATCGTCCCCGCTAAAAAGGAAATTACCGAGTACCGTACGTATATCCTTTTCAGGTTTAAGGGGATAGTCATCCCATAATTCATTGAGTACGCGTTTATTGGAAATCAGATTTGCTTGTTCCTGATCATAGTAGCTGACTTCAACATTCGTTCCAAAACGGAAACTTCCGGAACGTGCCGGAAGCTTAGAGATGATTGTTTTCAATAACGTTGATTTCCCGACACCATTCGGGCCAACAAGAGCAATGCTTTCGCCCTTTGTCATGCGGGAATTTATATTTTTTGATACCGTTTCTCCTTCATAGCCTATTGCCAAGTCCTGAAGATGAAGTACTTCGTTTCCGCTTTGCCTTTCAATCTGGAATGAAAAATTAGCGGATTTTTCATCACCTTGCGGCTTGTCCAATACATCCATCTTTTCGAGCTGTTTGCGTCTGCTTTGTGCCCTTTTCGTAGTGGAGGCTCTTGTGATATTACGTTGGACAAAGTCACGAAGCTTTTCGATTTCCCCTTGTTGTTTCTCGAACAGCTTCATGTCCCGCTCATAATCTTCCGCTTTTCCCTCTAGGTAAGAACTATAATTACCATAGTATTTCTTCATGTTATTCCGGGAAATTTCATATACCTGATTTACAACTTTATCTAAAAAATAGCGGTCATGGGAAACAATAAGAACAGCTCCTTGGTAACTCTGTAAATACTGTTCAAGCCAAGAGAGGGTTTCGATATCCAAATGGTTCGTTGGCTCATCCAGAATCAAAATATCCGGTTTCCTTAAAAGCAGCTTCCCTAAAGCAAGTCTTGTTTTTTGCCCACCGCTTAAAGTGGAAATTAGGGTAGAATAGTCAAAGTCGGCAAACTGGAGTCCATGCAATACCGAACGGATATCCGCTTCATATTGATAACCGCCCTTCTCTTTGAAGGTGATCATCAAAGTGTCATATTCATTTAATACTTTTTGATAAAGTCCTTCATTCTCAAAGATGTCAGGTCTGGCCATATCAGCCTCAATTCGCCGCAGTTCCTTTTCTTGCTCCATAAGATCCTTGAATACCGTCAGCATCTCATCCCAAATGGTCAGCTCGGATTCCAATCCCGTATCCTGAGCCATATAGCCGATGGTGACGCCTTTTGGCTTGATGATTTCACCACCATCATGGGAAAGCTGCCCGGCTATGATTTTCAGCAGAGTCGATTTACCAGCGCCATTTCGGCCAACAAGTGCAATTCGATCTTTATTTTGAACTTCGAGCTTCATATTTGATAAAATAAGTTCAGCTCCATAATATTTCGATAGTTGATTGATTTGTAATAAAATCATAGATTTCACCTCAATTGATTATTGTTAGTGTAACGTATTATAGTTATTATCGGCAACAGCTTGGTTCCGAGCTAAAAACAAGCTGTTACATAAAGTGGAATAATAGTGTATGATTTAGGAGGGGTTACTTAAATGGGAGACTTGACGCATTTTAATGAACAAGGCAGGGCCAAAATGGTTGATGTGAGTGCGAAGCCCGAAACATCCCGGACCGCAATAGCTCAATCGAGCATTTTATTGAATGAAGAAATATATGAATTGGTCACCAACCAAAAAATGAAAAAAGGCGATGTATTGGCTGTTGCACAGGTTGCAGGAATCATGGCCAGCAAAAATACATCCAATATAATTCCGATGTGCCATCCCATTCCTCTGCAAGGGGTCAATATAGCCTTTGATTGGGAAAAAGAAGATCAAGGATATAGGCTTAGGATTGAAACGGAAGCTAAGACAAAAGGAAGTACAGGTGTGGAAATGGAAGCGTTAACAGCTGCATCCGTAACTGCTTTGACTATTTATGACATGTGTAAGGCCATTGATAAAGGAATGGTAATCGGGCCTACATTCTTAGTGGAGAAAACAGGTGGAGTGTCCAGTAGCGATTATAAAAGACAAGTAAATCAAAAAGATAGAGAGTAGAAATTAAGTTGAAAAGCATGTGTGAAGGCGGGGAAGAATGATGAACCATGACCCAAAGATACCGCAGGCAACGGCCAAAAGGTTGCCATTGTATTATCGATTTTTAAAGAACTTACATTCCTCAGGCAAACAAAGAGTTTCCTCTGCAGAGCTAAGCGAAGCTGTAAAAGTGGATTCTGCTACAATTCGCCGTGATTTTTCCTACTTTGGCGCGCTTGGGAAAAAAGGCTACGGCTATAATGTCAATTATTTATTATCCTTCTTTAGAAAAACACTAGATCAAGATGAACTGACAAAAGTCGCTTTAATCGGTGTAGGAAATTTAGGGACTGCTTTTTTAAATTACAATTTCATGAAAAATAATAATACAAAGATTGAAATGGCATTTGAGGTTTCTGAAGATAAGGTCGGCAAGATAATAGCAGATGTGCCAATTTATCATATGGATCAAATTGATACACTATTGCAGGAAAACAATATTACTGCAGCTATTTTGACAGTACCTGCACAAGTGGCCCAGACGATAACCGATCGTTTAGTCAAAGCCGATATAAAAGGAATATTGAATTTCACTCCCGCACGGCTGACGGTACCCCCATCGATTAGGGTTCACCACATTGACCTGGCGGTGGAGCTTCAGTCTCTCATCTACTTTTTGAAGCATTATCCTGTAGTGGAAGAAGCTGCATTGGAGGAATAAAAAGAAAAACGCTGCAACTTCGCAGCGTTTTTCTTATTTTTTCTTATTTTTTTGTGCGGCTTTAATCTTAAAGTGCAGCATGATCATCCGTAATCCCGATCCAAAATCAAGGGTAGCAATAAGGATAAGTATATAGGCAAAGATTCCCCATCCTGATGAACTGACGGATTGAATCGCGATCGCTGTAAAAAGAGCTCCTAAGCCAGCATAGATGATTCCCATGAATAAAGGTGACTGACGTTTCATAATAAACCTCCGATGAAGGCCTGTGCAGTATCTAACATCTTCTCAATATCTTCACGATAGACCACTTGAAAGACGATAACAAGCGTATTCATCGCAACATGTGCGCATATGGACACGAGAATGCGTCCCGTGTGCTTATAAAGGAAAGCAAAGGTAAAACCCATTGCCGTATATAAAAGAAGATGTTCAAATTCACCATGCGCCAAGCCGAATATAACTGAGCTGAGTAAAGCTGAAATAAAGAAGTTAAAGCGTTTATGAAGTGATCCGAAAATGATTTTTCGAAAAATGATTTCTTCCAATATTGGTCCTATTACTGAAGTGACGAAAATGACCAAGGGGACTTTGTAAATGAGTGAAATGAGCTGCTGTGTATTCTCCGATTCAGACTCCACCCCAAGCATTTGTTCAATGCTCCCAGCAATGGTTTGAGAGAAAAGAGCCAAGAAAATACCTGCTATTGCCCAAAATATGGACATGGGAATCGAGGCTTGATCTTTTCTGTCTATCTTTTCCCTCATATCTTTTCTCATTAATAAAAGAATCAATGATAGAGCAACTAGAAAGCTGAATACAATCCAGTATGCGGCTGACTTCACTTCAAGTTCATCAGCAGGCATTCCGGTTGAAGATCCGATCAGCATGAAAATGGGTACCCCAACAATACTGGATAATTGCATGGCAATGTAGGTGATGATGACGAACCAATATTCTTTTTTCAAAAATGAAAACTCCTTTTATTAAGTCACCCATTTGATATATAACGTTCCTGACATGGGGACAATCTATAAACGCATACTCCAAAATGGTATCAAATATTAGGACAGAACACCACTTAAAGGTACCCCTTAGAAAACATTTCAGTTACTAATCATTATGCTAAAGTAGTATACCCGTAATTTATCAGAAATTAATAAAAAATTTTCGATAAGATACTTGCAAAAAAGGCTCGGTTTATTTAATATTATAAATGTGTTAGCACTCGATGATGAAGAGTGCTAATAATCATGAAACAAATATCAAGAGAATATGAGGAGGTTGTTTCACTTGTTAAAACCATTAGGTGATCGCGTTATTATTGAACTAGTTCAATCTGAAGAAAAAACTGCAAGCGGTATTGTTCTTCCTGATACTGCAAAAGAAAAGCCACAAGAAGGTAAGGTAGTGGCAGTTGGCACTGGCCGTGTTCTTGAAAATGGCGAACGTGTTGCTTTAGAGGTTGCCCAAGGCGATCTAATTATCTTCTCAAAATATGCAGGTACTGAAGTTAAATACGAAGATACTGAATACTTAATTTTACGTGAAAGCGACATTCTAGCTGTAATCGGCTAATTATACATCATACTTAACTGAACGAAAAATTTCTTAAAATTTTAGGGAGGTACTTATAAATGGCTAAAGAAATTAAATTTAGTGAAGAAGCCCGCCGCTCGATGCTTCGTGGTGTGGACGCACTTGCAGATGCAGTTAAAGTAACGCTTGGACCAAAAGGTCGTAACGTGGTTCTTGAGAAAAAATTTGGTTCACCGCTTATCACAAATGACGGTGTAACAATCGCTAAAGAAATCGAATTGGAAGATGCATTCGAAAACATGGGTGCGAAATTGGTTGCTGAAGTAGCAAGCAAAACAAACGATGTAGCTGGTGACGGTACAACTACTGCAACGGTTCTAGCACAAGCGATGATCCGTGAAGGTCTTAAAAACGTAACAGCTGGTGCTAACCCAATGGGAATCCGTAAAGGAATCGAGAAAGCGGTCAATACTGCCATTGCAGAATTGAAAGCCATTTCCCAACCAGTCGAAAACAAAGAATCGATTGCACAAGTTGCTGCCATCTCTTCAGCTGATGAAGAAGTGGGACAACTGATTGCAGAAGCAATGGAGCGCGTTGGTAACGACGGCGTCATTACAATCGAAGAGTCTAAAGGTTTCACAACTGAATTGGATGTTGTAGAAGGTATGCAGTTCGATCGTGGATATGCCTCTCCATACATGGTTACAGATTCAGATAAAATGGAAGCTGTCTTAGAAAATCCATATATCTTAATCACAGATAAAAAAATCACGAATATCCAAGAAATCCTTCCTGTACTTGAGCAAGTTGTTCAACAAGGGAAACCGCTATTATTGATTGCTGAAGATGTAGAAGGCGAAGCGCTTGCAACTCTTGTTGTGAACAAACTTCGTGGAACATTCAATGCAGTTGCGGTTAAAGCTCCAGGATTCGGTGACCGTCGTAAAGCAATGCTTGAAGACATCGCAGCTCTTACAGGCGGCGAAGTGATCACTGAAGAAATCGGACTTGATCTTAAATCTGCAACAATCGATTCTTTAGGCCGTGCGTCTAAAGTGGTTGTTACAAAAGAAAATACAACGATCGTTGAAGGTGCTGGAAATACAGCTCAAATTCAAGCTCGTGTAAACCAAATCCGTGTTCAATTAGAAGAAACTACTTCTGAATTCGACCGCGAAAAATTACAAGAACGCCTTGCTAAATTAGCTGGTGGTGTAGCGGTAATCAAAGTTGGTGCAGCTACTGAAACAGAATTAAAAGAACGTAAACTTCGTATTGAAGATGCTTTGAACTCCACTCGTGCTGCCGTTGAAGAAGGTATCGTAGCCGGTGGTGGTACAGCACTTCTTAACGTATACAATAAAATTGCAGAAATTCAAGCGGAAGGCGACGTAGCAACAGGCGTGAAAATCGTTCTTCGTGCCATCGAAGAGCCTGTACGTCAAATCGCTCACAACGCTGGACTTGAAGGCTCTGTAATCGTAGAGCGCCTTAAAGGCGAATCTGTTGGTACTGGCTTCAATGCAGCTACTGGCGAATGGGTTAACATGATCGCATCCGGTATCGTCGATCCGACTAAAGTAACTCGTTCAGCTCTACAAAACGCTGGTTCAGTTGCTGCCATGTTCTTAACAACAGAAGCAGTTGTTGCTGACAAACCAGAACCTGCTGGCGCTGGCGGCATGGGCATGCCTGACATGGGCGGCATGGGCGGAATGGGCGGCATGATGTAATCATCGCCTAGAACCCTTGGTATATAGGGGTTTGTAAGGTGGAGATTAGTGAAATGCTAACTTTCAGCTAACTTTCAGCTAACTTTCAGTTTTTAAACAACTTTACTTCAACCAATTAGAGGAGGAGACCTTTCGTAAGTTCACTGAACTTATGGGAGGTCTTTTTTCTTCGATATTTTTTGTCATATGAGCGTAAATGTTCATCGTCGTGTTTATATCTGAATGCCCTAATCTTTCTTGAATCTCTTTTACGCCTGCCCCAGCTTCAATGAGAAGGGATGTATGAGTATGTCTAAAGCTGTGGGGGGAATATGCTTGTATACATCCAAATGCTTAAATAAACGATGTAAACGCAATACCATTTGTTTCATTTTCAATTCCATCTGCTCACGCTTGTGTGCTTTGAATAATGCGACAAGTCCATCGTCAATCATGATTGTGCGGATTGACTTTTTTGTTTTTGGGGTTAGTAATGAGGAGTTGGTCATTCCAATCTTAGGAGAATTAAAAACATTTATTGAAGATAATCAGCAACTTATTCAAAATAACGATAAAACTCAAGAAATTGGTCGTAAGTTAGAAAAGTTTATATCAGGAATTGAGAATAAGTCTGATTTGCCTAGCGTCAAAATGATATGGCCTCAAAAGGGTATAAGATTGGGCGTGGAACATACTTACAAGGACAGAAAGTATAGCTTTTTTATGTATTATGACGAGTTGGTAGATAGTAAGGAGAGGATGGATTATGTTAGGGAATACCTTATCGGTAGCTATAGAGCACTTAACGAAGCAACATGAACTGACTAATTACCAAGTTAAACAACTGGAAAATTTTTTGAGTTTTGGGATGAAGGTGAGTACATCTATCCTAGTACGCTAAAATCAAAACTAAATATAGAAATAATAAAAACTTATAAAATGTTAGAGGTTATGAGAGGTATGGGTATTTTAGAGAGAAGCTATGAAGTATACTGCCCTAAGTGTCATCGTTTTAAAGGTAAGATATTAAATACCTTAACAGATGTAGATCCAGATTTGACCTGCGATTTTTGTAATTATAAATTTAACCCCTTGGACGATACTGTAATGATATATAAGGTTTTATCATATGAATAATAAAAATGATTTGCTAAAGGAACTTCAAGAAATAAAGGACAAGGGTCTAAGAACAAGCGATATTCTTAAATATTTTGTAGAAGATACAGTAGATAGGTTTAACGAACTCCACCGATGGAAAACGGATGATTTTCCTTATTTCAAAGAACTATTGAAAAGTCTTAAAGAAATCCATGGAAAAAAGAAAGTTAAAACTACTGAAAAATGTCCATTGCTGAAGGTGGAGATGGAAAAAGGGATGTAGTGAATATTGTCAATCAACTTGAATTGATTGAAAAAGGGGAGTCCCCCGTGTCTTCCTCAATTGCACAGGTTGCAGCTTCTGTCGCTCTTGAATAATGAGGAAATGACTGCGGGAGAGTTTGATGAATTTGAATGGACAGTACTTCAGCAGTCCAAAGATCAAGGCTTCAACAGCTTCGAAATTTCGATAGGGTTGCGTGAGGACTGTCTTTTAAAAGCGGCAAGGGTGTTTATGGTATTTGAGGTGCTTGAAAAGTCAGGTGAAGTAATCAAGACGCAACCACCCGTAGAACTTTTGGAAGAAGAGCAGTTCGATCAGCAATTTACAGTCACCATGGTAACAACAGAATCGAGTGAAGAGATAAAGAAAAAAATCATGAAGGTTTCCGAAGTGGATCAGGTTGTTGTAAATGCCCTTGATTTTGAAGGCTTGAGGCATGCTTATTTTTTATCAGTCACTAAGTTTTTCCATTCCTTATATAAGGATGGGCGAAGCTTTTTCACATGTTCCAAAAACTCTTCCAAAAATCCAATCTTTTTTAAATCAGTCAACAATTTAGTAGGGACAGATCTGACCGTATTAAATGCCCTCTTAAGGTCAATTATTTTTATTTCCCCTAGTTCATTGAAAAAAATGTGGCGAACTTCAATATCTAGTCTCGTAAAACCCACAGTTTTCATTTCATCCAGCATCGATAATATTTTCCCCACAATTGCCTCTGAGAGTTTTTTCTCTTTTTTTAAATAATGCTTAAGATTATAACCTTTCACAAACTCCATCACTATATAGTTAGAGCCATATTCATATAATTTAGGAATAATTGGAGACGATTGTCCTTTTTGCAGTGCATTTAATTCCTTTTTTTGTGTGTCTTCATTAACAAAAATTTTGACGCACTTCTCAGGGGTCAATTGAAAGACGGATCCATCTGCCCCCTTTCCAAGCATTGTGTAACCACTCAGGTCTTGAACGGTTACAACGCCTTTTTTCATGGCTGCTATTTTTTCAAAATCCTTCATTTCTGATCTCCTTTTTTTTCGATATTTCTTCAAATGCGCCTATAATTTTAACAACCTTTATAATACTTTAAAGTTTCATTTAATCCAGCTTTCAAATCATAAGCCGGATTCCAGCCCAAAAGGATCTCCCTTACGTTCGGGCATGGAGAGGGAGTGAATATTTATAGAGGTAAGTGATGTAATCATCTGATAAAGTTCATTAATACTTATCTTCGAATCACAACCAATATTGAAGATTTCATTTGTTCCTTTTTCAATGGCCAGCACGTTGGCCAAAGCAACATCTTTCACATACACAAAATCCCTTGTCTGCTCTCCATCTCCAAAAATAATGGGAGATTCCCCATTAAGGATTTTCTTAAAAAATAGAAATCACTCCCCCTTATCCTTTTGAAGTTTGGCGGGGACCATAAACATTGGCATATCTTAGAATGGTAAAAGGTACGTTATGAAGTATGTTAAATATTTGAATATACATTTCTAATACCATAATAGGATTGAGGTTGAATGAAAAAATATTTCTATTATACTACAATCGTCTTATTTTCCGTATACTGCACAAGATGGGAAAGTATGAATTTTTTCACATCGTACTTTTTGCAGCATTCAAGCAAACGAATCGTTCCAAGAATATTTTGATTAGCATCCTCAACTGGATTTTGTATCGAGTAGGCAACATCCACTTGTGCCGCTAAATGGATCACTACATCCGGTTTTTCTCGAGCAAAAACATCTTCTATTTGTGGTGAAGAAATGTCCAGGTCAATGAAACAAACGTGAGAAGGCACATTTTCTCGTTTACCTGAACGTAAATTATCCACTACTAGCGGTTCATAACCTGATTGAATTAATAAATCGACAACATGTGAACCAATAAATCCAGCTCCGCCTGTAACGAGTACCTTCATCCGACTCACAACTATCATTTCTATATATATGAGAAGACCGTATAATATTTTGCATGCATAAAACTCCTTCATAGTATTATGAATTCGTGCGATGCACTAATATAGCCCAAGTTCTTTTCCCCAAACCTCAATTTTTTCAAGGTATCTTTTGAGAAGAGTGCTTTTTCCTCCATCCAACACCTTTTGCAAATGGCTAGAAAGCTTTTTTTCTAGGGTTCTTTGTAAATACGCCTTTTTAAGAAGATTCAGTGGATCCTCACTGAAGGTTATCCCATATTTTAGCATTTCTTGGCAGTAAACTTGCACACATTGACTTCGAATCTCCTCTTCGCTTTGTTGCCAATCCCAGCGAAAATCTATTAATAATTCGACTAGAACGACCAAATCATACCAGCAAGGATAATGCTTCGCTGACTCCCAATCAATCAAAGAGACTTTCCAGTTCTCCTCCTCATCATTCGCATTTTCACAGCAAATATTGTGGACATGGAGGTCGCCATGGATCAGACACTGGCCAGATTTAGTAATTTCGGGGAAAAAAACCGGACCTTTTTTTAATATTCTTTTGATAATTTTATACCTTGGTTCCACCAATTCTTTTAAGTTAGGATCTTTCATTGCCAAATCTAGGTTTTCCATTGCTTTTTTGACCCCTTTAGTCCTTTCCTTTTCCTTCTCCTCAGAATCAAAATGGGGAAGAGAGGCGTCGAAAAGATCTGCATGCCTCACAAATTGATTATCAAAGGTTTTGGCATGAAACTTTGCCACCGTGGGGATAATTCGTTCCAAATGATTTGGAGCTAATTTTATTTGTCCTCGTAACGGCTTCAAACATTCGGTAAACATCCATGTTTCATTCCCATTTACATTCGGTTCAAGCCAATACAAACGCGGCATAATCTCGTGATAAATGTTATAGGCTTTTTGATACATATTAATTTCCAACCTATGATTTTCTTTCAGTGGCAGTTTGTATATTTTAAGCACAATGGGAATGAACTCCGTGCCATCAGTTAGAACCAACTTCCAAATACTTGTCTTTTCACGTGAATTTTTGAGGCATTCTATTCTTTCTTCCACTAATTTCATTTTTTTACCAAGGACATTTTTAAGCTTTTTTTCCCAATCAAATTGTTTCCAACTGCTAAGAATTTCTTCTATACTATTCAAATAGAAAGTTCCCTCCCTCTTTTATCATTTTTACTGTCTCCCCCATAAATTTCGCAAATGGGAAACAAAACTCCGAACAAATGGAAGAGGGTCATTCCAAGCAAAGAGAGCCTCAACCTTTTTTCCATATAAGCTCTTTATCCACTCAACGAACCTCATTTCCCCATTTTTTTGTTTTTGGCGAAAGGAAAGAAAATCACGGACGAAGTAAACCCATTTGACCCCTTCTTTCTGCTCTGTCACTGGTGATGGATTTTGCCCGGTAAGGGATAAATAATACAAGTAAGCCAAATTAACCCCACAAGCAATCGATAATGCTTGAGTTAAACCTATTCTTGAATTGATTTCGATAAATTTCAGTTTCCCATCTCTTGGATCCCGTTTAAATTCGGCAATAGCCAAGCCTTTGAATTGAATATCTTTTAGAAAGGCAGTAGCAAGTTGAATGACTTCTTCATCCCTAACACTTAGGGCAAGAGCAGTGGATCCAAAATGAGGGGGAAATTGATGTAATTTTTGGTTCATCCACAAGCCAATTAAATTCATTTGTTCGTCAAAAAAAGTCTTGACGGAATAAATACAATCCTCCGCACCAGGAATGACTTCCTGGATCATTAGTTCACCGTATGGGCGATAAAAAAGGTATTCTTCTCTCAATTGGGAAGGGCGTTCTACTACAATGGCTTTCTTATAAAGACGATGATCGATATTTGAGCGGAAATGAGAAGAATAAACTGGTTTTAATATACAAGGGAAGGTAATTTGATTGATAATTTGCTCAAATTCTTCTTCATTATTTATAGCGTAAGTTTTGGGGCATGGCACATTTGATTTCATGGCCAATTCATACGTTAATCTTTTATCTAATACAGCTTCGACCAGTGTGAGATTAGGTAATAGAAACCGATAGTAGTGTGAAAGGACAAATCTGTTTTTTGAAATAAACTGAACAAAGTCATCAGAACCCGCGTACAGGACTGGCTTTTGTCCAAACTTTTGCGACAGTTTAGTAAGAAATAGTATTAATGCTGGTCCCTCACTAACTGGATTCGGACAAATTCCGCAAGTGGCAAACCAAGTTTTACCGATTTCATATTTTCCGCTCGTATCAAACGCATATACCTTTATCCCTTCTTTCGCTAAACTCCTCACAATCCCTATACCGGTTGCACTTAGATCAAGAACAACGGCTGGAACATCATGTAGCATGCTCTTTCCTCCTTCAAAATAATGATTGATAGATTTCTTCAATCTTTTTGACCATGTTACGAGTGGTTAAATGTTTTTGTGCAAATGCCTGTGCATTGCGTGCTAATTCTTTTCTAATTGATTTTTTTCGTAATAAGAGCGATAACTTTTTTGCAAGCTTCTTTGGGTTAGCTGGTTCAACAATAAATCCTGAATAATTATTTTTAATAATTTCCGGGATTCCTCCACAATTGGTAGTAATAATTGCTTGTTTGGTAAACATTGCCTCAATAATTGAGATTGGCAGCGTATCGCTTGTGGTTGGCAGAATAAATATGTCTGATTCACTTAACAATTTAGGTATGTCTTCTCTGCTGCCTAAAAAGGAAACGTTTTTCAATTCCAACTCATTAACCTGCTTCTCGAGCTGCTTTCTCATCTCACCATCGCCTACTATCCGGACTTCTACATCTCTCAGCTTGTCTTTAATAAGCGCAAGGGCTTCAAATAGGTACTTATGACCTTTACGTGGTCGAAGGCGTGCGACACAAGTTATCACCACTTTAGATTGGCTTTTTTTCCTTTTCTTCTGAATATTCCATCCACCAGAATCAATTCCAGTATAAACAGTGGTCATTTTAGATTCCTCCGCACCTAAATTTATTAGAATTGGGCGAAAGACATCACAAACGATGATTAATTGATTAGCATTTTTAATGGCTTGTCTGTCAATGGCCGAAAAATAGATTTCCTCAACCGACCCTTTTTCCATCAAGTTAAACTTTAATCTGTTGTGGGTCATAAATCCATGAGGTGTAAAAAGAAGAGGTTTTTGAAGGGATCGGTTTAGTATCCCTATTACATTAGCTGTATATCGATCTTGAGCGTGGATAATATCATATTGCTCCAGGTCAATATCCTTTAACATCGTATAGTAACTATATAGTTTGCTAATGTTGTGTAGAATTTTTCCATTACAGCTGCCATACCGATTGATAAAAAAATGTGTAAATTCCTCAGAATATCTAGTTCGTAATACCTCCATTTCTTTAGATGGGAAATGATTTGGTGCTATTACATGGACACTATGACCTAATTTTTCCAAGCCGTTTTTAAGTGATGTGATATAGTTTTGCAGTCCACCGATACTTGGATACTCCCAAAACGTTGTGATTAATATTTTCATTTTTTTGTTTTGAATTTCTGCTGAATGGATTTGCTGCCTTTCTACCACTTGTTCTTCTTCAAATATTTCATTAATCTCATAATATTGATCCATAGCTGAGATTAGGTAAGGAAAAAGAGTCGGCACAAAATGCTGGTCCTTTTGATGTTTTCCTGTCACTTCCACACCCTCCTAATGATTTCAAAAGCTTCTGCGAATTCGACCCCAACCGTCATTCCCCTAACGCGCGCTAAATATTTCACTCCGTCATATGAACGTGGATGAGGGAATGGTCTCATTTCTATATCATAATGGTGAAGAGATTGTAGCTTGTCATCGATGGTATCTGTAATATCCACAAAATAATTGGGTTTGAATTCCTTATCATTCGTATGCTGGCTCCATTCACTGGAAGAAACCGTTTCAAAACAAAGGATCTCAATCGGTTGTTTTCCAGGCAACGGCCGGGCTGCTGTGATGACTGCTTGAAACAAAATTTGATGGTCTTTGTTTGTATCTCCATAATGATGAGTGAAAATTATAGAAGGTTGATACTTATCCAATAGAGCTTCAATCGCTTTGGCGATTTCGTGAAGAGGAATTGTTTCCAACAATAGATTGGGGAATTCCAAAAATAGGACCTCGTCTACCCCTAAGTGTTTGTTAGCTTGCTGCATTAATGGCTGAATGTGCTGCTCCTCTTCCTTACGTCCCTTGGCGGCAATCACTGTGATTACCTTATAGCCATGATTAATTAATTTCTTTATCGTTCCGCCGCTTCCAAGAATTTCATCATCGGGATGAGCGGCAATCACTAGAACATTCATACTCATTCAGATTCCTCAACTCCATTTAATATTAGTACTCTTGTAATTATATGAAATTGATCCGAAGTGGATATGGACAATGGTAAAAAAACTTCGAAATACCCATGTCGAAGCAGAAAGGTTACTTGATCGTTTGTTTCAACGCCCTCAGAGATGACTTGAAGTTTTAATAACTGTGCCATTAGAATAATAGTCTTGATGATGGTTTGATCATTTAAGTCATGAGTACATTCAGACATAAAGGATTGATCAATTTTCAGGCTTATCAACTGGGAATCGTTTAAGCTAATTAAGCGAACTATATCCCGTTCCAAAATCATCGATACTAATCATAACACCAATTTTTTCAAGCTCAATCAGTGTTGAAATAGCGGATTCAACATCCAAAGTCATACTTTCAGTAATCTCAATCTCTAAATATTTGGGTTCAAGTCCCGTTTCATTTAATACTTTTCGAACCACTTCAGGCAGCCTCGATTGAAAAAATTGTTTTGCTGATAGGTTGACCGCTCCAGTTATTGGCGGAAAGCCATCGTCCTGCCACTTCTTATTTTGCTTACAGGCCGTACGTAATGCCCACTCACCTATCGGGATAATCAAACTGGTTTCTTCTGCTTTGGGGATAAAATCAGCTGGGGCAATCATTCCTCTCTCAGGATGATTCCATCGAATTAATGCTTCAGCCCCAATTAATAACGCAGTTTGAATAGGATTTAAGGGTTTTTTCATTTTCATGATAATCTCTCCTTCTGAAATTAATATGGGATTGAATGATTTAAAAATTCACCATCCAGGGTTGCTAACTTTTTTGCTAACCTAATTTTTATTTTTCATTCCAACGTATACAATCTCCATTCTTAAAACCCAAGTTGATACAGAGGTTTTGCCAACCCATATAAGAGTAAAAAACCACCACTTAGATGGGCGGCATGATGTGATCATCGCTTAAATCCCTAAATACAGGGGTTTAACGAGGATTCAGAATGAATGCTGACTGAACATGTGAATATCTTTAAATTTGAAGGCCTCCCACAGTTTACTGTGGGAGGCCTTTTCTTAATATTTGAATTCGGTATGTCCTAGTTATTGTTGGCTTTTTTTAATTCCTGTACCTGCTTGAGCTGTAATGATGTATGCGTATGCCTGAATGGATGCAACGTAATTTTCTTGTTGTTATGCGGTAATTTTTTAAGAATACGTTGTAATCGTATTGCAGGCAGTTTTTGCACCAATGTATATCCCTCTGGTGAAGTGAAGACAAAGGTTTCATTTTATTTTGCTGTAGTAGAGGCCTTTTTAATAACTTCATGATCTGATCGCCCATCAAAATGGTAAATCGCTTAGGGGATGTAAAGGTAAACTTCATACATCCAATTTCAACGAAAGACATACATATAGTTCTGGGCGATGGGGGGATAACAACTACTAGAGTTTTTTCAAGTAAAAGGAACTGTTGAAAGTTGGATTAAAAATGTTTTTAACTTAGTGAAGGAACATCCAAAGGTGGTTTTTCCTTATTTCGTTGGATGTTTGATTTGTAGATTTATAAAGTTGTTAACGCTTACATTTTTGCAGATTGAAGTTGCAATAAGATGTACTAAACTATTTGAATATGTCCATTTATAATCAAATTATGAAAGGGGTTACTATCATGAAAGAACGGTCTCAACGAGTACTTACCAGATTTTTGAAAGTAAATACCTTTTTGACTTGTGAGGATTTAAGTAAAGAGTTCAATATTAGTGAGCGTACTTTTCGAAACGAATTGGTTCTGATTAATAAATATCTGTCTGAAAATAATTATCCATCCATTACGACGATAAGAGGAAAGGGGTTGAAGTTAGACCTGTCTGATGTGGACCGCGGAAAGCTCCAATTGAAAATTGGTGATGATAGGGAAACGGATTATTATAGGCCCAATGAACGTTTTCTTGCCTTACTTTTAGATATTGCCGATACCACAAAAAGGACAATGCTTTTTGAAATGGAAGAAAAACTGCAGGTATCGAAAAGTACATTGGATGAGGATATGAGAAGACTTCGCCAGTTTTTAAAGGAATATGGTATTTCTGTAGTGAGTTTAACGAAGCAAGGGATTGTATTAAAAGGAGATGAACGATCAATACGCACTATGTTGTACGACGTAATTAATAGTGTTACAGATATTTCCACCCTATTGGGGTACCGAGATAGAGATACTGTGAATACCTTTGCAGATCAATTTGTCCTTGATTATTTGGATACAAGTGCATTGAGGGTCATTGGAGAACATTATGACGAAGTCTTTGAAAAGTCTAGAGTAGAGATAAATCATGTATATCGAAATCAAAGCATTCTATTTTTAGGAATATGGGTAAGGCGGTTGCAAGAGGGAAATAACCTTAGGGAATTAGCCAAAGTTAGAGCCGAGATAAAAGAAGATCCTGTCAGAAATTTTGTGGATTTCATCTGTATGGAGTTTGGTTTATATCCATCATTAAATGAAATAAAATATACTACCTTTACAATCGAATCTTTTAATCCAAAAGATATGAATAATTCATTCGATTGGGTTACCGCACAATTATTAGCTATTCAATTAATTGAGCATGTAGAAAAAGTAACCAGAATCCCCTTTTCTCAGAGAGAAGAAGATTTGTATGAAGGTTTATATAAGCATATCACAGGGTTATTAAGCAGGGCGAAGAACGATTTACAGGTATTTAATCCGTTGAAAGAAACTATTAAGGAGTCCTTTGCCGAGATTTATCAGGCAGTCACATGCTTTAGTAAGCAAATAGAGGACTATATAAAAAAACCATTATCTGAAGATGAAATCGGGTTTTTGACCGTTTATTTTTCAACTTCTGCCAGCCAAATAAAACAGAAAGAACAATATGTTTATCAGGCTGTTGTGCTTTGTAATCATGGGATTTCAACTGGAAAGCTATTGGCTGCGAATTTGAAAGAGCAATTCAATATCGAGATTGTAGCAGTATTGAGTTCGTTTGAATTAACCTTTATTGACAAGCTTGATGTTGATTTAGTTTTTACGACCATTTCAATTGATTATCCAAGAAAACCCGTATTATTGCTTAATCCAATATTAAGAGAAAGTGATAAGAAGGAAATTAAAGATTTTTTACTCAAAAATAAGAATAAGAGAAGGATCGTTTCCAATAAGTTAGATGCCACAATGCTAATGCAGGATATTCTTATGTTAATTGTAGAAAGCGGCGGTACGGTAACACAGGAAAGCTATCAGAAAGTAGAAGAGACTTTTAAAGAACATCATTTAAAAATTAATACAAGGGAGATACAGCCGATGTTGCAGGATATTTTGAGGGATTCCAACATTCTACTAAAGCAAGAATGTAAAGACTGGAAAGAAGCGATTACGAAATCTGCCCAGATATTGTTAACAGAAGAAGTCATTGAAGAGCAATATATAAACGCCATGATTAAATCTGTTGAAGAGTATGGGCCTTATATAGTAGTAGGGAAGCATTTAGCGTTAGCACACGCAAGGCCAGAAGATGGAGTAAATAAATTAGGTATTAGTGTCATGACGTTAAAGGAACCGGTGAATTTCGGAAATCCTGATAATGATCCGGTGAAAATTGTTTTTTGTCTAGCTGCAGTGGATTCTTATTCGCATCTAAATGTGATGAAAAATCTGATTGAGTTAATTAATGATGAAGAGAAATTAGACCAGTTAATTACAGCACAAGATGTAACCATGTTTAATCAGGTGTTATATGGAAGTGAAGTAATGGAATGAGGAAAGCTGTGGTTATTACAATTGGTGTAGAAGCAAGTAGGAGAAGATGAATTATATAAAACAAAAAACGAAAGAGGAGAGAGTGACATGAAAAAAGTAAATATCTTATTTGTATGTGGAGCAGGTTTAGGAAGCAGTTTTGCTTGTCAAATGGCGGCAGAGGATGTATTAAGCAAGTTGGGTATTAATGCCAAGCTAGATCATAGTGATATCTCGTCTGCTGTTTCAGTAAAACCCGATATTATTATTACGGCACAGAATTTCAAATCCCAATTTGAGAAATTTTCAGTTGATCCAAAACAAACGACAATTGTTTATTTGAGAAATATTGTATCTAAACTAGAGATTGAAGAAAAAATCACCCCGGTATTAAGGGAAAAAGGCGTTTTAGCTTAAAAATAAATAGAGATAGCTAGAGATGGGGGGAGAAAATGGGTGTAGTCAACTTTATTATAGAGAATATTTTGACACAGGCATCAGTCACAATCGCGTTGATTGCTATGTTGGGGTTAATTTTGCAAAAGAAATCAACAGGGCAAGTTATTTCTGGTTCGTTAAAGACGATGTTAGGATTTATGGTATTGTCAGCCGGATCTAGCATTATAGTTGGTAGTTTAATATATTTCGGTAAAATTTTTACAGAAGGTTTCCATATGCAAGGGATTATTCCTTCAATTGAAGCCATTAATGGCCAAGCAATGAATGAGTTAGGCTTGGGTCGTGATATCGCACTAACTTTCTTAGCTATCTTTGTTTTTAATATTTTAATTGCCCGGTTTACTAAATGGAAATACATCTTTTTAACTGGTCAGGCAATTCTTTGGATGGCTACTATGACAACAGTATTTGGTTACTTTGCAGGTTTACGTGGTGTTGCATTGATTTTAGTAGGCGGTTTCATTGGGGGCGTCTTTGCGGTAGCAATGCCTGCGATTGCACAACCGTTTGTTCGGAAGATTACTGGTATGGATGATATTGCATTAGGACACTTTTGTACGGTTGGGTATGTGTTTGAAGCAGGTGTAGCAAAACTAGTTGGGGGAAAAGGCGAAAAGAAAAAATCTGTTGAAGATTTGAAATTACCAGCTCAATTTGAATTCTTACAAGATACCTATCTATCTTTGATGGTGGTAATGACTCCTCTTTATATTATTACAGCAGCATTCGCAGGTGATGAGTTCGCCTCTAAAATATCAGAAAATACAAACTACTTGATGTTTGCTTTCTTACAATCTATCCAATTCGTAGTTGGAGTGTATGTATTACTAGCAGGTGTTCGCTTATTACTAGGTGAAATTGTTCCGGCGTTTAGAGGGATTGCCATGCGGTTGGTTCCAAATGCAAAGCCTGCATTAGATTGTCCAGTCCTATTTCCATTTAGCCCTAATGCAGTCATTGTAGGGTTTATCACAACTACTATAGGTTCAATTATTGCAATGTTTGTATTACCAGTCTTTGGGTTGGCAATGATCTTACCAGGTATTCTGACAGCCTTCTTCGCGGGTGGGACTGCCGGTATCTTCGGTAACTTAACAGGTGGTATTCGCGGTGCAATTATTGGTGGTATTGTACATGGTTTCTTCATTACATTATTACCAGCACTGTTAGTAACGACTTTCAATTCTATGGGATTTGTCAATGCAACAGCTACAGATGTTGATACAGTAACAGCTGCTTTACTATATGCATGGCTCATTGGTCCACTTTTAAAAGCTTTTTAGGATGTTGAAAGAGAAAAGGAGGTTCAAGTAATGTTTGGATTTGGTAAGAAAAAACCTAAAGAACCGAAAAAAGAAACAACCGAAAAGGTAGTGTTAACAGTAGAACGAAAAGAAGAGTTAGTACGTATTATCTCCACTAAAAAAGAAGAAGTAAATCAAACAGTTGGAGAAGAACAAGCAAAAATTCATGAGGAGATGGGCCTAGCATTTAATGAACTTGGTGAAGAAAATAATGCTATTGATTCGTTAGAAAAAAGTATTCAGGCAAAAAAGTCATTAGGCGAAGGTTACAAAACTTTATTAAAACTTTATAACAAGAAGCGTGCAGAAGCAGCAAAAGTGAATGATGAAGAATTATTACAGTTATATCTAAAGAAAATGGATCAAATGATGCAAGTTTCTAAAGAGGTTACACGTGGTGTTCGATAAGGAAGAAAATAAAAGAAGTATAAAGGGAGAGTAATTGATTATGTATATAACACTAAAGGAAGTAACACTTAGGGCTGAAGAATTGAATTATACAGTTGGTTCATTTAATGCACATAATTTAGAGATGTTACCTGATATGATACGTGCAGCAAAAGAGCAAGGAGCACCAATTATTATCCAAACAAGTATAGATACTGCGAAATACATTGGTCATGAAAATTTTGTTGCTGTATGTAAAACTATGGCCACAAATGAAATGGTAGATGTGGTATTGCATTTAGACCATGCAAGGGATTTTGATGATATTAAAGAGGCAATCAATAAAGGATATACATCAGTGATGTTTGATGGTTCTCATTTACCATTCAAAGAGAACATTATGAAAACAAGAGCAGTAGTAGAATATGCACACAAATATGGTGTTTCGGTAGAGGGCGAACTAGGGACAATTGGTGGTACTGAAGAAGGGATTCATGTAGATGAGGATGATAAGGTTTATACTGACCCAAAAGATGCAGAAGAGTTTGTTAAAGCAACAGGGGTTGATGCTTTGGCCATTGCAATCGGTACTAATCATGGTCAATATAAATCTAAAACAGAAGTAAATCTACCGCTATTAAAAGAAATCAATGCTGTAGTAGATGTACCTTTAGTTATTCATGGAGGTACAGGTGTTAATGAAATGGATATTCATGAATTAATAAATAATGGGATTCGTAAATTTAATGTTGGTACTGAGTTGTTAGTAGCATGGACGAAAACAGCGAAAGAAACATTCGGAGAAACAAAAGTAACTAAATCATTACGACATAATATTATTCCATGTAATAAGGCAGTAAAAGAAATTGTCAAACATAAAATTGGAATCTTCATGAATAAAGAAGACAGTACGCTTCAAGTAAAATAGTAAAAAAAAAAGTTCATTTGGCATTTTTATAAGAGTTGGAGAAGATGGATAATTAAGAGAGTACGGGGTATTCCTAGTACTCTTTCTTTATTCGTTAGATTATGAGGTGGTAAGATGGATAAAGCCTTAATCTTATTAGCAGGTTTACCAGGAACAGGGAAAACCTACTTGAGTAATATCATCAATAGTAAATTAGGGTCATTTTATAATCTTTCTCAGGATGACTTGAAAGAATATTATTGTGATATATATGGTTATTGTAATTTAGAAGAAAAACAGAAGATAGAAAAGATAGCATGGGCGAAGTACTATGAAATAATGGAAATGCAAATGCAAGTAGGCGACAATATTATGTCTGATTATCCTTTTAGTCAGAAACAAAAGCCTCATATTCAGCAATTAGTAGATAGATATGGTTATGAGATCGTTACTATTCGGTTAATTGCAGATTTAGATATTTTGTTTGAACGGCAAAAAAAGCGAGATTTGGATCCGACAAGGCATTTAAGTCATATCGTGACTTCCTATAAAAAAGGGGATCATTTAGCTAATAGAAGTAATGCAGATAATTTATTGATCTATGAGGAATTTATAAATAGATGTACAACAAGAGGATATGACACGTTTGAATTAGGGAAATTATATGAAGTCGATGTATCAGATTATACAAAAGTGAATTATTCCAGGTTGTTGGAAGATATAGAACGGGGATACATTAAAAGGCACATTTCTGAAACTAGCAAAGAATTGTGAAATCCAAAACTTAGAGGCTTTTTTACTTACATTATATTATTCATCTCTTTAAGCATATAACCCTTGGTGCAGAATCTAAGGGCTTGAAGGAATACGATTTTACTGTAGAGAATGTCGTGACAAAGTAAGAGAATTATTGAAGTTCCTCACTATGAAAACTTATAACTTTGGTAGTGCAGCAGAAACATTGAGAAAGAAACTTTCTCAAAAAATAAAAGGTGTACCCTAAGAGGACTTGGAACAAATTGTTCATTACGCTCTGAAATATCACGCTAAAGTCCAACGATGATCACGAGTATACTAGTCGTGATAATAAGCACATGTACTATAAGATTCTGGCTGACACTAATTTATAAGTGGTGACAAAACTGACTATCGCTTTGAGGTAGTCAGTTTTTAATTAAATTACAGAGGAGTTTCCAGAGAACCCTGATTTAGACTTAGGGAAATAAGGTACCAATTGGTGGCACGGAACTAGGTGGTAAATCTTGAGGATAAGGCTGGCCAGTTTTCTAAAGGCACGGGACCGGGAGCCAGGCCCAACCAGATGTAACACCCACAACGGATAAGGATAGATAGAGGCTATGCAAGAGAAGGAAGGTAAGCGAATAGATGATCTAATCCTATATGGAAACAGAAGAAAGGAAAAGGAAATCTTATCGGTATCCCTAATAACTTCTGGATAGGCTATACTTATCTAGACAGAAAATTTAAGGACAGGTAGACTACAGATACAACTAGTTATAGAAAAGAGGTCCGATATGCGACGTGATATACAACTGAATGAACAAGCTTTCTCTTCCAAGGAAGTGGCAGAAGAAGTGGGGATTGCAACTCCCACTGTTCGAAAGTATGGTCAAATCTTAGAGCGGAATGGATATGAGTTTTTGAAAGATGGAGATCGACGTATCTTTGTTCAATCTGACATTGTAGCGCTTATAGCGCTACGCGATACGGACAAGCCCCTAGACGATACAGCTAAAGACCTTGTATATCAACAAAAAGAAAGATTAGAAGGATCCAATGAAACACAGATAGCGGTACCCGATACATATAAAAATTTACCTCACGACCCCAATCAATTAAACGAGGTCTTAATGTTTTTAGTCAATGAACTCGCAGCCACACGTGAAATGAATGTCCAACTGACAAACGATATGTCACAGCTTAAAACAAAGGTTTCCCGGCTCCAGCAAGATCATCATGTTATAAGTTCTAGTATTGGAAATTCAGCGCAAAGAACTAATGCTAAAATTGAACAATTAACTGAACAACAAAATACCCATTACGAAACATTGCTGGAACAAGAAAAACAAAAAAGTGAACTCTTACAAAAAGAAATACAAAATATGCGGGACGAACAGAAAAAAGAATGGAATTCACAAAATGAATTTAATAAACGTTTAGAAGAGGCTATACAAAAACGTTCCGAAAAATGGCGGGGGCTTTTCTCCATATTCAGAAAATAAGGTGACTGTTAAGGTTTTTTTGCCTAGCTGTGTATTGATTTGTTGAAGCAAATTATTGATGTAGAAACATTTGATATATATTTTTTAATAAATAATGATGGATAAAAGCATTGAGATGCGAATCAACAAAACTTTTAAAAAATCATAGTGCCATATATGATTCCCGTAGTTGAAACACAGAATTAAGAAAGAATATTTCGATTTTACAGGATTTGGTACCTGTTGTGTGAGAGATCGGCGATACCAATGTATCGGACGTTCTACCAAAGGCAAACTAAGGCTCAATTGAAATTCATTGGAGATTTGTTGAAACGTTATGCATCTAAAACAAGAGTCATCCTTACTAGAGTTGCTCCAGACAGGGGTGTATCGCTGGGCGATATAACTTGCAAATAAATTCGAAACCTTTAGGTTTAATAGAAAAGTGGAGTTCGATATGCAAACATGATATACATCCGAATGAACGAGTATTCTTTTCTAAGGAATTGGGGATGCAACACCCACTGTTCAAAAGTATGGTCAAGACTTAGAACGAAACGGATATGAGTTTTTAAGATGGTAGTTGCCTATCTTTATTCAATCTGACATCGAAGCGCGTTACGCGATACGGACAAGTCCCTAGAGCGTACAGCTAAAGACCAAGTGTATCTACAAAAAGATAGATTAGATGAATCTATTGAAACAGAGATAGCGATACCTGATACATATGACAATTTAACCTATAATTTCAAACGAATAAAAGAGATATTAATTGTTTTAACCAATGAACTCGCAGCTACGCGTGAAATGAACATCCACTGACAAACGATATGTCTCAGCTTAAAACAACGGTTTCCCAGCTCCAGCAAGATCTATGATAGTGTTCCTCAAGAAAGGGGCTTATCGGTTCTTTTTTGTGTATCGTATCGCTGGGCGATATAACATGAAAATAAATCCACGGAACCTTCATCTTTAATAGAAAGGGAGGTCCGATATGCGACAGGATATACATACGAATGAATGAGCATCCTCTTCCAAGGAAGTGGCAAAGAAGTGGAGATGCAAAATCAATGTTCGAAAGTATGTTTAAAACTTAGAGCTAAATGGATAGTTATTGTTAAAATGTGGAAATGGACACACCTTCGTTCAATCCGACATCGAAAAGCTTAAAGCGCTACGCGATACGAGCAACCCTCTAAACGATAGAGCTAGAGACCCTTGTATCAAGAAAAAGAAAGATTAGAAGGAACCAATGAAACAGAGATAGCGATACACGATACATATGACAATATATTTAACCCATGTTCTCATTCAATTAATAGAGAGCTTGATTTTTTAACCAATGAACTCGCAGCTACGCGTGAAATGAACATCTAACTGACAAACGATATGTCACATCTTAAAACTGAACAACAAAAAACCCATTACGAAACATTACTTCAATAAGAAAAAGGTTTCATTACTTTTTTTTAGTCTCCTTTACGATATTCATGTGTTAATTTGCGTTAATAACTATTTAAACCTAAGGCAATCAAATCAAAAGTAGAAATTCCTTTGTTCCAACTATTCGGAATCACTATTTTCAAATTTCAACAATTTCCCGAGAAATATCTACAAATTCTGAGTAGATATCGACAAAATTAGAAGCTTCTAAAAGAAGTAGTAAAACAAGTACATCGAAAAGAGTAAATATGACTAAATTCTTAGCCAGGCACACTTATTGTAAAAATGATATCTATGCAGTAATTATTGCAGGATTTTCAGATAAAGTTGCAAAGATATATTTTTGATTGCTTGATTTTTTACGCATGTAAATAACGTATATGATTACGCTTTTTTAACTTATTTAGAAGTTGCAAAAGAGAGCTTCTTTATCGAGCATAACGAAGAGTTTAATATTAATGAAGTTAATACATTGGTGAAAATTATGACCAATTGAGCTGTTTTTTTATTAAAACTGCAAGATAACGGCTGTGTAAATGGAAAAAAATGTTTCTTCGCTAATGACTTGTTTAAAAAAGAGCCATCAATATCCTTTTCATCTATGAATTCAATCTCTCTTTGGACAGACTTCACCCCTTGTTGAAGGTTATCCTTTTTTCAGCCCAACCGATTATCTCCACTGCACAGATGATCTGTTGGGCTGTTCGAAATGTTTTTAATCCTAGCATAGAACGGACTCCCTTATCTAACTCAGGAACATATTGATGGACCCAACGCATAATGGTTGTGTGAGCTATGGACAAGCCTCGTTCATCCATAATTTCCATAAAATCACGAAAACTCAAGTTGTACCGTAGGAACCACCTAACTGTGAGAATAATAATTTCTGGTACATAATGCTTCTAAAGAGATTACTTGCAAGATGTTCAAATTTCACACGAGAACCCATTTTTTGTAATTTTCATAATTACGATGAATTGCGTATAATGGGATTATGAAAGGGTATACATAATTTAAATAAATACGAAATGAAAGAATGTTTATCATTCTATTCTATAAGCAAATAATCTATTAAAGGTGAAATGATTATGATAGCTAGTCTTATGAAGTCTTGGACAATATGGATGAAAATTGGAGTAATGTTATTCGGAGTATTCTTATTATCGTGGTTGGGTCCTGACGAAATTGGCCTTACTGATTTGCTTGTTTCATTAAGAGAAGATGAAGAAACGGGAAATAAGTTAATGCTTGCCGTTTTTTTGTTAGTGTCTTTAAATACAGTTTTAGCTTTGTTTCATTATATTGGTGCACTGCTGTTGGGAGACGAAATCGGTGATCGATTAAACCGTCCATGGGTAAAAATCATCATTCCTCTTATTGTTATTCCTCTCGACTATATCGTGATAAATGCTTATTATTCTTTAACATACTCATTTAGCGCCTATGCGTTGTTATTGTTGTTAGCCATCTTATTATTGCAAGCCTTTGAAAAGGATAGGCTAAAGCCAATTATTAAAACAATTATTTGTTCTCAATTAATCTTTGGGATTGAATGGCTGAATGAGATTCCTTCTTTAACCAAATATGGATTTGGCCAAGGGTCGCTTTCAAAGGAATTAAAAGATATAGCGGTTCAAATTGGATTTGAGCAATCTTTAACATTGTACAGTTTAACTTTGTGTTTAATTTTTGTTATTAATGCTGTTATTTTAGCTGTGTATTTTTCTTTAGCTGAACAAAAGTGGCGGATAAAGCAAGAGCTTCATTATGCGCAGTTAGAAGCAATGCAGTCAAGATCAGGACGAGAAGCACTATATCTGGTCCATGATTTAAAAACACCTCTCACAGCAATTGAGGGGCTAAATTCCTTAATTAGTTTGAAAGTGGACGATTCTAAAATTAAAGAATATTGTCAAAGGATTTCATCATCGATTCATTCCGTTAGCGACATGATTTCCGAGATTTTATATAATGATAAAAAACATTGGTGCCGTATAAAAGATTTAGTTGAATACGTCGAAGCAAGCAGACTGAGCGGGACAAATATTAATCTGATGGTAGACTTTCAAACAAATCCTGAAATTAAAATTTTCATTAATAAAATCCGAATGACAAGGGCATTAGTGAATTTAATTGACAATGCTTACGATGCAGTGAATGGAATAGAAGAAGGCAAGATTTTGCTTAAGGTAAAAACATATGAAAATGAACTTTGGTTGGGCGTATCAGATAATGGGAAAGGGATTCCACCTAAAGAGCAGCTGAAAATATGGAAAGCTGGGTTCAGTACAAAATCGCATCCAGGAATGGGATTAGCTTTCGTACGACAAGTTGCTGAAGGACATGGTGCATCTTTAGAAATTGACAGCAAGCTTGGGCACGGGACAATAATTTGGATGAAACTAGCTGAGAGGAGTGTGTCAAGGTGAACATTTTAGTCATTGATGATGATGCATCAATTCAATATATGCTAAGTGAAATTTGTGAATTTGCCGGCTGGAATGTAGATACGGCTAACAACGGAAAAGAAGGGTTGAATGTGTTTGCAGAAAAAGGAGCAGATGTTGTTTTAGTTGATTATCATATGCCGGAAATGGACGGAATAAAAACAGTGGGTGAGCTTCGTAAACATAATGCTGATGTTCCGATTCTTGTATTAACAGTCGATGAACGACAGGAAATTGCTGATCGCTTTCTTGAAGCAGGCGCAACGGATTTTGCATTAAAGCCTGTAAAAGCGCCTGATTTGATTTCAAGAATTCAACTGCATGCTCGCCTTGCAAAATTAACTCAATCAGCTCCGCAGCAAAAATCCAGTGAAGAAAAGGATGCATTTGTAACAAAGGGAATTAGTAAGAGAACACTTTGTCACGTTAGTGATTTTCTTCATTCTAATCGTGAACCTTTTTCTGTTGATACAATTTCTAAAGAAGTTGGTTTGGCTTATCCGACCGTCTATCGCTATATTATGCATTTGCTTGATGAAGGAAAAGTGGAAATTATTGTGAGTTATCAAAAAATAGGAAGACCGAAAAATTTATATCAATGGATTGTTGACTAAGAAACTGCCTTAATACAAGGCAGTTTTTTATTATGATGGGGGTCTTCGTTGCTGCACAGACCGCTAATGCAGTAGGACTTTTTTTCTTTTTTTTCTGTATTTTTATATTTTCTGATAATATAAAATTATTTTACAACACTAAATATTCTTTAAAAATTTAAATGTCTTCATTGAATGTCTTTATAAGTTAATGCTCATTTAGATTTTGCTATCTGATTCCTTTTGTATCAGAGTCAAGATTAAAAATGTAAACGCTTACTGATAATGGGTTGGATGGCATGCATGGCCATCATCGTATTAGGGGTAGGTGGAACGAATCAATAATTTGTCTATTAAAATAAGACGATGCAATTATTTTGTGAATGTAACGATTGGTGATTAACCATATTTAGGAGGACTTTATTATGCAAGCACTATTAAAAGATGATGTTCAGCTGCCAAACCAGTCCAGGAAAAAGCATCCTCCAGGACTGTATATGTTGTTCGCAACTGAGGCATGGGAGCGCTTCAGCTATTACGGAATGAGAGCAATTCTTGTTCTTTACTTAACAGCAACTGTTGTAAACGGCGGGCTTGGAGTCGACAAATCTACAGCTATGGGCATATACGGATTCTTTACTGGTGCCGTTTATATTACGCCAATGATTGGCGGATACTTAACTGATCGTTTCATAGGCAGAAGATTGGCGATCACGATTGGTGGCATTTTAATGGCGCTTGGTAACTTTTCGCTATTCGCAAGTCAGAGTTTGACAGCGCTTTACATTGGTCTTGGTTTATTGATTATCGGTAATGGTTTCTTCAAGCCAAACATCTCGACAATTGTTGGTGATCTTTATGAAGACAACGATCCGCGTCGTGATGGAGCGTTCACCATCTTCTATATGGGTATTAACGTTGGGGCTTTCTTCGCACCATTAGTAGTTGGACTTATGAGCTATAAATATGGGTTCCTGACAGCAGCCATTGGTATGATTGTAGGGCAGTTAGTTTTCAACTTATTAGGCAATCGCTATTTAGGTGATATCGGTAAAGAACCTACTGGTAAACCGGATGTAACAGCTGGTCAAAAATCAGCTGCACCGTTAACGAAAAGAGAACAAAAACGTACAGCGGCTATCGTGATTTTGGCAGTCTTCGTTATTGCGTTCTGGGCCGCTTTCGAGCAGGCAGGAAGTTCATTGACATTGTATGCTAATGACCAAATTGATCGGAATGTATTTGGTTTTGAGGTTCCAACTGCCTGGTTCCAATCATTGAACCCATTATTCATCGTGATTTTAGCGCCAATTATGTCTGCTTTATGGTACAAGCTTGGCAGCTCAAAACGCGGTGACTTAAAAACTCCAACGAAGATGGCTCTTGGTTTAGTCACTGTTGGTTTAGGTTTCTTAGTACTGCTTCCTGCTGTTATGTATACAGGAAACGATACAGCGCTGAAAGTAAACATCCTGTTCATGATTGTAACGTATTTCCTTCATACATTAGCCGAATTAATGATTTCACCAGTTGGTTTATCAATGGTAAGTAAAATTGCTCCAATCAAGCTTGCCTCTCTTCTAATGGGAGTATGGCTGGCGAGTTCCGCGGTGGCTAATATGGTAGCAGGCCAATTAGCTGCATATACGCAGTCTTTAGGTTACCTGGAAATCTTCAGTGTAATTGGTTTTGTAACAATTGGTTTAGGTATTGTATTGTTGTTTCTTTCGAAGCCGGTAGCAAAGCTGATGAAATAATGAGAAAAGCAGCTGACCCAAAAGGCGCATAATGTGCCTTTTAGGTCGAGCTTTTTTGTATATGGCCGTGCTTTGTGGAATAAGAAACTCTCGAAACAAGAAACTGAAAGAGTATTATGAACGAAAGCGAAAAGAAGGAAAACCTTCAAAAGTGGGAATGATAGCTTGTTAACCACTTAAATCGTGTACAACTTTCATTTGAAGACGGCTCACTAGCTGGCTTAATTGAATTTATGAAACCCGGAGAATAAGGAAGAAGTTCATGAGTGGATGATATTACGATGAACATCATGGGGATAATTCAATAAGATTTCATTCTTGGCATAGGCTGAAATGTCCTGAAATAGGCGGAAAACCACCTATTTCAGAACTAAAGCAAAATCATAAGTCTTGCTTACTTGCAGGCACAACTTCTTTAGGAATGGAAAACTGATAAACGTCATCGCCAAATTTTTCTTTCAGTTCACGTTTACATTTCTCAAGAAGTTTTGGATTTTTCATCACTTCAAGCGCCGTACCTGCTAAAACTTTTCCTGCTTGAAGCATCCCTTTATGAGCAATGGATGTAGCACCGATGGTTACAACCTGCCAAGTGTTTTTATCCCTGTTTTCTTCTATTAACTTTCTGAATGAATGGGCGGCATGATGTAATCATCGCTTCAATCCCTTGAAATATAGGGGTTTAGCGAGGATTCAGAAATGAATGCTCATCTAACATATGAATATTTTTAAAGGTGAAGGCCCCCCACAGTTTACTGTGGGGGGCCTTTTTTATTTCTTTTACGATTATAGGGATTCCTAGAGGCTGAACGTTTCCCTTGAAAATGTAAAACCAAATCATACAGATTGTATTATCCATGCAAAAAAATAAATAATATAACATTATAACGTTATATTGACAACGCTTACATTTGTAGTTACAATTATTTTATGAAAATTCTAAATATATTTTTGGAAAAGGAAGTGTGTGAATGGATAAGGTTATGCGTTTTTTAGAAAGATATTTTCTACCTTTTGCTAACAAATTGGGATCTCAACGGCATTTGTTGGCAATTAGGAATGGTTTAATATCAACACTGCCATTAACGATTGTTGGATCGTTATTTGTTATCTTTTTGAATTTGCCTTTCGAAGGATATGAAGATTTTATTGAGCCTTATAGGCAGACACTCGATATTCCTTTCCGTTTTACAGTAGGTATCATGGCATTATATGCAGCTTTTTCAGTGGGAGCATATTTGGCGCAATCCTATAAGGTGGACCAATTAAGTGCAGGGATGTTATCTGTACTGGCATTTATGATTACTTCGGCTGTACCTGTGAAGATTGCTGATCCAGTAGAAGGAGTGATTGATGCAGGCCGCTGGATTTCAATTGGCAGCTTAAGCTCAACCGCACTCTTTGGGGCGATAGTCACTTCACTTATCTCTGTGGAAATATACCGCTATATGCTGCAGAAAAACCTTACAATCAAGCTTCCAAGCAGTGTTCCTCCTGCAGTTGCCAAGTCATTTTCAGCATTGCTGCCGACTTTAGTCATCATGCTGCTTTGGTGGGGCATCCGTTATGGCTTGAACTTTGATGTAAACACAGTAATCACTCTTATCGTATCACCATTAAAATCTTTACTGGTTGGGAATAGTTTAATAGGAGGATTGCTAACTGTCTTTATCATTCAACTATTTTGGTCATTTGGAATCCATGGAGAGGCAATTCTTGGACCTATCATCCGTCCAATGTGGGATTCGGCTATTCTTGAGAATATGGAGGCGTTTACCCAGTCAGGTAATGCACAGCACCTTCCAAATTTATTTACCGAACAATTTCTTCAATGGTTTGTTCAGCTTGGTGGATCAGGTTCTACCTTGGCCCTTGCCGTTCTATTCTTAGTCTCAAGAGCGAAATTTTTAAAGGAGTTAGGTAAACTTACAATTGTTCCAAGCCTTTTCAATATCAATGAGCCAATTGTATTTGGAACACCGATCGTTATGAATCCGATTCTAATTATCCCATTTATTTTAACGCCAATGGTGCTTACCACAATCAGTTATTTTGCAACCATTTCTGGATTGGTGCCAATGATGATGGCCAAGCTTCCATTTACCATGATTGCACCAGTGGGGGCGGTTATGAGTACGAATTGGAGTTTAACTGCCGGAGCTCTCATGATTTTTAACTTTATTGTTTCATTGATTATTTATTATCCTTTCTTTAAAATGTTTGAAAAACAACAGCTTCAGGCTGCAAGTGATAGTGAGCAGCTAGAAGAAAAAACTGCGATGTAAGAAGGAGTGAATTCTAAGTGGTTTCTTTAATTATTGCAGGTTTAACCTTTATAGTAGCTCAAATTGTGTGCAGCCGATTGAAAACATTTAGTAAAGGCTCCGTAGTGAAAGATGTTCTTTTGGCATTTGGAGTGATTGGTTTGTCAGTGGTCTTAGTGATGCTGGCAGGCAAAATAATGACCCCGATTGTTATTATCGTTACAATCGCAAGTTCAACTTATATTTCAAATAAGCTTAGATTGGCTTTATTTGCTTCACAGAATCATCGCCAGTCCCTGATAAAAGTAAATGGAAAGTAAATCTGTTTATCTTAAAATGTATTTTTCGAATGAAGGAAAGTAGTTCTACTGAAAGTAATAAAACAATATCAAATTCGAATTCCCTAAATAAGGTCTTCAGCATAAATTCTGTTGTGAAACATGAATAAACTGGATATATAATGTATTTAGGAAACACTACCTATTCAACAACAGTTCGATTAGGTGGTGGGTATGCATTCGCCAGCAGGATTCTCAAGGAATCTAACTTCGATGATAAGTCTTGATGCTGCAGCGGCAAGTATGTAAGGCATTCAACTACGGAGTTGCTCCTTCATTAGGTGGATGAACTGAGAGCGTGATGCAATCAAATGATATTGAACTAGAAAGGTAGATATATCTTGAATCTTTCAAGAAAAAAGGGTCCTATCTATTTACAAGTGAAAAATATAATCAAAGATCGGGTATTAAGTGGTGAATACCAACTTGAGATGAATATTCCTACTCATGAGCAATTAGAAAAAGAATTCAGTGTAAGTAAGATAACAATCCGCAATGCAATTGAAGATCTTGTAGGCGAAGGGTATCTTGAAAAACGAAGTGGAAAAGGGACAAAAGTAATTAATAACAAAATCATTTCTAAATTATCAAAGGGCAAGAACTTCTCGGAACTGTTGGTGGAAAAAGGATACAGGATAAAGAAAAAATATGCGAATATCAGTATTATTCATAATCAGCCTGATACTTTCCTTTATCAGCAATTTGGAGATACATGTTACCATGTGTCACGGATTTATTTCCTAAATGACGATCCCTATATCTATTTCTCGCATTACTTGCCTAATTGGTTAAAGCTACCTTTAGAAAAGGATGCATATAAAGGATCACTCTATCATTTATTAAATGAACAAAATATATCTTTTGCACGATTTACAGACGAGTTTGATATTGAATTACCAGATGAAATTATTTGTAAGTCCCTATCGATTAGTAAAGATCAAAATTTATTAAAACGAATGCGATACGCTTATGATGAGGATGATCGCCTGGTAGAATACTCAGAAGCATTCTATCAAACCAAAGTGCATAAATATGTTGTGAAATTCGAAGTATAGTCTAAAACTTTTGGATGAAAATAGGAGGAATATAAATGAATATTTTATTAGTTTGTTCAGCAGGAATGTCTACTAGTCTTTTAGTTACAAAAATGGAGAAGGCAGCAGAGGCGAAAGGAATTGAAGCAAAAATCTGGGCTGTTTCCGCAGATCAAGCGGGGGAAAATATCGATAATGCTGATGTCCTGCTATTAGGGCCTCAAGTACGTTATTTGTTAAACGATGTGAAAAAGATGGCCGAATCTAAACCAGTTGTAGTTGATGTAATCAATCAGGTTCATTATGGATTAATGAATGGGGAAGCCGTTTTAGAAACAGCGCTTGGATTAGTGAACAATCAATAATTTGGCGCCTTGCGCTTTTCTTATAGGGGGAATATATAGTGAGTCAGAATCTATCTACGGAAAAAGTGGCGTTCCAACTTATTTTGCACAGCGGAAATGCAAGAAGTTTGCTTATGGAAGGAATGCGTTTTGCGCGGGATAACGAATTTGAACTGGCAGAGACTAAAGTTTCAGAAGCGAAATATGAATTGAATGAAGCTCATCACTCTCAAACGTCATTGATCCAAAATGAAGCACTTGGGACAAGTGTAGAGTTTTCAATCCTACTTGTTCATGCGCAGGACCATTTAATGACTACGATAACCGTGAAAGAATTAACTGAAGAAATAATCTTTTTACATAAAAAAATAGAAAATAGCTAAATAACATCCAAGAGTCTTTATTTTTGCAGGTGGAGGTGCGGGCAATGAAAAACGGATTGAAAATTGTAACAATTGGTGGAGGATCAAGCTATACACCAGAATTAATTGAAGGATTTATTAAGAGATATGAAGAACTGCCGGTAAGTGAGATTTGGCTGGTTGATATTGAAGAAGGAAAAGAGAAACTGCAAATTGTGGGTGATTTAGCCAAACGGATGGTGGAAAAAGCGAACCTTCCAATCGATATCCACCTAACACTTGATCGTAGGAGTGCCTTAAAGGATGCGGATTTTGTTACAACTCAATTCCGTGTTGGTTTGCTCGATGCACGTGCAATCGATGAAAGGATACCGTTAAAATATCATGTTATAGGACAAGAAACCAATGGGCCGGGGGGATTATTTAAAGCCCTTCGAACTGTTCCTGTCATCCTTAATGTGGTTAAGGACATTGAGGAGTTATGTCCAGATGCCTGGCTTGTTAATTTTACAAATCCAACTGGGATTCTTACGGAGGCCATTCTTCGACATACATCATTCAGGAAGGTTGTTGGACTTTGTAATGTTCCGATTCATATGCAAATGGATATTGCGCAGATGCTTAATGCGGACGTTTCTCGTGTTCATGTCGATTTTATGGGATTAAACCATATGGTGTATGGCTCGAAGGTATTGTTGGATGGTGAAGATGTGACAGAACATGTTATCGATTTAATTGCGACTTCATCTGAAAGTATGACAATGAACAATATTAAGTCAATCGAATGGAGTCCGGAATTTATTAAAGCGCTGCGTTTAATTCCTTGTCCATATCATCGCTATTACTATAAAACGCGTGAAATGCTAGAACAGGAACTAAAAGATGCAGAGGCAGAGGGTACCCGGGCAGAAGTTGTCAAGAAACTTGAATCTGATTTATTCGAATTATATAAAGACCCTAATTTGGATAGTAAACCGCCACAATTGGAAAAACGAGGAGGAGCATATTATAGTGACGCTGCGTGCCGTCTGATTGCATCGTTGTATACTAATAAATGTGACATTCAGCCCGTTAATACAATCAATAATGGTGCAATCTCTTCTATCCCGAATGAATCAGCAGTAGAAGTAAGTGCAGTCATTACAAAGGACGGCCCAATGCCAATAGCAATGGGAGACCTGCCAGTAGCGGCTCAAGGACTTGTGCAGCAGATTAAATCTTTTGAAAGACTGGCTGCAGACGCTGGTGCAACAGGGGATTACCAAACGGCTTTACTTGCAATGACGATTAACCCGCTTGTACCATCTGATATTGTAGCAAAACAAATCTTGGATGAAATGTTAGAAGCACATAAAGAACACCTGCCATTATTCACTAAAGAACCAATTGCATAACATTTATTATTTGACAGCTGGGTAACCCACAATGAATAGTGGGCAAACCCAGCTTTTTTTAATTGCCAAGGCATACAGCCTATAAATAATAAAACTAACCTGGATAGAGTGTCTAACTGCAGCGATTTTGCCGAAGTTTTTCAAGATGGTGGAAGAAGATTAATGGGAGTTAGACTTTTTTAACACCTCTGTTCAACCAAGAGTTAGAGACTATTGAATGGGAACTTAATGACTTAATGAACGGCTTTAGTGATGAAAACGGAAGCGGTGAATTCATAGATTTTCTTGAAGTGTGAGTAGAAAGAAAGTCTTGAACTCTTATTCCCAGATACAATGATTCAATTATGATCTATCAATTTGTGAATAGCATAGGAAGCTAAGGAAAAGTATCAGTAATAAAGGGTGAGGGCCAACCTACGATAGTACAAGAGGCAGCTAAGCCACCGCGAGTAGCAACCTATGCTCGCTCAAACATCACACTAGACTACAAGTGAGCCAAGGAGAACAAGGCTAAGGGAGAAACACAGAGAGGATCCCAAGGGGAAGCTATACATGTCTAGTGGGTCTAACAATGATAACGTTTTTTTTAGGTGAAGGGGGCCAACTACAGTAAATTAAGGAAGGCGCTAGATCCACGCGAGTAGCAACCTATGCTAGCGACAAGTACTGTGCAATCCCTACTAGGGATGGAAAATGCAGAAATTTTAGAAGTTAATCGGAAATCTGGTGGATTTCTCAATATGATTTTACGATAAAGATTAAATATGATACCTATGCAGGGCCACATAATCCACCGGAGGGTCCTGTAACACTGACTTTTGTTGTCAAGTTAGATGGAGTTACTGAAACTAAGTTCGAGAGTGATTTTTAAGAATATTTCTTTTTCAGCGAACGGGTGCGTTAGCAGATCAGAGCTGTCTTTATGGCGGCCTATTTAATGTGAAAAGTACTCTTGATGAGGTCTCGTCGCATAGCCATCAAGTTGAAATTCTATAAATCCCCCTTGGGCTCATTAGTAAAAACACATAAACCCTTTTTTCTATTGTACAGCTTCAGACTTTAAGGCAAGGGCTATTAAAGAAAACCACCCTCTCTGGTCCTCTTCTTATGCTTGTGGGCCACATCCAAGTAGGTCATGCATTGCCTTACTCAGTGAACGAACTCCTTTAGTGTTTTGTGTTGTGAATTTTCAAAAAATAATATTGCAAAATGAAAACAATTCAAATAAAATCAATTTAAGGTAATTACGTTTTTTTAACCTTAAAATAAATCTGCAATTAAGCTAATCTTTGTGGGTCAAGCTAAGGTGTCCTAGTTGTTTTTTAGATTTTGTCCCATCCATTAGGTAAAGTTAGCTTCTCAAAGTATTAACTTAAAAATTTGAAAGGAGTTAATTATTTTAGGTACAGTACTAAGCTATCTATGTTGGCAAATAATAATATACCCCATTAAGAGAGAGGGAATTTCATGAATCAAGAACGATATTTGAAAAAGAAAATGGGCTTTTGGTCACTTACTGCATTATCTCTTGGAGGAATTATTGGATCAAGTTGGCTTTTTGGACCATGGAATACGGCAAAAATGGCTGGACCAGCTGCTATTATGTCTTGGATTATTGCTGCATTCGTCATTACTCTTATAGCTCTTGTTTATGCTGAATTAGCAAGGGTCAGACCAGAAACAGGTGGTTTAGGTCGTTATCCCCTTTATTCTCATGGAAAATTGCTTGCTACAGTGACTAGTTATTCGATTTGGCTTGGCTACTGTGCCACTGCACCCGTTGAATCATCGGGAGTTATTCAATACGCTAATGAGTTCTGGCCAGGCCTATATGATATATCTAAGGAGCAACTAACGACAACAGGAATTCTAGCATCGACTGTTTTAATGGTATTCTTTGTTGTGGTGAACTATTTTGGCGTGAAATTATTTGCTGTCACGAATACCGTTATTACCACGATTAAATTTATAGTACCTGTCCTAACCATCATTGCCTTTTTTATGACAGGTTTTCATGAAGAGAATTATACAAGTCATGGGTTTGCCCCTAATGGATATGGCGCAGGATTAAGCGCAATCTTAACTAGTGGTATATTTTTTGCCTATACAGGATTCGGGAATGTGGTAATGATGAGTGGCGAGGTGGTAAACCCAAGACGGAATATTCCACTTGCTCTTATCACATCGCTGTCAGTCTCAGCAATTTTATATGTTTTACTTCAAATCGTTTTTATAGGGGCCGTACCGCCCGAAATGCTAGCTAATGGTTGGAGTGGAATTAAATTTGACTCTCCATTTGCTAATTTAGCACTTATGGCGAATATGGTTTGGCTTTCTTGGACCATTACAGCGGACGCAATGATTTCCCCAACTGGATCAGCGCTTGCTTATACAGCAGGAACTTCAAGACATGTTTTTGGAATGGCGAAGAGTGGATTCCTACCTTCTTATTTCGCAACTATTAATAAGAGATTTGGAGTTCCAACACGTGCACTTACTCTTAATTTCCTAATCGGGTTGCTTTTCTTGTTTCCTTTAAAGAGTTGGACTGCAATTGTTGCAATTGTTGGAGCAATTGGTATTTTCAAATACGCTTCAGCATGTGTCACAGTAATGGTGTTTCGTAAGGTTGGTTTGACAAAAGACAACGGTATCCCAGGCATGAATTTTATTGCTCCTTTAGCCTTTATATTTGCCACTCTACTTATTTATTGGACAAATTGGAGTAGGGTTCAACTTGCAATTTGGGGATTAGCAATTGGAATTGTTGGATATTTGATTACTCATTTTATCAATAAACATAAATCGATAGAAATCCTAGGTGGGATCTATCTTGTTATTTATATTCTGATGCTCGTTGGGATATCATCAATCGGAAATTTTGGTGGTAAGGGTATTATTCCAGAGCCATTTATGTCTTACATCGTGGCAATAATAGGATTCGTTTTTTACTATTTTGCTGTTTATAACGGTGTTTGGTACATGCGAAAAAAAGGGAACGTCCAAGAATTGCAAGATATGGATAATACAGATATTTAAAACAATTTCATTTTACAAAAGGAGAAATGGTTATGAAGCTTTGGGGTGGACGTTTTAGAAAAGAAGAAAATAAATTAATGGAGGACTTTAATAGTTCTCTTCATGTTGATATGAGACTTTATTCTGAAGATATTAAAGGGAGTATTGCACATGTAAATATGCTTGTGAAATGTGAATTGCTTACCAAGGAAGAAGGAGAAAGTATTATAAAGTCTCTTCTTTCTATATTGGAGGATATCGAGAGCGGAGCATTAGTGATCGAAGGCGATTTTGAAGATATTCATAGTTTTGTTGAAGCAAAACTAACAGAACGAATAGGTGAAACAGCAAAAAAACTCCATACAGCAAGAAGTCGAAATGATCAAGTTGCTTTAGATATCAGGCTTTACGCAAAAAATAAGGCGTTAGAAGTGATCGAGTATATTGAAGAGCTTCAAAATAACCTGGAAGAAAAGGCAAAAGCAAACAATGTGATTATGCCAGGATACACCCATCTGCAGCGAGCTCAAGTAGTAACTCTTAAGCACCATTTAATGGCCTACTTTAATATGCTGGATAGGGACAGAAAAAGAGTTCTTAATGCAATTGAAATTATGAACGAAAGTCCACTGGGATGTGGAGCATTGGCAGGGACGACTCATAATATAGACCGAGAAATGACAGCAGAGGAGTTAGGTTTTTCAAAACCTATAAACAATTTCCTCGATGGTGTTAGTGATAGAGATTACCTTTTAGAATTAATGTCTAGTTTTTCGATCATCATGATGCATTTAAGCAGATTAAGTGAAGAACTGATTTTATGGAGTAGTCAAGAGTTTAAATTTATTAGTATTGATGATGCATATTCTACAGGTAGTAGTATTATGCCTCAAAAGAAAAATCCTGATGCAGCAGAGCTTATAAGAGGGAAAACAGGACGAGTATATGGTTCTCTTACTTCGCTTTTAACGACGATGAAAGGGTTACCATTGGCTTATAATAAAGATATGCAGGAAGATAAAGAACCATTTTTTGATGCATTGGATACAGTTTTGTCTTGTTTAGAAATTATGTCTAATATGATTTCTACCATGAAGGTGAATACTGAAAATATGAAAAAAGCTGTAAAATATGGCTTTCTCAATGCAACAGAAGTCGCTGATTATTTAGTCAGCAAGGGGGTTGCGTTTAGAGATGCCCACAGTATTGTTGGTTCTATTGTCATTTATTGTGAAGATCATAATAAATCTATAGAAGAATTGACTTTAGAAGAATTGAAGAGCTTAAATCCATTAATTGAAGGGGACTTATATGACTTTATTGATTATCAAAATATATTAAATAAAGGCATTAAGGTGAATTTATTAAAATAATCTAGTTTTTTCCAATTAAAGAGCTATAGCATAGAAGATAAGTACGATCTATGCTAATAGCTCTTTTAAAATTCCCTATTTAATCGGTCAATATTTTCTTTTAACGAATCAAGAGATACAATGACTTGTGATAAAGTATTTTCCCAATAGAAGAAGGATTAAACTTTAATTTCCTCCATTTTAAAGATAAGATTAAAGAAATTAAGTTTTTTGAACTAAGGAGAAAAATATGTATAAAATTGGGGTAATTGGTCCTGTTTCATCAGTTGAGCGTATTATTAATTTAGGTAAAGAATATGAGTCAATCATGGAATTTAAAGCCTACCCATATGAGGATTTCAGAGAAACTGAAAAAATCGTTTTGGAATTCAATAAAAACGTGGATGTCTGGTTTTTTTCAGGTCAAATTTCATATATGGTTGCAAAAAATACTGTAGGAATAGGGGAAAATCTATTATATATTGATCATACTGAATCAGGCATCTATAAAAGTCTTTTGCATATGGGATATTTTCAAAAGGAGTTTTTAAGTAAAGTAAGTATCGATGAAATAACTACAACCCATTTAGAGCAGGCGTTAAAACAAATTGATATTCCCCCAAAAGAAATGTATATAAAAAACTTCAATATTGATTCAAACACGGAAGAATTAATCGCATTCCATCTTGATTTATGGAAAGCCGGAAAAACGGAAGGTGCACTAACTTGTTTCGAGGCTGTATATCTAAATTTAAAAGAAGCTGGAGTACCAACCTATCGAATATCTACAACTGATATGGAAATTCGCCAATCATTAAGAATTCTTGCAGAAAAATCGAGAACTTTTTACTTTAGAGACACCCAAATTGGTGTTCAAATTATTGAAATTGAACATTTTGAGAAAATATTTGAGAGAGCTAAAAGCTCGTACCATCTACAATTTTTAGAGATAAAATTAAAAGAAACACTTCTTAAATTTTGCGAACAATTGGAGGGGTCATTAGTTGAGAAGGGAAACGGCCGCTACTTTATCTTTAGTACACGGGGTACAATTGAATCAAAAATAAAAGATTTAAAAGATACTGTCTTTCTGTTGTCAAATGAATCCAATGCTACTGTAACAGTAGGAATCGGATATGGCCAAACACTTCATTCAGCAGAAATAAACGCTCAACGTGCCATCCAACTTTCAAAAGAAAAGTCAGAGAAGGGCATCGTCATTGTACAAGAGGACGGAACAATGATCGAGTCTGTGGGTGAAGAGGAAGAATTACGTTTTTCTTACCGGATAGATGACAAGGGTTTTATGGAAAAACTAAAAAAAGCCAAAATAAGTGTGAAAAATTATAATAAATTATATGCTTTAGTTAACAGATTGAAATTGAAAGATTTTACAATAAAAGATTTAACAACGCATCTCTATTGGGACGAAAGTAATGCACGTCGTATTGTAGTAAGTTTATGTGAAGTTAATTTAGCAGAAATCATTGGAGAGGAATCTTATTCTTCTCGAGGAAGACCAAGTAAAATTTATCGTTTAAAATAAGCACCCAATTTTCGGGTGTTTTTAGACTTTTAGCTTTTATCCCTGCTGGCAATATGTACGTAAGTGAACCTCGATAGTAATGTTCATCTTAATCACCTCTAACTCAATACTACGATTGCACAATTAAATGGATATTTGCATTTTACAAACAAAAACCACTGTCATTTTTGGAGATATTTTGCGCTTATTTTAAGTGTTATGTTGCACATCAAACTTTAAAACCCAGCTACCTTCACATGAGAAGATTAGCTGGGTTTCTTAATTATTTACATCCAATCATTTATAGAACGTTCTGATCTGTTCAGTAAAAAGTGACTGCTCATTGTTCCGCAATCACGCCCGATTGCGGAATATGTAAAATGTAGAAAAGTTAAAAAAATGGCACCTCAGCTATTTTACTAAAGTACCTAGTTAAAGAAAGTATAAAGAATTTAAAGGATTACACCTGAAAAATCCCCTTTTAATACTTCTTTTTCATTCTGATTTTTACATAAAAAGGATGCGATAATAGCAGTTCTATTATTTTCTTGCCTTTCGTATTTTTCAATTTTAACTTCACAAATGATTGTATCCCCAATAAACACAGGCCTTAAAAACTCGAAATTCATAGTACGAGCCAGTACGTTATGATCTCCACCTACTTTTGTTGGTAGAGTTGCCGTTAATAACCCTTGAACTACAAGTCTTCCCTGTTCATCCGGGGTTATATGATGGATCCCTTCATCACCTGAAATCTCTGTAAATAATTCAACATCCCTTACTGTAAAAGTTCGTTCAAATGTAATGATTTCTCCAACCTTTAATGACATATAAATCTCCCCCTGAAGGTTTTATCCTGTATGGTTCATACTTGCGGACAAAATGCGAATTTAATATCTTAATAACTAACAATGTCGTTGAAGTATTGTTTTGGTAATTTGTTTCCGATTAAGCTTTTGGAGATAAGATATCCATCTGAGGAACGGAAGATAAAAGTGCTGTTTGGAATGACCAAAAACGTTCGTTTTACCCTATGTGAGAAAATAATGAGGTTTCCAATCTTTCGGCTTTATGTTCTTATTCATCCATTTCTTTTGTGGTGCTTGGTAAAGGGGGGGGCGGTCTCTTTCCAGCTTCAGCCAGAAGAATTTATTCAAATCCTGCTCGATGAAATGATTCGTTCCGGAGCAGCAAGCTGGTACAATAATCATTTCTTAAATTCAATGACTAACCAATTATGATCGACCAAGCTCCGCCTCAATTTAATTGTGACATATATTCAAATGCTGTTGTTCCATATACGCTTTTAAAGTGTTTATTTAAATGGGATAAATCAACAAAACCACATTCTGCTACTACTGAATAAATATCTCCATCCTTTTCTATTAACTGCTTTGCGCGTTCTATCTTGCAGTTAAGAAAGTATTGGTATGGTGGAATTCCAGTATGGGCTTTGAATAATCTGATAAACTGAAATTTCGATAAATCAAGCTCTTTACATATTTCGTCAAGTTTAAGTACATTTTCTAAGTTGGTATGAAGCATATCCTTTGCTTTTCTAATTAGAGCGTTATCTTTCTTATAGTTTGGAGAAAGATTAGTTTGAATAAGGCTATCTGTGAGGGATAAGAGTAATTCGCTGCACAAAGCCTCATCTTTTTCGCTTAAAATTGCATGAGCAAGACTTAATATTCTTTGTTCAAGTCTATAGTCATATACAATAGGGGTTGAAAAACGTACTATATCCTTTTTCTCAGCAACCTCTAAAAGCAATTGTGGCTCAATATATAGCATCACATAATCAAGCCCTGCCTTATCATGTGCCATTCCGTCATGTGCCTGTTCTGGATTAAAAAGCATTACACCCTTTGGATATGATAATTGTAAACTGCCGTCCAAGTTATAATGTTGAATACCACGCAAAGTTACACCTATGGCATACTCCATGTGAGAGTGCTTTTTATAGGTAAAATCAGTAATATTTGCTGACAATGCAGTAATACCTGCCGATTTTTTATAGATAAATTTATCCATTACATTCACCTCATAATTAATTTACCTACATCCATATCATCACTGCAGAATAAGCTAAAAATAATGCCATTATTACATTAACAATCTTACTATGATTCTGTAAAAACTTTTTGAAGATTGTACCGAAAAGAACCCATGTAATAAATGCCAAAAGTCCAATAAGAGTTATAGCTAAAACACTTATAGTGACCGCAGACATTGCGGTATAGTGCGGCATAATAAAACTGGGAATTACAGTCATTGTAAATAATACCACCTTTGGATTTAAAAACTGCATAAGAAAGCCTGACCTAAAGGTAGCAGTTTCGTTTACATGGGGTTTTGATGTATCCATTTTGTAAATTTGATAAGCGAGATAGAACATATAAAGGCTTCCGACTATCTGCATTACAATTAAGATTTTTGGTATGATCGTTATAAGCAAAGTATTCAACATAGCAGAAATAACCAGTAATACACCAAAAGCAATCGTTGCTCCATACGTATATTCTAATGCCTTTTTTGGACCAAAGCTATGCACTGTGGATAATATGACGATATTAGTAGGTCCTGGTGTAAAAGTAACAATAAAACAGTATATTAAAAAAGATGTAATATTCATGAGGAAACTCCTTTCAAGGTAATCTCCTGGAATTATACATCCTAAAATTAAATGGCATATAGTATATTATTGCAGGGTTATTCTATAAAGTTAACCTATAGGACCAGCCCTCATCTAACCTTAAACGTACTACTTCTCGAGTTAGTTTCCATGATTCTCTTTTTTATTTTCCTTGCTTTATTACCTCTTTATTTGTTTTCTTTGTTTCCATACAGGGTTTATTAATGAATTAACGGGTGTGTTAGCTGAATCGGAGCTGTCTATAAGGCAGCTTTTTCTTATGGAACTATCGGTGTAGGTTAGTTGAAGAAGGTAATTGTTTTTTTCGTCTAGAATATGTCTATTGAGAACTGTTGAAATGTGTAAAAAAACCTGTGTTTCTAAAAGGCTAATTTATCAATGCAATTGAAGCATCAATCAATATTTTAGGAGGGTTTAAATGGATAAAAGAGTTCAATTTGACTTTGAAATAGAGTTTACTAATGGTGGTGGGCTTCAAGGGCAGGAATTCCGCCTTGATATTGATGGAGAGGACATCACTGTCCAAGAGTTAGCCAAGTATATTGTAGAGGATATGAGGTTACTAATGGTTGGAGAAGTTAAGATATTTAATAAAAAAATAATTAATGAAAAACATAAACGAAAACCTGTTGATGAGTGACGATTAGTTATCTACTTGTCTGAATTTCCGATTAAATATATACTTTGTTGAATTAAACCTGAAAAGCTACTCCTAAAGATTGGTATCTCTGAAGTAGCTCCTACTTTATAACTTTCTATACTTTCCTGGTACTCTGGAATCGAATATAGGAACATCTTTTCTTATTTGGAGTACTTTCTCTAAATCTAAAGTTGCCTTTAATTCACCAACTTCTTGATCTAATTTTTGAACAATGTCTCCCCATGGATCTACAATTTGTGAGCAACCTGCGAATTCCACTCCTAATTTTGTACCCGTCACATTTGATGCAACAACAAACATTTGGTTCTCAATTGCGCGTGCACGAAGTAACGTATTCCAATGTGTTTTCCTTGCTAATGGCCACTCCGCAACGATATGTAACACTTGAATACCTTGTAATGCTAAGTCACGAATAATTTCAGGGAATCGCAAATCGTAACAAATAATAATTCCCATTTTTACACCTTCAAGTTCGAACATTTCCACTTGATTATGACCGCCCGTTAAAAATTTGGGCTCATCTAACATCGGAACAAGGTGCATCTTATCATATTTATGAACAATCTCACCCATTCGATTTACAATCACCGCACGATTAAAGATATCTTTACCTTCTAATATGGCAATTGAGCCACCCACCAAGTTTACATTAAACTTCTTAGCCAGTAATTGTAAAAATTCAATGGATTGATTACCATCCACTTTACAAAGTTCCTCCAATTCCTCCAACGCATAGCCCGTAGACCACATTTCAGGAAGTACTACGACATCCACATCATCACTATAGTTAGCTTCTAACCAACGTTCAATGATTTTCCTATTCTCTTCAGGATTACCAACTTCTAATTCCATTTGAAATACTAAATAATTCACATGGATCACTCCTCTTAATTGTATTTAGTTTAGTAATGAAGTGTCTGGTTTCACAAACAACCATAATATAGCTGCAATAAACACAGGGATTACAGTTACTCCTAATGTGATATTCCACCCAAAGTTTTCTGCTAACCAACCACATAGTAACGGTGATACAAACGCTCCTAGATTTCCCCACAAGTTCATCCAACCTGAAACGGAACCTGAAAAGTTTCTTCCTAAGTCTGTAGCAGAAGCCCATGAACACACTACTGTGAATCCTAGTGAACCCAAGCATAATGATAACCATAAAACATTCATATAAGGCGATACTGTCATAACAGCAAGGTACATTGATATAATAAATACTATTAAACCTGATATAGCTAAAGAGGATCTTGATATTTGTTTTGAAAAACCTTTACGTACTAAGTAATCAGAAAGAATACCGCCAGTCATTACAGTTATCAGTATTGCTAACCATGGTAGGCTTGCGGCAAATCCCATTTTACTTAATGAGAACCCTCTATCTTCCAGTAGATAGGTAGGTAACCAAACTAAAAAGAAAGTAATGATATATAAAACAACAAAATATTGTACTCCTAACGCCCAAAATCTATAGCTTTTCAGAAAAGTATTCCATGGGGCTCTAACTTTAGCGGTATCAACAATTTCTCTGTCTTCAAGTATATATTCTTTTTCTTGTTCATTCACTAATTTATGTATTTCAGGATAGTCTCGGGCTATAACATACCAGACAACCGCAATGATTAACCCTATTAATCCAAAAATATAAAATACAGCTTGCCAACCAAAATATTGATAGATATAAACCGTAACGATAGGGGCAATAACTGGTCCAAAATATGAACCGGCCAATAAAGCACTAGATGCTCTGGCCTTTTCATCTCTTCTAAACCAGTTTGTATTAAATACGGCGTTAGCTGGAAACATCGGTCCTTCACCTATCCCAAATAAGAATCTCACCATAAACAATAGACCGTGAGATTTAACTACACCCGTCAAACCCGTAAATACTGACCACCATACTAAAGCAAAAGTGATCATTTTTCTTGGACCAAACTTTTCTGCCATAAGTCCTGCTGGAATTTGAACTAGCGCATAACCTAATGAGAATAATGAAGCAAGCATGCCAAACTGAACTTTATCTAAGCCTAGATCATCCATCATTGGCTTTGCTATTATTGAAATATTCGATCTGTCCATGTAAGCGATTACACCTATTATAAAGAAAAAGAATGCTAGTCCCCATCTAACCTTTGTAGGTTTCTTTTTCAAAACAATCCCCCCTTAATAAACAATGGAATAATGATGTTTAATTTTTCTGTTCAACTTGGGGTGTTCAATTTCATATTCAAATTTATCACCAAAAATAAATCCATTTTTTGTAGGAACAGTACCTGAAAAAATAACCGTATGTTTTAAATCCTTTTCTCCCAACTTATCTAGCTTTTCTAATAAAACATCAACCTCTAAGAGTGCTTCTAAAGTGTCTTCTTGATATAAGCATTTTTCTCCATTTGAAGTAACATAAGAACGTAAAATAATATTATCCCAGTCTTCTTTTAAATCTGTTAATCTCCAAAAATCAGTTGCAAGAGGTTTATCACATATTGATTTAGACTTTAAAATATCTTCTTTTTCTAATTCTCGATCAGTATGATCGCTTCCGAGGGTAACCAACCATTCGTTTCCGTCATGGAATAACACATACTCTGTTTCCCCTGAAGAAAATTTGCTTCCATTACATTCATTAGAAAAATTCAGTTGTTCTATTTTTTGTGGATATATCATCGGTACATTAGGTGGAGGTGCAATTCCTAATTCTTTTAATTCATCTATGTGTTCTTGAATTTTTTCTTTATTTCGTCCCCCATATCCAACAACGATTACTTTATTAATATCAATTTCATGTTTTTTGACCTCTCCATTAGAAAGATGTAAATTAATTACTTTTCTCATTTGAATTCCTCCTCAATTGATTAATAATTTCATTTTTGGTATTTTCCACATGGTTATTTGATGCTACCAGAAGTTGATTAATATCTTGTGATTTTAAACCTTGCACAATTGCTTTATGTTCAGATATTGTTTCCTCAATACGCGTTTTCTCAGTTATTGCTTTTAACCCAAACCATCTAATCTGATCACCAATTTCCTCAAACCACTTTTCTATTCGCTGATTTTTAGTTAATAATACAATTTCAGAATGGAACTCTTTATCTAATTCAATAAATCTTTGGTGATCTGTTTTATATTTTTCTTGCTCCTCAATGTAACCCTCTAATACTTTTATTTGTTCTAGAGTAATATTTCCACACATTTTTTCTAATGAGAATCGGTCAATAATCATTCGAATTTCCATTACTTCCATTACATTTTCCTCTGTTATTTCATTAATAAATGTACCAACCCGTGGTTTTGAAATTATCCATTTTTCTCTTTCTAACAACGACAGAGATTCTCTGACAGGAGTCCTACTTACACCTAATTTTTCACTTAGGTCTCTCTCATAAATTGCTTGACCAGGTAATAGTTCATAATTCAAAATTGATTTCTTTATTGCCTCAAAAGCTATATCTCTTAATGGCATAACTGTCTCTATTTTTTTCATTTTTCCTCCTCTTGGTATGTGGTATACCAACTGTATCACATGCCGAAAATTCAGTCAATTTGAAATAAATAGATTTATTCAGCACCTTGTGTTGTCTCGTTTAAACTTACCAACGCTTGAGGGGACAAAAGAGAAGGTATACGAAGGCGTGCATACGTCGTATCGAAAGTTAGAAAAGACCAAGCCTGATGCCTTATTACTTGCAACGGGCTCAGAAGTAAGCCTAGCAGAAAAAGCACAAAACGTATTAGCTGCAGAAGGCATTGATGTATCTGGTGTATATGCCTGCATAAGATGGAACGATTTTTTTATCTACAAGATAAAACATATTTGTATTTGAGTATTGGAATACTTTATTCTGAAAGTTGATGATGGACTTTCTGTCTGAAGGATGTAAAATTTAGGTTTAATTGAAGTTCATCTTATATACATAATGGAGCTTAATCTTAATGAAGGTTAAAGTGATAATACAGTCAGGAGGAATTTTTCAATGGCTTTGTCCGAAATGAATAGTAAATTGTTTAGAATGATTAATAATCTAGGTAAACAATACCCCGATTTAAATCCTTTCTTTGTATTCATCGCTGAATACATGATTTTTTTCTTAGTATTGGCAGTCCTGATGTTTTTGTTTTCTCGAAGAAATAAAAATAGAATCATGGTAATCTGTGCATTTATTACATTAGTTATCTCGGAAATATTGGCGAAAATAGTAGGGCAAGTCCACTCGAATTATCAACCATTTGCTGAGTTGCCCAACGTTAATAAGTTAGTTGAAAAAGCAGTCAATAATTCCTTTCCAAGCGATCATACGATCATATTTTTTTCATTTTGTATAACCTTCTGGTTGTTCAAAAGGGGTTGGGGATTTTTATGGGGAATTTTGGCTGCCCTTGTAGGCATTTCGAGAATTTGGGTAGGTGTCCATTATCCAGCAGATGTTCTTGTTGGAGCCATCATCAGTATCGTTTCAGCCATGGTCGTTTTCAAAATTGTTCCTAGTTTAAGACTGACCAAGAAATTTTTGGGGAATCAAGAGGAGGGCGAACAATCCATTTTATCTGCCCTATCCAAACATAAGAAAGGTAAGTCAAAGGACTTTTAAAAAAGAGTTACTTAATATACTAACAAATTAGCAGACCAAATCGATCACTTGTTGTTTTACGTCTTGTTTCAAGAACCGAACGGAAAGAAGCAAATGGAGCAGGACAGAAAATGATGTATTTATCAAAAGAAAAACATTCTGATGTTTCTTCTTGAAATGAAAGAATTATTAAACATTACGTTTTAATTAACCATTCTTCAACTAAAAGGTCGATAGTATAACAAGGGGTTGCTGCGGCAACCTTTTTCTTATGGAACTAAAGGGGCAGGGGAGTTTAACAAACAGGATTTATTTTACGGCTTATAGAAAGTCATATTAAGGAGGGGGATTCAGATGTCAAACCATGAAAAAGAAGAAATGCTAACAGGAGGGAATGTCTCTAGGGTTTATCGATCGGGAGATACTGTACGACGAGAATTAAAGCCAGATAGTCCTAAAATTCATAAGCTATTAAAGCATTTGGAGACCAAAGGTTTCAGTTATGCCCCAAAGTTTTTAGGTATTGATGAAAAAGGAAGAGAGATATTATCATTTATTGAAGGAGAAGCTGGTAATCATCCTTTAAAAGAATACATGTGGTCTGATGATGTCTTAATAAAAATAGCGAAAATGCTCCGTCTTTATCATGATTCTGTGAGTGATTTTTCATTTGATGATAGCTGGCAATCGATAGATAACACCCCCCAACAATTTGAGGTAGTATGCCATAATGATTTTGCGATATACAACATTATTTTTAAACATGAAAGCCCAATAGGTATTATTGATTTCGATGTTGCTGGACCTGGTCCAAAACTTTGGGACATAGCTTATACCCTTTATACTGTTGTCCCCTTAAGTAGATTTTATCTTTCTGAAACAGGTGAGAAAGTTTATTATGATTCATTACAGCACGCTAACCGTATAAAACAAAGAATTAGATTGTTTTTTGAATCCTACGGTGAGGGAATAGAAGAAGATTATTTGGAAATGATATTGCTACGCTTGGAAGGGTTATGTAATACAATTACAAGAAAAGCCAGTGAAGGTGACAGTGCATTTCAAATGATGATAGATGAAGGGCATCTTGAACATTATCAAAACGATATTAAATTCATTCGCGAAAATGGAAAAGAGTGGATTTGAGTATAGGCTTTTGTTGAACGTCTTGAACATCATGGGTCCGATTATACAAGTGAGCCATCTCGTGCATTAGGGTATCCATTGTTTCGTAAAAATCCAAGTCAAGAAACTCTAGTGTTAAGTTAATTTCAAACATCTTATGTAAAATGTCAACATTGTAGATATATCTTATAAAATAACCGAACTGGAACTTATTATTTACTTTGTTTTTAACCCGAATTGCATGACAGATTCTTGTTACTATCAGTTTTAATTCAGGGTATATTTCTTCTTTCTGATCTCATACTAAAGATAAGAAGGAGGGGTATCCATGGCAAAACGAACAAAGAAAAATGATGCAGACCAAAAGAACAAACAAGGATTTGATTCAAGCAAAACTGATTCAGAATTCTCTAAAGAATTTGGCAGTGCAAACGCTAATCAGGCACATAAAAATAAAGCAAAAAAAGAAAAAGCATCTAAAAATCAAGGTGAGTGGAAAGGCATGCATTAATTAATACTTTCCAGACTCGACTCATGATAAGTGATGCCTGCACCGAGTACAGAGGGTGAAGGCTTATCATGCTTCAAACTATTTACTGAACTTTATGTAAAGGAGCTTATTTTAGATGACTCAATCTAAGCAGCAACAAGAACGCCAATGGAAAGATCGTAAACAATCGCAGAATCCACATGGTAAGGTCAGATCATTTGAACAATTAGCTGAAGATATGGGCAAAAATGAATCTGAAACGAAGTAAAACTGTTTAATAATGAAGAGGCTATCCCAAAGGGTCAGAGCCCCACAAATAGTGAGGTCACTTCCTTGGGGTACCCTCTCTTAGTCGTTACCAATAAGGTCATAATTATTAATACAGAAATAGCGTATCAGAAGTTACCATTGGATTAAAGAACTGACTCCAATCGGTTTAGGGAAGAGTCGTGACTCCAAAGGAATTAGCCGCCATACAGATGTATGGGTTACTTGCAATCAATTTGTTCTAATTGTAGGCCTGTTTCTACTCCCATTTCCGAGAGCATCAGCGCTATTTCTTCAGTTGCCAAATTCCCGGTGAAAATGGACAGCCACCTAGCCCTCCAATTGAACTATCAAACTTATCAATTCCTGCTACCATAGCTGCTAATGTGTTAGCTAATGCCATTTTTCGTTTATCGTGGAAGTGGCCAATAAAAACAGTGTCAGGATATAAATCTTTTAGTCTTGAAAACCGGTCGTAGACAATCTTAGGGCTTGCGTATCCGTTTGTATCGCCAATGTCAATTTCACCTGCCCCAAGTTCCACAAAACGTTGACAAACATAATTTAACTCTTCGAAAGATACCTTTCCTTGATATGGACAAGCAAAGGACATTGAGACATAAGCTCTCGTGAAAATCCCATGTTCTTTAGCTAGGATAAACATTTTTTCAGTTTCTAAAAGAGACTCGTATGTCGTCTTGTTTATATTTTTTTTGTTAAAGGTTGAGCTTGCCCCAATAAATACAGCAATTTGGGGGACATTCGCTTGAATAGCCCGTTCGAGTGCCTTTAAATTAGGAGTTAAAGCGATCGTTTACTGATTATTAACAAAAAATAGCCCATGGTTGATTTTTCCGTATGGAGAATATATCTTTATTCTTCTTAATTCAAACAATCCATATGAACTTTTAATTTTGCTCAATGCTATTCTGCAAAGATTGAATCATGGTGGAATCTTGTGTGTTTTATAAAGTTATTCGATTAGGGATATCAAAAGTACTTATTGGACCATCAACACTATTATGACTAAGTCTTTTTAAGCCTTTATAACTGATTCGTTTAGAACATAAATGAACAGGGAGGAGTTTGATTTGAAGAATTTCCAAATATTCAAGGGTATTCATCTGAGTATGTCCTGAAATAATAAGAAAAAATGCAGGAGAGATCAAATGAAAAAAAATAAATGTTATCAAGTATTTATCGCTATTTTTCTTATTGTCTTAATGGTCGATCACTCGGTTTATGCAATTGAATGGGAAGATGAAGAAGCACCCATAAGCTTTAAAATTGAGATGTTACCTTGGGAGATTGTAAACAACATTATTCCTAATAAAACAAATTTCACCATTATTGATATTGAAACTGGTTTATCATTTAAGGTACAACGAAGAGCAGGTAGTCATCATGCGGATGTACAGCCACTAACCAAAGAAGACACTCAGATCATGAAGAAAATTTATAATAATAAATGGAGTTGGAATAGAAGAGCCATTATTGTATTAATCAATAATCAAATGATTGCTGCATCTATGCACGGAATGCCACATGGTGCTGGTGCACTTCAAAATGGTTTTTCAGGTCATTTCTGTGTTCATTTTTCTGGAAGTATTACGCATCGTTTGAAAAACGAAGATCTTTCTCATAAATTAATGGTATTGAAAGCGGCTGGTAAGCTTGATGATTATATACAAACGGTAAGTCCCTATGAACTTATACGTATTTTTACCATTGCGATTAATCAAGAAAATCAGAAATTATTAGCAATGACCTTATCAAATCCGAGTCAGCCTGATCGTGTTAATAAACTTGTTAAAGATATTACATATCTTGGAGTAGCTGACCCTTTAAGACAACCGCCTGAACAACTAAATGGGCTATTTCTAGTGGATGTACCCGTTCAAGTAGCTATTTATACGAAGAGAGAAGGCAAAGAAATAAAGGTTATGCATTTTATGATCCGTAGGGAAAATTTAACTGATCGTTGGTTCATTGATCAAGATGCACTCTATGAAGCCTTAAAATAGGATTTATGAAGCAAGGTATACATGAAATGATAAATCCAACTTAGTGCGGGGGGCATTCAATTGAGATTAATATGGATAGCCGGAATGCTACTATTCGTTCAACAAGTGAATATCTCTGAAAGCTTATCTGTAACTCAACATGGACAAACCATTGCCAGTGTCAACCGTGCTGATGTTACTATCCCCTTACTAAATGTTCCTATGATGGACTTGAATAAATACAATCTGTTTATTGAAAAACTTGACCGACAAGTGTACCAAAAACCTGTAAATGCCACTATCGATAACTATGGTAATATTCTACCTGGGCGGGTAGGTTATAAGCTTTACCATCAAGCGTTTGATGAGCAACTTTATTCCTTTTTGTATAGTAATAAAGCAAACAAAGTAGAAGTACCTTTGCTTGCTATTTATCCAAAAGTTGACATCGAATTGCTTGCTCAGATTCGTGTGAAAAAAATAGGTGAATATCGAACCTATTTTAATGAGAACAATAAAAATCGTTCAAATAATATCTTGCTTGCTACAAAAGCCATTAATAATTATGTCGTGTTTCCAGGAGAGACGTTTTCTTTTAACCAAGCCGTTGGCAGGAGAACAGGAGACAAAGGATATATGCTTGCTCGAGTTATTGTCGAAGGGGAGTTTTCTGAAGGAATCGGTGGAGGAATCTGTCAGGTGTCATCCACCCTGTTTAACGCAATCGACAATGCAGGGTTGCAAACTATTCAACGCTATTCCCATACTAGGAGCGTTCCTTATGTTCCATCTGGTCGAGATGCTACAGTAAGCTGGAATGGTCCTGATTTTAGCTTTAAAAACAAGTACAATCAACCTATCCTAATCCGAGCTACAACACAAGGAGGAGTTGTGAGTATCATGGTTTATTCTTCAGATATGATTAATTATGAGAACCGAAAAGTCCCCAACGCTTCAAATCAGATTTCAAAAGAAATTTTGGTGCAATCACGTTCTGACCGTGGGAGCTAGACACCAATACTCATCTAAAGATATTTTGATAAAATCCACTCATTTTAAAGTTCGGTAATATTTTGCCAACGTTTTGAAAAAGTAGAGGAAAAGAAATGATGTTTCTAAATTCGGATACATAAGAGCCATATTGGAAAAAGGTCTCAATGAACTAGTTCAATATGAATTATAAAATATCAAAGGATTTCTTACTTTTAAATTGATTATGTTGTGTTTTTGGATTCCAAGAACCTGTCCAATTCTAATATAAAGATGATTCCATCATTAAGTAAAACAACTAAACCAAGCCTATTCAAGCCTTGGTTTAGTTGTTTTTTATATGGATGAGTGAAGCTTAATTAGCTTTACTTATTTTAATATACCTGCGCGGATGAATAGGGTTAGTACGGATACAGATAGATAAGGGGGAAGCCTTAAAAGAGGTTTTTCTGCTATATTCTTTTGATATAATTAAATTAGAATGGAAATTGAGTTTATAAAGCAACTTAGGGGCTAACATGAAAGAGGAGGGGTATTCTTGAAAATTCGTCTAGGGCTGTTAGGTGTAGCAGATTCCTTTGAAATTATCCAGTCCGTTATCATTAAATATCCGGAAATCATTTGTATACCCATTGAGTGCCTATCAGAAGAGGACTTAAATAAGAAGGTATCTCCTATTTTAGAAGAAGTCGATATGTGGCTTTGTTCAGGTCCGATCACTTATAAAATAGTACAGGACTGGAAACGGATTGAAGCCCCTGTATTTTACGTAAAATATACAGGATCTATTCTGTACAAAACTGTTTTGAAAGTACTTTATGAACAAAAAATCGAGGTTGATGAAATCAGTTTTGATTCAAGCGATGTCTCTACATGGGAACAAGCCTTACAGGAGGCAGGGATAAAAAATAAGCCAAGATTTGTAGAATCGGAAATGATTTCTTTAGAAGGATTAGTGCAATATCATTTTGACCTTTGGAAAAGTGGCCAAACTAAAGCTGCTATCACTGGTCATCCTATACATGATGAACTTCAACGTCTCGGTGTTCCTGCTTATCGAACTCTTCCATCATCAATGGCCGTTGAGGCAGTGGTAACCAATATACTTCGCACTTATGAAATGTTACATTTTAAGGCTACCCAGATTGCAGTACAGATCATTGAAATTGATTCTTTTGTTGGACTGATAAAGGATACATTTTCTACTGATGAGATTTTTAGAATTGAGATTAAATATATGGAAAAATTGCTCTCATATACGAAAAAAGTACATGGTTCGATTAAATCTTCAGGATTTGGACGCTATGTTATTTTTACTACCAGAGGACTCTTACAGGATATAACGGGTAATTTTAGCCAGATACCAGATATCGATGATTTTGATCAGGCCAGTAAGGAAGCAGTTACTTGTGGAATCGGGATAGGACAGACTGTATATGATGCTGAAATTAATGCAGGAAATGCCTTATTACACGCGAAAGAATGTGGAAAAGGCACATGGATGGTTTGCTTTGATGATAAAAAGATAGCAGGCCCGTTAGGAAAGCCGGAGCAACTTACGTATTCCTATATATCAGAACAATTAGAATCGATAAGCCAACAAACATCACTTAGTGTTATAACATTAAATAAGCTGAAATCTTCTCTAAAGAAATTATCAAGTGATGAACTTAATGCAAATGAGCTTGCAAATTATATGCAGATTACTCCAAGGAGTGCCCGTAGAATTTTAACAGTACTTGAGGAGAAAGGGTTTGCGCAGGTTGTTGCCGAGGAGAAGCCGCATACACGAGGACGACCACGAAAGATATATAAGATTTCACATTTTTAACTCAGATTACAAAAAGCGAGAAAATAAAAACCTAGCAATTTTCAGTTTGGATTTTTTGTCCAGATGTGTGCCAAGGAGGGTTTATATCAGGAGAAAGAAGAGCACAAAACTACTTGTGCTCTTCTTTCTCCTGCGTTATGTGTTTTGTAAAATACGTACTTTATATTTCTTAACCTCGGCTGGTAATGGTGAAACGTATTCTTCACCATCCCGAAGCTCAACTAACTCTGCCTTTGCCTTTTCAATTATCTCAGGGCGATTGAGTACTTCTACTGCTGTTGCCGCCATCACTTTTCCGGCGTGAAGCATTCCTTTATGAGCGATGGAAGTTGTTCCAGTTGCAACGACTTGCCATGTATGGAATGGTGTTCCTAGTGCGTCACAAACTGTCATACATTGTACGGTTGGAACGACCCAGCTTACATCCCCAACATCTGTAGAACCTGTCATTGATCCATTTGCAGGTATTAATGAGTCAATGACATCCGATAAGGCCTTTCCAGCTAATTCTTTATTCATTTGCACTTCTAACTTTTTGTCCGCTTCTGAAAGCGATTCACGAATAGCTTTTGCAAATTGGAGATCATCTTCATCATGTTCAGGCACACCTAATGCAACGAAGTTATCATACATAATTTTTTCTAATGTTGTATTCGGTATTACGTTAGAGAGAGCTGATGCAAAATCTATTTCCACTTCTGTTCCAGTCATTAGAGCTGCACCTTTGGCAATAGCACAAACACGTTGGTAAACTTCTTCTGTTTGTGAGACGCGAGGAGCTCTTACAAAATATAAGACTTCTGCATCTGCCTGGACGACATTTGGTGAAAAACCACCTGTATTCGTAATCGCATAGTGTACTCTTGCTTCAGGAATAATATGTTCACGTAAATAGTTCACGCCAACGTTCATGAGTTCAACTGCATCAAGGGCACTTCTCCCTAAATGCGGACTGGCTGCTGCATGGGCACTCTTTCCTTTGAACTTGAAGTAAACTTCGTAACAAGCGAGGGATGCCATCGACATAACGTTATTGCGTGTTCCAGGATGCCAACATAATGCAAGGTCTACATCATCGAACAATCCTTCTCTTACCATGAACGTCTTACCGCCACCAATTTCCTCGCCAGGGCAACCGTAGTAACGAACTGTACCTTTAATTTTGTTTTCTTCCATATAATAACGGAGTGCTAAGGCTGAAGCTAGTGCACCTGTTCCTAGTAAGTTATGACCACACCCATGTCCATTACCGCCAATTTTCTCAGGATTGAAATGTGGAACACCACCAGCCTGACTTAACCCTGAAAGGGCATCAAATTCTCCTAAAAAGCCTATAATTGGTTTTCCGCTTCCGAAACTGCCAATAAAAGCAGTTTCGATATTTCCCACACCTTTTTCAACAGAGAATCCTTCTTCTACTAACGTTTGACATAATAATTCTGCTGATTTAAACTCTTCGAAGCCTGTTTCCGCATAACTCCAGATTTTATCACTCACTTGAATAAGCTTTTCACGCTTTTCTTCTATTATCTCTGATAATCGATTGCGATAATCCATTTCTTTCACCCCTAGATAACATTATAATATGAAATTTTTTACAATTAATAGAACTTATGCTTTCACTTCTAGTGAAGCGCTTTCATAAATGTTGGTATTATGTTTTGGTAATTTAAACAATATCGCACAAATTAATACTACAACTAATGCTCCTATCAGGAAGATGAACGCCGCTTGGAACGATCCTTCAAATGCATCTATAAGTATGCCCATTGCTGTTGGAGCAATAATTCCTGCTAATCCTCCAGAAAAATACATCGTTCCCATAAATGATCCAATTACATTTTGCGATACGTATTTAAGTGGAATAGATAAAGTGGCCATACCAATCGCTGCTTCTCCGAAAGTGAAAATACTTTGATAGGTAATGGCTAATTGAATAGAAGGTGCCTTAAACATTAAAAATAAAAAAATGCCTGATATAACTGCACCAATTAATACGATAAACTTTTCTTTACCTGCCAACGATTTATCAATTAAATAGCCTGTTAAAATAGCAGATAACAACCCAAATGCTTGTGGGATCATCGCAAGAGAACCAACTGTCTTTATATTTAAACCACGTGATTGCTCCAAATAAGACGGTAGCCATGAAGAGAAGCCCCAATGGACAATGCTTGAACTAAAGTACATAATGGCAAGGGTCCATAGTAACTTACTTTTATATAAGTCTCTCATCGGAATTTTTGGACTGATATTACTATCTTGTGTTGATTTAACAACCTTTGGTGGATGGTAAAATTTAAGTAATAACAGTGTTACGACTAGACCAACGCCGCCAATAAGGTAAAACATAACTCGCCAGCCCCAAGTGTCTGCGATTAAACCAGAAAGGTATAAAGCGAGTACCCCACCAATTAACTGAGCAGCAAGTAACATCGACTTCACTCTTGCACGAACTCCTCTTTTGTAAATTTCTGTAATAGCAACACTGCTACCTGTGGGCAATCCCCCATCACCTAATCCTAGAATTAATCGAATAGCTAAAATCGCTAAAAATGACCCAACCATACCTGTTAACAATGAAAATAGAGATATGATGAATACTGCTATTACAATAACTTTTCTCGAACCAAACTTGTCTGCAAACCACCCAGCAATAAGAGTCATACACGTACTACTTAACCAGAAGCTACTAATTACCATTCCACTCTGAGTTTGCGATAAGTGCAATTCTTTACTAATAGGTATGATAGCAACATTCATACCAAACAACGTTAATGAATCAACAATCCATCCAAGAAATAGCAACGAAAATATGAAATTACGTTTACCATTGCTCATCTGTGCATTCTCCATGATTGCCCCCTTTTTTTTAATATTAAGATAATTAAGTCGATAATAAGCCGGATTCAACCTCTTTTATATTTACGGATAATAAAGGTCTTGTCCGTAATTATATATTTATTCCTAACGTTTCGCAATAAACAAATTACTAATTTATTTAATATTTCTTTGACCTGTTTTAGAGGTTCAAAGATAATTTAGCAAAAACGTACATGACCCGATGATAAATATGAATTAATCAATGGTTCCAATTAGTTGACCTATGGATAGAAGGATTAGAGTAGAACAGGAGAATAAGCAGCTAATATTTGATTATATTTGAGCAGGTAAAACGAACTTTGGACTACTACCAATCTAGTCTATTAATTCGAATAATGTTTTTGGGGAGGTTTAATACTCAGGATAAGTGGTATATATATGGATATCAGTTTATTCCCTGGCCCTTGCTACTAAAATTTTTTTGGTTGTAGGGTTCTTTACGAAAGAGTTTCGTGTCATGAATAATGTCGACAAGTAGCACATGTTCTTCTTTTGATCATTTCCCAGCATAAAAAAAGGAGTGATATATCATGAGGCAAATGTGTATGTACTGTTTTAAATGGGCTGACATAGATACCTTGACACCGCTTTTTGAACAAGGGAGAGATTTCGTCAATTATTATTGTGAAGATTGTGTTACTGCTGTTATGGATAATTTGTTTTTCCATACAAACATGGTCGTTCCTATACCGATGTATGCGAACAATCAAGAACCCACTAGTCATCAAGCGATGCGTGTTAAAGTTAAGCGTTAGAATTACTTCCCAACCTCGACACTCTACCTATGGTTATTCCAATTTATACCTAACGAGTGGTGGCATAAGTCAATGGCTTTTGAGATTCGATAAGATAGATTTATTAAATGATTCCATCTAATTTTGTTATCGAAATGAAGGAAGAGGAAACAGTTTAACTAGAGCCCACTCACAACAAGAAGGGCTTTTTTTTGTCCTCTGGTATGCCTAATCTTTCTTGTATCTCTTTTACATCTGCCCAGCTATCTGATTTCGGTTTTTCTTAATAAACTAAAGGGGCAGTATAGTTGAAGAAGAACTGAATGAATAAAAACAGCCAGGTTCTGGCTGTTTTTTTATGGGATAATTTTATTAATTCCAGTTTTTCTCTATAAATTGAACGGCAGGTTGCAAATTTGTTTTGTTAGCAATTGAAATGAGGGCTGGAACCACAGAAGGGTCCGTTTTGGAGAAATTAGGGATGCGTGGATTTAGCCGAAAAAAACGATTTCCTAGAAGCTGAGAACTGACCATGGATTCATAGAAACCGGATCCACTTGCGACAATCTGAAGAAATGGCAGTAAGGGTTCATTGGGCGATCGGTCCAAAAGAACTCCCCAATTTGGGGGAAGGTTCTTCATATTTTCGGGGCGTATATTATCTGCGCTCACCATCCCCCAACCCGTCGTATCTCTTCTTAGTCGAGTCGACTCTTCACCCGTTCCAATGGATAATACCGCAATTTGATCCAATGGCTGTTTGGCTTTCCCCACTGCAAACGCGATACTGGCAGTACTGGGGTTAGTTGCTACTGTATACCCATCCACGTAGTTTTGATAAGCTCGTTGCGTCGCAGGAGCACCACTGCTCCGTAGTATTACATCACTCGCTTTCTCATTTAAATAGGGAGAGCCAGGAAAGTTGTGGAATAACACAGGAGTCCAACGATTCAGCTCCGGTGAGAACAAATGAAATGCAGGGACAACAATTCGTCTTTTTAAGTCTTTGAGGAGAAGATCTGGCGGAAAAAATGTTTGTACCGCTTTAATGAAACCAGAGTATGGTAATTGTTGATTAAAAACAGGTCCACCTGATCGGGAAACGCTGAATGCCGGCAGTATTTCATCCTTAAAAAACCGGAGTGTCTCCTTCGGCGATCTTCCACTTGCTAACGCAAGGGCAGTGAATGAACCGATTGAATTTCCCGAAAAAACATTGGTTCGACTAATTAATTTGGGGTTTTGCTGAGCCAGTCTATTCAAAAGTTGTAAACTTAAAGCGCCTAAGGTGCCGCCGCCATCAAATGATATGATCCGATATTTTGTCAAAGCAGATTTCTCCTTTCTTATCTGATCTCAAGTATCATTCAGTATATGTTTTATTTCGTGTCTGTAGTATGGGTAAGGAATACCTCTTTTGTCATTCCACCATTAAACAAATCAAATAAAAAAGCACCCAATAAAGTAGTTCTTTTTTCAAAGTGTCTACTTTATTAGGTGCTTTTCTTTTGTCTTTAGCCCGTTATCAAATGGAGCAGGACTTTTTCGAATCCATCAATTCGAAGGATGGTTTGAAAATAGTTCCAAATTATGTTTCATCCTATAATTGTAGAGCTCTTGTCTTTAAGCGTCCTACAAGTGGCACAACAATGATACCGGCCAATACGACTTGCATAACATTGCCAGGGATGGAGCCGAATGGCTGTATCCAGTTACCGTAAAGGATAACTTCGACAAAATAGTAGCCGACGATTTTTATAATCAGTGCAACGACAACAGCCATTGAGTAAACTAATACTCTTTTACCAGGTACCTTTTCGGCTATGAGGCCGGCTAAAAAGCCCATTGTTCCTACAATGATGAATGTAAACGGTGCCCAAGCTGCCCAACCGGAGAAAAGATCGAAAAGGGCCATTCCGAAAGCGCCTGCAATGGCGCCCGATTTTTTGCCGTATACGAAGGCAGCTATAAAAAGAGGAACGTTACCCAGATGGATCAGGCCACCGTTACCCATTATAGGGAGCTTTATGTTGATGAACATCGTGGCTACAAGGGTCAATGCGATGAAAAGTGCATTGATGACCAAGGCTTTTGTTTTAGACGTTTCTGTTGGTGAGTATGCTGAATTCATATGATAGCCTCTTTCTTTTTTTTAAAGTATATTCTACTCCTATATAGGTAGTAAATAAATATGTAATAGTATTTATTTACAGAATTCTAGTCCATATGGGAGTGGTTAAACGGGATATAGAATATAGAAAATGAATGCTCATCAAGAATATCTATTAAGTTGAAGGCCCCTAAAGTGTACGATCGTCAGGAAAAGTCATTATTAAAAACATCATTTCATAGTTATAAATATCAAATTGAAATGATGCTTGAGATATTATATACTGAAAATTGACAATAAATAGAAATATTTAGTTGGTTTTAGGAAAAGGCTGGACTTGATAAAAAAGGAAGATAGGTTTGAATATAAAAAAATGGGCGATTAGCGGTACGTTTGTATTAATAGCAATACTCACTGCAATATATTATGTTAATGAGAATTATATAAAAGAAGTGCCTTTATATAAACAGACTGACTTTAAAACGGTAAACAGTCAAGAAAGTTGGGAATCTTTTAGGGGAAAATTAAACATATCAAAGAGGAAAGTCAAAATTGAAAACTTCCAATTAATTTTGGATAAAAAGAACAATATATATTCAGTTAAGTTTGATTTAGTAGACAAAGATCCTGGTGAATATACAATTTATCATTATAGAAACTGTTTTTCTTGTGCATCAAAGGAAGACAATAAAATTGAAATTAGCAAAAGTACAGTAACCCAATGGCAACAATATGAAAAGTTAATGTATGCGGATCGTTTTTTTTCAGCCCTCGATACCTTAAATCAAAAAGATTTTTTTGATAATCAAGAATTTGCATACGCATTAATCGTTTCATCTGGATTGAATGAAGAGATAGACCTAGAAGGTGATCATTACCTTTTAGAGAATGAAAGTCTTCATATAGGACCTAAAACAGTATCTTCAGGCTTTAACTTACAAGTAATAGGAAGTGAACGGCATGAGAGTTTTAGTACAGACATAGAAACAACTAAATCCGTTTTCATTGATAACTATTTAGAGTAGCAATGATAACTTCGGCAAAGTATTAAAGGGTTGGAAACGCGTTTTTCATGGTTTTCTAAAATAGGCATTCAAAGGGGGAACATGATGAAAATATGGACAAGTTGCACACTAGGTTCAATTTTGGCACTTTCATTACTTGCACCTTCGGCATCCTATGTCAAAGCAAATACCATACAGGAAGTTGCTGCGAAGGAAACAGCCAGCCTATATCCTGTGTTAACAAAAGCAAAAAAACCGGAGGAGGTTGGCTTTTCATCGGAAAAGCTTGAAAGGGTGGATGGGCTGATTGAAAAGGAAGTGGCTGCCGGTTTCCCTGGTGCTGCCCTGATTGTCATAAAGGACGGAAAAATCGTTAAAAATGAAAGCTACGGGTACAAGCGGAAGTTTAATGAACATACGCCTCTTAAGAGATTTCAGAAAATGGAAAACGATACATTGTTTGACCTTGCTTCAAACACGAAGATGTATGCGACTAATTTTGCACTTCAGAAATTAGTCAGTGAAGGCAAGCTGGATATCCAGGCAAAAGTTCAGCAATATATTCCTGAATTCAAGGATACGAAAGCGGATGTAATTAAAGGTAAGGATACCTTGAGGGTTATTGACGTCCTTCATCATACAGCCGGCTTTAAACCAGATCCGCAATATCATAATCCACATGTTTCAAAAGAACTTTACTCACAGGAACGGGATAAAACCATTGAGTTCATCTCCAAAACACCGCTGACATATGTACCTGGAACGCAGAATGTATATAGTGATGTCGACTATATGCTACTCGGCGCCATTGTTGAGAAAATTACAGGTCAGCAACTTGATGCGTATGTTGAAAATGAGCTGTACAAGCCGCTCAAATTGAAAAATACAATGTTCAATCCCCTTCAGAAAGGCTTTAAGCCAAAGGATGCCGCGGCGACTGAATTGCTCGGGAACACACGGGATGGGGTGATTGACTTTCCTAACATTCGAACATACACACTTCAGGGGGAAGTTCATGATGAAAAAGCCTTTTATTCAATGGGAGGCGTTTCAGGTCATGCAGGTCTTTTCTCCACTACTAAAGATCTCGCTGCCCTTCTGCAGGTGATGCTGAATGGAGGAGGCTACGGGAAGCATACGTTGTTTGATCAAGAAACGGTGGATGAATTCATTGCACCTTCCGACATGAATCCAACCTATGGACTTGGCTGGAGACGAAATGGCGATGCTAGCATGGAGTGGATGTTCGGTCCTTATGCGAGCGACCGTGCTTACGGTCATACGGGGTGGACTGGAACAGTCACGATCATCGATCCTGAAATAGATTTAGGGATCGTGTTACTAACAAATAAAAAGCACTCTCCGCTCGTCAACCCTGTAGCCAATTCCAATCAGTTTTTCGGCGATCTCTTCAAAACAGGAAGCTATGGAAGTGTTGTGACTGCTATTTATGAAGCGTTGGAAACGAATGAATGAATGTATGTATGTATATCTCCAAAAAGTTGAAGACCTCCCATTAGTTCATGTTGGGAGGTCTTTTATCTTGTAATCGATTATGGCAGAATGTCTGACCGCTGTTGGTTTCCGAGCTGAAATTATACAGTTTGGGCAAGAATCAGATTTTTATATGCTCCGCCTTGATGGAGCAAGTTATCATGGGCACCTTGTTCGATGATTTCCCCATTTTGTACAACGATGATGCGATCGGCATGTTTAATTGTCGCTAATCTATGTGCAATGACAAGTGTAGTCCGATTTATCGAGAGTCGTTCCAATGCTTTCTGAACTGCTTTTTCGGTCTCGGTGTCTAGTGCGGAAGTGGCTTCATCGAGTATTAATATCGGTGGATTCTTTAGGAATATACGGGCAATCGAGACACGCTGCTTTTGCCCACCTGATAATTTCACTCCACGTTCTCCAATCAACGTATCCAAGCCTTCGGGCAATTGTTCGATCAAGTCATTTAATTGAGCATCTTCGATGGCTTGGGTCAATTGGGCTTCGGTTGCCTCGGTATTGCCGTACATGATGTTATCCCGAATCGTTCCATCAAATAAAAAGACATCTTGTTGTACGATGCCGATATGCTTTCTTAATGAAGTCAATTTGTAGTTCCGGATATCGATGCCATCAATTTGAATACTTCCTGACTGGATATCGTAGAAGCGGGGCAGCAAACTGCATAATGTTGTTTTACCACCACCTGAAGCACCTACCAATGCAATCGTGTTACCTGCCGTTACGGAAAATGAGATATCCTTCAGTATCGTTCTGTCCGCTTCATAGCCAAAAGAAACATTTTCAAAAACTACATTACCTTTTACATGATCAACTTCGATTGCATCCTTGACATCATCAATATCTGGAAGCATATCAACCAATTCCAGGTATCTTTTGAACCCTGCATACCCCTTTGGCAAGGTTTCCAAAATCGAGCTGATTTGTTTGATAGGTGCTATGAAGATATTGGATAGCATGATGAATGCCACGAATTCCCCATAAGTCATTTTTCCATGGATGACATACCATGCTCCGCAGCCTAACACGGTTAAGGCGACTAATTTCATAAGTATGAAGTTCATGGATGTACTCCACGCCATAATTTTATAAGCAAGTAGCTTTGTTAGGCGAAATTCTGAGTTGCTGCGATTGAATAACTGAACTTCATGAGCTTCTTTAGTAAAGGATTGGACAACGCGGATGCCACTAATATTATTTTCGATACGGGCATTATAATTCGCGATATCACCAAACATCATTTTGAAAGCCCTTGTCATTTTACGACTGAAATAAACGGATAAGATTATTAAAAAAGGAACGACGGTAAATACGATAATGGCTAATTGCCAATTAATTTGAAACATGACAAAGAAGGCGCCAAAAATGGTCATGAACGCTATAAATAAATCCTCTGGACCATGGTGTGCGATTTCCCCGATATCCATTAAATCATTCGTCATCCTGGATACTAAATGTCCTGTTTTATTATTATCAAAAAATTTAAAGGATTGCTTTTGAAGCTTGGAGAATAGATTTTCCCTAAGATCCGTTTCGATATTTATACCAAGTTTATGTCCGTAGTAAGAAACGATGAAGTTTAATAGAGTACTTAATAAGTAGATGGAAAGAAGCACTATGCAAGCAATAATTATGTATTTCCAATTGTTAGATGGTAATAAGTCATCTATTATTCGGTTTACTGCCAGAGGGAAGACCAATTCTAAAACGGCAATTAAAACTGCACATGAAAAATCAATAATGAATAGCCTTTTATAAGGTTTATAATAATTTAAGAAACGCTTGATAACAGTCAACATGATATAACCTCATTTTTCCTTGATTTCATTATACATGAATCGAAAATAGGTCCCCTTATGGGTGAAACAGGCAGAGGCCATCACTGTCTGTGATAGCCTCGTTTATTATTTCACTAAACTTTTTAAAACATTATCAATGATTTGTTCATTAGCGATTGCACCAGTGTATAACCAGCTTTCATCAGCAGAAAACTCATGAACATTTCCGGATTTTACAGCAGGAATGCTTTTCCATAAAGACTCATTCAAGGCTTCAGAGCCAGTGGCTTCATCACTATTGATCAAGAATAGGTGATCGGCATCCATTTCCACTAACTTCTCTAGAGAGATGGCGCTCCAGTTTCCTGTTGCACTAGCGGATATTTCCTTTACGACAGCCGGAACTTTCAAGCCTAAATCATCATACATGACAGCTCCGCTGGATAGGTTGTCGCTTACCACGAAGAATTTACCGCCGACTAGCCAAACGGCTGCCACGGAAGGATTGTCCGTTTCTTTTTTTAAGGTTTCTTTCGCCTTTGCAACTTTAGCATCATACTTTTCTAAAGCCTTCTTAGCGGCTTCTTCCTTGCCAAATACTTCTCCAACGCGCTTCAGTTCATCACGCCAGTCATTGTTTACCTCGGTTCCGATTACATATGTAGGTGCGATTTTATTATATTGCTCATACTTTCCGCCTTCAACCATGCTCGCAGAGTCCATGATGATTAAGTCCGGCTCCATTTTTTGAACAGCTTCAAAAGGGAGGTCATGTGGAATGGTAGGAATTCCATCAAGTTCGTCTTGTAAATACCCCTGTATACTTGCCCCATCTTTCACACTCCATTGAGCGACAGGCTTTATCCCAAGTGTGACTAGATTATCCTCAAGATATGTAGCGATGACACGTTTCGGATTAGCTGGGACAACTACCTTGTTCCCCATTGCATCCGTTAAGGTTCTTGTTTTGGCTTCTGCTTGTTGGTCTTTAGCTGAAGTTTGATTTGTTTTATTTGTAGAAGATTGACTATCCGTCGCTTCTTCGTCACCGCAGGCAGCTAAGGAAAGGGCTAATAATCCAGCGCCCATCGCCTGTAACATTTTTTTTGTGCTTATCACTTTATACATTTGAATCCTCCTAAAGATATGATAAAATATACCGTGGATGATAATGATTATCGATTTCAATTAATTTAATTATAGAAACCACTCATTGTCAATCGTTATTTTTGGCATTTTCACTATGAAGAGAGTAGTTGTTAAGATGAATTCAAAAACAAAGATAGATAAGATACCGCAAAATACATATAAAAATAGATTAGTAAGTTTGATAATAATGATAGTAGGTATTGTCTTATTGCTCATTTCGGTCGTGGCTTCGATTAACTTTGGGGCTGCCGATTTAAGTTATCGTGATGTTTACAACGCATTATTTCAATTCGATGAAGATAATCCGGCACATACGATCATTCGGCAATTAAGGTTTCCACGTGCAATCGCCGCTATATGTGTAGGAGCTGCTTTAGCCGTTTCCGGAGCGATCATGCAGGGAATGACAAGAAATCCATTGGCATCACCTTCGATAATGGGTGTAACGGCGGGGTCTTCATTCCTAATTGCAATTGCTCTCGTGGTTATACCAGGTGTAACTTACCTAGGTTTAATGATGTTCTCTTTTGTAGGTGCAGGTTTAGGGGCAGCACTGGTTTTCGGGATTACATCGTTTTCGAGAGGTGGCATTACACCTGTAAAGCTCGCGTTGGCCGGCTCGGCCATTACATCCTTGCTTAGCTCACTTTCTACGGCAGTCGGGATTAAATTCAATATTTCAAAGGATATAAGCTATTGGTTTGCTGGGGGAGTTTCAAGTGTGCAGCCGCAGCATGTTTTATTTACGCTGCCATTTATATTGGCCGGGCTATTGTTAGCTTTAGCCCTTTCGCGTTCTATTTCCATTCTCAGCCTAGGTGAAGAAGTGGCAAAGGGACTTGGACAAAATACAGGCATAGTGAAACTAATGGGAACGATTGTAGTATTGTTGCTGACGGGAGCTGCAGTATCAATAGCGGGAATGATAGGATTCATAGGTTTGGTCATTCCCCATATTACAAGGTTTCTGATAGGTAATGATTATCGGCTGATCATTCCATGTTCTGCAATTTTGGGTGGGGTGCTATTGATTGTGGCCGATATCGTCGGACGCATGGTGAATGCCCCATTCGAGACGCCTGTTGGAGCCATAACAGCCATTATCGGTGTCCCCTTTTTCCTTTATTTAGCACGTAATGAAGGGAGGGGATTATGATGAAGCATTCAGCCCCAAAAGAGGGATTGTATAAAAAACTGCTTTTCATAACTAGCGTTTTAACCGTTATTGTATTTTTCATTAGTATTAATGCAGGCTATATTAAGATTCCATTGACTGATGTCATGACGACATTATTAGGAAACGGCACTGCTCAAAATGAGTTGACGATTTTCGAATTTCGTTTACCAAGAATTGTTCTGGCTATTCTAGTTGGAATGGGGATTGCCATTTCAGGTGCCATTCTACAGGGCATTTCTCAAAATCCCCTAGCTGACCCGGGCATACTGGGCATCAACGCAGGAGCAGGATTCACAGTTGTACTTTATATGTTCTTCTTCCAAAGCACTGCATTTTTCAAGGGGGGGGCATCGGTATTCATCATGCCGTTCACTGCTTTATTGGGTTCTTTTCTTGCCGCTTTTTTAATTTATGTATTATCTTGGAAAAAAGGGCGGGTGACGCCCGCGAGACTATTATTGGTAGGCATAGGAATAAATGCAGCATTCGGTGCGGGTCTGGTGATCTTCCAGATGAAAATGGAGCCGAACAATTTCATGAAGGCACTAATCTGGTTATCCGGGACGATCTGGGGGACAAATTGGACCTTTGTATGGGCGTTGTTACCGTGGTTGGTCGTGCTAATTCCTTTATCGATTTATAAATCAAAAGTATTGGATGTCTTGCGCTTAGGCGACTCGATTGCGATTGGAGTAGGTGTACAGGTAGAAAAAGAACGCAGGCTATTATTGATGATTTCAGTCGCATTGGCTGGTGTATGCGTTTCGGTTGGAGGAGGCATTACGTTTTTAGGTCTGATCGCACCGCATATAGCCAGGAGATTAGTGGGGGCAAGACATGCAAAACTATTACCACTCACTGCAATCTTAGGTTCATTATTGCTGTTATCTGCCGATACATTGGGACGAGTCCTCATGGCCCCAATGGAATTGCCAGTTGGGATTATCGTTTCGATTTTAGGAGCGCCGTATTTTATCTACTTACTCGTGAAAAACATTTAAAATAAGAAAAAAAGCCATTTTCCGGTACTGTAAGGAGAATTGGCTTTTTTTAATTAGTCCCGTTTTTTTAGAAAGATAAACAGGCACTGGGGGTGATAGGCAAGCCCTAAAAAGAAATATTAAAAAATATGTTGACCAAACAGCTTGTATCCGCTTACAATAATATTTAGTTATTAGTGTATTTAGAAAATTGTAAAAGAGGTACCGCATGACAAAGGAATTCGACAGAAGAATCGGGCGCCATGCAATCATGTACGCGTTTGCGGACGAAGAGGAAGAAGTCATATTAACAACCGATCTAAAGCGTATGAATTGGCTTTATGGAAAAGGTAAAGTCGGTTCAATGGAGCTGCAGAAAATAGTTGCGGCCATTGAGACATCAGCGAAAAGATTGGGATTAGTCAATCCTGATATTTATCGTGAAATGCATGCGCTGTATCATGCGATCCTCGAGGCACTCCAAGGAGTGACACGCGGCCAAGTCGAGCTTGGCGGTCTATTGAGGACGGCAGGCCTTCGGTTTGCAATCGTTCGGGGCAGGCCGTTTAAAAACGGGGACGAAGGTGAATGGATTGCTGTTGCCGTTTATGGAACAATTGGGGCACCGGTTCGGGGATTTGAACATGAAGCGGTTGGCTTGGGAATTAACCACATTTGAATAATTAAAAGCCTATAGTTATTTAGTGAAATAGGGGGCTGTATTGAAAGACTGGATAAGTCTGTCAATACGGCCTCCTTTTGTTTGTTTAAAAAAAGAATAGGGGTGCAGGAAATGATTATGTTAACGGGCCAGTCTTTAACGATTGAAGAAGCGAAAAAAGTATTGTATGGGGAAGCTTTTGTCACGGCTTCAGCCGAGAGTGTTAAAAAGGTGGAAAAAAGCCGGGAAGCGGTTGAGAATATCGTGAAACAAAAGAAAGTCGTCTACGGTATTACAACAGGATTCGGGAAGTTCAGCGATGTGTTGATCGATGCAGAGGACGCAGAGCAACTTCAGTGGAATTTGATTCATTCCCATGCTTGCGGAGTAGGTGAACCGTTTCCTGAGGTGGTATCGAGAGCTATGGTTCTTCTCCGTGCCAATGCGCTATTAAAAGGGTTTTCCGGCGTTCGTCCGGTTGTCATTGAACGTTTGATCGAGCTTTTGAATGCTCAGATTCATCCGGTCATCCCTCAGCAAGGTTCTCTCGGGGCTAGTGGGGATTTGGCACCTCTTTCTCATTTGGCGCTAGTATTGATGGGAGAAGGGGAAGTGTTCTATAAAGGAGAGCGAATGGAGGCCATCATCGCTTTATCGAAAGAAGGCATTCTTCCGGTGACACTTAAAGCAAAAGAAGGTCTTGCATTAATTAATGGAACGCAGGCCATGACGGGGATGGGACTCGTCAATTACATTGAAGCCGAACAGCTGGCCCATCAAACGGAGGCGATTGCTTCACTGACGTTAGAAGGGTTACGCGGCATTGAAGACGCTTTTGATGCGGATGTTCATCTAGCACGCGGTTACCGCCAGCAAACGGAGGTCGCCGAACGGATTCGTCGCATGATCAACGGCAGTCAGCTCATCACCAAGCAAGGGGAACTGCGGGTTCAGGATGCGTATTCCCTTCGATGCATTCCGCAAGTGCATGGGGCTTCATGGCAAACTCTCGATTATGTAAAAGAAAAATTGGAAATCGAAATGAATGCTGCGACGGATAATCCGCTTATTTTTGATGATGGTGAAAAGGTTATTTCAGGGGGCAACTTCCATGGCCAGCCGATTGCATTTGCGATGGACTTCATGAAAATTGCTGTTGCCGAGCTTGCGAATATTTCAGAGCGCCGCATTGAGCGACTGGTCAATCCTCAGCTGAATGATTTACCGCCATTCTTAAGTCCTTCGCCTGGCTTGCAGTCCGGAGCGATGATCATGCAATATTGTGCCGCTTCACTCGTCTCTGAAAATAAAACACTCGCACATCCGGCAAGTGTGGATTCCATTCCATCTTCAGCGAACCAGGAAGATCATGTAAGCATGGGGACGATTGGGTCCAGACACGCCCATCAAATCATTCAAAACGTTCGACGCGTTTTGGCGATTGAGCTCATTTGTGCCTTGCAGGCGGTGGAATACCGTGGGATTGAAAAGATGGCTCCATTTACAAAAGAGTTTTATACGGAAGCAAGAAAGCTTATTCCAAGCATTACGCAAGATCGTATTTTTTCAAAAGACATTGAAGCAACGGCGAGCTGGTTACATCAAATCGATTGGAATTCATTTATTCATGGGAGCTTACCTACGACATAATGGGAAGTGCTGAATATAAGTTTTTTAAAATGCCGTAGACTCCTTCTAATATTCGTTAGGCTTATATGCCCCTTTGTATTGGGTATTTAAGCCTAACATAGTTGCGTAAATGCTATATAGATTCCTATATCCAAAAAAGGTCTCAGCATAAAGAGAAAATGACCTTGAAATAGAAGAAGTAAACTATTGAGAGAATGATCGACTATGCTTTATTCGTGCTAGATTAAATATGCATTTTTGGAGGGGAATCTAATTTGGAGAATCGGCAATTGCAACTGCCTGCTGAAAATGAACAAAACGAGCCGTCAAATTCTTTACAAAGAAAACTAAAAGCGCGCCATCTGACGATGATATCGTTGGGCGGGGCGATTGGAACAGGACTCTTCCTCGGGAGCGGACCCGCCATTCACTCTGCAGGACCTGGTGGGGCTTTGGTCGCTTATGCCGTAATTGGCATCATGGTTTATTTTATTATGACAAGTCTTGGGGAACTAGCTTCATTTATGCCAGTCAGCGGAGCTTTCAGTACATACGCCACGCGATTTATCGATCCAGCACTGGGTTTCGCACTTGGTTGGAATTATTGGTTCACTTGGGCGATGACACTTGCCGCGGAGCTATCTGCCGCAACGATGGTTATGAAGTTTTGGTTTCCTAACAGTCCGTCGTTTTTATGGAGTTCTTTGTTTTTAGTTTTAATATTCTTGTTGAATTACGTATCCGTTAAAGGGTATGGAGAAGGGGAATATTGGTTTTCGCTCATTAAAGTGGCGACCATCATCATTTTTATCGTTGTCGGTATATTGATGATATTCGGCATCATGAACGGAGAGGCGATTGGTTTTAAAAACTTCACGGTGGGTGACGCTCCGTTTGCCGGTGGATTTTTGGCAACATTGGGTATTTTCATAGCCGCTGGTTTTTCTTTTCAAGGAACAGAAATAGTCGGTGTTGCAGCCGGTGAAAGTGAAGACCCAGCAAAAAATGTACCACGTGCAGTTCGCAGCATCTTTTGGAGGATTTTCTTATTCTATATCCTGGCAATCCTTGTTATTGGATTGATCGTTCCTTATACGAATGGAAGTCTGCAGGGACACACGATCATGGTTAGCCCGTTTACGATGGTATTTGAAAAAGTGGGACTGGCCTTTGCAGCTTCCGTGATGAATGCCATCATTTTAACGGCCGTATTATCCGCAGGTAATTCAAGTCTTTACGTGACAAGCCGAATGTTGTACTCGATGGCAAACGAAGGGCTGGCACCGCGTATTTTTGGAAAGCTTAACAAGCGCGGCGTTCCTATTTGGGGATTGATTGTTACTTCACTTGTAGGGATGTTGGCGTTTTTTGCTTCCATTTTCGGTGATGGAGTCATTTATCTTTGGCTGATGAATGCAGTTGGAGTCACTGGATTTATATTTTGGCTCGGTATAGCGGCGAGCCATTACCGATTTAGGAAAGCATACATTGCTCAAGGGTATTCACTGAACGATCTTCCCTATCGATCAAAATGGTTTCCTTTCGGACCGATATTTTCCTTTGCCCTTTGTTTTTTCGTTTTAATGGCGCAAAACTATCAAGCCTTTATTGGAGATCATATTAACTGGGCAAGTGTGATGGCTGCCTATCTTGGCATTCCATTTTTTCTGGTAATGTGGCTTGGCTATAAGTTCATTAAGAAAACGAAAGTAGTTCCGTTAGAGGAGTGCCAAATTGATTTCGATGAACACCGGAATGCATAACGAACTTTCCGCTTCTCAATACTATTAATTCAATATTAATTATGAACCTTGAAATGAGAATATTCTTTTCAAGGTTTTTTTGCCGTTTCGGGAACAAAATACCAGATTCTCCAGAAGGGGAAATGCATAGAAAATACATGTTTTATTTGACCAAAAACTGCTTTTTCCGTTTTTTGGATCATTTTGGGTTTAAAAAAAACTAAAAAATTTTATGAAGGAAGATGGGCCTTTAGGTTAATAACTTGTTAAAACGCTGGCATATCAACGTTTTCACTGGATGTCGGAACCTTTCAATTGGAAGGTGATTTTTGCCTGTATAGGCGAGAATTCCGCCCCACATCATTTGAATTTATATTCATTCTTTGTTAAGGTAATGAAGTACTTTAGGGATAACGGTTTAGCCCGTGTGCTGGGAATGAACAAAACTCTAAAATAAAAAAAACCATTTAATTCAGTTGGTATATGCTGTGCCTGTTAGTTTCCTCAGTTTTATTGCACCTCTTTTCCCTACTTGAAATGGGAATCCCATAATCAATTTTTCTATGCGTATTGGTGTCATGCTGCACTGCAAGTATCATTCCACCTGATTAAGGAAATGAAGTAATTTAGAGGGTAGTCTTTAGTCCATCATCTGGACAAAAAACTCTAAGTGGAAATCGTTTATATTACAGTTGGTATATGTTTTGCCTGCTAGTTTCCTCAGTTGTGATTGCACCTCTTTTTCCTACTTGAAATGCTCAATTAATCACACATATATAATCCAAGTAAAGAAATGATTCTTGGGAATAATAAATATAGAATATTTTTCATTGCACGTTGTGCCCTGTGCTGGAAGGTGCCATTAATATATGTGTCAATTCCGCTTTTTTCGGTGTAAATATGTAATGGAACAGATGAAAAAAGTGTAGGGGTAAAATAGCTTTTTCATTTTCGGTTAGTTCAAGGTACTTGTGTATTAATAATCATCACTCGCATAAAACGGGGAAATTCAGCAAAACTGAATCATATGGGCAACTATTAGAATGAGGTGACTTGATGAAGCCATATGTAGAAGTCAGAAATGTCTCGAAAATTTTTGGCAAATCTCCAAAAGCAGCAACGGATTTATTGATAGCTGGCAAAACAAAAAAAGAAATCTTGAAAGAAACGGGACAAACGGTAGGAGTTAACAATGTCAATTTCGAGATTTATCCCGGTGAAATTTTTGTCATCATGGGCCTATCAGGAAGCGGTAAATCCACTTTGATCCGCATGTTCAATCGTTTGATCGATCCGACATTGGGTGAAATCTTAATTGGGGGCGAAGATATCGTAAAGATGAACGCTGCCCGGTTAAGGGAAGTCAGACAAAAGAAAATAAGCATGGTCTTTCAGAACTTTGCTTTATTTCCGCATAAAACGATATTGGAAAACGCTGAATTCGGGCTCGAAATTCAAAAAGCGGATCCAACAATACGTAAAGAAAAAGCGATGAAGGCCCTTGAAGTCGTAGGATTAAAAGGCTACGAAAATCAGCTTCCATCGCAGCTTAGCGGTGGTATGCAGCAACGGGTTGGATTAGCTCGTGCACTCGCAAGTGATACGGATATCCTCTTGATGGATGAAGCCTTCAGTGCTCTTGATCCATTGATACGTAAAGATATGCAGGATGAACTGATTGAAATCCAAGATCAGTACAAAAAAACGATCATTTTCATTACCCATGATCTCGATGAAGCATTAAGAATAGGTGATAGAATCGCACTGATGAAAGATGGAAGTGTGATTCAATTGGGAACCCCTGAACAAATCATGATGAATCCAGCCAATGAATTTGTCGAGAAGTTCGTGGAGGACGTTGATCTTTCAAAAGTATTGACAGCGTCACATGTAATGATACGTCCTGAGAAAATCGCAGTGGACAGAGGTCCGAGGGTAGCACTGGAAATCATGCGTAAACAAGGGTATTCAAGCATTTTTGTTGTGGATAGAAAGCAGAAGTTATTGGGTGCCGTCACTGCTGAACAGGCACGTCAGGCAATGAGCAATAACCAATCGATTTCAGAAGTGATGACAACTGATATCCCAACTGTAAAAGAGGATGAATTACTTGGAAACCTAATGGATGTGATGGCAACGTCAAGCTTGCCAATCTCAGTCATTGATGATCAAAAAAGAATTAAAGGAATTCTTCTTCGCGGTGCCGTTATCGGTGCTTTGGCAGGAAATAAAGATTCCTTGAATGAAATGGAGAGTGAATAATTCAATGAATATGCCAAAAATCCCACTGGGAGCTTGGGTCGATTCTTTAGTGGATTGGATAACTATTGTATTTGCTGGATTATTTACACTTATTACGAATGTGATTGAGGGTCTATTGGATATCCTGGTCGATGTAATGAGTGCGGGACCATCCATCGTGTTAATCATCGTCCTAACCCTTCTGGTTACCTATACAAGCAGATGGCCATTAGGGATATTTACTTTCATTAGCTTACTATTGATCGATAATCTTGGTTATTGGGAATCGAGCATTCAAACACTGGCTATCGTTATATTGTCAGGATTCTTAACCATACTTATAGGGATACCGATCGGAATATGGTGTGCCCAAAATAAAACGGTGCGCAAGATCGTTACCCCAATCTTGGATTTCATGCAAACGATGCCTGCATTCGTTTATTTGATTCCTTCGATATTATTCTTTGGAATAGGGGTAGTGCCGGGGATCATTGCGTCATTCATTTTCGCAATCGCACCGACGATCCGTATGACCAATCTTGGGATTCAGGAAGTGCCCAATGATTTGATCGAGGCATCGGATGCTTTTGGTTCGACCAGCAGCCAAAAGTTATTCAAGGTACAAATACCATTGGCTACTCCAACGATCATGGCAGGAGTTAACCAAAGCATCATGCTAGCACTATCCATGGTAGTTACGGCTTCATTGGTTGGAGCACCTGGACTTGGGGCGGATGTCTACCGGGCTGTCAGCCAAATAAATGTTGGGCAAGGATTTGAAGCAGGTTTATCCATCGTAATCATTGCAATCATTCTCGATCGTATTACACAAAACCTACGTAAGCCAGCTTACGAGCATATCATTAGTAGAAAAATCATTTTTACAATATTGGCGTTACTTGTTGTAGGTACTGCGTTATTCAGTGCTTTTACAAAAGATACGGCTGTGCACGGGGATAAAAATAGCTTTGCAGCCAAAGCCAATTATGAAATCATCGGAATTGAACCTGGAGCAGGATTGATGAAGTTGACTAAAACGGCTATAGATGATTATAAGCTGGATGATTGGAAGTTGGTTGAAGGGTCTTCGGCGGCAATGGTTGCTGAATTGAAAAAAGCGATTGATAAAAAAGAACCAATCGTCGTTACAGGATGGTCACCGCATTGGATGTTCTCGAAATATAACTTGAAATATCTCGAAGATCCGAATGAATCCTTTGGCGGGGCTGAAAATATTAATTCGATTGCCAGAAAAGGCCTTGAGAAAGATGCCCCCGGCGCTTATAAAATTCTTGATCAATTCTTCTGGGATACTAAAGATATGGAAGATGTAATGGTCAAAGTTACTGAAGGTATGTCTCCTTCAGAAGCAGCAGAAAAATGGATAAAGGAAAATCAGGACAAAGTATCCCAATGGACCAAAGGTGCTGAATCAGGAAATGGTGAAAAAATCAAACTGGTTTATGTTGCATGGGACACTGAAATTGCCAGCACAAATGTGATTGGCAAAGTTCTGGAGCAGAATGGTTATGACGTAACATTAAGTCAAGTTGAAGTCGGACCAATGTTTGCCGGCGTTGCAAACGGAAGTGCGGACGCAATGGTGGCTGCATGGCTTCCTGGTACACATCTTGAATACTATAATAAGTATAAAGATGAAATGGTAGACCTTGGACCAAACTTAAAAGGAACAAAGAATGGACTGGTCGTACCAGATTACGTCGATATTGATTCAATTGAAGACTTAAAATAAGAAAAGCGAGGGAATTTCATACATGAAATTCCCTCGCTTTTTTCAGCTTTTTGAACTGATCAATGTATGGAAACGAACTTACTCTTCAATTCCTCTTCCGTCACTTCGATCTTTCCTTTCAAATCTTCAGCTAGTAATACATAACTTTTCACACCAATGAATTCTGAATGTGATATTAAAAAGAATTTTGTTCCCTTTTTGTACGTAGAAGGATCATCTTTTATTAACTTAAACATTTTCATCCTTTTTCCACCTTGAATATAAATTCGTCAACTGCATGTAATCATAACTTTGGAGAACACTCTCTAATGTAAGTGATGGCATTGAGCAAGTTAAAAAGGAATTTACCGTTACTAAGATACAACTTCGTCTTTTCACTTTTTTATATCATTGATATTTATAAGTGGTCAACCATTTCTATTATAGTAGAAGATAAACGAGCCATTGGGATTTTTTATTTGTTTGGAAATTATGATTATTCCTAACTTTCTGTGGAACTGCTTATGATTGAATGGTAAAATTCAGATGGAAAACAAGGATTCTTCGATACATAAGTAAATGATCGGCTATTGAGAAGGGCCATTAATATTGAATGAATGGCTCAAAAAGCTATTCTGGAAGGTGTGAAATTATTGAAACCAATCATATTCGATGTTGATACAGGGATTGATGATGCCTTGGCAATGGCCTATGCATTAAATTCCCCAGAATTGGATGTGCTGGGTTTTACGACTTGCTTTGGTAACGTACCCGTTGTTGAATCGACTCGTAATACTCTTGCCGTTTTGGAGAAGTTAAATAGGCACATTCCGGTTTTTGAAGGAGCCGACCAAACATTGGTGCGCGGAGAAAAGAAGAAATATCCCAAGCACGTTCATGGGGAAGACGGGTTAGGAAATACCCTTCAGTTTGAACCGACCATCAATGCATCACAAGGAAATGCATCGGATTTCATTATCGATCAAGTGAAAAGCCGACCGCATGAAATTACGATTATTGCAGTTGGGCCACTGACTAACATCGCCTTGGCGATTAAAAAAGCCCCACTAATCATGTCCCTTGTTAAAGAGGTGGTTATAATGGGTGGTGCTGTAAGAGTACAAGGAAATGTAACGCCTTATGCTGAAGCGAACATCGTATCCGATCCTGAGGCGGCTGATTATGTATTTTCATCCGGGCTGCCAATCACATTAGTGGGACTTGATGTGACGCTGCAAACATGTCTCTTGAAATCGAAGCTTGATGAATGGCGGGCCACAGGTAAGGAGAGCGCCCATTTTTTAGCTAAAATGACTGACTTTTATATGAAAGCTTATGAATCCTCCCATCCAGGCTTGGGCGGATGCGCCCTTCATGATCCACTTGCAGTGGGGGTTACGGTTGACTCTAGTTTTGTAAGTACAGAATGGATGAACGTCAAGGTGGTGACCGAAGGCGAAGAGACAGGCAGGACCATCGGTCAACAGGATAGCGAATCCAGAACCCGCGTCTGTACGAAAGTGGAAAGTGATCGGTTTGTGAAACACTTTTTAGAGCGGGTAATTTGAGGACTTTATCATTTGGTAAGGTGTCCTTTGAATAATCAACGTAGCTAAAACCCATGGATTAGTAAAGGCTATCGGGAAGAGGTATCCTGTTTTTCCTTTTAGTTCGATTCTCGCTTTATGTCGTATTCCTGCTGCTATGTAAGGAACGCTGAAGTCAGTATGGTGGAGATCGAATTACATTCGAGGTAGGACGAAAAAAAACAGTTAGGCCAAAATATATTTTATTTGCTTTGAAAAAAGGACGTCCGTTTTGTCGGATGTCCTTTTTTTCAAATATTAATCAAACGTTTGATTAATTCCATTCTAAAGTCACTATAATGTTTAGGGAAAACCATATATTTGAGCAATGCTTCAGGGATATTGGGTATAAGGAACTTTTTTTACCATTAAAAAGTAAAATATTTAAAATTTATACAAAAAAGAGTTTGGGGATTTTGAAAAACAGGTACATAGACTTTTATAATGCCATATTTAGGATGTTTTTCATAATCATAATTTACCATTTTTCGACTTTGCTCTTATTTATATGGCAGAAATTGTATGGGTCTATTAAAATGTAACTATATTAGATAAAAGGAGGAGTTTTACTATGTCACAAATTCGCGTAACACCTTCGGAACTGAAAGATGTAGCTAGACAATATGATAATGAGAGCCAACAGGTAACGGATATCATTGGCCGTTTAGATAAAATGAGAGATCATTTAACTGGTATATGGGAAGGTGCTTCCAGCGAGGCATTCGTAGGACAGTATGAAGAGTTAAAACCTTCATTCATGGATATGGCTCGCTTGTTGAATGAAGTTTCCCAACAATTGAATAAATCAGCTCAAATCCTTGAAGACACAGATAATCAGATTGCTAGTCAAATTCGCGGATAATCATTAGGTCAAAGAGATAAAGAAATTTCTAGGGAAAGCGCCGCGACTCTTAATGAAGATCGTGGTGTTTTTTTTTGCATTAAAGAGGTGGTTTCCATATATATTCAACTAACGATCGATTTAAAGAGATATACGGGGGAAGTATTCGACTTGCAAGTGTCTAATTACCGCTCCATCAAGAAGGTTGTGGAGATAGTATGGCAGGTAAAGGAAATTGCCAGTACACCTAAAGAAGGCTATTGGGTGCGGGTCCAGAATAAAGAGTTCGTATGTTCAGGTTATGATACCCTGCTTGATAGCGGAATTACGACGGGGGACCGCCTAGAGATCCTCTAGTAGATTAAGTGCGGTCTCGTTATAGGAAAAAAGTCTAAAGCCCTTTAGCAGGGGTAAAGGAGTACATAGAATGGATGAGAAAAGACCCTCATATCTGGAGAAAAAAACAGAAGCCGCAATGGTAAAGGATGATAATGGGCATTTGTTCGTTTTCCAACGGGCAAAACTTTCGATGCAAGACCCATTGGAATTACAGCTTATCCATGAAGCGGATGCTGCTTTAAAGAAACATATAGAAGTGACAGAGGACGAGGTGCAGATCAGAGTAAATCCACCAGCCTCTTTTTTTGATTTTTCCAAAGCTAAAGATAAAAACCTGATGGGGCGATGGATGTCAGCTTATCAAATCTTGAAGAAAATCAGAAATCATGAATTGACTCGGCTTAAACTAGTCGTCTGTCCGGAGAATTTCGTTTTTGATACGAGCTTGGCTCCATATTTTCTTCATTATGGAGTAAAAGACAGTTTGCCTCCTTATGAGCAAGATCAAGATGAGTTATTTCAAGAAACGAAGGCAATGATTGCGGCTCTTGTGGATGGGCAGTATTCATTCGATGAGTATTTGCTTTACCATAAAACCCTAAAACTATCGAAGGAATCACAAAGCATATTGGCAGCGAGGACTTGGGATGAACTTGCCTTGGTCGTTCAAAATCAGATAGATGCTTTAGAGAAGGAAGACCAAGCCTTTGTACATATCCCGGAAAAAAAGTGGAAAACGGGTCGTTATACACTTTGGGGAACGATGATAGCTCTAGTGCCACTGCTGTACTTTACGAGTTACACATTATTCTTCTCCCACCCAAGACAGGATGCCTATGTAGAGAGCGGTGAAAGCTTCTTAAAACAAAAATATAGTGAAGTCATTGACCGTTTGGAAAACTACGATCCAAAAAAGATGCCGTATGTCGTTCAATATGAACTGGCAAGATCTTATGTCACTTATGAGCCGTTGAAGGGTGTAGCGAAGAAGAATGTAGAAAATGCGATCACTTTGCAGACCGATAATCAGTATCTTCTATATTGGATTTATATAGGCAGGGGCATGAATGAGGACGCGATCGATTTGGCGAGAATCATGGAAGATCGAGAATTGATTATGTATGGACTGGTAAATCAGAAAGAACAGATTAAGTTAGATGATAAACTTTCTGGGGAAGAAAAGGAAACACAAATTAAAGAAGTCGATACTGAACTGTCCCAATATAAAAAGGAAAAAGAGGAATTGGATAAGCAAATGAAAGAACAGCAAGAACAGCAAGAACAGCCTGCTGTAAAAGAAGAGGAAGTAAAGAAACCAGCTTCTGGGGGAAAAGAAGAAAGCAAGGATTCTTCGAAAAAATCATCTGAAGAAAAAGAGAAAAGCAAAGAGTGAGCATAGGGCCTTTTGCGGAGGTGAGATTAAATGAGTTTATTATGGATTTATTCTAAGGGGACCTACCAATCCTATAAGGTCAAGGATAAACATAACGGTCCAATTACGATTGGGCCTTCAAAACAGGATACGATCACCGTCTATTCGATTCCCTTTGAACAGGGATCTATCGAGCTGAGAAAACAGGGTGGGCTTGATGAATATGAGGTGTTTAGAAAGAACAAGAAACTTGGCGATGTAAAGCCATTTCAGGGCTTCACTTTCAATGAAGGAGAAGAAACGGTCGAGATTTTTTATACGGCAGGGGAAGTGGAAGAAAGCCTCTATTATATTGGAAACTTGAAAGAAGTCACTTTATCGGCAAATCGTGGAGCGACTTTCCGTAAAGAAGGTACCGTTTCCGGCGATGGCTTTTCCCTTGTTCATCATAAAGGGCAGTGGCTTCTCAAACCAGATGCAGCAAGCAGGCTTTACCTGAACGGTGAAAAGGTAATGAAAACACTTCCCATTCAAAATGGCGATCTGATTTGCTGGCCGAATATGGTGCTGAGGTTGATTGAAGGCGACTTATTGATGATTCAAAGTGCTGAAAGTTATGAAACATCCTTATCTAAAATGAAGAAGCCTATCTCTGAAATGAAAAAAAGTTACCCACAATATCGCCGAACACCAAGAATGATCTATGAACTGCCGGATGAGAAAGTGACGATATCATTTCCGAGCCAAGAATCGGAGGATAATAATAGAGGGTTATGGCTAATCCTTATGCCACCATTAATGATGCTGATTGTCATGGGGGTCATCACGATCGTTCAGCCACGGGGAATTTTCATCATCATATCGATTGTGATGTTCACAACGACTTTAGTAACCTCGACGGTACAATACTTTAAAGATAAAAAGAGGCAAAAATTCAGGGAAGAAAAACGTCAACGTGTGTATACACGGTATCTAGAGCAGAAGAGGGAAGAACTGCAAGAGCTGTCTGAAAAGCAAAAGAATGTATTGCTCTATCATTACCCTTCTTTTGAAAGGATGAAGCATCTAACCGATAGTATCAGCGACCGAATTTGGGAGCGAACATTGGAAAGTGAAGACGCTCTCCACTTTAAGATCGGAACGGCGACTATACCATCAAGCTATGAGGTGTCGGTAAATAGTAACGATATGTCCAATCGGGATATAGATGATTTACTTGAGCAGTCTCAGGAACTTGTCGATGTTTATAAAAACCTGGATGATCTTCCGTTATCCATTGATTTATCAAGAGGGTCCATGGGTCTTGTCGGTAAAGAATCAATCGTTAAACGGGAGCTGCAGCAATTGATTGGACAACTTGCCTTTTTTCATAGTTATCATGATGTTCGATTTGTGGCCATTTTTCCTGAAAAGGATTACCAAGAATGGGAATGGATGAAATGGCTCCCTCATTTTCAACTGCCGCATGCATATGCAAAAGGGTTTATCTACAATGAGCAATCCCGCGACCAGTTGCTGACTTCGATTTATCAGCTATTGAGGGAAAGGGATTTGGATGAAAACAAAGGGAAAGTGAGATTCACCCCTCATTTCGTCTTTATCGTCACGGATCGTAATTTAATTGCGGAGCATGTCATCCTGGAATATTTAGAAGGCAAAACGGATGATTTAGGTATCTCGACGATTTTTGCTGCAGATGCAAAAGAGAGTTTGACGGAAAATGTCCATACGCTTGTGAAGTATATAAATGATCGCGAAGGTGAGATTCTCATCCAGCAAACGAAGGCTGTTCATACTCCTTTTACACTTGATACCCATACAAAAGAAGGTAATGAACGCTATGCACGTACGCTGCGTTCACTAGATCATCAAAAGGGCATGAACAATTCGATACCAGAAACGGTATCATTTCTGGAATTATTGAAAGCGCGTGAAGTGGAAGATCTGCCTATCAGCCATAACTGGCGGACCAATCAGTCTTCCAAATCCTTGGCGGTACCCATTGGATTGAAAGGGAAAACGGATAGGGTTGAATTGAACTTGCATGAAAAGGCACATGGCCCGCATGGATTGTTGGCTGGGACGACGGGATCAGGGAAAAGTGAACTACTGCAAACCTACATCTTATCGTTAGCCGTTCATTATCACCCTCATGAAGTTGCCTTTTTGCTCATTGATTATAAAGGTGGGGGAATGGCCCAGCCTTTCAGGCAGATTCCGCATCTGCTGGGAGTCATTACGAATATTGAGGGAAGCAAGAATTTCAGTGCCAGGGCACTAGCCTCCATCAATAGCGAATTGAAGAAACGCCAGCGAATGTTTGACAGATATGAAGTCAATCACATCAATGATTACACGGATTTATACAAAGAAGGCAAAGCGGATGAACCGCTGCCGCATTTATTTTTGATATCAGATGAATTTGCCGAGCTTAAAAACGAAGAACCCGAGTTCATCCGCGAATTAGTCAGTACGGCGAGAATTGGACGAAGCTTGGGTGTTCATTTAATTCTTGCTACACAAAAGCCAGGCGGTGTTATTGATAACCAGATTTGGAGTAATGCACGTTTTAAAATTTCCTTGAAGGTGCAGGATGCCAATGATAGTAAGGAAATCCTTAAGAATAGCGATGCTGCAAATATTACGGTCACCGGACGGGGATATTTGCAAGTAGGAAATAATGAGGTTTATGAACTGTTCCAGTCAGCGTGGAGCGGTGCACCGTATTTAGAGGATACGGTTGGATCCGAGGACGAAGTGGCTCTTGTCACAGACCTTGGTCTCGTTCAAATCTCAAATGTTACGGAACAAATCACTAATAAGAGGAAAGAAAAGATTAGTGAAATTGAAGCTGTGGCGGATCAAATTGTGACAACGCAGCACGAAATGAAAATTAGGAAGTTGGCAAGCCCGTGGCTTCCGCCTCTTCAAGATCGTCTATCGAGAAGCGATGAAAGAAGCCTTACGAGGGATCAATTCCATCTGGGAATGAAGGATGAACCCGAATTACAGAGCCAGACAAATTATGTCTATAACTGGATTGAAGATGGGAATATTGGGATTTTTGGTTCTTCCGGATACGGCAAGTCAACAACCATTTTGACCCTTCTCTTTAGTTTTTCAGACCAATTCACTCCTGAAGAGCTCCATTATTACATTTTTGATTTCGGGAATAGCGCTTTACTGCCATTGCGCCAGCTTCCTCATACAGGGGATTACTTCCGATTCGATGAGTTAAGGAAAATTGAAAAATTCATGTTATTCATGAAGGCGGAAATGGAAAGGCGTAAGCAGCTTTTTTCGGAAAGGGAGCTTAGTAACATCAAGCTTTATAATACGTTAGTGGAAGATAAATTACCGATTATTTATATCATAGTCGACAATTTTGACTTAGTGAAGGATGAGATGCAAGACCAAGAAGCACAATTCATTCAATTTGCACGTGACGGTCAATCACTGGGGATATTCATGATATTGTCGGCAACGAGAATCAATGCGATTCGTCAGCCATTAATGAATAGTCTTAAGACGAAGGTCGTTCATTATTTAATGGACAGCTCGGAACAATACTCAGTCTTGGGCAGAACCCCTTATGAAAATGAACCTGTTCCGGGTAGGGCGTTGGTGAAAAAGGACCAAACCTATCTCATGCAGGTCTATTTACCAGCCGATGGAGCGGATGATATATCCGTGTTGGATGAAATGAAACAAGCTGTCGCAAAGCATAAGGATAAATATAAAGAATTAGCTAAGCCGCCGGCCATTCCGATGTTACCGACACGTCTTGATTCCGGCACCTTCAAGACATATTATTCACAAGCCATTAAGGAGGATTCCATACCAATCGGGCTTTCAGAGGAAAGCGTTACACCTGTTTGTGTGGAGTTGGATTCCAATCCATTCTTGCTTGTCGTCGGACAGTCACGTAAGGGGAAAACGAATGTTCTTAAAATACTCTTGGAATCGCTGCTTACACAGACCATTGGGGAAATAGGTTTATTTGACGGAGTTGACCGTGGCCTATCTTCATATGCTTCGATGGAGACGGTACGTTATGTGGAGACAAAAGATCAGATAACCGAATGGCTCGATCATATCACTGACATCTTTGAGGATCGTGAACGACGTTATCTAGCGGCATTGGAAATGAAATCGTTGAAGCAGATGGAGTTCCCATCGATCATTTTTGTCATTGATAGTATTTCAAGGCTTCAACAATCGATCGATGGCAGGATTCAAGATAGGATCAGTGGTTTGATGAAACAGTACAGTCATCTTGGGTTTAGTCTGATCGTCGCTGGAAATGCTAATGACTTCACCAAAGGGTATGATTCGTTGACAACCGAATTGAAACAAGTAAGACAGGCAGTTTTGCTTCTTAAAAAGTCGGACCAAAGCTTGTACACGCTCTCCTATTCGAGAAAAGAAGAAGAAATTCAGCCTGGTTACGGATATTTTGTACTGAACGGTCAGGAAAGTAAAATCCAAATTCCTCTAAGTGAATATAGAAGGAGAGTGCAAGAGAGTGTCTGAAAAAATAAAGCCGATTCTATTAATCGGTAAAATACTGGTGATCTTAGCGCTGCCAATCCTGTTTTTTTCTTATATTGGACAAAATCCAATGAAAAAGACGGAAACGGCTTCTCGTGAAATCGCCATTGTCAATGAAGATAATGGGACTGAATTTAACAATAATCCCATTTACGTCGGTTCAGAGCTTTCTACCACATTGGACAAGGATTCTGAATATGATTGGTTTGTGGTTAACCGAAGTACGGCGGAAAGTGGACTGGCAAACGAAAAGTACGATGCCGTTATTTACTTCCCATCGGATTTTTCAGAGAATATTTATACGTTCGATGATGAACAGCCAGTCAAGGCGGGAATTAAGTACAAAGTACAAACAAGTTTGAACGCAGAGAATATGGAAAAGGTACAAAAGGAATTAGAAAAAACAAAGAGCAAGATGAATAAGCACATTTCAACGCAGTATTGGAGTTATGTTTCCCAATCAGTCGAGGATATTCGTAAGAAGTTCGATAATGTCCTTGCCAAAGAAATCGCTTTTCAAAACACGATGTATGAGTTCTATACTCCAAGCTCGGAAAGTCTTGCTGGGGAAATCAAGCAACATAAGGACATGCTTGAAGGAGTCTTTGCCCAAACGAAGGATGCAGGGAAAACGAGTAATGAAACAATGGGTGAACTAGGAAACACGAAAGCCCAAATGGCTTCCTTTGTGAAGGATGTCGTTACTTTTGAAGAATATCAACAAGCTCAAAGTGACCTTTTTGCGGAGGCTTCGGCCCAAAATCAGCAACTTATCACGGAGAGTGTTCAATCATATGACAAGGTGTTGAATGAGGGGAACCAATCGGTACCAGAGATTCAGCAAGGGATGAATACGAAATACAGTCTTAATGACCAAGGCATTAATGAGAATGTAGGGGTCATGCAGCAGAAAATTGATTCTAGTAATAATGAATTAGAAGAGTTTTCAACTAACGTGAAAGACAAACAAGTAGAACAAATTTCGAAAATCACCCAAGATCAACAAAGCTCGATTGAACAAATCAAACAATCGGAAGAGGCTGGTCTTGATACACTTCAGGCTACCTTGCTTGCGCAACGAGGGAACCTTGCAAGAAGCCCTGGTAATGGGGGGGATGTTACAGAAGGCGGTACGGCACCAATAGAGGAAATTGAAACCGAAACGGGAAAAGGTGAATCGGGTGCCGCTCCTTCTAAGAAGGATCCGATCGATGAACTTTCGCTACAGGGACTGCTGGACCAAATCAATGGTATCAACACGGCACTTGAAAGTTTGGTGCCGGCTGAGGGAAGTGAAGGAACTGCTGAACAAATCAACATTCTTACAGCAGAACTCCAAACTGAAATCAATAATCTGAGCGGAACGGTGAACGGTAGAACGGGAAATTATAATCAAGTGATAGCGGAGTTTAATACACTGGTAGATTCATATAATGAGCTTCTGGCGCAGTTTACGCAATTACAAGACGATTATAATAAACTCGGCACGAATTATAAGGATTTAGGAGACCAATGGAAAAAGTCACAAGAGGATATTCAAAAGCTACAGGACATTCAGAGCATGACCATCGACGAGTCCATAGCGGAGATCAAGAACCTCGAACAGGCACTCCTTGAAAAAGTGGGGGGAGAAAGGCGGGCGGTGTTAGTCGAGGTCTTTAATGATTCGATCACGAACCGCGATTCAAATGACCTCCTTGCCTATTATGGCTCGCTATCATCTTATAGTGAATTGGCTGAAAGAGTCACGGAAGCGAATGTAGATAAGGTTTTTGCAGCCAATATAAAAGAATTGGAAAACTTGAAAAATGGGGTTTCCGGAAACGTAGATGAGGAAGCGAAACTCGTCAAAGCCAGCTTAGCAGGAGTCAATGAAAATTTTGGGATGTTCTCCGATTCCATTTTAGGTTATATGACCGAATATGATGAAAACGTAAAATCAGGGCAGGAAGCCACATTGGCAGAATTGGCGGCCATTACCGAACGGGCTCAAGCAGTGTCAGCCAATTTGTCTGAGCATACGGTGGTACCTGAAATGGAGCCTGAACCACCAGTAAACCTTGATGGTGAAATGTTCGTATCCCTGCAAGATAATACGGCAACAACGGTCGGCTTCATTTCCGAACTGGTTAATTCTGTCGCCGAACGACAAGACACGGTTACGAAGGATACAGCCGACCTGCAAGCGAAAGTGGGGTCCGTACAGGAAAGGGCCGATCAGCTTAATGATAATTGGTCCCAAAATGTAGACTCAACCGTGAAAATCAAGACGGACGTATATAGTGTCTTGAATAACACCCAAGTCGATGATCAGCAGAACGGTTATGTGTACGAATATTTAGCGAATCCCGTTCAAATTAGCGGGGAAGTCCTTCATCAGGAAAAGGTCAATATTCCGCCAATCGTCATGTTGGTGATCATACTCATTTCCGGATTATTGATCGGTTTCTTCCTGCATCATTATGAAACCATAACAACGATGGTGCATGCGGCATTGTTTACCTTATTGAATCTGATCGTGGGATTAATCATCAGCATGTATGGTTTGAAGATTTATCCACTGGGTGATATACAGGCGATTAAGTGGACCGTTTTCACTGTCCTGCTTTTATTCTTCTGCTCAGCGTTCACCCGACTTGCCTTCTCCATTGGACCATTTGTCGGTTCCATCCTGGTGATCGGTTTGATCAGTTTCTTTACCATTCCATTATTGGATTTAATCATGCCTAACTTTAATGTCGACCACCCGATTGCAGACGTATACATGTCCATTCAATTTGGTGATCAGTCGGCATTCATTCCGGCTATTGTCATCTTGATCATCCTGACGTTAATCGGAACGATCATTCCATATATAGTGAAGCGTTTTACGGAAAGAAGAGAAATGGCCCATGAAGTGGAATAAATATGTAATGCCCATTCTGCTTATCTTGTTCTTTAGCCACACTTCACATAGTGTGGCCGAGGAGGAACCCATGGTGGAGCCCAATGAATATCAAGAAAAGAATATTGATATTCAGACGGAGTATTTCCATGAGGAAGGGTTACTGGAACAGAAGCAGAGACTGCCGGAAGAACAAAAGGATCTTACTTTTGAAAGAGGGAAATATGATGTCATGGACTCGGTTAAGGACACACTGTTTCTTTCCCCGATAACGGAGGAAAATAATAATACCATCGCTTCTAAAGCCGACCAGCTTGGATTATTTTCAGAAGTCGGCATTCGAACGAGAAGCGGAGAAGAAACAGAGCCTTCCCTTAATTTTGACCTGACGATTTTGCTCGGTATCGTATTAGCGCTTTCGGTGGTTTGTTTGTTTTTTATCCTTATCCCGAAAATGGGGAAGCAAAATGGTGACGTTAAACAAAAATGAAAACAGCCCGAGTCCTGATCTTTGTCAGAACTCGGGCTGTTTTTGCTACATGGCCATAAGGGTTTTAAGAAGCCCTAAAAGAATGGCGGCTGCCAAGACCCAAATGAAGAATTTTTTATACATGTTCAGTACCCCGATCTTTAGAGTGAATTGCATTCATTTTAGCATAAACAACAAAGAAGGGCAGTGGGTTCAAATTTAGTTACATGTATCAATGTAATGAGCTGGAAAAGGAAGGATGCCCCAAAATATTGGGGCATCCTTCTTTCTTACGGGTTATTTGAATAAGTCAGGATAAACGGTTTTTGCTGCGAGTTCTACAGCTTCACCAATCCTTGGTCCAGGTCTTGACATGACATTTTCATCAAGCAAATGGACGTCATCATTTTTCACCGCATCGATATCTTCCCAGCCTTTACGCGATTTAATTTCACCAACAGCATCTTCTGTATATGTGGCAGTGGTAATGATGGCTTTAGGGTTCCGCTTGACGATTTCTTCTTCGGATACTTTAACCCAGCCTTTTTGGTCGTCAAAGATGTTTTTAATGCCTGCTGTGTCCAGGATTTCTTGTTGGAAGGTTTCAGCACCTGTTGTATAGATTTCCGGAGCAGGACTAATTTCAAAGTATGTTTGTTCCTTTTCATCTAACGTTTTCACTTTTTCTTCGACACTTGTAATTTGGGATTTGATATCTTTCACTAATTTATTCCCTTTATCGGTAACACCCATGACTTTAGCGATCTGTCCAATATCTCCATATACATCATCAAAATTTGCCGCAGATTTAATGACGAATACAGGGATGCCAGCATCTTCGAGTGGTTTCAGTGCGGTTTCATCACCAATGGTATAAGCTATGATGGCATCTGGCTTCAAGGCAATGATTTTTTCTGTATTGATATTCACAGAGTCTGAAACATGTTCAATATCCTTTGCTTCCTTAGGATAATCATCAAAGTCTGTCACGCCAACGACTTTTTTTCCCTGCCCAAGAGCAAATAGGATTTCCGTATTGCTTGGCTGAAGTGAAACAACTGTTTCTGGCGCTTTATCGAATTTTATTTTCTTTCCAGTATCATCTATAACAGTATAGGCTTTGTCTGCCTTGTTAGTATCTTTATTATCCTTTGAGGCTGAATCATCGGTAACTCCACATCCGGAAAGGAAAAGGGTAAGCAACAGCATGGAAATCCAGCTGAATTGTAGGGTTTTCTTCATTATTATTCCTCCACTTTCTTTTTCAAGGGTTTGGTTGGGTATGATTTGCTAATAAAAGGAATCTCCTCGATACCCTCGTGCTTATTGACGTATACTGCCATTACGAATAAAACGTTTGCAAGCAAGTGTGCGTAATCAAAGAGAATGGATGGAATCTCTCTTTCTAGACTTACCTTATGTAAAGCGCGTACGGATTTTTTGGCTTCACTGCGGCAAGTGTGCAGAGCACATGCTGCCGTTGAGCCTTGTGGTAGGACAAATGTCTCGATGCGATCTTTTACTTCAGCGACATACCGGTCATAGGTTCCACTTAACCGGTCCAGGTCATTGTTGGTAATGGCTAAATTTCCACGAACTGAGCCATTCAAATGGTAAGCCATGGGCAGTAATTCCATTAAGTCACGGTATACGTCCGGGACATCCTTAGTAAGCGAGGCAGCCAGGCCGATTTGTGTCGTCAATGAGTCTGTGCGGATTTCAAAATCGACGGTGGAAACGGATTCGCGCATGTATGGGTAGCATAGAAATCGAAAGTCCTTTTTTACCATAACTCCCACCTCCTGTACGTAGTTGTGTGAATGACCTCCGTATCGCTTTTTGCAGCAAACAAAAAGCCGACCAAGAGACTTGGTCGGCATCGAACATCATAGTAGAAAAAAGATGGAAGACCGCCGTACAATCTCCTATCTTCCGAAGAGCATGATACGATAAAAAAAGGCAGGTCTCCTGGCTTGTGCGTCATCTTACTCTAAGAACCTTCCCATTTGGGTAAATGGATGGTAATCGATGTGCGATTTCATCCTCAAATAGTGGTATGCATCTTATTTCATTAGCATTTACAGTTGCGGAAACAGCTTCGGTTTTAAACCGAATTCCCTATTAAGCTGACTGGGCAGCACCTTTTTCTGCAAGGTTTATATTCACTTAGCAACAGTTTACCATACCTTTTTCCTTAAAGAGTATTAATATTTTTAGAGAATTTCGTTTATGGTTTACTAAATATCTAGTAAAATTACAATGTAAGGTTTAATTGGAGGTTAATGTAAAAAAACATTGATAGAATAGGAATGAAATAAAAGTGATAGGTGTTTTCGGGAGGTAGAGAATGATATATAAGCAGGTCAATCAAAAGCTTGAAAAGGTTCTAGGAAACATTGAAAAGGTTATTATTGGAAAACGGGATATAGCAGAACTAAGCATCGTAGCACTTCTTTCCGGTGGGCATGTTTTATTGGAGGATGTTCCGGGTGTCGGCAAGACTGTGATGGTCAGGGCCCTGGCAAAATCCATAGGTGCAAGTTTTAAGCGTATACAATTCACGCCTGATTTACTGCCTTCTGATGTAACGGGTGTTTCGATCTTCAATCCTAAGGAACAAGAATTCATTTTTAGGCCAGGACCGATAATGGGCCATATTATTTTAGCCGATGAAATTAACCGGACTTCACCGAAGACGCAGTCCGCCTTGCTTGAAGCGATGGAAGAGGCAAGTGTGACGATAGACGGTATCACAAGAAGATTGGATAAGCCCTTTTTCGTCATGGCGACACAAAATCCCATCGAGTACGAGGGAACATACCCGCTTCCAGAGGCTCAATTGGATAGATTCCTGTTAAAAATGAAAATGGGCTATCCAGGTGTAGAAGAAGAGATAGAGGTACTTCAAAGAGCTCAATATATGGCACCGCTTGAAGAGCTGGAATCCGTCATCACCATAGATGAACTGCTCGCTTTACAGGCAGAGGCTAAAGCGGTAATAGTGGATGATACAATAAGACGTTATATTGTCGAATTGGCGAATCAAACCCGTACACATGAAGGAGTCTATCTAGGGGTAAGTCCGCGTGGTTCGATTGCATTGATGAAGGCAGCACAAGCCTACGCACTTCTCCAGGGCAGGGACTATGTTCTTCCGGACGATGTTCAATATTTAGTTCCGTTCGTATTTTCCCACCGAATTATTTTGAAACCTGAAGCGAATTATGATGGATTCGACGCTGGAATGGTGATCCATGAAATCGTCGCGATGACTCAAGTGCCTGTGAAGCGGGCTGTAACCTAATGCGCCACTTCATCATTCTAAAGAAAAACATGAGTGTGGTCGGACTGTTATTTCTCATGACAATTTCCTTTTGCTTTGCGATGTTTCAAGGAGGTTTTGTCAGTTGGTTCATTTTTTATTCATTTTTGCCGTTCGCTGTGTATGCTGCGATTCTATTGTTATATCCGCTTCACGCCTTTACGGTTGATAGAAAGGTCAATAAAAGAGAATGCCAGGCCGGCGAATCTGTTGAAATATCCATGACATTTACCCGTAAAAACAGGCTGCCGCTATTATTGATGGTGGTGGAGGAGGAGATGCCTCAGGAAATGGAAGATAGGGCGATCCAAAGGAAGACACTTATCTTTCCGGGAATCAAGCGTACTTTCAGTATGTCATATACTTTGGAAAATTTGCCGCGCGGTGATCATTCGTTTCAATCGATCCGCTTTTGGATAGGTGACTTATTTGGGCTCTTTGAAAAGGAAGCGGTATATAGCTCGCCTTTGAAAATAACTGTTTTTCCTCCATATCGTGAGCTGGCATACAGCGATCTTGATCGAATGTTCAATCATGGGTCATTGGGCTCAACAAAGAAAACACAACGGGAACATTCAGTGGTCTCAGGGGTGAGAGAGTATCAGCCGGGAGATCAGCTGTCGTGGATTAACTGGAAGGCGACGGCTAGAGCGAGTGAAATCATGACGAAGGAATTCGAAGTGCAGAAAAAACTGGATGTATTCATCATGCTTGATAACCAGCCATCCCTTTACTTTGAAGAATCCATTGTAATGACGGCTTCCTTTGTACACGCCTTGTTAAAAAAAGGCATGGAGATTGGATATGCGAGTACGGGTTCAAGGCTAATCTTTCCGCCAGGAGCGGGCAGTAACCAGAGACGAAAGATTTTCTACCGCCTTGCTAAAGAAGAGCCCAATGTGGTAAACGCTTTGAACGAGAAAGTAAGCAAGGGGCTTCTGCTGGCAAACGCGGCTGTGATATTCGTTGTTTCCGATTTAACCCTTGAAAAGGTGGACATATTGAGTTCTTTCCGTGCTAATAAGGGATTGACGATGTTATGTGTGAAGAAACCAGTAGATCTTACAGATGAGGAAAAAATGGCAAGTTCTACAGCTATCTCGAGGGGGATAAAGCTTAGCTTTTTTGGAGATGGCAGATCAGAGGTGATGGAGAAATGACTGTCAATGCCGAAAAGTTGGAAAGGTTCATGCATGTCCTTCTGTATATTTTTGGATTGTTATTGATCACGGAGTGGTTAAGACCTGTCGATAAACTCACGGATACAGGTAATATTATCATTTTTGTCCTATTTTTGATTTTTTCCCTACTCTTGCATTATTCCCGCATACATTGGTCGATCCGTTTTATTCTCATCAGTGCTTTTATCATGATTTCATTACAGTTCCTTCATTCGAAAACCGAATTATTTCAATTAACATGGTTGATGGGGTTTCTAGTGGATTTTACAAGCAACCTTGGTTATATATACGATGGGAATTGGGAGCTGATCACAAATCCATTTCGGACATTTCTATTTTTTGTGCTTCTATGGCTTGTAACATACATGATCCATTACTGGGTGATGGTGAGGCAAAGCATCTTTTTCTTTTTTATGTTAACGGTGATTTTTGTATCTGTACTTGATACATTCACTCCCTATGTGGGGGATAAGGCAATGGTAAGAATCATCCTCATTGGGTTCTTGATGCTTGGACTGCTGTCCCTGCTGCGTCTAACGATACAGGAGCGGATTAGGTTTCCGATGGCTTCCATTAATAAATGGATCTTGATGCTGGCAGGCATGATATTGATAAGTGTCCTTGTTGGCTTCGGTGCCCCAAAGCTTTCTCCACAGTGGCCGGATCCCGTTCCTTATTTTACATCATATTCAGATAGAGCGATGAAAGAAGACGGTGGTTCAAAAGACAAAAGTGTCGGATACGATGAGGATGATTCCGATCTTGGCGGTTCGATAGAGCCTGATAGTTCCATCGTTTTTTATAATGATGCATCAGCCGGACATTATTGGAAAGTGGAGAACAAGGATATTTATACGGGGAAAGGATGGGTTTCCATGCAGGAAACGGACTTTTCATCTTTTTCTAACGGTCAGGATATCGCATCTTTAAATATTTACGATGTTCCGGATGTAGTGAAAACAGAAGAAATGACAGCAAAAGTGTCCATGATGGAATCGTATTCTCATATCCTTCATCCGCAGTCCGGGTATTTAAAAAAGATTGAGGGCAAAAACGGAATTGGTTTTAACTATTATCCTGGGTTGGACAAAATCATTTCCGAACGGGAAAATGGCGAACGACTTGTCATGAAAGAATATGAGCTGAACTATGATATGCCGAGTTTTGATATATCTGAGCTAAGGAAGGTAACAGAACCCGATGAAACGATGGATGTGCTAATGGAAAAACACACACAGCTTCCAGAGGGCTTACCTTACCGAATCTTTGAATTGGTAACGTTGCTCACAAGAAATGAAACGAATTGGTACGATAAAGCAAAAGCGATTGAGGATTATTTTGACAGTCCTGAATTCATTTATTCAAAGGACGATATTCCGTATCCAGAGACAAATCAAGATTATGTCGATCAATTTTTATTCGAGACACAGATAGGGTATTGTGATAATTATTCGACTGCGATGGTTGTTTTACTCCGTGCCGCCAATATCCCTGCCAGGTGGGTTAAAGGGTACACGGAAGGAGAAAAAACAATCCTCGATGGTGAATCCGTATATAAGGTGACTAATAATAATGCACATTCCTGGGTCGAGGTTTATTTTTCAGGGATAGGCTGGGTACCCTTCGAGCCGACGAAGGGCTTTAACGGGCAAGCTGAATTTTATGACTCGGAATTGAAGCCGGATGAGGTCAAGAACTCAGAGCAGGAAGCTGTAGCTAAGGAAGAACAAACAAAGAAAGAGATCGAGGAACGCAAGGAGACACCAGATAAGGAGACCCAATCATCTGGGAAAACTGGTGCTGGCGATCGGCTAGGGTTCTTAAAATGGACTGCCATCAGTCTGTTAAGTGTAATGATTCTCGGGGCAATTGGGTATTTCTCCCGAAGGAAGTGGATCCCGCATCTGCTGATTTTTCATTATAAAAAGAAATCCGGTTCTCATTTTACGACAGCCTATATAATATTATTGAAACAATTAAAACGTGCTGGTTTAGTTCGTCCGGATGGACAAACCTTAAGGGAGTATGCCGCCTATGTGGATGCAGTGTACGAGACAGATGTGATGAGTGAATTGACGGCCGGATACGAGTTAATGTTATATCGTGGAGACGTGGAAGATGGAGAATGGGAGCACTTTCAAAACGGTTGGGAAAGCTTAATGAGAAAAACTAGCTCTTGACCAGGTTTTTATTATATTGATACAATAACAAAAACTAACTTAAACTAATATATCCTTCATATATCCTCGATAATATGGATCGAAAGTTTCTACCGAATCACCGTAAATGATTTGACTATGAAGGCGGATTTTAACAGGAAAGCTGAAAATCTGCCTTCGTCTATACTTTTTGTGTATTTTTGAGGGTGGATTTTTAGTTTTTCTTTTTTTATGATAATATTTTTTTTAAGAAAGTATCGCTCGATTTTATGAGTGAATTACATTAATAGAGGTGACGTTTGTGCCGGGGAAAACAGAATTGCAAAAAAACCAGGAAATGATCGTAGTACTAGATTTCGGAAGCCAATATAACCAATTGATCACTCGTCGTATCCGTGAATTCGGTGTGTACAGTGAGCTTCATCCTCATACAATTACTGTAGAAGAACTTGAGGAAATGAACCCTACTGGAATAATTTTCTCAGGAGGTCCGAACAGTGTTTATGATGCAGCTGCATTTGGCTGTGATGAACGCATTTTCGAAATGGGTCTACCAATTTTCGGTATTTGTTATGGTATGCAGCTTATGACCAAGCATTTTGGCGGAAAAGTGGAACCAGCGAAAAATCGTGAATACGGAAAAGCGACACTTGCTGTCCAAAATGAATCTAAGTTATTCAGTGACTTGCCGAAAGAACAAATCGTTTGGATGAGCCATGGTGATTTAGTGGTGGAAACACCTGAAGGCTTCAGTATTGATGGAACGAACCCATCTTGCCCCATTTCAGCAATGAGTGATGAGTCACGTAAATTGTATGCCGTACAATTCCATCCGGAAGTACGCCATTCAGTATACGGAAATGACATTTTGAAAAATTTCGTATTCGGCGTTTGTGGTTGCAAAGGTGACTGGTCCATGGAGAACTTCATTGAAATCGAGATGGAGAAAATCCGTCAAACGGTCGGAGATAAAAAAGTATTATGCGCATTGAGTGGCGGCGTGGATTCATCCGTTGTTGCCGTATTGATCCATAAAGCAATCGGCGATCAGCTAACATGTATTTTCGTTGATCATGGATTACTTCGTAAAGGGGAAGCTGAAGGTGTAATGGAAACATTCAGTGAAGGCTTCAATATGAACGTAATCAAGGTTGATGCATCAGAACGTTTCCTTTCGAAACTTGCTGGCGTTTCAGATCCTGAACAAAAACGGAAAATCATCGGTAATGAGTTCATCTATGTATTCGATGATGAAGCAACGAAGCTTGAAGGTATTGATTTCCTTGCACAAGGAACGCTTTACACGGATATTATTGAAAGTGGTACGGCCACTGCACAAACAATTAAATCGCATCACAACGTTGGCGGTCTGCCGGAAGATATGCAGTTTAAATTGATTGAGCCATTGAATACTCTATTCAAGGATGAAGTGCGTGCACTTGGAAGTGAAATGGGCATTCCGGATGAAATCGTTTGGCGCCAGCCATTCCCTGGACCAGGTCTAGGCATCCGTGTATTAGGCGAAATATCAGATGAAAAACTTGAAATCGTTCGTGAATCTGACCATATCTTACGTGAAGAAATTAAAAAGAACGGTTTGGAACGTGAAATCTGGCAGTACTTCACGGTGCTTCCTAACATCCGTAGTGTAGGGGTCATGGGCGATGCCCGTACGTACGATTACACTATCGGGATCCGTGCGGTTACATCCATTGACGGAATGACTTCCGATTGGGCGAGAATTCCGTGGGATGTACTTGAAATCATCTCAACAAGAATCGTTAATGAAGTTAATCATGTAAATCGCGTCGTGTATGACATTACGTCTAAGCCACCTGCAACGATCGAGTGGGAATAGAATAAAAAAACATCCAATCAGTGAAGGAATTAACCTTCACTGGTTTTTTTGTTAAGATAACTTTTGGATAGGTTGATTACTTAATTTCACGTATGTTGGCGAATGAATAGCCATAATAAGTAAGGAATATATAGCGAAACGCGAACATTTCCTAAAATTACATAAAAAATATTCGTTTGATATATTGACGATTATTTTAGTGACTGATACACTATACCTATAATAATAAAAAAACATAATTGTCGTATAATATTGGGGATATGGCCCAAAAGTTTCTACCAAGCTGCCGTGAACGGCTTGACTACGATGTGTATGGATTGGCGAGTATGGATAAGCCGCCACTTCTTTACATGACCGCAGTCAAGCCCCGTTCGAAAGCGAATGGGGCATTTTCTGTTGGCTTATGATTTTAAGATAGGGGAGACTCATAATGAAAAATTATTTTCGGTTTAACGAGCTGGGAACCAATTATCGCCGTGAAATACTTGGTGGTCTAACTACGTTCCTTTCTATGGCATATATCCTGGTTGTTAACCCTGTGATGCTAACTTTACAAAGCATCGAGGACTATCCGGATGAATTAAGAATGGACTACGGAGCAGTTTTTGCAGCGACGGCTTTAGCTGCAGCGATTGGCTCGATATTGATGGGGCTCATAGCCAGATATCCAATATCGCTCGCGCCAGGTATGGGATTGAATGCTTTCTTTGCTTTTACAGTTGTTCTTGGTTTTGGTATTCCTTGGCAGACTGCTTTATCAGGAGTTTTGATTTCAGGTATTATCTTCGTTTTGCTTTCCCTATCTGGAATACGTGAGAAAATCATTAATGCGATTCCAGTTGAATTGAAATACGCAGTTGGGGCTGGTATCGGCTTATTCATTACTTTTGTAGGGTTCCAAAATGCAGGAATCATCACGAATGATGATAGCGTTCTTGTTGGATTGGGAGACTTAACATCAGGAAATACTTTATTGGCTGTCTTTGGAATTGTGGTAACCGTTATTTTGATGACAAGAGGCGTCAAAAGCGGCGTGTTCATAGGAATGGTCATTACGGCCATCGCAGGAATGATCTTTGGACAAGTACCCGTTCCGGAGAAAATAATCGGGGCCGTTCCAAGCATAGCGCCTACATTCGGAGTTGCATTCGATGCTTTCGGAAACCCGGGTGACCTCTTTACTGGACAAATGTTAATCGTGATATTGACCTTCTTGTTCGTAGCATTCTTTGATACAGCTGGTACGTTGGTGGCTGTTGCACAACAAGCAGGTTTGATGAAAGATAATGTTCTTCCTAGAGTTGGAAAAGGATTACTTGCGGATTCATTATCCATCGTTTCAGGTGCAATTCTAGGTACATCCACAACTACTTCTTATGTAGAGTCAACATCGGGTGTTGCTGCTGGTGCTCGAAGCGGTTTTGCGGCTGTAGTAACAGGATTACTATTTATTTTATCGCTTTTCTTCTTCCCGCTTCTTTCAGTCGTAACATCGGCGGTGACTGCACCAGCATTGGTGATAGTCGGAGTATTAATGGCATCTTCACTCAAAAATATTGACTGGCACAAGTTCGAAATAGCGGTACCGGCCTTCTTTACCGTTATCATGATGCCTATGACTTATTCAATCGCTACAGGGATAGCTTGTGGATTCATTTTCTATCCTATCACCATGACGATGAAAGGAAGAGCTAAAGAAGTTCATCCTATCATGTGGGGGCTTGGAGTCGTCTTCCTACTTTATTTCATTTTCTTGAAGTAAAAATACGAGTAAGTAAGAAGAGTCCTGTTTTTGGGGCTCTTCTTTCATGTTGTAAGAGAAAGGACATATCGTGTATAGTAAAAGGACTAAATACTAAGTACTTTATCCTGTGAGGCTTAGGGATGACTTTGCGAAAAAATGAGGGAGAAAAATGAATGGTTTTATCGTTGAAAAGGTTTTGAACAATAACGTGGTGATTGCCACGCATCCGTCATATGGCGAAGTCGTTTCTATTGGAAAGGGGTTAGGCTTCAACCGGAAGAAAGGCGAAGAGTTGAGTCCGGAACTTGCAGAGAAAACTTTTGTTCTAAAAAATGTTAAAGAACAGGAAAGTTATAAAAAACTTTTGCCGCAGATCGATCAAAATCTTCAAGCAGCCATTATAGAATCCATTCATCTTATTAACGATCGAGTGTCAGGAAAACTCAATGAACATATACATGTCGGTTTAACTGATCATTTACTGTTCGCCCTTCAGCGTGTTTCTCAAGGAATGACCATCAAAAACCCCTTTTTGAAAGAAACGATAACCCTCTATCCTTTTGAACATGATATTGCTGTTGATGTCATCGATTTAATTCAAGATAAGACAGGCATAGGCCTTCCCCAAGGGGAAATAGGATTTATCACGCTTCATATTCATAGTGCAATATCAAATAAGGACTTATCGGAAGTCAATCAGCATTCGCAGCTAATCTTTCAACTTATCCAAGTCGTTGAAGAACAACTCAACGTACAAATAAATAAGGAAAGCATTGATTACACGCGTTTGGTCCGTCATTTAAGATTCATGATAGACAGGGTAATGGCTGGGGAAACAGTGGATGAACCTGAAAAAATTGCATTGCTATTGAAAGAAGAATATCCTTTGTGTTACAATATTTCATGGAAGCTAATAAAAATTATGCAGCAGAAATTAGGCAAACCGGTTTGTGATGCGGAAGCTGTCTATCTAACGATGCATATCCAACGATTACAAAAGAAAATAAAATAAAAATACATTAACTTACGTGTTACTGATTCGATCAGGCATAAGTGGGGAGAATGATTGTTGTGAAAGAGGGTATTATATACCTGAATTTTCATTTCAATCCTAATCTTTGCTTATGCCTTTTTTGTATTGAATCCTGTTGCGTTGGAAGATGAATCCTATCGTTTAAATGTAACCGTTTTATTAGCCGGAAAAAAACAGTAAAGAGGAGGAAAACATATGTTTAAGAAGTTGTTTGGTGTTTTGCAAAAGATCGGTAAAGCTTTGATGCTTCCTGTAGCCATTTTACCAGCGGCCGGAATCTTGCTTGCGTTTGGTAATGCATTGCAAAATGAGACTTTGTTGGATATCGCTCCGTTTCTTGCGAGTGGCGGAGTAGAAATGGTCGCATCCGTCATGGAGAATGCCGGAAATATTATTTTCGGGAATCTTCCCTTGCTGTTTGCTGTTGGGGTCGCAATTGGGCTAGCTGGCGGGGATGGCGTTGCCGGGCTTGCGGCAATTATCGGATTTTTGATCATGAATGTAACAATGGGGACGGTTCTTGGAATTGACGCTGTTGATATTAAGAACAATGGTGCAGTATATACCAATGTACTGGGAATCCCGACATTGGGAACAGGCGTCTTCGGCGGTATTATTGTCGGTGTCATGGCTGCTATTATGTATAATAAATTTTATGAAATTGAACTGCCTTCTTATTTAGGATTCTTTGCAGGTAAACGTTTCGTACCCATTGCAACAGCTGCAAGCGCAGTTATCCTTGGGTTGTTGATGATTCTGGTTTGGCCGACGATACAATCGGGGTTAAATTCATTTTCCGAAAATATGTTGGGAGCAAACCTAACTCTGGGAGCTTTCGTGTTCGGAGTTGTAGAACGTGCATTAATTCCGTTTGGTTTGCATCATATTTTCTATTCACCATTCTGGTTTGAATTTGGCAGTTATATCCCTCAAGGTGGGGGAACGCCAGTCAGAGGTGACCAAGCTATCTTCATGGCACAAATTAAAGATGGTGTACAGAATTTAACGGCAGGTACCTTCATGACTGGTAAATATCCATTCATGATGTTCGGATTACCAGCTGCAGCTTTGGCTATTTATCATGAGGCTAGACCTGAACGAAAGAAAATAGTTGGTGGCTTGATGGCTTCGGCTGCACTTACATCGTTCTTGACTGGGATTACAGAGCCTCTTGAATTTGCATTCTTATTTGTAGCACCGATACTTTTCGGTATCCACTGTGTGTTTGCAGGTCTATCATTCATGACTATGCATTTACTTGATGTGAAAATCGGGATGACGTTTTCAGGAGGATTAATCGACTACGTACTGTTTGGCTTAATTAATCCTCAAACAAACGCTTGGATTGTTATTCCGGTTGGGTTAGTCTTTGCGCTTATCTATTACTTTGGATTCCGATTTGCGATTCGGAAGTTTAACCTTAAAACTCCTGGTCGTGAAGAGGAAGAGGAAGAGGGAGCAGAAGGAACTGCAAGCACTGCTGGAAGTCTACCTGCAGATATCTTGGAAGCTATGGGTGGAAAAGAAAATATTTCTCACTTAGACGCATGTATTACACGTCTTCGTGTATCAGTTAATGATATTGGTAACGTTGATAAAAATAGGTTGAAAAAACTTGGTGCCGCTGGAGTGCTGGAAGTGGGCAATAATATCCAGGCAATCTTTGGACCTCGTTCAGAAACGATCAAAGGGCAAATAAAAGATATCATAGATGGAAAAAGACCTCGTAAAGTTGAAGCGTCTCCTGAAGTGGGCGTGGAAAATCAAATCGAGGACATCGTCCCTAAACCTTTACGGACAGATGGAGTTTCCGAGCATTTTATTTCACCTATTAAAGGGGAATTAAAACCGATTACGGAAGTTCCTGATCCAGTCTTTGCTGAAAAAATGATGGGTGATGGGTTCGCCATCTTACCAGAGGAAGGACTTGTTGTTTCTCCTGTAGATGGTACGATCGTTAACCTATTCCCGACTAAGCACGCAATAGGTATCGTTTCCGATGCTGGACGTGAAATATTGATACATGTTGGGATCGATACAGTTAAGTTAGAAGGCAAAGGGTTCGAAGCACTTGTTGCCCAAGGAGATAAAGTGACAAGCGGACAGCCGTTGCTTAAAGTTGATATAGAGTATGTCAAAAACAATGCCACCTCTATCATTACGCCAATCGTCTTTACCAACCTTTCCGAAGGGGAAAGTGTAAAGATTGAAAAGGTCGGAAATGTAGATAGAGAAGAAGCGAACGTTATTTCCATCGGATAAATAAAACATTATAAAAACAGGAGGGCAGCTGCAATTAGCTGCCCTCCTGTTTTTAGTTATTCATTAGCACAGGTGCTAAAGTGTATTCTAATTTTTGTGCTTGGACATATTAGCAATATAGTATGAAAGGGAATGTATTATAGAAGAAGATGGTGGTATGTAAAAAAAACCGAAGAAATTTCAAATATTTAATTGACTTGTCTCCATGCGGGTGATAATATATTAAATACACCGCTTGAGACAGCAACGTTAAGTAAGAATGAATATAAAATTGTTGTTGACATGTTGTTTGAAAGGTGTTAAACTAATAAAGTTGCTGATGAAGCAATGAAAAAATTGCTCTTTGAAAACTGAACAAAACAAAGCGCCAACGTTAAATTTTAAGTGAGCACACACTATTAAAAAAGCAAATGAGCAAGTCAAACAT
>NZ_JBNNSH010000008.1:0-194103 GCF_050277555.1 Peribacillus sp. NPDC097895 | reverse complement strand
GGGTCGCAAGGTAGGGGTTTCAGAAGCTCCGAAAAGCAAATAATTTGAGGCAGGTGTAAATCCTGCCGGTGAATATCCGTAGGGAAGCGTGTTCATCCCTAGCCTATGCTTACCAAATCCCGTCAGAGCCTTTCTTCTCCTATTGCACAGTTTGTGTCAACTCTGCGAAAAGTCTTATAGAACTAACCGGTTCTTTACTTCAATAAGGGAGGTTGCAGAAGAAACCTTTTTGTTAAGCAACTAAAGGGGCAGGATAGTTCCATAAGGAATACGGTTAAATAAAGTCGTTTAAAACATAATAAGGTTGTTTAAAAACGTCAGTCATGTTATTCCATTAAAGGGGCAGATTGCCGAGGAAACAGTTGAAACATATATATGGAACATTATTTGAAAGGATATACTAAGATGAGTGCGATGATATTTAACCTTAATTGGGGACATTTTCGCTACCATCGGAGGTTCATTAACAAAGCGTAGTTAGAGGAGGTTAAAATGGAGAAGCAGGCTGTTTTATTTCATTCATTAGAGTGTGAAAAAATCTACTTCAAAGCACTAAGGATAGAGGATGTTCAAGAGATACATGATTATGCGTCAGATCAAGAGGTTTCACGATTTATTGGCTGGAATTTGATGAGTACTTTGGAGGAAACTCGTCAGTTCATTGAATTAATGTTAAAACGTGAGTCGGCAGGAACTCATTTATATTCCTCCATTGTTGAAAAATTAACTCAAGCAATTATAGGAACAGCCATAATTTTCAATTTTGACCAAGAAGCAAACCAAGCTGAAATTGGTTATGTGTTGCATAAACAACGTTGGGATAAGGGGTATGGAACAGAGATTGTTGCATTGATAAGTGATTTTGCATTTAAATCACTTAATCTTCATAAGCTCCATGCTATGGTAGTGCATGCCAATATTGGCTCTGCACGGATACTTGAAAAGAACAGGTATGAGTTAGAAGGACGATTAAAAGACCACTTTTTTATAGAGGATAAGTATTATGATGCATTACTTTTCGGCAAAATTACTAACCTGGAAACTTAGCGTTCTTGTACAGATAAAATGAAGAGGTCTGTTGACGATACTTTCAATAAAATATAGTCCCTTCTTATTCAATTAAAGTAGAAACATTCTCGGTTGATGTTTTTCAAAACCTTTTGTCAATTCTTTTCCGAAAATAGTGATGGTTTCTTCCCAAGGATGTCCTAATAATCCCCATTCAAAATTCTTATAATCACCGTTTGGAAAAATAGGTATTGTCCATTCATCAAATTCACTTTTCGGAAACTCTATACGGGGATTTATCCAATAACTTGGATGTTGCCAATCTAACGCATACATATATTCATTTTTCTGTGTGAGTTCTCGAAAAACAAGCAATGACTTATCCTCTAGATCATTGTAACCTCATCATCAAGGATAATGTAAATCTTGTTAAACTAACGGGTGCGTTAGCTGAAGATCGGAGCTGTCTTTAAGGCAGCTTTTTCTTATGCAACTAACGGGGCAGGATAGTTAAAGAAGGAATTTCCATTTTCCTCACAAATGAACAGGTGTTAAATGGTATGATTAAAAAAAATTGTACCAACATAATTTTTAGGGGGAAATATATTCTTGAAGATAGTTAGAATTATCTTAGCAATAATTGTTCTTGCTTTATCAGCCTATCAGATAATTACTCAAAATTTTGAGTTGATGCCGTATTCTATGTTGTTCTTAGGGGCAATTATGTTACTAACAGGATTAGCCGAAGTTCAAAAAGATAGAAAAGGATTTTATATGAGCATTGTTGTCTCTTCATTTCTTTTCTTTGTTTCCATACTGGGTTTTTTAATGAACTAAGGGGTGCGTTAGCTGAAGATCGGAGCTGTCTTTAAGGCAGCTTTTTCTTTATGTAACAAAGGGGCAGGTTAGTTCAACAAGCGCAGTGTATTCGAACAGTGCTGTACTTTCTTAAAGAATACATAAAGCCTCTAACAATCCACTCTCTTTTCAGATAAAATAATTGCTGATAGTTTACTAATAATTTCAACTCTAAAGGGGGTAGTCCCAATTAAATTAGTCCAAAAAAATGAAGTGTATATTTATATAATTCTTCTAGCATTCACTACAATTAATGGATTCTTTAATAAACCCAAAGACGAAGGAACACTAGATATTAGTATGGGTATTGCCCTTTTCATAGTTTTAATTATCAAGATAGCATTGATTTTTTATGAAAAAAAAATGCAATAGTAAATATTGAGTTATTAGGAGAAAGAGGATGAAAATCAGGAAAGAGAAAAAGAATGGTCAGGGCGGCATTTTTAAAGACATACTTATTGAAATTAGAGATTCAATCTTATTTGAATTAGTTTGGAACATCTTATTGTTTATACCAAGAATGATGATTCGTTTAATCAAGAATATATTTGACTAGTCTAAATGAGTGCGATTCTTTAAAGGTATCGCCTTTTTTGGTTGGATTAACGAAGCATATAGTACTTAAAGTAACGGGTGCGTTAGCTGAAAATCGAGCTGTTCTTAAGGCAGCTTTTTCTTATGCAACTAACGGGGCAGGTTAGTTGATGAAGGATTATTGATTCTAGTTGCCGAATTGATTAAATGAACCGATCAAGCTCCAGATGCAATGTGGGCATCTTAGCTACAAAACGCCTAAGGTAAAAAAAATAGTTAAAATGAAAGAAGTGAAGGTTTTGATAATATATAAATGTCTCCATCATGTAAGTCTTACTGTGACAGATTTGGAAAGAGCAAAAGAATTCTATGGTAACACTTTATGTTTAAAAGAAATTCAGCGTCCTGATTTTGATTTTCCAGGTGCCTGGTATGAAATAGAGGGAAATCAACTTCACTTGATAGTCGATCCCTCTTCTCAGACGATTCGTAAGGATAAAAGCTTATCCAGCAGGGAAGGTCACTTTGCGCTTAGAGTCGAGAATTACCATGATACTCTTAAATGGTTAAAACAGAATGAAGTTGACATCCTTGAAAAACCAGACGGAAAAAGTGGATTCGCGCAAATTTTCTGTGCCGACCCAGATGGTAATTTGATTGAACTTAATGTTAATCAAAAAGATCTATAAGTGGGCAAGGGGCTGCCATTACTTGCCCTTTTCGTAGTAACGGGACAGTGTAGTTGAATAAGATTCTGGATTCATGGTATCCATCCTGCAATTTCTAAAACGGTCAAGACAATCTCAAAGACAATTAGAATCACAATGATCCATTCTACGAATAATCCCCTGATCGAATGGCTGATGTTAGAAAAACCATCCATAATGTTATACAAAATTTCGGTTTTACTTTTCAAGATTTTATACCGATCATTCAATTCAAAAAAATCCAGCATGCTGTCATAAAATTCGCCGGCAATGCTGCTTGTCCATGTAATATCGGGTTTATCCAGAATCATGATATACGCAAGGGTGTTGTACTCGTGACGTACGATTTTGGCCGTCGTCCTCGCTAGTTCCTTGTTGCCGATTCTTAGCTTGCCTTTTTCCAGTCGGTCTATCATGGTTTCGAGCTTGTCGTGGATTTTTCCGAGTTGTTCCTCAGTTTTTTCGAGTGCTACCGATTTTGCAAGAACAGTGGAAATTAATTCAGGGTAGAAAAATTCAACTTTTGGCACCACTACATATTCGTCGGTAAACTTGATGTTTTCAGTTTCTCTGAAGTGAAGGTTGTAATCGTCCGTATATCTATCTACAAGGGCGAGATCAATATCCGGCTCGAAAGAATGGATAAAGGTTAAAAATTCCTTTATCTCATCCGCGTGTGTGTAATTAATGAAGACAATGCTGCCAAAGGAAAAAACCAGCACCTGTTGTGATTCGTTCACATTTTTATTAAGGATGGAATTTAGAATATCGTCATTAAGGATTAATGGCTCTTCCCAGGTGAATTTTTTGGGAATGCCGCAATGAATGGCGATTTTGTTCAAATCAATTTCATTAGTGATTGCAAATGCTTTAAAGGTAATTGGCTCCATTTATATCACTCTCTTCAGCAGATTGGTCTTTTTTCGATTTTATTCTAGCTTTCCAAAAACATGCTTGAAGAATTCTTGAAGTGTCCCTTTTGTGGAAATCATTCAGAATGTATAAAAAGGATGAGTAAGAAAGTGAAATATACTCACACAAACCGTCTCAGAAAAACAGAGTAATCGTCAGTCACGGAAATAAAAATAATATGGAATCACTTATATTGGTGACGGCTACCATCCTTGGGGAAGTAGTTCAAGAATTTATGAGGGCAATAAACAAGATAATCAATTTTAGCTTAGCGATTTTTCTTAATGAACAGGTGCTTTAGCTGAAGGTTCCCCAACTTGTGCATGGCTTTTTTTAGGAAGAAAAGAACAGTTATTGTAGAAAAATGCTCAACAAAGGTATGAGGTACTCCAGGTATATCCTCTATTGGATCATGAGATTTTAACTAACTGGTTCATTATTCCTATGTAAATGTTGTTGGGATATAATTTGTAAAATATGAACGGTTTATTTTGTGGATATAAGCTCTTAAAGATTTTTAAGTATAATGTTAAAAAGAAAATGTTTTTATTGATGTAGCATGTGTTCTAAAAATCGAATGTTTGTTTTTTGAACTTTAATTCACCTAATTTTTTCAAATTTAAAAGAATATTGATAGGGAATTACGAAAAATCCATGGGGATATTTATAAAATATAAATATTATTCAAGTATTGTGAAATTTAAAATAATCCTATATACTAAAAAAAAAACTATTTTCCTATATGTAACTGGCGCAACATGGATTACCATGGGGGAGCATATAGAGTATAAGCCGCGCGCCTGGGCAAACACTTGATTTTTAGATCAAGTGTTTTTTATTTTCCTAGGAAGAGGTGTAGGTAGAGATGAGTAATATGCATAGAAAGATGGGGACTTTTGCTTTAACTATGACAGGTATTGGTTCTATTATCGGCTCTGGTTGGTTGTTCGGAGCGTGGAAAGCTGCCCAGATTGCTGGACCAGCAGCTATTTTTTCTTGGATTATCGGTATGGTTGTAATTTTATTTATTGCATTATCTTACGCAGAGCTTGGGGCAATGTTTCCTGAAGCTGGAGGAATGGTTAAGTATCCTCAATATTCGCATGGCTCTTTTATTGGATTTATAGCTGCGTGGGCGAACTGGATATCTATCGCTTCGACTATTACAGTTGAGGCAATTGCTTCAGTACAATATATGAGTACGTGGCCTTGGGAATGGGCCAGTTGGTCTCATTCTTTAGTTGATAACAATATCTTAACGACTAAAGGATTATTCATAGCTTCTTTACTATTATTGTTCTATTTCTTCGTCAACTATTGGACAGTTAACCTTTTTGCTAAGGCAAATTCATTTATTACTATTTTTAAATTAATTGTTCCAGGTGTAATGGCAGGATCCTTATTTTTTGCTGGATTTCATGGTGGAAACTTTACAAGTTCTCAAGGTATCGCACCATATGGTTGGGCAAGCGTTTTAACAGCAGTAGCTACTTCTGGTATCGTGTTTGCGTTTAATGGATTTCAAAGTCCCGTAAATATGGCAGGAGAAGCGAAGTCGCCGAATAAGTCTATACCTATTGCTGTTATTGGGTCTATTTTAATTGCAGGTTTTATATACGTTATTTTACAAGTCGTGTTTATCGGTGCAGTGGATCCGTCTATGATCGTGAACGGATGGAGTCATCTGAATTTCAATTCACCTTTTGCTGATTTGGCAATTGCTCTTAGTCTTAACTGGTTAGCGATTGTATTGTATGTAGATGCGTTTGTATCACCGTCTGGTACAGGAGCTACTTACACAGCTACAACTTCGCGTATGCTTTATGGAATGCAGAAAAATGGGTACTTACCGAATATCTTTGGTACATTACATCCACTTTATGGTGTTCCTCGTCCAGCGATGTTATTAAACTTAGGCGTATGTTTTATCTTTTTATTTTTATTCCGCGGATGGGGCGTACTTGCTGAAGTGATTTCAGTTGCTACACTTATCTCGTACATCATGGGGCCAGTTGCATTGACAACATTAAGACGTACAGCTTCTCATTTTAATCGTCCATTTCACTTAAAAGGCGCTTCTATTATTGCACCTTGTGGATTTGTTTTCGCATCGCTTACTTTATACTGGGCGCGTTGGCCATTAACAGGAGAAGTCGTTTTCATCATTGCCATTGGACTACCTATTTACTTTTATTATCAAGCTAAAAATAAGTGGAACGGATTCAAAAAACAATTTTTATCAGGTGTTTGGATGCTTCTTTACTTAGGTTGTATGATTTTCATTTCTTATATTGGAAGTGAGAAGTTCGGCGGAAAAAATATTCTTACATTTGGTTGGGATATGGTGGTCATCGCATTGTTAGCACTTGGTTTCTATTGGTGGGGAGTCAAGAGCGGGATTAAAACAGAATACATGGCTGAGGCTGAAAAAATTAACAAAGAATTTATCAATAAATAACTTTTATAGTAGACACCGCAATATGAGTAAAAAGAAAACATGGTTACTTTATTACCATGTTTTCTTTAGTTTATAAAAAAAATTTATAGGTGGATTCATTATGGAATATTATAAAATTATTTAAAATAGTGGTAAAGAATCGCAAAGAGTGCTTTTACTGGGTTGTTAGTTTAATAAGAATACTATGCTTCAGCAAGTTATAATACCCCTTAGTATGATAAGTACTTAATAAGGATATTGTAAGAAGAAAAAGGAATATAGGACGAATAAAGTTAAATAACTATTTTTTGAACACCGTTCCATTTCAGAACGGTGTTATGTGTGTTTTGAAAATAAACTTCTGTAACTTCGAAAAAAGACAATACCAAAAAAGATCCTACTCATTCGTTTTAAAAAATGGAGAGATCCACATTTCATTGATCTATGGATTGACTGGATTAAGAATCAGTATGGACAGTTCACTATATTTTCATTATTTTGCTTTTCCATACTGATCACGCACCTTTTATAGAGTAATCATATCAGTATGTCCAAGCTTAGAAGATTACTTGCAGATAGTTTGGAATTTTTGCACTAGAACCTAGTAATGTGTATCCCTATTTTGTATAGTAGTATAGTTCGTTTTAAACGATTTAGTATTGATTTCAAAAAAGGAGAGGATTCAATGAAACTTATATTTAAAATAATAGTATTATCTACATTGTTATTGAGTTTTATACCGATTTCAATGATTCAGGCATCTGCGGAAACACTACAAGAAGGTGATTTCAAATATAATGTTTTAAATGGAATAGTTGAAATTGTAGATTACGTTGGAGACGCTAAAAACGTGGAAATTCCAAGTAAACTGAATGAAATGCCAGTAACAAGTATTGGAAATTATGCTTTTAGTAGTAATCAATTAAAAAGTGTAATCATCCCAAATAGTGTGACAAGTATAGGGAATGGTGCATTTCGCCATAATGAATTAACAAATATAACAATTCCAAAAAGTATCACTAAGATAGGGAATGAAGCATTTAGTGCTAATCAATTAACAAGTGTAACCATCCCAGAAAGTGTAACTAGTATAGAGTATTATGCATTTCGTTCTAATCACCTAACAAGTGTAATCATCCCGGAAAGTGTGACTAAGATAGGAGAAGGTGCATTTAGTAGTAACAAACTAACAAGTGTAGCCATCCCGGATAATGTGACTAGTATAGGGGAAGGTGCATTTATTTGGAATCAATTAACAAGTGTAACCATCCCAAAAAGTGTGACAAGTATAGAAGATAGTGCATTTAGTAGTAATCAACTAACAAGAGTGACCATCCCAGAAGGTGTAACAAGTATAGGAAATTCTGCATTTAGTGATAATCACCTAACAGGTATAACCATCCCGAAAAGTGTAACTAGTTTAGGGTCATCTGCATTTAGCGATAATCACCTAACAAGTGTAATTATCCCGAAAAGTGTAACTAGTTTAGGATCATCTGCATTTAGTGATAATCACCTAACAAGTGTAACCATCCCAAATAGTCTGACAAGTATAGGGAATGATGTATTTGGTGGTAATCAATTAACAAGCGTAACCATTCCGAATAGTGTAACAAGTATAGGAGATCGTGCATTTCGTTCTAATAAATTAGCAAGTGTAACCATTCCAAATAGTGTGAACAAGATAGGGAGTGAAGCATTTCGTGGTAATAAATTAACGAGTGTAACCATTCCGAATAGCGTGACAAGTATAGGTGAAAGTGCATTTTATTCTAATCAATTAAAAAGTGTAACCATCCCAGAAAGTGTGACTAAGATAGGGGAATCTGCATTTTTTTCAAATCAATTAACAAGTATAACCATTCCGAAAAGTGTAACAAGTATCGAGGATTATGCATTTGCTTTGAACCAATTAACAAATGTAACTCTCCCGAATAGCGTAACGAGTATCGGGGATCATTCATTTCATTGGAATCAACTAACAAGTATAACCATTCCGAACAGTGTAACGAGTATCGGGAATCATGCATTTCATTCGAATCAACTAACAAGTGCAACCATTCCGAACAGTGTGACAAGAATAGGGTCTTATGCATTTCAGGATAATCACCTAACAAGTGTAACCATTCCAAACAGTGTGACTAGTATTGAATCTCATACATTTAGTGAAAATCAATTAACGAGAGTAACCATCCCGGAAGGCGTGACAAGTATAGGGGGGATGGCATTTCATTCGAATCAACTAACAAGTGTAACCATTCCAAGCAGTGTGACAAGTATAGGGAGTTATGCATTTAAGGATAATCAACTAACAAGAGTAACCCTCCCGGAAAGAGTGACTAGGATAGGGTCATCTGCATTTGAGGATAATCAACTAACAAGTGTAACTATTCCAAATGGTGTGACTAGTATTGAATCTGATACATTTAGTAGAAATCAATTAACAAATGTAACCATCCCGGAAGGCGTGACAAGTATAGGGGATGGAGCATTTAGTGATAATCACCTAACAAGAGTAACCATCCCAGAAAGAGTGACTAGAATAGGATATTATACATTTAGTAGAAATCAACTAACAAATGTAACCATCCCGGAAGGCGTGACAAGTATAGGGGATGGGGCATTTAAGGATAATCAATTAAAAAGTGTAACCATCCCGAAAAGTCTAACGAGTATGGGGAGAGCTCCTTTTGGAAGTACTGAGGAAAACCACTTATTTGACTGGTATTTAGACAGAAATTACACAACAGTTTGGGATCAATCTACAACAGGTGTAACAATATATGCTAAATGGTTGTATCCACCTGTATTTGAAGGAGTAGAAGCTGTAACAATTAAACTAGGAGATGGATTTGATGTTACAAAAGGCGTGATTGCTACAGATATAGAAGATGGAGAAATGACATCAAGTATAGAAGTTGCCGGAAGTGTGGACCCAATGAAGGTGGGCAGCTACACCTTAACGTACAAGGTGACGGATAGTGATGGATATACAACAGAGGTTAAAAGACAAGTGAGAGTAAGAAGTAATGATAAGCCTATGATCAAAGGGACCAAAGCTGCAACAATCAAAGTAGGAGATAGCTTTGATATTAAAAATGGTGTGACTGCAACAGATACAGAAGATGGAGAACTGACATCAATTATAGAAGTTGCCGGAAGTGTGAACTCGACGAAGGTGGGTAGCTACACCTTAACGTACAAGGTAATGGACAGTGATGGAAACACTGTAAATATAGAAAGACATGTAACGGTAAACCCTGCTCAAGTAAAAAGCTTAAAAGTATCTAGCAGAGGGACAAACTCTTTAAAACTGATATGGACAAAACAAAGTGAAGTCACAGGCTATAAAATCTATCAGTATGATAGTAAGGGTAAACTGTTAAAGACAATTACAAGTAACGCGAACAGTTATACACTTAGCAAACTAAGTGCCGGAACAACGTATCAATATAAAGTTCGTTCATATAAAACCGTAGGGAAAACAAATTATTATGGATCCTATAGCAGTGTTCTCACTTCTACAACAAATCCGGCTACTGTTACATTATCGAGTGTTAAAAAGAGTAGCTCAACAAGTATGAAAGTGAACTGGAAGGAGATTTCTACTTCTACAGGGTACCAAATTCAGTATTCTACTAGCAGCAAGTTTACTAGTAGTACAACAAAGAATGTGACAATCACAAACAAAAATACCGTATCTAAAACAATAAACTCTTTAAAAAAGGGTGAAAAATATTATGTTCGATTAAAAGCGTACAAAACATTGTCAGGAATAAAATATTATGGCTCTTGGAGTTCTGTAAAAAGTATAACTATAAAATAAATATAAAAAAGGATTATAGAAAGATATTGACAACCTATTAGCTGGTATTGTTTAAGTAGAATTGAGTGTTTATAGGGCTGATCCAGATTTTAATTATTCCATAAAAGGGCGCATTTCCGGAATAGGAAAAGCGTCCTTTTTGCACGAAAGGGCCATTTAACGGAGGAAGAATCTTAAGAAATATTGAATACTTATGGTAATGCTAGTATGGTGTTTGTGAAAGATTGTACTTAAAGTAACGGGTGCGTTAGCTGAAGATCGGAGCTGTCTTTAAGACAGCTTTTTCTTATGGCACTAAAGGGGCAGGATAATTCAGTAACGCCACCGTACCGGCTAACCAGGGCGACGAGCCCAGGAATCTTCCCGGACTCGACATGCCATGCCAGCACGTCGATCCCTGTTTCGGAGAAGCCGCTGTTGCTTTGTCCCGTTGTAATCTTTTTCATTTGGTTTCCCTCTCTTTACTTTTTTATCAGCCCTATTTGTTCTACAAATTCTCTTTTGTTATTCATGTTTGAAAGCCCTTTGTCACTCTATCTAATCTATCTCCCTTTGGATATAAATATAACTGTTCGATGAATAAGATTTAAAATTTTAAAACACTCGAAATCTACTCCTTTTAGGGGTCCCGCCATGGCGAGACCCCGTTTAGGAATGAAAATACGAAAAACTCTTTCGAAACAGATGTAAAATAGTTAATTAATTTCATAATGTAAAAAACCATGTAAGAAAATCTAACGTAAACCACTTTTCCTGTAATGTTTGTTGTTATAATGACCCCAATATTAGGAAAACTAAAGGGGGATTTATGAATGAAAAAAACACATCCAGCAATTGTTATTTTTCTTTTCTTTTTAGGTTGGGTTTTTATGTATGCTGATCGAAACATACTTTCGCCAGTTATGGGGAGTATTGGTGATGAATGGGGACTTGATAATTCTCAATTAGGGTTAATGTCGACTGTATTTTTTGCCGCTTATGCACTTATGCAAATTCCAACTGGATTTTTAGCTGATAAGTTTGGAAGAGTGAGAGTTTTAGTTATTGGATATATATTATTCGGTGTTGGAACATATTTTAGTGGACTAGCTGCAAGCTTTGGTATTTTTCTATTAATGCGTGCGTTAACAGGTCTTGGCGAAGGTACATATTATGGTTCACAATATGGAATTTCATCAAGTATAACTCCTAAAAAATATAGGGGACTAATTTCTGCACTTATAAATAGTGGAATGGCCTTCGGTATTTCTCTTGGATTTATTGCATCGAGTTATTTTACATATACTTTAAATAAAGGATGGCAATTTCCATTTTATGTTTTTTCTATACCTACTATCATTGTTGCGATTTTAATTGGACTATTTGTCCGAGACAATCAAAAACAAGAAAAGAAACAAAAACAGGTAATACAAGAAAAAGGTAGTATAAAACAATTATTTACAAAAAATCATATATTGGTATATATTTTAATTTTTTGTTCATTGTATGGATTTTTTGGAATGCTGACATGGCTCCCTTACTATTTACAAACAACGCGTGGAGTTGAAGCTTCACAAACAGGAATCATCGCATCGTTAGTACCATGGGCTTCAATACCAGGAGCAATTATCTTTGGTCACTTGTCAGACAAAATAAAAAGCAAAAAACCACTTATTATCATATTAGCAATTGCGGGAGCTATTTGTCAGTTTGCAATTCCGTATATTGGAAACTATTACTTGCTTCTTATTGGATTAATCTTATATGGATTCCTTGGAAAGTTGGCTCTTGATCCAGTATTAATATCTTATCTGGCAGATATAACTCCTTCTTCTATGTATTCAAGAGTATATGGATTTTTCAACTTTAGTGGAATGCTCTCTTCCATATTCGCCCCTTATATTACTGGATATTTCGCTGACAGAACAGGGAGCCTAGAATTCGGTTTTTATCTATCAGGAGGTTTATTGTTAATTGGAGCAATGTTGTTTATTTTTACGGATAAACGATTAAAAGCAACAGTCGTTACTTCAAAATCAATGAATTTGTCTAAGGAGGAAACAGCATGATGAATAAAACAATTGTTGGATCCAAAACAATGGTAGTTAGTCCTCATTATCTTGCATCACAAGCTGGAAATTCCATTCTCCAAAAAGGCGGAAACGCATTTGATGCTGCAGTAGCAGTTAGCGCTTGTTTAGCAGTCGTATATCCACATATGACGGGACTTGGTGGTGACTCCTTTTGGCTTACATATAGTGTAAAGGATCAAAAGGTTCGTGCTTATAATGGGAGTGGCCGTTCAGGTTCTAAACTTACACGCGAAGTATTTAAGGGGAAAAAATCAATTCCCCATCGTGGTGTAGAAAGTATCATTACAGTACCTGGAATGGTGGATAGTTGGGATGCTGTATTAACAGAATATGGGCAATTATCTTTAGCTGAAGTTTTAGAGCCAGCCATTCAGTATGCGTCAATAGGTTTTCCTTTTTCAAAGGATCAGCATGAAAATACGGTAAAAAATGCTGATTTACTACGGATTGATCCGGATACAGTAGCAATTTTTTTACCAAATGAAAGAATACCTGATTTAAATGAAAGATTTGTACAAATTAATCTAGCAACTACATTAAAAGATCTTGCTCGATATGGAAGAGAAGGTTTTTATAAAGGAGAGTTGGCAGCTCGAATTATTTCGAGTTTAAAAGAAAAGGGTGGAATGTTAACGCTGGAAGATTTCGCTAATCATCAAGGTATGTGGACTGATCCGCTTTCAACGTCATATCGAGATTATCGAATATACCAGGTTCCTCCAAATTCACATGGGTTTGTCGGATTAATGGCTCTTAATATATTAGAGAATTTTGATCTTTCTTTAATACCAGAAGGTTCTTATGAATATTATCATTTATTAGTAGAATCATTAAAAAGATCCTTTCAAGATCGTAATGCAGTACTAACAGATCCTGATTTTCACTCCATTCCCTTAGAGCAATTATTAAGTAAATCCTATGCGAAAGAAATCGCAGATTCAATTGATCTACATATTGCAAGGGATATTCAAACGCAATCAGTCGGTAGTGATACAGCTCATGCTGCCATTATGGATGAGGAAGGCAATGCGGTTTCCTTTATTCAGAGCCTTTACTTCGAATTTGGCTCTGGGGTCGTAGCAGGTAATACTGGGATTATTATGCAAAATAGAGGGTCATTCTTTTCTCTTGATGAATCACATGTAAACTGTCTAGAGCCAAATAAGAGAACGTTCCACACACTTATGCCAGCGATGGCATTAAAAAATGGACGACCGCGGATTCTATACGGTACACAAGGAGGGGAGGGACAGCCGCAAACCCAAACTGTCATCATCACGAGGATGATCGACTATGGTATGGATCCCGGGAGAGCAATCAGTGAGCCTAGATTTGTTTGGGGAAGAACATGGGGAGCTGAGACACAAGAATTAAAAATAGAAGGACGAGTTAATCTTAGCGTAATTGAACAGCTAGCAAAAGCAGGACATTTAGTTAATAGAGTAAAAGAATTTGATGGTGTTATGGGTCATGCAAATGTAATTTTAATAGATGATCAAGGCTTTGTTCATGGTGGTGCCGATCCAAGAAGTGATGGTGCAGCTGTAGGCAGGTAAAAATGATAATGGTAACCCGTATTCATAATTGAACGGGTTACTTTTCTTTTATTTAAAATATACTTTCCAAAGGAATCATCGAATATTTGTTATTCTAATATGGTATTATCCTTTATTTTGGTTTGCGTAGGAAGCTATGGGCTGAGTTTATGATTAAATTTTTTGTCTGGCTAAATATCATTTTATTGTTAATCATTTTTACAGTTAAGTTTTTAGGATTATAGTTCAAAATAATACTCAAAGTTCTTAAACTAACAGGTGCTTTACTTCTATATGGGGCTGGACACAGCTCTTTGTCTTATGGAACTAAAGGGGCAGGTGAGTTAAAGAGTAATATATACTAAGATAATGGTAGATGAAAAAGTAGGGAGTTCGAGGAAATGGATGAAATGATAGGTGGTTCATTTGTTTTTGTAACGGGAGTTATTTTTCTATGGCTTGGTTTGTTTCAGTACAAGTGGTTGTCTAAGGGTATAAAAGAGGTTGAAGAAGGAAAAATCGATATTTTACCTTTTATAAGTAGTTATTGGTTCTGGCGGATTGTTTTCATCGAAATTGGTGTATTACTCATTTTTACAACAGGAAATTCATTCATTAGTTATGTCTTTCATTAACTAACGGGTGCGATAGCTGAAGATTAGAGCTGTCCTTAAGGCAGCTTTTTCCTTATGCAACTAACGGGGCAGGTTAGTTCAATAACGGAGGCTGTCAAATGACGAACCTTTTTATATAGGAATGTCATTGGTTTGCAGCTGTTATTTAGGTATTTAGTTTTAATATAAGGGGAAAATACCTACAATACTTACATCCAGAGGTGGCGTTAAATCGTGAAAAAGTTAGTCATACTAGTCCTGGTGTTTACTGTGTTATTTTCCCCAATACAATTAGCAAAGGCAAATATTCAACCAAAATTAAAAACAGGGGATGTTTTATCTGTTCAAGTAAACCGTTTATATGGGGGATCTCGTTTATTTAAGGAAAGCGATGGATATGAAGAAGTAATCATCAATAAGGTTGTTAAATGGATAAACACATCAAGTCATTCCGAAGGAGCAACTGAGTTAGAGTTAAATAAAACTCCCATAGTCTCGATATTGAAAATAAAAATGAAAAACGGGGATGTTGCGGTTATCGAACCTGCATATAATTGTATTTCCGAAAACCAAGCAAAAACATGCACAATAGCAGAGAGTGAGGTTATATATACCCGAAATAATATAAAAATTCGATTGAAATCACTAGAGTTGTATGATTGGCTCTTAGTTGGCTGGAAATATGAAAGTGTTGGAGCTCCCAAAGATGAATTGCTTGAAGAAACTTTATATACAAGATACTTTTCCTACCTCGACAAAACTTACTCAGATTTTATCATGTGTCCAAAAATAGATAAAATCGAAAGAATTAACGGGGATGAGAATAGACATATCGTTCATGCAAGTGCGTTAAATTATGTAGCGCATCATGGCGATGTTCCCTACGACAGAATCCATATCACGTTGACCGATACTCCAGAACATAGTGTTAAAATAAATAAGGTTAAAATACAAAAAAGTATTTCCGGAAAAGAAAGCCGTATCCAATGTAGACGGGAGAGCTAAACAATCTTGTAAAAGTTTTGATGTGGAGTACCAAAATTATTCAACTAAAGGTGCTTTAGCTTAGGATCAGAGCTGTCTTTAAGGCAGCTCTTTCTTTATGCAACTATTGGGGCAGGTTAGTTCATCAAGGAATAGGGTTTTTATGGTAAAATAAACTTAAATTATTTTCATAAGGGGTTTACCTGCTATGAAATTAGATGATAAAAAGAAAAAGGTACAAATGAAATACAGAGAGGAAATAAGGGATAAGAAAGAAGTTGGAAATCACAGTAAAAAAATGCTTGTTATTGTTACTACAATTATTATTATTATTCTAGTGGCATACTGGGCAAATTCCGTTCTTTTTAGAGCCTTTTAACTGTTTTTAGTTCATTTGGATGGCCGCCAAAGGGTGGCCTTTTGATTGTAAAAAAAGAACCCTTAATTAACTAACGGGGCAGGATAGTCCATTTTATGGTGAATTTTACTTATGTGCAATTTTCGTATAATCAGATAAAACCGTATGCTCTATTGATAGAGAGTGAAAATCAAAAGGGGAATAAAAATGAAAGATATATTCAGTACAAAGCTTAAATCCGTCTTACTTGTCAGCATTATTCTCGGAGGGTTCTTCCTCCTGTTGGAACCCGGAATTTTTATAATCGTGATGATATATGTTTTCATTGGAAATGTTGTTTACGGGATACCCGTTTCGTTTTTATCGGATTTTGCCACAAAAAAGATCGGAAAGAATCGTTTTATTTTCGCATCCTTGATCTATTCGGTGTTTGGTTTTCTATCCTTCATCCTTTTAGGTGAACTCGGAATCTTTGCAGTTATTTGCTCTTTTCTCTTCTTCCTATCAGAAGAATGGCAGAGAATGAGAAAACACAACAGGGGGATAAAGCCAGCCAATAAGGTAATAGTTACTAACACACTATCTATCGTTATCTTATTCTCTTTAGCTTTATTTGGGTCAATGTTAGTCTCGGGGCCATTGTTTGAAAAGCATACAAATGAAACTTATCTCATTCCAAATGGGTATGAAGGTGAAGTTAGAGTGGTGTACAGTGTCAAGGATGCTCCAAGACCTGAAAAAAGTGAAGACTTTGATGTTTATCGAATTAATGAAAAAGGGTACACACTCAGCCCCCATCCTGAAAAAGAAGGAATTATCAATAATCAATATTTTTATATTGATTCAGAAGGACATAAAGAAAAAATTGACGATACTTGCATAAATCTTGGAGGCACGGATGGCGTACAAACAGATGACTACGAGTACTCTAGCTCCTATTTTACTGTAACAAATACACATTGCAGTGAAACGTTTAGTGAAAACGTAGACCCTACTATGCCCCGAGGGCTCTCGTTAGAAGAGATTATTAAAGAAGAAGGGTTGGATAAACCTAAAAACTAAATGGAAATTGGGTGCCGTTTGACAGCTATTAATGGTAATCCATATGGGAAATTAGCTAAACATACTTTCCCTGTCGAAAAACAAAAAAACAGGTTGAAAAATTATTGTTGAACAACATTCATAGCAAATGTAAATTTTTCTTAATGAACTAACGGGTGCGTTAGTTGATTAAGGAACACAAAAATAAAGGAAATTTAATTCTTTGGGCAAATCTTCTTCCTCTACTAAAAGTTATTGTTAGTGACAATACGGGCTGTTAACTAAAAATTACACCGTTCAAATTTCCGAACGGTGCTTAAAATAAATTAGATTCCTAATTAAAACGCCTAAAGTTATTACCTTTTTGATATTTGTGATAATTTACTGCAAAATGTGACGTGCCAACTAAAACGACTGATGTAACTAGGAATGTGATAACGAATTTCATAGGGTCTTTGAGGGATCCTTCAAAAACTAAAGTAACATATACAGGTGCACATAATACCAAAATTAAGATATTAGAAAAGGAGATGACCTCAAAAATATTCTTTTTATACCTGCCATTTGCAATCAAGGTATATAGAATAACAGGGATTGCAATAGCTAATGCTAGGAAAATATATTTAGGGTCAAATAATCCATTCTCGAATAAAAATCTACCTTTAAACAACTTCCCAACCATAGCTGTACAATAAATAATAATTGCAGAAAAGACTAGATTTAAAACGATTAAAAATGGCTTTCCCACTTTCATTTTCTTTCCCTCCCTTTATATGAGCCTCTTTCTAAGGCTGGATTGGCTCATATTTAATTGGGAATATCAATCTTAAATTCTTCATACATAATAGGTTTTGGAAACTTATAAGTTTTAATCTGCAAGCCTTTATTCTTGCTGGCTGCAAATTCTTGCTTAAATGTATTACCCTCAATTCGCTCCGCTAATGGATTATCCTCTAGCAATAGGTTTTTCCCATTAGCATCTTCTAGCCATAATGAATTTCTTGAAAGTTTATTGCCTACAATTGCATCACTTTGAAGATCAAAGTACATAACGGTCTTATCTTGTTGATGAATGATCTTTGTAACAAGAACTTTCCCAAAATCACCTTGATCCACGATAAAAGGTAAGGTTTGTTCATCTAAAGGCAAAGACACTTTTTCCCAGCCTTTTTCCGACATCGGAATGGTGTAAGGAACAACTCTTACTTTTTTGCTGCCTTCTTTTAAAGGTGCATACAGAAAATTAAGCTTTGCTATTTCTTTTCCATTTTTGGTATCTCCAATACCACTTGCTGTTACCGTATCTAACACATTCCCATTATCATCGATCACGTAAAAGTTTAATGAATATGGATCAAGCTTATTATTTCCTTCATCTTTTACCACTTTCACATTAAGAACTGTTCCGGCAGGGCCAACTTTTAAAGAACTTATTTCTATTTCTGCCCCTTCGATGGTTTTCACTTCCTGCGGTCGAATCACTGTTACTTCATTTGATTGCTTCACCGGAAAATTGAATTCCCACTTGCCTGGAATAAGACCAACAGCATCAATTCTCATTTGCATGTCAAATTCTTCTGGGAGCTCCTCAGTTGGCGTAATATCCATAGTCCCTTTATATTTTTGTGGTGTGACAAAGTCACCTGAATAACCCGAAATGAAATTGATTTCCTTCCCATTCACTTCAATCGTTGGATGTTCGATTTGCCCATCTGCAAATAGGGATTCTTGTGTAAAACCGAATGTTAAGCGTGTTCCATCATAAAAAATTTCATTTATTGTTAAAGTAATCCCATTATCTTTTGAAGATTGGTTGACTACTTGCGCTAAGCCATTTTTACCAGCAATTCTAAGCCCTTCATCCAAAGAATCATTGAAAAATGTGCCGATAATCGGAATATTGGAGGCAATTTTCGCCATAGCAGGAGAAACACTGGCAGACCCAATAAAAACACCCAAGCCTAATACTGCAGCACTAAGTGAGTAAAAAACCACTTTTTTCTTCGACATTTTTCTTCGATTTCCATTGATTGTATTTGTAATAATCGAATCAAGCTTATCCATTGGGACAGATACTTTATCCATTTCTTTTTTCAAATCTGGCCATTGATTACTACTCATTAACACAATCCTCCTTCAATTTTTCTTTTAATAGATTAATCCCACGATGAATGTTAGTTTTCACCGTACCTTCTGGATAATCTAAAACGTCAGCAATTTGCTTAACCGTGTAATCCTTATAAAACCGTAGAATTAAAACCGTTTTATATTTTTCATCTAATTCCATAACAGCTTGAAGTAAATCAGGATCTTTTTTGTTTGTTTGGTATGGAGCCAGCTTTTCTTCTATGCTTTTTATCTCCATTGGAATAATTCTTTTCTTTTTGTTTATGAGATCAATCGCTGTGTTGATAAGGATACGTGACAACCAAGTTGAAAAGTACCGTTCATCTTTAAGATTTTTAATTGAAATAAAAGCTTTATATATGGTTTCTTGGAAAACCTCCAGCGCATCGTCTTCATTTTTCATATAAATATAAGCTATTTTATAAAGTTTGATTTTTTCATCCTCTATCAGCTCTTGAAAAGCTTTGTTATTTCCCTTTTTCGCACGCTGAACCTTCTTTATATCTTGCAATGTAGTGCCCCTCCCTTCCTCTAACTGTTAGACAAACTAGGAATGAATAACGTTTCAATTTTTCTCATTTTTTTTGATTAAACAATTTTGTTCTCTAATTCTATCTTAAATGTAGATTCTTAGAGTGGCTTAAATAAAGTTGAACTGTTTATAAAAGTCGCACCGTTTTGAAAAAAGTTTAGCCGTTTTTGAAAAGGATTTCAGTTTTTCTTGTAGATTAAGAACCTGTTGAGTAATAATAAAGTTATTCCATTAAAGGGCCAGATTGTGGTAGAAGGACTGTATTAACTATTTGAAATAATTGAAGTAACTAAAATGGGGAATCTACGATGACGAAAACTAAATGGGTATTAATTCTGTTAGGTGTAATGGACTTGGTACTTATCATCGCATCTTACAGACTATTTCATTCTTTTCTTGAAACCAACAGGTTATCTTGTTCCTTTGGGAATTAATTTTATTGTTTTATCCGTAATCGGGTTTCGTTCGAGCTTTCCAAAAATCTGGAATGGGCGGTATAGCACTGTTGCTACCGTTCGTAAAAGTAGACTTTCTCGAACGGTGGAGTTTCTTCTCAAAACAGCCCTTATTCACGTTCGTTAAATCATAAAAATACTTTACGAACGTTCCTAAAATTCCATCGACTTTTACGAACGTCCTGGACGAAAAGAAGACCACCAATTGGGTAGCCTTTTGAATGTACTATGATTTTCTATGATTATAAAGTTTCAGCTGATGAAAAAGACCCCTTTATCAAAATTTATTCACTTTAAAGTAACTTCACCAGTATCATTAAAAGTCCATTTATCTATGTCTTGATCAAAAATAACTTTATCAAATGTACCATCAATAACTTTAAATACTAATAATGCTATTTTCTCTCCTTGGTCAACAAATTACAACCATAAATAGCAAAACAACGTCAATTCGTTTCATGAAATCATCCTTACTTAGACTGATATTCTACTCCTGTTGGAACGTATCTAATCTTTGATGATACAAAAGTCTTATTAATTCTGCAATACTTGTACTTGCTTACTTCAATATCAAGAGCAATCAGCAGCTCTTTTTCTTATGGGACTAAGGGGGCAGGATAGTTGAAGATGAATGTTACAATAAAAGAAAAATGAAGTAAGGTGATATTATGGTTATAATGTTTTTTAGTTATTTTGTTATCTTTTTTATTATTGCAAGACTTGTTAGCCTAACGGGTAAGATTAGCTGGATGCCACTGATAAAAACAACTACGAGACATGATGCAATATTGGCCATAATCTTTTCATTCATTGTTGCTGTTGTAACCCTTAATGGATAAAACACTATTTAGACAATGTTGAAATATCAGGTATATAGCTGAAGATCGGAGCTGTCTTTAAGGCAGCTTTTTCTTATGGAACTAAAGGGGCAGGATAGTTGAAGAGTGCTCTTTGACCTTTATTCAACAATTGGGCCAGATTGTGGAATAACCCCAAAAAAAGAAAATTGTGTATTTAGGTTAAATTATGAGATTATTTAATCACCCACAAGAATTTAAAAAAAGGTAAAAATATAACAACATTTGAGGAGTGACAGTGAGATGAAAATAGAGCATGTGGCAATCTGGGTCAAAGATTTAGAAGCTATGAAGACGTTTTATGTTACGTACTTTAATGGGAATGCAAACTCAAAGTATCATAATAAAGATAAGAAATTTGAATCTTATTTTCTAACGTTTGACGGGGGTGCACGTTTAGAGATTATGTGTAAGTCAGCTATCGATAAGCCGGATCAGGACAATAGGATTGGCTGGGCTCATATTGCAATTTCCCTGGGGAGCAGGGAGTCCGTCAATCAGATGACAGTGCGCTTACAAAATGATGGTTACCGCCTTGTTAATGGTCCTCGTGTTACTGGGGACGGCTATTATGAGAGTGTGATAGAAGATCCTGAAGGCAATCTCTTAGAATTGACTGTGTAATAAATGTGGTTAAAAAACTGAAGGAGATGCAAATAATAAAATTAAGATCTTCCACAATAGGGCGCTATTCTTTAATAAGAATCGATTTCTTAATGAACTAACGGGTGCGTTAGCTGAAGAACGGAGCTGTCTTTAAGGCAGCTTTTTCCTTATGCAACTAACGGGGCAGGTTAGTTCAACAAAGACTGATATAATATGAAAAACATTAAAATATGAAAAAGGCGGACAATGAATGACCAATATGGTGATAAAATATTTTCAACGCAAGAAATAAATCAGTTAGTAAACATTTGCGAGGGTATAGTTATTAAATACAAAACAGATAATTTATACGGGCAAAAAATAAAACAATTTGCTGAAAAATTAATCGAACTTTGCAAAGAAGCATTACTGAAAAAAAAGTTAATAGTAGCAATTGGCGATTAAAATAAAGGTTAACAAGATTGTGAAGGTTTGTACTTAAACTAACGGGTGCGTTAGCTCCATAAGAGAGCCGGAAAATGGTATAATTAAACATATCCTAAGGAGGTAGATTAAGTTTAAGAAAATCCTTATGTTATTTGGAATCACTTTCATTGGTCTTTTTTCTTTCCAATCTGATTTAGCAAATGCGCCAGTACCAGTAGATGAAGAAGTTATTCTTTTACCTGGAAGTGACACATTAATTGAAGATGACATTGAAACAGCCAAAAAACAAAGAGAAAAAGCGATGTAAGACATGGCAGATCACCCGGAATTGTTTCAATTTGCAACTGAAATTGAATGAATAAGGACTTCTTTATTGCAAAGGGGTTCTTTTTTTGTTCATTTCTCTGGTTGAACTATAGGGGCAGGTTAGTTCAATAAGCGTAGTGTTTTCGAATTATACGGTTAAAGCCTAATTAAATGTTAGATATTTAGTATTCTTTTTACTGCGTTCTTGATATTATAATAATTAAAACAAGCAGCTAAAAGGATCTTCCAGTCGAAGATCCTTTTTCATTGCCTATAATAAATAACTCATTCTTCAATTACGGGACAGGTTATTTTTAGAAGCTTTCCAAGTTTCATGGAGTTTCTTTACTTTGCTCCATAAGGCGTCTTTTTCGGCATTTGAATAGCTTACTAACTGTTCATTAAACACAGTAGACAGCACTTCAAACCACTGTTCTTTATGTGTAATTTCTGTTTTTTGTACATTTACTGCATCACGTTGCTGTAACATACACCCTCTTAATTCATTCCATACCGCCTCTTGCCGATTTTGAATTAAAAATAAATTCTGCCACGGCGAATCCTTAGATTCACTGTAATAGGCATGCTTTGGCTCAAATACCTCTATACCGGGAACAGCTTCAGCAGCGTAATCAACTCCTAAGTAACTACCTGGATGAGTCGATTCCAAACGCCATCCTTTATTATCAACAGTTGATTTTTTTACGTAATATGAAAATGGCCCTTGCTTATAAATGCCGACTTGTAATGGAATCGGTTCATACGGCATATCCCCTAATCCAACATCAACAAGCCACTTTTCTTTCTCACCGTTGTTATTATCAATAGCCACCATCAAGCCAACATGAAAGGAATCAATTATAGGATTTGACTTTCTTCCTTGTATACCTGCACGGTGAATGGCAACATTGAACCCTAATGAGCGAAGTAGTTCATAGAAGGCACCATTTAAATGAAAACAATATCCACTTCTTTGTTGGATCATCAGTTGAACAGAATCACGTACATTAATTGTTGTTAGCTTACCTGCAAAGATATCAATTGTTTGCCAAGAAATTTTCTCTACATGTGCTTTATGTAGTTCTAAAAGGTATTCTTTTGAAGGAGGTTTGATTTCTTTAATGCCTATTCGATGAAGGTATTCTAATATTTCCTCTTTGGTCATCTTATTTAGTTAAACTCCTTTCCCAAAGATATATATGTGTTTTTAAGCTATGATAGCGAATTATGCAATAAAATGAAACTAAAGGTGAATAGTTATGGCCACAAATGAAGTGCAATATCTACGCTCAGGATTAAGAGTCCGATATGAAAGGGATGTAAATCCATCAGTAAGACAAGCTTGTTTAAGCTTTGCGGTTTGGTTACGTGCATATTGGAATTCCCGATAAGGGTTGTTGTACACCACATGCCCCTTGTACGTGTTATGTAAAATCAGAACCAATATAAAAAGCCCATCTATATAAAAGATGAGCCATTAAATCAAAGAGGTTCAAAGAGCAAAACTAATTACTCTCTGTATTATTTTTTAACTTGGTTTTGAGGTTGCTTATGATCATTAATTTCTTTCTTTAATTGATCTGGATTTTTACCATCTGGTTTAATACCAAGTTTTTTAGCTTGGCTTTGAAGGTCTTTGCCCTTATTAATTTCTTTCTTTAATTGATTCGGATTTTTACCATCTGGTTTAATACCAAGTTTTTTAGCTTGGCTTTGAAGGTCTTTGCAATCATTAATTTCTTTCTTTAATTGATTCGGATTTTTACCATCTGGTTTAATACCAAGTTTTTTAGCTTGGCTTTGAAGGTCTTTGCCCTTATTAATTTCTTTCTTTAATTGATCCGGACTTTTACCATCTGGTTTAATACCAAGTTTTTTAGCTTGGCTTTGAAGGTCTTTGCCCTTATTAATTTCTTTTTTTAATTGATCCGGACTTTTACCATCTGGTTTAATACCAAGTTTTTTAGCCTGGCTTTGAAGGTCTTTGCCCTTATTAATTTCTTTCTTTAACTGATCTACAGTTTTCCCTTCAACTTTAATGCTAAATCCTTTTGCTTGGCTCTGAAGTTTTTTGAATTCTGAATTTTGTTTAGTAGATACTTGGTGTGAAACGGATGTTTCCACTTGCGTCTTGGAAGCTGTATTATGGATATCATTGCTTGCAGCAAACGTCGTAGAAGCTGCCCCTAGAATATTAACTCCTAATGCTCCTGCCATCACATAACCAAATAATTTTTTCTTCATAATAAATTCCTCCTAAAAAGTTTGTTTTTAATTAAGTTATCTATTTATTGTTCTAGTTTTTAAATGTGTCGGCTTAACAACTAAACTGTTTCTTTTAATACGGAAGACAATTTCCCTCCAAATTACCTCTCACTATTACATATTTACATAATCACTTTGCTCCTTTCTGCTTCATTGAAACCAGTATCCCGAAAGAAGCTTAATTTTTCCTTAAGGGTTGTTTTCATTAAAGACCGAGAAGAAGTTTCAAAGGAATATTATTGTCACCACGATAAAAAAGATAATATATTTGAAAGAGTAAATATTCAGGTGAATTGGTTAAGTGAAATGGGTTTTAACCATACAGATTTCTATTTTAAGTGGATGGAACTTGCTGTTTTTGGTGGAGTTAAATTGAAAACATATATATTTTTTTACAAATAGGTACATTGCAATCAAAAGGGTACTTATTTACTAACGGGTGCTTAATTGAAGATTCGGATGCCATCTGGGAGCTTCTTTTGTTTATGCAACTATCAGGGCAGGTTAGTTGCATAAGGAACCGGATAGCTATAAAAAAGCAAACTCGCCAAAACTGCGGCGAGTTTGCTTTTTTATTTGAAAATAACGAAGTCAAATAAGTGACTTTTTTTATTCTACTCTTTAGGTCTCCTTTTTAAAATTCTTCTAACGAAATAAATCTAAAAGATTGTTAATCATCATATGCAGAAGAATTACAACTTCTTGACTTAGAGTAAACTCTAAGTATTATTCTTTCTTTATAACACAAATTAAAAAAGAAATAGACATATCAGATTTAATGGAGGCGGTTATATTGACATATTCTATTGGAGAATTTTCTAAAATAGTTGGGCTAAGCGAACATACATTGAGGTTTTATGAAAAAGAAGGGTTAATAAAAGTAAATAGAGGCGATAACAATGTCAGAATTTATTCGGATGAAAATAAATTATGGATTGAATCCTTGCTCCACCTAAAAAATACAGGGATGTCACTAAAAGACATGAAACGATTTGCCATGTGGGGGCATATGGGGGATAAAACAATGGAAGAAAGATTAGCTCTGCTTAAAAAGCATCGTAAAAAAGTAGTGGAAGAATTGGAGAAGATTCGTCAAAGTTTAGAGCATCTGGATAATAAAATAAATTTTTATGAAAATGAAGTAGGAGACTGTTTCTCTTAGAAATTAAGCAGCTAGTTGTTTTTTCCATTTGCATCTTTTGGATAACCCTCGTACAGACAGCTTTCTACATCGTGTTTTTATCGGAAATAAAAATAAAAAAATACTTGCGTTAGAGTGCTCTCTAGGGATTAACCTAATCTTGCACCATTAAATACATGAAGGGTTAATCAACCTTTATAAAATACGACAAACTAACAATGTTAGATCAATGCTATTCAGAAAGAGGTTAAAAAATGAGCGAAAAATATAGCAACTTATTTAAATCTTTTACATTTAAAAACGGGATAACCCTTAATAATAGAGTAGTTATGGCACCAATGACAACTTGGTCCAGTAATGATGATTACACGGTTTCAGATGAGGAATTAACCTATTACAAAAAAAGAGTTAACGGAGTAGGACTTGTGATTACAGGTTGTACACATGCGACTCCAAACGGGATCGGTTTTACAAATGAATTTGCAGCTTATGACGATACATTTACGCCGGGCTTACGTAAATTAGCTGAAGCCGCGAAAAGTGGCGGAGCCCCTGCTATCCTTCAAATTTTCCATGCAGGTAACAAAGCCCTACCAGATCTTGTTCCAAATGGTGAGGTTGTTAGTTCCAGCGCTTTAGAGACTGAAGCTACTGGATTTGCTCCTTCAGTTTTGCCTAGAGAACTTTCACACGAGGAAATTTTAGATATCATCCATGCATTTGGAGAAACAACAAGAAGAGCAATTGAAGCAGGTTTTGACGGCGTTGAACTTCATGGTGCTCATGGGTTTTTAATGCAAAACTTCTTCTCACCTTTCTTTAACAGACGAGAAGATCAATGGGGAGGATCATTAGAAAATCGCATGCGTTTCCCACTGGCAATCGTTCAGGAAGTGAAAAATGTCATTGAAAAGTATGCAACAAAACCGTTTATGTTAGGATACAGAATATCTCCTGACGAACATGAAGAAGGCGGTTTGAGAATGAAGGATACCTATGCATTGATTGAACGCCTAATTGAAGAGGATGTTGATTATGTGCATGCTTCATTGGCTGATGCTCTTTCTTCAAAGCCAGTCGACAGTCAAGATGAAAAGACATATCTTGAGTTAGTTGTTGACCATGTAAACGGACGAGTTCCTGTACTGGCTGCTGGTTCTATGGTAACTCCGGATGATGTCGCCAATGCATTAGATAAGGGACTTACCCTAGCTGCAATTGGCCACGCGTTAATCATGAATCCAGAATGGGTTGAAAAGGTTCAGAGTGGAAAAGAAGCTGAAATTAAGACAGCAATTAAGACTTCAAAAGTAAGCGAGCTTGAGCTTCCAGGAAAACTTTGGAATGTAATTCAAGCTTCAGGTCCATGGTTTAAGATCGAAGACTAACATCGTAATAGAAAAGTTTACTGTTTTTTATCACGTTTTTATTAAGAGAGGATGTCATATATATGTCGAATATTCAAGATAAGGTTGTAATTATTTCGGGTGCCTCTAGTGGGATTGGAGAAGCTACTGCAAAAGAACTTGCATCTAAAGGTGCGAAGTTGGTACTGGCGGCTCGGCGCGAAGATCGATTAAAGAGATTACAAGAGGAGATTCAAAATAATGGCGGGCAAGCTATTTATAAAGTGACGGATGTTGCCTCACATGAACAAATGGAAGAGTTAGCTGATTTTGCTCTTAAAGAGTTTGGAAAAATTGATGTAATGGTCAATAATGCAGGAGTAATGCCGTTATCACCTGTTTATGAGAAAAAAATCAATGAATGGGATACGATGATTGATGTAAACATCAAGGGTGTACTTTATGGTATTGCTGCTGTTCTTCCGTCCATGAGAGAAAGAAAAAAAGGGCATATTATTAACGTTTCCTCAATAGCTGGTCACTTAATATTCCCTGCTAGTGCAGTTTATAGTGGTACAAAGTTTGCTGTACGTGCCATTACAGAAGGTCTCCGTATAGAAGAGGCTAGCAACAATATTCGTACAACTATAATCTCCCCAGGAACTATTACTACAGAATTACTAGAAACCATTACAGATTTAGAATTAAAATCTGCAATTGTTGAAGATAGCAAAATTGGAATTGAGCCTGCTAGCATTGCTCGTGCGATTGCATTTGCAATTGAACAACCATCAGATGTAGCGATTAATGAAATGATTGTTCGTCCAACCATTCAAGAACTCTAAAAGAAACTTTTGTAATGAGGCAGCCCCACTCATGTTTCCTCTGAACAAAATACTTTTTATTTGTTCGTTTAATGTTTTAGTGGGCAATTAAGACATTAATATAATTTAGATAGAGATTAAATTTTTTAATATGTGAAGGATTGTACTTAAACTAACGGGTGCGTTAGCTGAGGATCGGGGCGTCTTTAAGGCAGCTTTTTATTTATGCAACTATCGGGGCAGGTTGTACAATAAAGGAAAAATAAAAAATGGCGGTATCTGTGGTTATTCTATATCCACAGATACGCCACTAATGACTTATAAAATTAATAACTGGAGCAACTTTTTTAATCGTTTGTTTGCTCAACATATTTTTTGAAATTATTTAAAATCGCCTGCCATCCTTGTTTTTGAAACTCAATCGGATGTGTAGTTTCAGCATCAAAAGTTTCAATTACTTCGATTTCGTTTTCTTGTTCTTTAAAAGTGATCTTTACTTTTCTCCCATCACCCATGGTATAAGAAATAACCTCATGTAATTTTACTTCATCATAGATTCCACCAAAATCGAAACCAGCACTGCCATCTTTGGCTTCCATTCTTGAAACGAATTTCCCACCTGGCCTTAGATCATTTTCGGCAAATGGTGTGTGCCAATCATCTGAAGGATTGTTCCATTTTGTTAAATGATCCGGCTCTGTCCAATACTTCCACACCTTTTCTATGGGTGCTTGAATTGTTGTTTCTACTGTAACTTTTTTAAATGTTTGCATTTTTTTCTCTCCTTTATAAATACAAAAAATTTTAGAAATCTGTCCACATTAGATGCCTGGATATATTATAAGTATTTTCGAGGGGTTTTATTAAAGAAAAAGTAGTAAATTAGGAGGGATTTGCGTTAAAACGAAATAACTTTATCTTCTAACATTATGACGAAATGCACTTAAACAAACGGGTGAGTTAGCTGAAAATCGGAGCTGTCTATAAGGCAGCTTTCTCTTATGGAACTACAGGGGCAGGTTTAATGAAGTTATTAAGCTATAATAAAGAACAGACTATTCTGATAGGAGTTTAATGATGTTTAATATAAGTACATTTCTAGTAAAAACTAATGAAGGTGAAGAGAGTTATGTATCCTTAGATGATTCTTTAAAATTAAGAGAAATTTTTGACCATCGAAAATTTACTCCTGAGCACATTCAAATGCGTATATCAATTAAGTATAACAATCAGATCGTGGTAGGAGTGCATGTTCCCAGTGGGTTAGATTTATGGTCCGATTATATGGTTGCTATTGAGCAATATTTAGACGGTGAGAACGTTGAAAGACTTTATGGTATCGATCCATATCTTATGAAATTAGTTTCAATAAACAACAATTTATTGGAGTTCTCTATTGTGGGTGATTGGGAACCTGTTGTGGTTTTTGCACAAGCAGTATTGCCTGAAAAAGAGTTTTTAGAATCCATTTTAGATGGAGCAGAACACTTTTGGAAGACATTGATTGATTATAGGGTATTTGAGGAAAAAGAGATAAGGAAGACAACATCTAAAAAAGAACCGAAACTAATGATTGAAGAAATTGAAAAATTGAGGGAGAAGGTAAAAGCCTTGTTCAACTAACGGGTGTGTTAGCTGAAGATCGGAGCTGTCTATAAGGCAGCTTTTTCTTTATGCTACTATAGGGGCAGTATAGTTGAAGTAGGAACTTAACAATAATTGAAAAACTAAAAATTTTGAGACAGATAGGAGTTAGATACGATGATAAAAGGTTTAGGAGGAATATTTTGGAGAACTAAGAATCTTGATGTTGTAAAAAAATGGTACAGTGAAACGTTGAAGATTGACTTAGAAAATTGGAATGGGACTGTGATTAAACCCCAATTAGGAAATGAGACTATCTTTTCTTTCTTTACCGAGAATGACAGTTATTTTCCAACAGAACAACAAGTGATGTTAAATTTCCAAGTACATAATCTAAACGAGACTATTAAGCATCTTGAACATATTGGTGTACCTCTTGCAAAGAAAAAAGAGATTAGTGAATTTGGAAAGTTTATTTGGATTAAAGATCCTGAGGGTCGACTGGTCGAGCTTTGGGAGAAATAGCGAGTTGTATTAAGCTAACGGGTTCTTTAGTTCATTTTAACAATAAGGTTATTTTCATTAACAGATGCGAAAGGGATTAGACCCTGCATAATTGTGCACAGAATGTCGGATGATTCGTTTCAATTCCTGCTATTCTGTTGATATAAGGGAGGTCATTGAATGGATTTGCTCAAAAATATGAATGCTGCCATTAAATGCATTGAAGACAATCTAACGAACGAAATTGACTTTAAAGAAGTTGCAAGGCTAGCTTATTGCTCGGAATATCATTTTAAAAGGATGTTTTCCTTCCTTGCAGGTATTTCACTTTCCGAGTATATCCGCCGAAGACGACTAACACTTGCGGCGTTTGAGCTAAAAGATAACAACATAAAGGTTATTGATATAGCGATAAAGTACGGGTACAGCTCACCTGACTCTTTTGCAAGAGCGTTTCAACATTTGCATGGCATCACACCATCAGAAGCGAGAAGTAATGGACATTCACTTAAAGCCTATCCACCGATGTCCTTCCAATTATCCATTAAAGGAGGCAGTGAAATGAACTATCGAATTGAAGAAAAAGAGGCATTTCACATTATTGGAATAAAAAAAAGAGTTCCAATCATTTTTAAAGGCGTTAATCCAGAGATTGCATCTATGTGGAAAAGTTTAGATGAGAAAACGATAAATGAACTTAAAAACTTATCGAATGTCGAGCCATTAGGGCTGCTTAGTGCATCTGCAAACTTTTCCGAAGGTCGGTTGGAGGAAAAAGGGGAGCTTGATCATTATATCGGCGCAGCAACAACGAGGGAATGTCCAGATAACTTAACACAGTTGAAAGTTGTTGCGTCTACATGGGTGGTATTCGAAGCAGTCGGACCCTTTCCTGAAACACTGCAAAATGTATGGGGACGTATTTATTCCGAATGGTTTCCATCCTCTAACTATGAACAAAGAGAAGGTCCAGAAATCCTTTGGAACGAAAATAAAGATATAACCTCACCAACATTTAGAAGTGAAATATGGATCCCCGTTATGAAAAAGTAAGTATAGTATGCGAAGGATTTATCCAAAGAGCTGCCTTTAAGGCAGCCTTTTTCTTATGGAACTAACGGGGCAGAATAGTTTCATAAGGAAATGCAAAATGAAATATAACTGTCACTTTAGGAGTTGTTTTTTATTTTAGGTGATATTTTTCACATCCAACTTTATCTGTCTCGGTAATACCTACAATATAGGCAAAACATACGCGCATACTAAATAAAAGCTGTTATACGTTTTATGTTCATACAACAGCTTTAAATAAATTATTGGGTTTTCTGTATTCTCGGCATCAAGCATGCAACTACTAATCCGACGATCGCAAATACTAACATAACTAAATATGCGTCATTGGTACTCAAAATGGAAGATAATTGACGGATTTTTTCATGTACAACTTGCTGGGTTGCAAGTGTCGTGGCATGAGCAGTTGCTTGAATTGAATAAATTGTCATGACGACGGCCGTACCAATAGCACCTGCAAGTTGGCGAACCGTATTATTAAGAGCAGATCCATGTGAACCTAACTCTCTTGGAAGTGCATTTAAGCCAGCTGTATTTAATGGCATCGTAATAAAACTTAAGCCTATTCGTAAAATAATTGTACGAATCATGAGATATACAAAGGTTGTAGAAGTGGTTAAATTTAGTACGCCCCATATAGAAATGATAATAAATACTAGTCCAGTTATAAATAAAGGTTTAGCCCCATATTTATCAAACATTTTCCCTGTAACTGGCGAAAGGAAGGCATTAATGACTGCTCCAGGTAATAGTAGCAATCCTGCTTCTAATGCTGTAAAACCTCGACCATTTTGCAAGTAAATCGGTAGCAAAATTAAGTCTGCATACATAATCACCGTAATAACAACATTAATAATTGATGTTAATGTAAAGATTTTATACTTGAAAACAGTTAAATTTAACAATGGATCTTTTGACTTGATTTGTCTGATGCAGAACAGAGCTGTAATGATAATACCAACAATGGTCGGTGTTAAAACAGTTACGTCATCCCAGCCTTTACTACCTGCGCTACTAAAACCAAATAAAATACTGCCAAAGCCTATTGTTGAAAGTAAAATACTGTACATATCTAATTTTGCTTTTGATGTTTCTGCGACATTCAATAAATATTTATTTGCTAACAAAATAACGGCAATTACAAATGGAACTAGTGCGATAAATAGCCAACGCCATGAGAAATATTCAATGAGGAAACCTGAAAGTGTAGGGGCAATTGCAGGGGCAAATATAATCGCAAATCCAATTTTCCCCATTACAGCTCCGCGTTTTTCTGCAGGATATAAATATAGAATTACCGTCATCATAAGAGGGACGATTATGCCAGCTCCAATCGCTTGAATCATACGACCAGTTAACAGTAAGCCAAAGTTCATGGCACTCCCACAAATAATTGAACCAACTAACAAAAAGCCCATTGAGCTTATAAACAGCTGTCTAGTTGTAAATCTCTTCATTAAAAATGCAGTAATTGGGACGAGTACCCCATTAACAAGCATAAATCCAGTCGATAACCATTGGATGGTTGCTGCATCTACTTGAAATACATCCATTAAATTACTTAGTGCAACGTTTAACAATGTTTGATTTAACGTAGATAAAAAACACCCTGTTATTAATATAATCAATAAAATGGTCTTTGCTCTTTCCGATAATTCGTTTTGCATGTGAACCCCTTTATATTGAGACTTGTTTTGTCGACAATTTGTCGATAAAGTAAATGGTATCAGAAGGCCATAACTTTTGACCATAAACAATATTTTTCAAATTGTTCAGTAGTCGACAAGAATGAATTAGCTGTCGATGAAATGAGAGATAATGAATATAGGAGAGAACAAATGTCTACATATAAAAAAGAAGATCCAAGGTCGATTCGAACAAAGGAAATGTTTAAGAAGGCAGTCCTAGAATTATTAAGTGAAGGGGAAAAGACTTCTTCATTGACCGTACAAAAAGTTGCGAAGGCTGCAAAATTAAATCGCACAACTTTTTATTTGCATTACCATGACATTCAGGAATTAGTAGGACAACTAACTCAAGAAATTATGGAGGGAATTTCAGTTCAAATTTTGTCTCTTATTGACGCTACAGATTTATCGGAAAAACAACAATTGACGAAGCTATTAGATAACTTATATAGTCACCGTGAATACTTGCTTATTTTATTTGACAATGATGACTTCGAAGAGAAGCTATTTATATTTATCCAACAACTTGTAATGAAAAGAAGGGAAAATAGTGAGCAAGTACTCCCGGAAAACTACGTAACAATTGATATTAAAACCGCTTCTTTAATTGGTGTTATTATGTGGTGGATCCGGAAAGGCTTACACTTCAGTTCGGACTATATAGCAAATCAAATTTATCTATTGTATAAGAGTTAAAGGGCAGGCAGGAGATTTGAATTTTTTATAGGTTAATTAAGGTTAGATGTAAATCACATTATGGTGAAATAGCTGAACTAGGTCAAAGTTGGGTAGGTAAATTGATGGCATAGAGGAAGAGTATTATGGAATTTCATTTGTACTATTTTAAGTAAATAATTTCACATTACCCTGTAAAATTATAGTATATAAATCCAATTTCTTTTAAAGACGTTGCTCCACAATATGATCTGTTTGCTGAAAAAGAAAAAATACTTTATATCACAGGATTTTGGATCAAACTTTATTTCGAATCTGCATTTACTGATGCTTTTTCATTTATATATTTTAAATTACTCATTTGTCTTCTTTTTTCCAAAACTCGTGTAAAATTGGATATATATGTTTATGGAGGGGGATTCGATGTTAATCAGAGAGATAAAACCTGAGGATGCTGAAAGTTTTGATTTGCTAATGAAGCAAGTTGAAACCGAGGCTGATTTTATGCTTATGGAACCAGGAGAAAGAAAAGGTTCTCCTGAACAACAACGTAAATGGTTGGAACGAGTGGACAAAGAGAGTAACTCAACAGTACTTGTTGCAGAACAAGGTGGACAGTTAGTAGGATATTTAGCAGTCATTGGCGGAGATACAAGGAGAACAAATCATTCAGCCTACCTAGTTATAGGTATTTTAAAAGAATACACAGGGCGAGGTATAGGAACAACTCTATTTCAAAGGTTAGAAGAATGGGCAGTAATACATAATATCTTACGGTTAGAACTTACAGTGGTCATTCAAAATGAAGCAGGAGTATCTCTATATAAGAAAATGGGATTTGAGATAGAAGGCATAAAAAGAAACTCACTAGTGATAAATGACACACTTTTCGACCAATATTTTATGTCTAAATTATTATAGGGGCTTGTTAAACTAGCGGGTGCTTTACTTCAATAACAGGAGTTGTTGCGGCAGCCTTTTTCTTATGGAATTACCGGGACAGGTAAGTTGAAGAAGAAAAGATAATCTAATGTTTAGCATAAGATAAATACTGCGAAACTAGCCCTGCAATTCATCCAGGGAGAAACGTAATAAAAAAAGTAAACCAATTTAGTTAACTTAAGGACCATCTATTATTTTAAAAATGTAAAAGAATATCTTTGCGGATGTTGTTTCAACATTCTTGTTGCTAATTGGAACAATAAACCAGTGACATTTATTGTTTTAAATTATACCTTAAAGCAGAGGTGTTCTAAATGACAAAACTAAATAAAGTAACGTTAAACAAAAGATTGCTAACTACCGGTTTCGCTTTCATTATTTTATGTGCAGGTTTAATCGGTTTTAACCATGCAAATATTAAGGGGTTAGAACCAAGTGTTGCCAATGCAGCAACTGTAACCTATATAGCAACTGCTAACCTGAATGTCCGTACAGGTCCATCTACTACTAATAAAATTATAGCAACAGTTAAACAGGGCACTAAGTTAACGGTTACTGGAAAAGATGCGAATGGATGGCTAAAGGTTAGCTTAAATGGTCAAACAGGTTATGTTAGTAGCCATTATGTAAAAATATCAAACTCTTCATCTGGCTCTAGTACAGCAACTGTGATCTATACAGCAACTGCTAACCTGAATGTCCGTACAGGTCCATCTACTGCTAATAAAATTATAGCAACAGTTAAACAGGGCACAAAGCTAACGGTTACTGGAAAAAATGCGAATGGATGGCTAAAGGTTAGCTTAAACGGTCAAACAGGTTATGTTAGTAGTAAATATGTAAAGGTATCCAATCCTACATCTGACGCCATTCAGGTTGTTGCAAAGCCTGAAAGTATTCCAGTGCTAGTCAATAAAAAAAATAAGCTACCAGAAAACTATGTACCAAAAGACTTAGTATATACGTCGATACCGTTTACTTTTAAAGAAAAGACAGAAAAGAGAAAAATGCGAAGTGAAGCAGCAGCTGCCATTAGCAAATTATTTGCGGAATCCAAGAAGCAGGGAGTAAGTCTTCTCGGTGTATCTGCATATAGATCACATGCTACACAAGTTGCTCTATTTGATTATTATGTAAAAAGGGATGGTTATGCCAAAGCAATCACATACAGTGCATTACCTGGAACAAGTGAGCATGAAACAGGCCTTGCTATTGATGTGACAGGAGGAAATGGTAAATGCGCGGCACAGGATTGCTTTGGAGGTACTAAAGAAGCAAAATGGCTACAGGCACATGCAGATGATTATGGATTTATTATCCGATACCCTAAAGGAAAAGAATCAGTTACTGGTTATAAGTATGAACCATGGCATCTTCGATATGTAGGCAAATCAATAGCTCAAACTATTATGAGCCACGGAATTACTCTTGAAGAATATTATTATACTAGAGCCGTACAAAACTAAAGAAATGCTCCTAAAGAAATATTGGTTCTAGTGCAAAAACTTTAATACACTATACGCAGTGGATAGCCTCATCAAAAACCTGATGAGGCTATTTATATTTAGGTATACTACCTAGAACTGTAAGTATGTAAAAGAGATAGACAAATAATGTGCTTTTCTTATAGAACTAAAGGGTGCGTTAGCTGAAGATCAGAGCTGTCTTTAAGGCAGCTCTTTTCTTATGGAACTACAGGGGCAGGATAGTTTTTTACTGAACTGTACGTGTAGATTTATAATAAAGATTGATAATTTTAAATAAAGATTGATTCAAATCTTATAATAAAAAAGGAAAATGATTCTATATATTTGGAAAAAAAGACATACGAATATGTAAAATCCCTATAAAGTTGAGGTTAAATGTATATGAATACTTTTTTATTTTATAGTGTCCTAGTTCTATTTGGGATTCTATTAATTGCTAATTCAAGTGAACGATTTATTAAGAATCGTATTTTTCAAAAAATTGCGTATGGTATTATTATCATATTAAGCATTTGTATAATTTCATATGTTTTTTGACAAGATGAAGATTCTATTGTTAACGCAATACATTACTCTTTCGCTATAGGAATGTCAGTAATGATTTTACTTATGAGAAAATTTGAAGACGAACCTGATAGTAAAAAGAAAACTGGAGTATATATAGGTTTTGTAATATTTATGCTATTAACAGTAATAACGACCCCTTAACGTTGTATATCCGTATTTTCCTGACGCTCTAGATTTAAAATATATGCGGAAAGTACGTTACTTTAAATAAAGTGGCTCATTTCCGTGACCTTGTCATTTTATGCCACAAACAGGTGCTTTAGTTCTTTAAGGGCCACTAAAAATAATAAAAACTTTATAATAATTGACCAGAAAAGAATCCATTTTGGAAAAGGCAAAATGGATTCTTTTTTATTTACGTTAATATGTGAGTTTAGGGGGCACTTTTGATAAATCTTTCTTACAACCAGAAAACTATCGGAAATAAAAATTTATAGAAAAAGACCATCTTAAAAAATCATGGTCATATTCAGTGCTCACTAACTTTGATTAGGGCTTTTCACTGATTGATTTCGTTATCTGACGTTCGTTAAGTATTTTTCGTGCACATAACCTGTTCCCTTACCGTACTGAATTTTGTACCAAGAATTGCTCTTATTCATTACAGTAACAATTTGGTTTTTCTTCAAAGAGCCAAGAACTTTCCCTGATGTGGTTGGCTTGGAACGGACATTCAACTTCGTAGCATTGACCTTACCAGTCATATTTTTCGCTGCCGGTTTGTTTAAAGTGTAGGAAGTTGTAGTTGTACGTTTGTTCTTGCTTGGATCAATGGCTGTAATGGTAAACGTATACTTTCCGTTCGATACCTTTGATACATTCCATGATGCACTTTGAATACCGGAATTTTTTGTAACATTATTGGTTAGTGTCGCCACGGTTTTGCCTTTTGCATCTTTTACTTGAACGGTTACCTTCGCCTTTTCATTAATTTCATACTTCAAAGCAACATTACTTGTATTAGAATCATATGAGGTTTTTATATTATTAATGGAAGGTGCCGTTTTATCGGGTTTCGTTAAAGTAAATGGAACCATTGCTGAGCTTTTATTTTGATTGCTGTCAATCGTTGTAATTTCAAATGAGTACTTACCGTTCGAAACCTTCGATACATTCCAAGATGTCCATTGGACACCGGCATTTTTGTCTACATTATTGATCGGAGTAGCTAGGATTTTGCCTTTTGCGTCTTTTACTTGAACGGTAACCTTTGCTTTTTCATTGATCTCATACTTCAGGAAAACTTTATTCGTTTTTGAGTCATATGAGGTATTTGTATTTTTAATAACGGAAGGCGTTGTTATTGAAAATGGAACAGATGCTGAACTAGTATTATTACTACTATCAATCGCTCTAATTTCAAAGGTGTATGAACCGTCGCTTGCCCTTAAAGCATCCCAAACGGCTAATTGCGATCCTGGCGGCTTTTCGTCACCTTTGACAAGAGTAGCGACGATATGCTCTTTTTTATCCTTAACTTCCACTGTCACATTCGCTTTTTCATTCGTGACAAAGGTTAATTTGACTTGTTTTGTTTTAGTATCGTAATACGTTTTTATATCTTTAATCGTTGGTGCTGTTTCATCTTTAGGTGCAGGGTCTGGAACTGGTGTTGGGATTGGCGTTGGAATGACAGGTGCCGGTTCCGGCTTTACTGGTCCCATTTCCTCAGGTTCTGGCTCATAAGCTTGTTTTAAGCTTGTCCCTTCATAATAGAAAGCAAGAATCTCTCGATACGTATGTCCCTTTTCGCCAGCCTTCTTCGCGCCATACTGACTTAGTCCGACACCATGGCCGAAGCCTTTGCCTGAAACGTTAATCGTATCCCTTGCAGTATCCACTTTTTCTACTAAAAAGCTTTTCATGATGCTCAGACCAATAATTTCTCTAATTTTCGAAGCCGTTACATCTTCTAATATTACACTTTGCTGTTGCGCTTTTCCCTGTTCTTTCACTATAAATTCAATAGTAATACTTCCTTTACTCATCCTGCCGCCACTTGTTGGTGCATGAAGAGATAGGAAAGGGACAGCCGTAATTTTAATGTCTTTGCCTGTAAAGCCATTGGTCTGTAGCCATGATCTTATATTAGAAATTTCTGGTGTTTTTTCGGCTTCCTTCGTAGTAGCCCACCATGCATCTGCTTTTGTCAGATCTAAGTTTTTAAGGTCTATTTGTTGCTTTTTCACACTAAAACTCCACACAGCTTGTGGATCATATGGATCGTCTTTGACCTTTAAATATGGTAGCTCTGTGCCGACCCAAACATTTTTGTTTGATTCAGTTTTTCCTCCGTTACTAGAGGAAAAAAAAGCATCTGAGCCTATATGTAGTTTATCACCATAACCAATGACCTGACCTTCTGTTGCTTTAACAGCTTTGGTTGAATTTTCGTGCCAAGCGTAACCACCGTATACCTGGTAACTCATTGTGTCATCGGGTGTTCTGTTGATGTAGCTCATTGAATAGGTTCTTGCCGCAACAGACTGTGCCTTTAAGGCTTCTTGATTCCATAAAGCCGGCATTTCAGCTGGAACGACCCCTTTTAAATAATCTTCAAGACCAATCGAGTTTAGAGGGCGGATGAATCTCCCATCTTCCATAATAAAACGGAAACTTCCTAAGTATGGACGGCCATTAATCGAAAGTGGACCGTTCCCTGTTTCAGGTTTCACTTCAATCTCAGAAGCTTTGCCTATTTCTTTTGAATCTGTCAGGACAACAATGTCCCTACCGCTGGCCCTCATTGTATACTTCTTGTTCGATTCTAGTTTTACATTTGCTAGATTCGTAGTGTACGTGACTTCCGGTTCGATGGTAATCTCGGATTTGTTACCAAGATATCCTTTTAATTTGACCTTAATGATCGGATTTGCTGCCGCCTTAACTGATATATCTGGAAGTAAAAATAGCATGAGAACGAGTGTAACAAACATCCATATTCCAAACCGTACTTTTTGCATGGAATAACCTCCTCTGAATTTGATAATGTTCCTAAATAATAGTATACCATCCAAAATTATACACAAGGTATATTTTACTATTTTAGGAGTCCCGCCTAATGGTCATCACAGCACAACCAGTCAAGGATGAAAAGACGGAATTCGCGTTATATTCATATGTTTTTTCTTAAATCTTTAAATGAGTGAGAAAAGTCCTTTAGTATAGGTCTTCCATATATGCGAAAATAACTATAACCTCAATTCGTGGAATATCTGGTACCGTGGGTCTATGCAAATGCTGGAGCTGCGATTGTGGATTTAAAAAAAAGGGTGAAGGGGCAACAGGCAAAGGATCAGTCAGTGGACAACTCTAAATGAAAAATGTCATTCAGAGTGTCCATAATTTGAAGAAAGGGATAGAGGCAGTCGGATTTGAAGGTTGGAGCTTATATACTCCTTATATAAACAAAAGAAATCACCATTTTTATGAAAAGTTAGGTTATATAAAAATAGGTGAAGTACAAGTTACTGAAAAACTCCAGTTATTTAAATATGAAAAAAATTATAAGATTATTTATGTTTTTCTTCTCTTCTGTAAGAGCTGTCTTTAAGTTGTAGTGGCGACTTATTCCAATTTCTCAAAAAAGATTGTGAAGGATTGTACTTAAACTAACGGGTGCGTTAGCCTTAAGATCAGAGTGAAAATTTAAAATAAAGCTAAACCGTTTAAAACAAGGCTAAACGGTTTGTGGAAAATTTCATTGAGACACCTCTTAGGAATGAGTAACAGTAAATATTATCAATTGAATGGTTGGAAATTTACCTTTTCAATAAACTCAATGACTTCCCCATTTGGGCTGTATACAAGTGCATTATTCACTTTAATTACTGGATATCCTAATTCCATTGTAGCTGGTGGAACACAGTTTTTTGCCCCAAAGTGAATAGCTGTTTTATAAGCTTCACTTGCATTTTCAACTGTTAAGGCAAAGTGTAATAATGCACCATGTTTTATTTCTTCATGCTCTAAAGCCTTTCTTCCTTGAGCAGCTATTTGTGCTTCGTAATCAAAGACTTCTATAAATGTATGACCATCGGATGATACAAGCATAGCAGCTTTCTCTAAATTAAACTCAGGTAGTGCCCACGTATGTGCAATTTTAAAATTCAATGCCTTAGTATAAAATCTAATGACTTCATCGAAATCCTTTGCTTGGATTGCAATATGTGCAATTCCTTTTATATTAGACATAAAAACGCCTCCTTTTTTTAGTGTACTTTATTCTATGTGATGAATACATATGATTAATAAGTTAAATTTGATATAAAACCTTATAAATAAAGGTTTTATTAAATAAATACCTAAGGAGTTGTAAGTGTGAAAAATTACAGTGATTTAGATGTTGTTGACTATAAAATAATGGAGATTTTACAAAAAAATGCGCGCATTCCTATTTCGAAAATTAGTCAAAAGGTTGCTATGTCACAACCTTCTGTGAAAGAACGCATTTCTAAATTAGAGGAACAAAAAATAATTTTAAGCTACAACGCTGTACTTAATCCAGATAAGTTGGACAAAGGAGTAACAGCATTTATTTTATTCAAAACTGAGAAATGCCAATCTTTCATTGAATTCTGTAAAGATTCTAAAGCAGTTTCTGAGTTACATAGAATTAGTGGGGATTTCAATTATTTAATTAAAGTTCAAACGATATCTATTGAAACGCTAGCAGATTTTCAAGATTCTCTTACTGAATATGGAAGTTCCAAGTCTCTTATTAGTATGAAAAATCATATTGAGAGTAGATTGGTGTTTTAGTGTGTACCTTACAAAAAATTTCTATTTTATTTCTGGTATTCCCCTTTTAGAACATGGTAAGCAACCTCATGTGTAAGACCTTATTATGAGTTCTTTCAGATTTTTCTTCGTTGACCATTTATCTTTAGATGTACCGCTACTTTAATGTAATCTTTTGGAAATATGTAAAAACGTAATTGAATAGCGACAGATGGATGGACAATTGAAAATGATTTTTTCATTCTTGTTGAAAGAACGATAGCTGAAGAAAAGAGCTGTCTTTAAGGCAGCTCTTTTCTTATGGAACTATGGGAGCAGGTTGGCTGAAGAAGGAATATTGGTGCAAATTACAGAATAAACCAATGTATTAATGTTGAAAGTTTTTTTATAAGGGGAGATATAATTGTCAATCTCAAAAGATATAAGTAGTTACCTTGTTCGTACAGGAAGAATTGAAGATGCCGTGGCAATTTTAGAGATACAGAAATCAGTTGTTTCCGAAGGCAAGTTTCTAATTGCGTATCCAGAAGAGTTTAATAGAACTTCGTCTCAACAAAAAGAATGGGTGCAGAGCATATTAAACAATGAAAAAGAAACATTAATTGTCGCTGAAAAAGATGGTGAAGTTGTTGGTTGGATAGTATTTGAAACTAACAAAAATAGAAAACGATTGTCTCATACAGGTTCATTTGGAATGATGATAAGAAAAGGTTACAGAGAACTGGGGATTGGAGGGATGTTACTAAAAGCTTTATTGGACTGGGCAGAGAAGAATCCTATGATTGAAAAGGTAAGTTTAGCCGTTTTCTCAACAAATCATAGGGCAATATCCTTGTATAAAAAGATGGGGTTCATTGAAGAAGGCCGTAAAATTAAAGAATATAAAATGAGTGATAATGATTATGTGGATGATATTCTTATGTATAAATTAGTTTAATCACCGTTGATTGGAACGTAGGACACTCGTTCCAATCAACTTTGTTTTAACATTTAGATTACCCCTTTTGTCTACAAAATCAAGAAGAACTGTGATCCATACAGTTCTTTTTTTATTTAATTTCTCTTCCTTATCTAAAGGGGAATTAATGGTATTGGGAAGCTAAATTTTATTTCCATTGACCTTATCGGTTATAATGGAGTTGGTAGTTTTCGCTCGCGATTATGTGGAGACCCGAATTTTATATTATCTGAGGTTTGTATACCTTATTTATCAAAGGAGTTTATTCATCATGCATGTGCTACAAAAAACACAAAAAATAGTTCGCTATCAGAATCAACAAGGCAATATACATTACGGTATTGTTGAGGATGATGATATAATATCACAACTGTCTAGCAGTTTTGCAGAACTTGTCAACAAGGAAATAGAGTATGACGGGGTAAAGGTAAAATATAGTGACGTGAAAATTTTGGAGCCTGTAAAACCTTCTAAAGTGGTTAATTTCGGATGGACATATGCAGGTCATGCGAAGGAAACAGGGGGAGAGGCAAACCTTGTAGAACCATTTCTATTCTTAAAGCCATTATCTGCGCTTATTGCAGACAAGGAGAAAATTATCCTTCCTCCAAACGATCTATCCAACCAAGTGGAACTTGAAGGGGAAGTAGCCCTTGTCATTGGAAAGCGCGGAAAAAACATTAAAGAAGAAGATGCGCTTGATTATGTGTTTGGTTGTACGATATTTAATGACGTCACAGCAAGAGATCTTACAAAAAAAGATCCACAGTTTACGCGGGGCAAAGGATTTGATACATTCGGACCTTTGGGACCGTGCATCGTTACTGGGGTAGATCCTACAAATTTGCGGATTGTGACCACTTTAAACGGCCGTGTTGTCCAAGACGGGAATACCAATGAAATGTCTCTAAGCATTCCGTATTTAATCAGCTGGCTTTCACAGGTAATGACACTGGAGCCCGGTGACATTTTGGCCACGGGTTCACCATCTGGCAGCTGCCCGATCAAGTCGGGGGATGAGGTCGTTGTTGAAGTCGAGAATATCGGTCGGTTGTGTAATGCTGTTCAGTAGGATTTGCCAGCATTTTCACTAACCAAAAATGAAAATGTTCATAAATAAATGAGTCGGCTTTTTAAAATGTTACAGGGGACATCGCAATAAAAAGAGAGAAGAATTTTTGTACCTGCATATGCATGTCGTGCTGCTAGAGAAACGGCAGTATTAAAAGAGCATGGTGTCCATTTATTTGAGATAAATGATAAACCTGATTGTCAATGGCTAAATATAGTTAGTTTTAAATCATTCTTTAATGAACTAACGGTGCGTTAGGTGAAGTTAGGAGCTGTCTTTAAGGCAGCTTTTTTTTATTCAACTATCGCGTTAAGTTAGTTGAATAAGCTATGTAGACACTAACTGAATATATAATGGGAAAAGGGAATTTTTGACGGTTGTGTGAACAGGTAGGATTAGTGACTAGACATAAAGAATACCTATTTATCAAAAGGGGGCTTCTTTAATGGAAACAGAAAACTTACTACCTGTAAAATGTTCGTGTTGCAAAAAAGAATTGGACGCAATAGACTTGGTCATCATCAATGAATCACATCAGCTAACGCACATTCAATGCCCTTATAAAGGAGAAGTAGCAATTATTGATGTAGGATATTTTAATGCTGTATCCCGAAAATACCTGACCCGTACGCATGAAAAAGTTAAGTAGGGGCTTGTAAAGTCCATGGGTTTACAACTAAAAGGTATATTACTTCAATAAAGAAGGCAGGTTGCTTAGGCAGCCTTTTTCTTATGGCACTAACGGGGCAGTTTAGTTGAATGGTATAAAAAGAATGCCATAGTTTTCATTTAACTTAAAAACTCAGCATCCTTATTTTATAGACAATGACATTAATGTAGGCTTTTTTTCATACTATATTTTTGGGGTGAAAAAATGCCAAGAGTAAGTTATCGAAGTTCAGACGTGGACTTAATGGCAAGGATGATGAGAGCAGAAGCCGAAGGTGAAGGATTACAAGGAATGCTATATGTTGGAAATGTGATTGTAAATCGTCTTAAAGCAGATTGTTTAGACTTTAAAGAGTTAAGAACAATTCCACAAGTCATTTATCATGTACAAGGAGGAAATTATTCTTTTGAAGCTGTTCAAAAAGGTAATGTATTTTATCAAAGAGCGAGAACTGCTGAAAAAAGATTAGCAAAACAGAATTTGGATTATTGGAGAGAACACCCAGGGAAATATGCTCTTTGGTATTTTAATCCATATGCTCCATGCCCTCCAACGTGGTATAACCAACCTTTTGCTGGTCAGTATAAAAATCATTGTTATTATGAACCAATAGCTGGGACATGTGAAAGTGTTTATACCGGTTAAGTTGTCTAGGAGTTATTATTAATCCTGGAGTTTTATTGTGTTATTTCTTTTTTGGTGCTACGTATATAAAGTTTTTAGTCATAGGGCTAGTGCCAACCATATTCATTCAATGCAACACCTGTTTGTCATGTAACAGGTGTTGGTTGAAAAAAAGCTACGGCATCCTATTTTACCTATCGTTGTTTCGGTGTGAAAATTTTATCTTACGAAATAAAAAGGGAACTTCCTGGTTTGCAGGTGTTCCCTTTTTATATATCAAACATTTAGTAATAGAATTTTATCCAAGAAAGCAGGATTGTGAAATAAACTAAAAGGTGCATGAGCTGAGGATCGAAGCTGCTTAAGGCAGCTTTTTCTTTTTGCCACTATCTGGTCAGGATATTTTAAGAAATAATGGTAAAATAAAACATGGTGAGGTGATATAAAATGCAAGGTTGGCTTTATGGCTTATATGCTCTAATAATAGCAATAATCTCTATATTTACAGGTGAAGTAGTAACATTTATTATGCTAGGATTGATTTTAATTAGCCTTCAAAATATTCATGCTACATTAAAGGCGATACTGAAAGTTAATAAAGAGAAAATTGATTAACGGGTGCTTTACTTCAATAAGGGAGTTGCTTAGGCAGCTCTTTTTCTTATAGAGCTAAAGGGGCAGGTTAGTTCAAGAGTGCGTTTTGATTTTTGTTCAACAATTGGGCCATTTAATGGAATAAGATTTCCAAACAAAATTGGATATTAGATTATATTTGGTGTGAGATTTTTATTCGTTTATTGAGGGAGGTTAATTGAAGAAGAATATGTGGTAATATTCACAAAAAGACACGCCGAGAAGCTGAAGGGCTGAACAATCAGCAGGACGAAGCTGCCGCATGGATTAGCAGCTCGCTACGTTAACGGACAGGATAGTTCAAAATCAATTGCAGGGAACCGTACCATAAGTAAATGAGTTTTTTTTCTTAAAACTAAGTAAGTTGATTTAATGTTCTCCTAAAATCTATCTTCAAAAGGAAAAAGCTGACGTGGCTATATGATATTGCCCTCGTCAGCTTTTTCATTGTTAAAACAAATAAGACCCCATAATTCTCCTTTAATAAGAAAATTAAAGATACGCTTTTTTGGTTATATTTCAGAAAATATAGATTATAACTTCTGTCCAAAGTTAATGTTATATTAATAAAATAATAAGATATAAGATAGAGGAGCGGTTATGAAAAAGGAATGGATTCTACGCTGGTCTTTTTTTATTTTGGGATTAATGGTGTTAGCATTTGGCATATCTTTAACAATTGAAGGAAACTATTTAGGGATTGGACCATGGGATGTTTTTCATTATGGTCTATTTACTAAATTTGGCTTTACTATTGGAACTTGGTCGATAATAAGTGGATTTTTACTCTTGTTGATCAGTTCAATTTTCAATAAGGCATGGCCAAAAATAGGGGCTTTTCTGAATATGTTGTTTCTAGGATTATTTATTGATCTTTTTAATTGGATTTTACCTAGCATTGATAGTTTAGCAGGAGCAACAATTGCCTTTATCATAGGTGTTATTTTCATTGGGTACGGTATTGGATTATATGTTTCTGCTGATTTTGGAGCAGGTCCTAGAGACAGCTTTATGTTATTAATTGTTGAAAGAACGGGTTGGAGTATCCCGTTGGTTAGAAATGGAATTGAAGTACTCGTTTTTCTTCTTGGTTGGATGCTAGGGGGGCCTGTTGGAATTGGAACAGTGTTTATTGCGTTTGGATTAGGTCCAATTTTAGGATTTTCTATTCCTCAATGTAAGAAACTGATGGCATATTTCCTTGACCAAAAGGATCGCCTGTTAACGCATATGTAGAAAATCAAAAATAAATAAACACGATGTATGAGTATCACTTCATGGGGGGGGGAGCCCCTTTCATTTCAAAAGTATTTGCTAGTCCCCGCTTTTTTGAGAAACCTCATTTAGAGATGCTGTGGAGAACCGTATCACAAGTAGGGAGAAAAAATATGGGCCTTAAACGCTTGCGATCTCGTGAGTCGCAAGCGTTTCTTCTTGATTACCTGCGAAGACCGTCGCATAGAATCGACACGATGCGGTCCGGAAAAGTCCCGCCGTCCCCGGTTGCCTGCAAGATGCCGATAAGCAGGACTTTGATATCCTCAATGCGAGCATCAGCCCGAACAGAGCCGCTTTTTTGGGCACGGGAGAGAAGATTGTCAATCCCTCGCCAAAAATCCCTCGCAAGCTCCGAACGTCCAGCGTCTATATTCAGACTGCAAACAAGGGCGTCGGTGATCGCCTTGTTTGCAATCCCCTCGCGTATGATTCTTGCAAAATAATGAAAGAATGCTTCGCCCGGGTCGTCGTGGTAAAGCAATTGATTTGCTTCTTCGATAAGACTCGCCTTGTGGCTGACAATAACGGCCCCAAACAAATCTTCCTTGGTGGGGAAATGCCGATAGACGGTACCCACGCCCATACCGGCACGTCGGGCGATTTCATCCATCGAGACAGAGATGCCTTCGGTCATAAACACCCTATGGGCGACATTGAGCAGCTTATCCCGATTTCTTTTGGCATCTGCACGCAATGGCTTCTCGGGAGTTGTGGTGACGACTGAATCTGTGGCGTCACCATCTCCAGCTGAAATTTTATTTTTAGACATCTTGGGATAACACCTCTTTATAAATATTACATCACTGGCGATTCATTGACAAACGGAGAGCGTTCTCCGTATAATCATAAACGGAGGGCGTTCTCCGTTTTATGACGGTGAGGTGATTCGCGAACGATTCAAGTGGGTCCCCAAAAATGTTTCAACTAGAACGCCGTAAATACAACTCGATGAAAAGGAGTATAAAAACACATGCAAAATTCATCAAGCAAAAGCGCGCTGTTGGTCATGGATATGCAAAACAGCATCGTGTCGCGGTTCGTAGACAGCGAGAAGACACTTGTTCCGTTCCAAAAGGCAATTGAAGCCGCACGCAGTCACGCTATTCCCGTTATTTTCGTACGTGTCGCATTTCGCGCAGGTTATCCCGAGATTAGTTCTAGAAACAAAATGTTCGCGGGTATTGCCAGTAGGGCCGGAACAGCGGCGGCTCCGGAAGCGACGATGCAAATTCATGAATCCGTGCAGCCTCGGCCGGACGAGCCGATCGTGACCAAGCTTCGAGTGAGCGCGTTCGCCGGAAGTGACCTTGAGGTGATCCTTCGGTCCCGCCAGATTGACACGCTGATTCTCAGCGGTATCGCCACAAGCGGGGTCGTTCTATCGACTTTACGGGAAGCAGCAGATAAAGACTTTGCCCTTACGGTTCTTTCCGACGCCTGTATCGATGCCGACCCCGAGGTTCATCGCGTTCTAACCGAGAAGGTGTTCCCCCGTCAGGCCGAGGTGATACCTGTCGATGAGTGGGTGGCTTCTTTATCCAACTAACTCACGATCGTGTTGCTCTCCAACTCACCAATGACTCCTAGCATCTGAAGGGCGAATGTCCCAAAAAAGCCGTTGAAGAAATGCTTCGATATCGTTTTCATATTTCAAGAAGAGATCGTACGGTCAAACAAGATAATAATCTATTAGGGGTTGAGTTAAAAAAAGGTGACGTAGTCATTGATTTGGATGAGTGCATCCAATTCTGGAATTTCCAACTTGTAGTTTCTCCATTGTATATTTTAGTAACTGTGGCCGGTGTTTTTTTATTTAATACAAGAAAAGAAAAAGGTTTTGTTGTAAAATTCGGAAGAATTGGTGCATTGATTTATATTGTTGTATACCTAATAGCACTGTATTTATATATTTTAAATTAGAGCTGTCTTTAAGACGGCTTTTTGTTATGCAACTATCGGGGCAGGTTAATTGAAGATTGCTTTGACCTTTGTTCAACAATTGGGCCATTTATTTGAAGATCTCATCAGATAAGTAATAATATTTAAAGGAATAATTCATTCTGATAAAGAATATTAAAAAACGTGATGATAAGGAGGCGATTGTATGGCAAATCATGTAGAAAATCTATATAACTATCATGTATGGGCAAATCAACGGATTATTGATCATCTTAAGACACTTTCTCCTGAGAAATATCAAAAGGAAATGAAAAGTGTCTTTTCTTCTGTTTCAAAGGTTTTATCTCATCTCTATTTGGTGGAATATGGATGGCTTAATACCCTAGAGGGTCAGAGTATGAATGAAGCAATGCAATCTTCATTTCAAATTCAAGAAAAGATTGAGAAACTGCCCATTGAAGACTTAGAAACGGAATTTCACACTTTAACATCTCGGTTTAAATCCTTTTTGACCAGACAGGAAGATATGGAAAAGAGAATAATGTTGGATAATCCATGGGCAGGATTAAGAGAAACAAGTATATCTGAAATGGTCTTACACGTTGTGAATCATGGAACCTATCATAGAGGGAATATTTCAGCTATGTTACATCAGTTGGGTAATTCTTCAGTTATGACTGATTATGCTTTTTATTGGTATTCTTGAAATGTTATTCATTATAAATAGGCAAGAGAAGAGTAATCCATTTTTTCTTCAAAAAGGTGACGTTAGTTGAGGATCGAGAGATGTATACACAGATCTTTCTTTGAGCTAACGAATAACTTTAATCAAACAATTGTTGATCCAAAGTAATCTCACTCTTCTACGATATTTAACATTACCAGCAAGAATAAGTTAATTGCCTCCACAATACCGGCTAATATGAGCTTCTTGTTTATCAAGAAAAAGGCGCGATTCTTTAATAAGAATCGCTTTTCTTAATGAACTAACGGGGCAGGATAGTTCCATAAGGAATACTGTTAAGTAACATTAAAGTTGTTTATGTTATTCCATTAAAGGGCCATATTGCGGAAGAAGAAATTGTAATCCAATCGAAGTAATTAAGTGAAAATAATTTGTGGTACAGGTACTGGTAAAAGTACTTTGCCAAATATAAAGGAAAAAATAAGTATGATTTAGAAAGTAGGTAAATAAATGATTCCATTAGTATATGATCAAATTAATAGCTGGGGTAAAGACGATGAATTCTTCTTAGCACTGTTAATGAAGGTAAATGTTAAAAAAATAGCTGATTTGGGTTGTGGAACTGGAAGATTGACAACGCATTTTGCGAAAGTAGGCTATCATATTACAGCTATTGACCCGAATGAAGAAGCAATCGAATATGCGGAAAACAAAGCGTATCCAGACGAAGTGACTTGGATTGTTGGTGATAGCTCAAAATTACAAACAAATGGGTTTGATGCCGTTATAATGACAGCGAATGTTGCGCAAGTATTTCTTACAGATGAAAGTTGGCAACACGTCATTTCAGATGCATATCGAGCATTAAAGCCTGGAGGACATTTTATCTTTGATACACGTAACCCATTAGCAAAGGCGTGGGAACAGTGGAAAAAGGATATGACACCTGATATTGCAACGAATCAGATGACTGGTGATACACTTGAAATATGGACAGAATACGAGGGATTTATAGAAGATGTTTTTACATTTTATGAAACTGTGAAAAATGCACGTACAGAAGAAGTAGTAATTCATAAAAAGATGCAATTAAAATTCCGAACACAAGATGAAATCCATGAATCCTTACAACAAGTAGGCTTTTCACAATTCCAAGTTTATGGAGATTGGGAGTTTAAACAAGCAACTTCAGAAACCAAATCTTTTATTTTTCACAGTGTAAAATAAATAAGGGATTTCTTTGATGATTTGCTTATCTACTTTGACAATTTCATTATTAGAAACGAAAGAATGAAAGAGAGACAATTATTATATTCAGCTATCGGGTGCGATTCTTTAATAAGAATCGCTTTTCTTAATGAACTAACGGGGCAGTTTAGTTGAACAAGGATAATCCACAATTTGAATAGAATATGTAGAAAACAAATAGTTGTTTGGAGTATCGATCCAAATAACAACCTATGAAGGAAGGGTAAGTAAAATGAAGAAAATGGTGGGTTGGACACTTACTTTAGCTACGCTTTTGATAGGTGGAGTCATTTATTATTTCATAACGTTATCTCTATACGAACCATCAAAAGATGCATTTGACTTCCCAGTTCCTAAAAATGCTGAGCTAGTCCAGGAAAATGAACAAGGGAAAAGTTATGATTGGTCAAAAGCATCGGAAGAAAATGGCATACCATTTGGATATGAATTAGTCCTTAAAGCGAATGGATGGAAAAAGGGAGAAAGAGAAGGGGCTTCCGTTTTTTACACAAAAGGAAATCATAAAATAGATTTGATTTCTACAACGAAGCATTTAAACATCCTTAAAGTGAATTAATATAAAGATAATATCTTATTCAGCTAACGGGTGCGTTAGTTCATTAACAAGGGTTCTGCGGCAGCCTTTTTCTTATGGAACTAACGGGGCAGGATAGTTTAACAAGCATAGTGTTTTTGGACTGTGAGGATTATTTCCAAAAAGGTTTTTAAATGGTAAAATTAGTTAGAGGTGATTTTGTTGAATAGAAATAAAAGTTTTAAATTTAATTTTATAGTTTCTTTAACTTTTCTCATTTTAGGTTTTATTTTTATAAATATCTTTACCAATATAGTACCTACCATTATTCTTTTTGGTTACTTCTTTCTGTACTACCTCATTAGTGGCCTTTATCGTTTATCCCATCATAAGAAACAAAGCAGATCCAACTCATATAATTAATTTTCATACCGTCTAATTGCGTCACAGTTTGTGTCAACTCTTCAATAAGTCCTTTGGAACTAACGAGTGCTTTACTGCAATAAGGGAGTTGCTTTTGGTAGCTCTTTTTTTTTATGGAATTAACGGGGCAGGTTAGTCGGATTGCCTGCCAAAGAATAGGAGTGGTTTGTATTTATGGCAATAACAAAGAAAAGATTTTTCATTAGTTATATAGTGGGTTTCATACTCATGTATATTGCAAGCTCTGGTCTGCAATACTTCAGGGGGCAAGCGATAAATTGGTTAGAGAATTTAGCATACGCATTCTGTTTCGTAGCATTTCATTCCCTTTTTAGTTGGTTATGGGGAGATTTTGATAAGAAAAAAGCCGATCACTAATACATAGTTTGTGTTAACTCTACAATAAGTCTTAATGAACTAACGGGTGCTTTAGCTGAAGATCGGAGCTGTCTTTAAGGCAGCTTTTTTTATGGAGCTAAAGGGGCCGGTTAGTTTAATAATAAGGAGTGCTATAATAGCCTTAATTTCAAAACGATTTTAAGGAGTTAAACTCTTATGATTATAAAAATTGACTTTGGTGACGATTTTATTCAATACGTTTCTTGTTCAACAAAAGTAGGTAGGAAGATGAACAGTATTCAGGAGGACTTTCTAAATTGGATTTTTGACGAGGAAAAGAATACAGAATATTGGGCTTTAGAAAATGGGGAAAGAATTCACCCTAATTATGATGCAAAAGCAATTGTTGAATGGTTAAACAATGTAAGATTTAAGCGAGGAATAGCGAAAGCTAAACTAATCACGAATCCTCAATTATGTGTTAAAAAGAAATTATATTTTTAGAGTGTTTCTTAAATGTTTAATGTTCAATCCATAAGATTGTGAAAAAATGCACTTAAACTAACGGGTGCTTTAGCTTAGGATCAGAGCTACCTTTAAGGCAGCCTTTTTTTATGGAACTAAAGGGGCAGGATAGTGGAATAAGAAGTCCTTGTAGTAGTAAGTATATGGTACATTAAATGTAATCACATTAAAGGGGTTGATAAGGATGCGTTTATCAAATAAATTTGTGACTGTAACTGGGTTTTGGGTGATGAATAAATAAAATTATAGGGAGAAATTAAATGATAAAAATCGACGTAGATTTAGTTTCGAAGTTAATAAATAGCCAATTTCCAGAGTGGTCTAATTTGGAAATTAAGCCTGTTAAAAAAAGTGGAAATGATAATAAAACTTTTCACTTAGGCAACAGTATGAGCGTTAGGTTACCAAGTGATGAAGCTTATGTACCCCAAGTTGAAAAAGAACAAAAATGGTTACCCATTTTAGCCAAGCATCTTTCTACACCAATATCTGAACCATTAGCTAAAGGAGAACCAAGTGAGGATTACCCACATCCTTGGTCAGTCAACAAATGGTTGGATGGAGAGACATTAACTTTAGAAAATATAGATGATTCAAATCAATTTGCAAATGATTTGGGGAAATTTTTAGTTGAATTACAATCTATTGACGCCAATGAAGGTCCCTTAGCTGGCGAACATAATTTTTATAGAGGCGGAGATATTGTTGTATACGATGATGAGTGTAGAGATGCCATTAATAATAATGAAAATACTTTTAATAAACACCTATTGAAAGAAATTTGGGAATTGGCATTAACTTCAAAGTGGGCTGGTGAACCAGTTTGGGTCCACGGTGACATAGCCCCAGGAAATATATTAATTGAAAATGGTAAATTGTGTGCGGTTATTGATTTTGGGATATTGGGAGTAGGAGACCCTTCTTGCGATGCTGCAATGGCTTGGACTTTTTTTGATGATAGTAGCAGAAAGACATTTAAGAATGCATTGAATTTTGATGCAGAAACTTGGAATAGAGCAAGAGGTTGGGCTTTATGGAAGGCTTTAATAACCTACAACTATAATAAACAATCTAACAAAGCAGTCGCAGATGAACAATGTAATATTATAGAAGTAATCATTAATGATTACGAAACTGAAAGATAAAAGCATTAAAATAGAATTTTTTATTGCACTAACGGGTGCGTTAGCGGAGCTGTCTTTAAGGCAGCTTTTTCTAATGGAACTAACGGGGCAGGTTAGTTCAATACAAGGGAACTTTTACCTTTTTAGTTCGTATTAAAAGGAGCAGGAAATAAAGTTGTCCTTTGGAGTAGGTGTATAAATGAAAAAAATATTAATGATCTCAACGATGGCTGCATTAGTATTAGCTGCGTGTGGTGAAGGAAAAGCACCATCTTGGAAAGGTACATGGAAAAATACGGATGAAGAAAAGAGTGTTTGTCCAGACTCCTTTACCTTTAAAGGGGAAAATAATTTTGAAATTCAAAATTCAAGATTCCAGGGCGGAGAACAATCTTCTGGTACATATAAGCACATAGAGAATAATGATTACGAATTTGACTATGATGGTGGTTCTGACAATTTTACTATTATAGTCGAAAAAAATACGATGAAAGTTCAATTATCAGGAAAAGATACCATTTGCGAATATAATAAAGTCGATAAAATTAGAACTAAATACGAAAATCCATGGGAGTAATGATTGGAAAGCTTTATTAAACCTTTTTGTTATGCAACTAAAGGGGCAGAATAGTTTAAAAAGGATTATCAAAGGAGTCGGTAAGAATGAGTTTAGCTTCCTACATTGGCTGTAATATAGAATTACCAATTAACGATGATGAATATTCAGATGATTCTTTTTACATTGGAAGATGTTTTGCAGGAGATAGCGAACTGCAAAATGTAAAAAAATATCAGTTTACTAACCCTTATGTTTACGAGGTATCAAGTCATTGGGGAATTGAGATTTCGGAATATATGAATCAAGAAACCTGTGCTGAATCAAAAGTAAAACTGTTAGAACTTTGTAAAAGAATAGACAGCTATCTTGAAAAAGGGGATTATTTTGAACTGTATAGCTGTTGGATTGGAGATGAAACTGATAAGCGAGAGGGTGAGATAACTCTCCAAATCAATAACTTTGATATTGACCAGATTGAAATACCAGAAAAAACGTTAGTGAGATTTGAAAAATAAAGGCTTCTGTGCTTTAGCTGAAGATCGGAGTTGTCTTTAAGGCAGCTTTTTCTTGTGGAACTAAAGGGGCAGGTTAGATCAACAATTCATTTGATTTTTTTGGTAATATCGATAAGGGGTGGTGAGGAAATATGAAAAAGAATTATACGGTTTTCTTTTTACTTTTGTTTATTGTAGCTATTTCTAGTGGTATGGCACTTAAAAATTATTTCGACTATTCTATGATTATTGGAGTTGGTTTAGCGACAGTATCTTTATTAGCTGCTGGGTTTTCGCTCGGAAAAAGGAACATGGTAAATAATTCACATCTTTAAAATTGGTAGTCATGGCAGGTGAGTTTTTTGTTAAATTACATCATTTTTATTATAGCTATTCTTATTATTGCAATAGTGTTTGAACGTTGGTTGAAGAAGAAATTAAAGATCGGTAAAAGTGAGGGGCGTTTTTACAAAAGGTGTTAATAAATATCAGAAGTGGATTGAAATGTCTATGCTAATAGCATTTCTTATCTTAATATGGTTTGTTGATAATACTATCCCCTTTCTTATTGGCTACTTCCTTATTTCATTAAGTTTTCGTGCTTTCATGGAATGGAAATATAAAAGAGAAAAAAAGGAATACATCTTAACTCTATACTCTATGTTTATTTACCTTTTTGTTTTGGTCATAGGCTTTTATTTAATTTAATATTATCTAAATAAAAACAGCCCAATAAGGGACTTTTTTTACTGTGTTCTTAATGAACTAACAGGTGCTTTACTTCAATAAGGGAGTTGCTTTGGCAGCTCTTTTTTCTTATGGAACTAACGGGGCAGGTTAGTGAAAGAAGGAATTTCCATCTTTCACACAAATGAAAAGGTGTCAAATGGTATGATTGAAAAAGAAATTGTACAGAACTTAATTTTTAGGGGGAAATATATTCTTGAAAATGGTTAGAATTATCTTAACAATAGTGGTTTTTGTTCTATCAGGTTATAGTCTAATAACTCAAACCTTGGAGTTAATGCCATATTATATGTTTTTCCTTGGGGCACTAATATTGGTGACAGGATTAGCCGAAATTCAAAAAGACAGAAAAGGATTTTGGGGGTATATTAATATTGCTATCTCTTTATTTGTTTTCTTTGCTTCCATACAGGCTTTCTTAATGAACTAACGGGTGCGTTAGCTGTAGATCGGAGCTGTCTTAAAGGCAGCTTTTTCTTATGGAACTGACGGGGCAGGTTAGTTGCATAAGAACTGGTGTAATTTAGAAACAAATAGTGCTAATTCAAAAACGGAACAGAAAGAAAAGTTTAATTATAGGAACAACACTGAAAATGTAAGAAATAGTATAGAACAAAATAAAAGTATTTTAGATTTTAACGAAACAGTGAGTAAAATGATTGTTGAAAGTTCTTTATTTCCGAGCAGTTTAACCTATAATAGTATAAGCATTTCGTTATTTATCGAAACAAAATAAAAGTTTGTTGCTAAATTTGAGGTTTTGAAATGGAAAATTTATTTCACTACATTTATTCTTGTGTTGGTATTTTAGTCAGTTTATATATTTTTATAACACGAAAAGAATCCAGAAAATCACTATTAATGCTTTTGTTGTCCATTATTGCGTTTTATAGTGCATACATATTTTATTTTGTAACTTACCCCTTCAATTTAATTGGCACATCATTAATACTCGTGCTTTGGGTTGTTATTCTTCAACTTGTTAAAAAATTCAATTCAGGAAAAGAGCAAGTATTCTGGTATGTTTGCATATGGTATGTGGCAATATATCATTTTTTACATTATATTTTCGATCCACTTGCTGAAAAAAATATATGGTATTCTGGAATATTTTTCATATATACGAATGTTGGATTAACTTCCCTTGCAGTATTTTATTTTATCTGGGTCTATAAGAAGAAGTAGTTGAATAAGTTACACATTTTAAGAGACCTTCAATACAAGTGCTTTACTCAATAAGGGAGCTGCATTGGCAGCTCTTTTTCTTATATTTGTGAAGGATTGTACTTAAACTAACGGGTGCGTTAGTTCATTAAAAGATAAAAGGAGAGCATATATTATACATTGTTAATATGTGCTCTCCTTAAAGTTAACCGGAATCGAGGAATCTAGTAAAAGGATTGAAGTGGCAGAAGTTATGGAAGTAAATGAAAATACCACTATGGGATATACCCAGGATAAGCCCTTATCTTATTGAGCTAATATCTGGCTGTCATTATGATACGAAGGGGCAGGTTAGCGGAGATTGCTGTTTTTCCTTGAAGAGGTGTGTGCAAGGACAGTAAAACGAATATTTTTATTGGTCAGTGAGAGACTATCGGTTGTATGAAATAAAAAGGAGGAATTGATTATGGATCACTTCACTGACCATCACCACACAGGAGAAACTGCGTCAGAAGCTGGTACCTACATTTGTACAGGAGGAGAAAAAAAGGAACTCAGACAAGGAGATACATTTCCTGATTGCCCATCAACTGGACACGCTACAACCTGGACCCATGCAAGCCATTCTCATAGAACTGGGGACACGGTTATGGAATCAGGTCATTATATAGATGCAGATGGTGAACATGTGGTGCTTCAGCAAGGAGAGAAGTTCCCAAGCTGTCCTTCCACAGGAGAATCAGTCAATTGGACGCACGAACAATAAAAATGGATAGATGCAATTTAACAGCCTTTATAACGAGGCTGTTTTTATTTAATTTCCTTTCTTTTACCTTGTTTCTTCTTCAACTATGGGGTGCTTTACTTCAATAAGGGAGTTGCTTCATTAGCTTTTATTCTTATAGAACTAACGGGTGCGTTAGCTGAAGATCGGAGCTGTCTTTAAGGCAGCTCTTTTTCTTATGCAACTAAAGGGGCAGTTTAGTGTAAGAAGGTATAGACGATAAATAATAGAATATTTACAACAGAAACTATTCGTAGGGGTGGTCAGTTTGAATAATCACCATGAAACGCCTGAAGAAAAAAGAGAGAGGTTAAGACAAGAAGAACTTAAAAAAAATCCAATAGGTGCATTAAAAGATGGATTTGATAGAACTGAAAATGGTAATTTAGACTTAGTTGCTGGTTTAGGTTGGAAAGGAACAGGAATATTAATTGTTGTTTTAATAGTTGGATATGTTTTGTATAAACTGTTTTTTTAAAGATTTTACTTAACCTTGTTCAACTAATGGGTGCGTTAGCTGAAGATCGGAGCTGTCTCTAAGGCAGCTTTTTCTTATGGAACTATCGGGGCAGGTTAGTTCAATAAGAAAAGGAATTCTTGAGGTATTAAGTATGATTTTTGGAATGAAGAACAAGTGGATGTAAACGAAGAGTATTAGTGGTAGCAAATGATCTTAAAGTTGCCGATATTTCTATTATTATGCCGTTTTGGTTTTTACGGTAATTAAAAATAAAAGCAGACGGTACATCGAGAATCTTAAAGAGATTCTATTGACCATCTACTTTTAAATGAACGTAAAGTTGTTGAGGCATTTCAAATTTGAAATAATATTACCAGCTATTTTTCAAAACAATTTTTCCTATCGTCTTGCCTGACTCCAGGTACTCATGGGCTTTTGAGACTTCATCAAACGTAAAAATATTTGAATCCAAAAGCGGACGCAGTTGCCCTTCTTCAACCAGCCTAGCAACCTTCTTCAAAATTTCTCCATGATGTTTATGCATGTCCTTGTTTAATATCTTCAACAACATAAAGGTAACATGAAGAGAAAGTCCCTTTGAATGCACGGGGGAGAGGTCATGAGTCGAACGAGCAGCAATGGCTGTTACTGTTCCATGGACTGCTGCTGCCTCAAAAGAGCGATCAAGGTTTTCACCCCCTACCGTGTCAAACACGACGTCAAATCCTTTTCCGTTTGTATATTTTTGTACATAGTCAAGAACGCTTTCTTCTCGATAATTAATCGTTATATCAGCACCAAGGCGCGTGCCAATCTCTAGCTTCTCTTGCGAAGAGGCAGTTGTATAGACTGTCGCTCCTCCCCATTTGGCTAGTTGAATGGCGATATGTCCTACACCACCGGTGGCTCCATGGATCAATATATTTTGTCCAGGTATAAGCCTAGCACGATTAAATAATGCTTCCCAAGCGGTTATGGATACTAATGGTAAAGCTGCGGCTTCTTCCATCGTCAAATTTTTCGGCTTATGAGCAAGTAAATCGGCATCTGCAAGCATAAACTCTGCAAGTGCACCGCCAGTCCCTCTAAATCCACCGGCGCATCCAAACACTTCATCGCCAATTTTAAATTCGGTTACTCCTTCACCCACTGCAGATACCAACCCTGACACATCTCCGTGTAATACTGCTGGAAACTCGGGTGCAACGGCTGGAACTGCACCAGCACGGACTTTCGTATCAATAGGATTTACACTTGTAGCCTTTACTTGAATAAGTACATGTCCAGGTTTCAGTTCAGGTTTTGAAATCTCTTTATATTGAAATACGGATGGTTCACCAAAAGATTGAATAATTTGTGATTTCATATTAGTCACTCCTTTTTATTTTTCTGAAAATGGGGAAATATCTCATTACCTATTGATGGTCAAGATGATTGGTATGTGCTAAGAATAAAGCTAATATAACCTGCGTTTACTTCCCTTTGAACTTTATGATCCAAGCTGCTACTTTAATCTATGTCTAGGTGGTTTATCAAATCGTAAATGACCTTTAAAAAGAAACCGGATGCTTCCCATGGTAAATGGAGGGGACTGATTGAAGGCCAAATTTAACAGAAACAGCTTCAGTTGTCTATATAATGGTAAATAATATCCCCGAAAACAATCTATTATCCTCCCTTCGAAACGATCAAAAAAGTGATTCCTTGTTATGAGATGATCTGGTTCCAATCCACTGCTGTTCCAGGTAGTGACATTCTTATCGGATTTTTTTACGTAACATCTGTAATGGTGAACAGTCCAAAGAGAGAGAATATTTAGTCTTCGCTTGCAAATTCAATGATACTTTATATATTATAATTTTAAAAGTACGCACAATTTTGTGGAGTAGGATAAAATTTGTAATGTAGTATACAATTTGATACTAAAAAAAATGGGGTGTTACTATGAAGGACTTTAAAACAGAAAAGTGTCCTGATACCACAGCTTGCCCTGTTGCCATAACAGTAGATGTGATAGGCGGCAAATGGAAATGAATCATATTATATTACTTAATTTCCAGACCTAAACGTTTTAACGAGTTAGGAAAACTTATGCCCTATACCACAAAACGTATGTTAACATTACAACTTCGGGAATTGGAACAAGACGGTATTGTATATCGTGAAATATATCGAGAGATTCCTCCAAAAGTCGATTATTCTCTTACTGCATTTGGGGAAACATTAAAACCTATTATCTACCTCATGCCAGATTGGGTAGATAGGTACGAAAATGCGATTTTAATGAAACGAAAGACTCAAAAATACTCAATTAAGAGATGTCATCTGAATCAGAAATTGAAGATGCCATTAAAAACCTTACTGAACGATTAATGTACCTTTCTGGCTGAATAACTGGTGCGTTACTTCAATAGGGGGGACTGAGGCAATCGTTTCTTATGGAACTAAAAGGGGCGGATTAGTTTAAAATAGTACCTTCCATCTGTTTAATTGAGTGTCAGCTCATGTTATAATGATGAACTTAGGGTAATTACGACTTTTCCTTATAATTGAACGGATGCCAAGAAAAGCCTCCGCATAGCGATAAAATATGGAGGTGTAAGAGAATGAATAAACGATGGACAATTGGTAAAATTAAAGAATTTGTTGAGAACAATTCGGAAAGTAAGTTGCTAACCACGGAATATCACGGATTTTCTCAAAAGTTACTATTTAAATGTGCATGTGGTAGCAACTTTGAAAAAACATTTACGAAATTTAAAAATAATAACCAACGTAAATGTGACGTATGCCAACCGCCACAAACGACACGATAACGTATAGCGAATAAACCAAGTGCCGATTTCTATTATAGAGAAGTTGGCACTTTTTTTATTTTATAGGGGGAATAAAAGTGGATTTCACTAAAGGGAAGGCTTATACGAATACTCCTTCTTAAAACTTTTCATTAAATAATAAGGAGTAACTTTTTTATCCTTCTTAGAAGATTGTATTTATCCACGGAAGATTTAGCAAATAACAGGAAGATAATTGATGTCGCCTTTGATTACGATTATTCTTCGCAAGAAGCATATAGCAGAGCCTTTAAAACTGTTTTTGGTATCAATCCTAGAGAATATCAACTTAATAAGTTGCCTGTCCAGTCGATTGTTAAACTCACTATTAATAAGAAAGGGGAATGGTGTAGAATGAATGTTTCTAGAAAAATTGAGGTTGAACAGTTAAAAAACGAGAAGAGTGAATTGTTTGACAAAGAAGTACTCAACTTATTGAATGGTCAAGCGATGTATGAGGAGTTTAAAGATAACAGACTAATGGGAGATGCTGATTACGCTCCATTTAATGAAGCAATGTGTGTAAACGCGACTACTAAACAAGTTTTTGATAAAGAATTTATAAACACTCGAGCTACAGGACATCATGAGTCAGTAGAGAATTATATCAAAAAGGTCATTGTTCCATTAGACAATCTTTTTAATAAAGAGTATAAATGTATCGTTTTATGGTTTGGTGAAGACATGTTTTGTCAAATGAACCTACTTACCATACTTGCCTATCTTGAACAGTCCGGATATGAAGGGAAAGTGTTCTTAAATTGCTTCAGGGAGGATGAATTTAAAGTTAATCAAACTGAACTTAAATTAGGTCATTATTATTCTGTATACAAGGAAGTATTGGTCAATCATAATAAACCATCAAATGAACTACTTCCAGTCATGTATCAGGCAATAGGCATATATTTAGATATGCTAAAAGAAGATAATGCAGTAGTAAAGTATATTTCCAAAAATAAAGATTTACCAACATCAGATTTAATTAATAGGTTATTTGCTCTGTTCCCAACAGTAGGCTATGGAGATTTACAATATATAGAGCTTATTAATAAAACTTAAAATTGGGATTGGGAACAAGAATATTTAAAGACAAACATTGAAGGGGTTACCAATACAGTGTAAAAATACTAAACCTTTTTTTCGTCATCTGTGACTATTCTGAACAACTTGTCAAATAAACGAAGTCTAATATATTGTTGTTTTTAACCTTTGTTAAATTAATCATTCTGTTGAACTAATAGGTGCATGAGCTCGTGAGCTGAAAATCGAAGCTGTCTTAAGGCAGCTTTTTCTTATGGAACTAAAGGGGCAGGTTAGTGAAAGAAGGAATTTCCATTTTTTACACAAATGAAAAGGTGTCAAATGGTATGATTGAAAAAGAAATTGTACAGAACTTAATTTTTAGGGGGAAATATATTCTTGAAAATGGTTAGAATTATCTTAACAATAGTGGTTATTGTTCTTTCAGGTTATAGTCTAATAACTCAAACCTTTGAGTTATTTCCGTATTATATGTTTTTCCTTGGGGCACTTATGTTGGTGACAGGATTAGCCGAACTTCAAAAAGACAGAAAAGGATTTTGGGGGTATATGAATATTGCTATCTCTTTATTTATTTTCTTTTCTTTGCTTCCATAAAGGGCTTTCTTAATGAACTAACAGGTGCTTTACTACAATAAGAGAGGTTGCTGAGGCAGCCTTTTTCTTATGGCACTAACGGGGCAGGTTAGTTGCATAAAGGGAAAAAAGAAGGCAATAGTTTTCATTTTACTTAAAAGCTGTAAGTTATTATAACTAAACATTTATATTACATAAATAATGACATGACTGTAGGCTATTTTTCATACAATATTTTTGGGGTGGAAAAATGACAAGAGCAAACTACCGAAGTTCAGACGTGGACTTAATGGCAAGGATGATGAGAGCAGAAGCCGAAGGTGAAGGACAACTAGGAATGTTATATGTTGGAAATGTAATTGTGAATCGTCTTGTAGCTAATTGTTTAGACTTTAAAGGTTTAAGAACAATTCCACAAGTCATTTATCAAGTACAAGGAGGAAATTATTCTTTTGAAGCTGTTCAAAAAGGGAATGTATTTTATCAAAGAGCGAGAGGTATTGAAAGAAGATTAGCAGAACAGAATTTGAAGCACTGGAGACAGCATCCGGCTAGATATGCTCTTTGGTATTTTAATCCATATGCTCCATGCCCTCCAACATGGTATGATCAACCTCATACTGGTCAATTTAAAGACCATTGTTTTTATGAACCAAAACCTGGAACATGTGAAAGTGTTTATAGAGGTTAAGCTTACTCTTTGAGTAAGCTTTTTTACATATTTATAATATTTATACAATATAAACCTTGTAGTAATAGTTTTTATCTAAAAAAGTAAGATTATGAATTATTGTACTCCAGCTAACGGGTGCGTTAGCTGAAGATTGGAGCTGTCTTTAAGGCAGCTTTTTCTTTATGCACTAAAGGGGCAGGTCAGCTTAAGAGTATTTAAAGGAGAAAAGGAATTGGATGTAAAATTAATATAATTGAGAAGGGAGTTGAGGATGTAATGGAAATCAATTGGCTGGCAGAAGTGGAAAAAAGAAAAGATGATCTTTTAAAGGACTTGGAAGGCTTATTGCGTATTGCGAGTGTTAAGGATTTAACAACGAGTACTCCCGAATATCCAATGGGGGAAAAGATAGGCGAAGCATTGGATTATGTTTGGCATTAGCCAAAAATGAGGGTTTTAAAACAAAAAACTTAGACGGCTTCGCCTTGTTTGCTGAATGGGGAGAGTCTGAAGATTATATTGGGGTACTTGCCCATGTCGACGTGGTTCCTGCTCCTGGAGAATGGACAACACCACCTTATGAGCCAACTATTCGAGAAGGAAAGCTATATGCCCGCGGTACCATTGATGATAAAGGACCGGGAATGGCAGCATTTTATGCGTTAAAGATATTGAAATGCCTTGGTCTTCCTTTAAAAAGGAAGATCCGCATGATTTATGGCACAGATGAGGAAAGCGGTATGCGCTGTATGGAACATTATCTTGACGTAGAACCCGCGCCAACTTGTAATGTAGCATAAGAAAATTGATGACAATATATAAAATCCTAGTGAAACTAGACGGGCTGAACGGTATCGAAAGAAAGGCACGCAACTATCAATATTACTTGTCCGAAAAGTAAATTTGCGGGTATGGGTGTCATCGGATGAAATGGCTAATGATTTCCTTATCATCGATTCACCATCTAATGTAATTTTCTTTTACAGGTGCTAGTTTCATTCCGAACTATTTAGACATGGAAATAAGCGTTTTCATACCATTTACCATTACTTGAACAATATTAGGAAAAACATCCATAAATATTATTTGGAGAAAATAATATTTATTCTAAAAATTCATATTATAATACTTTATACTTATGCTATATTATAGGGAGAATTATTTGTTATCACGTATAATCTATGAATTGGAGTGATTTGAAATGAAGAAACTTGGTTTACTTAGTATGTTTTTGATTCTAACTATCTTTATCTCGGCTTGTGGAAGCAATGGTGAAAAAAATGCAGGTGAGGAAAAGAAAACTGAAAAGGTTTATAAAGTTGGTGTGGATACCACTTATCCTCCCTTTGAATTTAAAGAGGGTAACGACTATAAAGGTATTGATATTGATTTAATCAATGCAATAGCGAAGGACCAGGATTTTAAAATCAAATTTTCTCCAATGGATTTCGGCGGAATCATTCCCGCAATGCAAGCCAACCAGCTTGATGTGGCCATTGCAGGCATGAGCATTACAGAGGAAAGAAAAAAGGTTGTTGATTTCTCAACGCCATATTTTGATGCAGGATTAACAGTAGTCGTTAAAAAAGATAATAATACTACTAAATCTGTTAAAGATCTTAAAGGAAAAACGATAGCAGTGAAAAAAGGGACTACAGGTGCTAAATATGCACAGGAAAATGCTACGAAACTAGGAATTAAAGTGGTTCAATTCAATGATAGTCCCGCGATGTTCCAGGAAGTGGCCAACGGCAATGCCGATGCTCTTATTGAAGATTATCCGGTTATCTCCTATGCAATCGCCCAAAAAGATCTTGGGTTGAAAATCGTAGGTGACCGTTTGAATGGGGATCAGTATGGAATCGCCGTATTGAAAGGGCAAAACAAGGATTTATTGAAGAAAATAAATGATGGTCTTGCTAATCTTAAAAAAGACGGCACGTATGATGAAATAATAAAAACGTATCTTGGTGAATAGATTCATGCAAAATAGGCGCGCTCTAAGCGCGCTTTCTTTTTCAAAGGGGTGAAAGAAATGGATATAATTGTGGCGGCATTGCCCATTTTATTAAAAGGACTTCAGGTGACACTTTATATCTTTGTGATTGCCATTATCCTAGGTTTTTTGATTGGTTTAGTGATTGCCTTACTGCGACTTGCCCCGATCAAGATCTTGAACTGGATTGCAAAGGTTTATGTGGATGCGATACGAGGGACACCGTTCATTGTGCAGTTGTTTTTTATATATTTCGGTGTGAATTCACTAAATTTGATTTCTTTGAACAGTACAACAGCTGGAATAATAACCGTTGCTATCAATGCAGGGGCATATTTTGCTGAAATAATAAGAGCAGGGATACAGTCCATCGATAAAGGACAAACGGAAGCGGCAAGATCAATCGGGTTCACCGGAACTCAAACAATGAGATATGTCGTTTTACCGCAAGCCTTTAGAAGGATGCTTCCTACCATTACGAACCAATCGATCATTAGCTTGAAAGATACATCTCTATTATCCGTCATCGGTATAGCGGATTTAACCCAGCAAGGACAAATTCAAGCTTCGGCAACCTTTGAAGCATTCAAGATTTGGCTGGTTGTCGGCGTGATTTACTTTATCATCATCTATTTGTTAACCCTTATTGCTAATTTCATAGAAAGGAGGGTACAAGTACGATGAGCATCATTACTGTAAAAAACCTGAGAAAATCATTTGGAACTGTCGAGGTTTTAAAAGATATAAATGCAGAAGTGCAAGAAAAGGAAGTAATTTGTGTAATAGGCCCTTCTGGATCTGGAAAGAGTACATTTCTTCGTTGCCTGAATCTTCTTGAGGAAGTTACGGGCGGTGAAGTGGTCATTAACGGACATACTATCACCGACCCAAAAAGGAAAATCAATATTAATAAAGTCAGGCAAGAGGTTGGAATGGTTTTTCAACATTTCAATCTGTTTCCTCATAAAACCGTTATGGAAAACATCACGCTGGGACCTATTAAAATACGCGCCACGGCTAAAGCGGAAGCGGAAAGATTAGCGCTTGACTTATTGGATAAGGTTGGCCTTAAGGAAAAGGCTAATAGCTATCCAGGGGAACTTTCCGGTGGACAAAAACAACGGGTTGCCATCGCAAGGGCATTAGCGATGAATCCAAAAATCATGCTATTTGACGAGCCAACTTCTGCGCTTGACCCTGAAATGGTCGGAGATGTATTGGAAGTCATGAAACAACTTGCTAAAGAAGGCATGACAATGGTTGTAGTTACGCATGAAATGGGTTTTGCCCGGGAAGTCGGGGACCGCGTCATATTCATGGATGGAGGGTATATTGTCGAGGAAAATGAGCCGAATGCATTATTCGGTAACCCTCAGCACGAGAGAACTAAATCCTTCTTGAGTAAAGTGCTTTAGGCAGGAAACGCGAGCTTGGAAATACAAGTAAGAGAGTAATATTGCCGGCATTGATGTTGGTAATGGATGAAGTTGTGCATAAAGTGTGGACAAAGGGATGCGAGACAATGAGGGGAAACCCAATCGTATAAGCCTTTTCCTATCTTGTGCATAACTTTTTTTGTTTTAGTGGAAGAGGGAAGAAGCTAAAATTGAAAACCTGGCCGTCTTATGAAACATCCCTTGGTTTGCAGGAAGTTACAGAAGGCGTGGAAAGAAAAAAATGGGACATATATTGACATGAAAAAAGAAACCTATGCATTCAACATTTGCATAGGTTTCTTCACTAGTTACTGGGCCCCGTAACTAATCAAGTTCGTCATGATTCGATATCCTCCTGGGACCTGGCCTTGAATTTGCCGGTATAGGACAAGGTTAGTGTAGAGGTAGGTGCCTTTACCGTATTTGGCCATTAGGATTCCGCCATCAAATGGTTCTTCATTTGGATCAGCCATGGAAATGAATGTTTCAAATCGATCGTCCCATTTCATTGGGAAGTACAATCCTCTTTCTTGAACCCAATTGTTCCAGTCGTCCGTTGTTATTTTATTTGGATAGTTGAAAAGCGCTGATTCTGGTTTCAAAACGTTTACTGTGGCTTTTTCATCGGTAACCCTCCAGCGAATGGATGGATTTCCGAGGGTAAGCGGGTATGGAGCAGTCGTCAGGGCATCCCATCCATCGCCTGGTTTGTGATATTGAACGACGAGATGACCGCCGTTTTCAACATATTCCAGTAAGCGAGCGTTGTTTGCCTTTAGATCTTCCCTCGATAGATAGGCACGTATGCCGGTAACGATCGTGTCGTATTGACTCAAATCACCTTTTGCTAAGTCAGCTTCGGTTAATTTTGTTATATTAAGGCCTGCATTGCTTAAGTAATCTGCAACTTTATCAAATCCACTCTCAATGTAACCCACTTTTAAGGAAGCTGGCATCAATAACTCAAATGCAACGGTGTTGATAGCTGATGGGTATTGGTAATAGAATGTTCCGATATGGTCATAGGATATTTCTTGAATGGTTGAATCAAAGGTTTTTCCGTTGACAGAAGCAACCGCTTTAACCTGATATTCACCATTTTGAATCGTCTTCGGTGGTGTAAGCGTGAACTTCACTTGTTTTTCTTCTGATTTTTCATTGAATGATACGGTGGCCTTTCCAGGCTTTACTTTCCAATTTTCAGGGACCTTCAAAGCAACCTTTGCTGATGTTTTTCCTTCTGTATAATTCTTCAAGGTAACGGTCACTGGTATTTCTTCCTTTACATCTGCTGTATTTACGACGATATCTTCAGGAGATAGGGTAAGGCCAACGTCAGGAAGTACAGCGATCGTTCCTTCCAATTCTTCCACGATGGAAGTTTTGGTGCTGCCATATTTATAAGAAATGCTGGTTGTAATGGTTGATTCGTCATAAGCGTGGTAATAGGCTGCATCTTCAGGAACGTCAACCTTGTAGGTGATCGTTGCTGATTTATTAGGTGCTAGATTGACATCTTTAGATTTTGTTTTAGTCTGCCATCCTTTAGGCACGTTCAATGTAGCAGCAACCTTTTTCAATGTTTGTTTCCCGTTATTCTTAACCGTTACGGTTACATTCGTATTTTGCCCTTTCGTAAGAATGTTTGAGACTGCTTCAGCTTGAACATCCAGTCCTGAAGAGACATAGCTGACGTTTTGTAATTGCTCCTCTTTTAATGAAAGCTTATGAAGCAAGTCGTTCTTAATGACAGAGCTTAGCTTTGCTTTTTTTATTTGTGCTGTCATTTTACGAACATGAGAAAGAGCTGTTTGAGATTTAGAGAAAATTTGTTTTTCATTTGGATATGCCGCAACAACAGCGTCCAAATTCGTTTGCAGGTATTTAAATTCTGCCTTTAATTTTGAAGCTGAGTGAGGGAGTTTTTCAGCCCATTCAGCAAAATTATAGGGTACACCTGCAAAAAGATCCGACTTGTTTTTTGTATCAACCGCACTTTGCTTTAAATCCAGATGGACCTGGCGAGGTGCTGCAGGGATATCGGAACCCATGCCTTGGCTTTTATGCAGATAGCGGGATTGTTCTCCAAGCTGTGGGTAAGTCATGCCGTATATCGGATCATAGTTACCGATTTCAATGGAAGTGTCGGCTTGTTCTGAGGAGGAAACAGGTAAATATAATTTTTTCACTTGCCATACTGATAGACCTTGTTTCAATTGTTTCGGGAAAACAGTTGGATCTGCGGCATCCTTAAAAGCACGTTCACTTAAGATTGTCATTGTTCGATGATGTCCATGCTGGGTATCATCATTTTGGAAGGAAGGCATCAATATATCAGGCTGATACGTCCGAATAAATCGGATAAGCCGTTCATATGTGAGTTCCTCGCCCCATTTTTCCAATGTTTCCTCTGGTGTTTTCGAGAAGCCGAAATCATAGATGGGATCACTAGTTGTTTCACTTAGATGATAAGCCTTCACCCCAGTAATTTTTGCAGCTTCTATCATTTCTCTTGAACGGATGATTCCGAGGGCATTATCTAGTTCATCCCCAATTTCATTTTGTCCTCCTTCACCCCTGTTTGCAATCAAGCTCGATGTCTTCACACCTAGTCCTCTCGATAGATAAGCGAGAAAGTCACTGCGTTCATCATCTGGATGGGCACCGCTGTTTAAGAATGTCACGGTTGTCTCGAGTGGCTTGACCGCATTCCATAACTCAATGTTTGATTTCTCCGTACTCGCAGCGCTACCGCCAAGCGGCAATAATGCAAGAATTAATAAAAGAGAAATCACAGATACCAAAGCTTTTTTCATTTTACTTTTAACCCCCTTCAACATTTATCAAATACTTAAGCTTTTTGTGTGGAAAAAATGTAGGTTAGTAATATTTTCTAACTAACTTGATGGTAAAAAGCTCATCTAATAAATATCATTAATGGTTATAATTGTAAATAATTCGAAGTAACTATTAAAAACAGATTATTTCGAATGTTGTAAAAAATTACTTGTGCACAAACTTTATTTAAGTTATATTTTTACTTAATTAGGAAGATTTACTAACTAAATAAAGTAAGGCCGTGATGTGATGAGATTTAAGCGAACACCCAGTCAACAAAAATACGTAAATAAGAAAAGAATCATTCAATGCATCCAAGAATGCTCACCCGTTTCGAGAGCTGAAATCGCCGTTAAGCTTCAGCTAAGTAAACCGACTGTTTCTCTGGCTGTGGATGAACTTATACAGGAGAAATGGGTATTTGAGAAAGGGATAGGTGAGTCATCTTCTCAAGGTGGACGGAGGCCCATTCAGCTCTTTTTTAATGAGAAGGCAGCCTATATCATTGGGGCTGATATCGGCGGGACGAAAGTGAAAATCGTTTTATGTGATTTAAGTGGCAATATCCTTGCTGATACTAGTTTTTCAACAAACACTTACTTGCATTCAGGTCTTCTTAAACAAATGGCGATTGAAACGGAAAGGTTAATTGCAAAGAACCAGATTGCGAAAGACAGGATATTAGGGATGGGGGTTGGGATTCCCGGTATTACGCAAACGGCAAGTGGATTAGTAATGGAGGCACCGAGTTTAGGATGGGTACAGTATCCGTTTATAGCCGAAGCGAAACGATATTTTGATTATCCTATTTTTCTCGACAATGATGTAAATGCTGCTGCCCTCGGTGAACAGTGGCTGGGGAACGCACAAAATAAGCGCAATTTGCTTTTCATTGCAGTTGGCACGGGGATAGGAAGCGGCATTATCTTGAATAACCAGCTATACAGAGGGGCTTCAAGTGCAGCAGGGGAAATGGGATATATGGTGACTGACAAAGAGGACATGAAGCGTGAATTCAAGCCGATATTCCATAGATACGGCTATTTGGAAAGTGTTGCAGGAGGAAAATCGATTGGTGATCATTTTACCAGAGTTGTTCTCAAGGATCCCCATCATTCTTTATTCGAAAGGGCCCAGTCTTCTGAACTATCTGGGAAAGACGCCTTTTTGTTAGCAAAACAAGGAGACTCGTCAGCTATAGCCGTCATTAATGAAGCGATCGAACATTTGGCTTGCGGAATTGTCAATGCGGCTAGCTTGCTAAATCCAGAAGTGATTATTTTAGGAGGTGGTGTATTAAATTCATCTGAATACATGTTACCTAAAATTCGGGAGATCGTAGATCGATATCTTCCAAGTTTAGTAGAAATGAAAACATCACAACTGGGAGAAAACGCAGGAGTTCTAGGAGCAGTTGCTCTATTTTTAAGGGAATATGATAGCATTTTGAATTTTCGTGATGAGGGGGATTATTAATGAAAAGCAGAAAAAAAGCATTTGTTTCAGTACTGACCTTATCTGCAGCCCTATTGATTTCAGGATGTAACGGCACAGATACGAAAACGAATACGGAAGCTGGCGGGGCCAAGGGAGAAAAAGGTGAATTGGAAGATAAAATTGTTGTTTATTCACCGCATGGAAAAGATATCTTATCAAAATATGAAAAGCAGTTTGAAGATAAATATGGAATTGATGTTGAGTGGCTTGACATGGGGTCTCAGGAAATCCTTGATCGTGTTCGATCTGAGAAAAATAATCCGCAGGCTGACGTTTGGTGGGGGGCACCCTCCACGAATTTTAATCAAGCAAAGGATGATGGGCTGTTAGCTGCTTATAAGCCTACTTATTCAGATAGTCTCGATGAAGGATTCCACGATCCAGAATGGTATTGGACGGGAACGAGCCAGACACCGGAAGTCATCATGTATAACAGCAAGGAACTATCAAAAGACGAAGTACCGAAAGATTGGGATGAGTTGCTTGATCCGAAGTGGAAAGACGAAATTATCATCCGCTATCCGTTAGCCTCCGGTACGATGAGGACAATTTTTTCTTCGATGATCTATCGTACGTATAAGGATACAAATGATCCCCAAGAAGGATATGACTGGTTAAAGAAGTTGGACCAAAACACAAAGGAATATTCTGCGAACCCGGAAATGATGTATAACAAGATAGCTAAAGGAGAGGGCTCACTTTCTGTTTGGGCAATGCCGGATGTTGTCATGCTAAAAGAAAATAAAAATTATCCGTTTGAGTTCGTCATTCCAGAAAGCGGAACACCAGTATTGACAGAAGGGATTGCCATTGTTGAAGGTGCCAAGCATCCAAAAGCTGCCGAAGCTTTTTATGAGTTTGTGAATTCACAAGAAGCTGCAAAAAATTTAGCAGAAGAATTTTACAGGATTCCGACAAGAAGTGATGTGACGGATTTACCAGAATGGATCACGGGCACGGAAATCAAAGCAATGGATATAGATTGGAATGCTTTCCAAGAAAATGGGGATGAGTGGATGAAATATTGGGACGAAAATATTAAAAGTGGAGATAAAGAAATTAAAGAATAAGGAAGTGTCTTTGGGATGGCGTCAATAAAAATAGAGAATGTCCAAAAAGCCTTCGGAAAAACGATAGCTGTCGACCATTTAAATCTGGATATCAAAGAAGGGGAGTTTTTTACCTTTCTTGGCCCAAGTGGCTGCGGTAAAACGACAACCCTTCGGATGATTGCCGGGTTTTATTATCCAACAAAAGGTATCGTCCGATTTAGCGGCAAAGATATGACGCGTGTACCTCCGGAGAAAAGAAATACAGGCATGGTATTTCAAAACTATGCCCTCTTTCCTCACATGACTGTTTTTGAAAATGTAGCGTTTGGATTGCGTGTGAGAAAAGTTTCTTCATCTGACTTAAAGAGGAGAGTACTGGATGCCCTCCAAAAGGTCAGGCTTGAGAGCTACTCGGATCGTCAAGTGAGCCAGTTAAGCGGAGGGCAGCAACAGCGTGTGGCCCTTGCGAGAGCCCTTGTTATTGAACCGGAAATATTACTGTTGGATGAACCATTAAGTAATTTGGATGCCAAGCTTCGAGATGAAATGAGGGTGGAGATCTTAAGGCTGCAGCGTGATTATAAGATTACCACCATTTATGTCACGCATGATCAGGCTGAGGCCTTATCGATGAGTGATCGGATCGCTGTATTCAATTATGGTGTATGTCACCAGGTCGGGACGCCGGCTGAAATTTATAATCAGCCGGCCAATGATTTTGTGGCGAGCTTTATAGGTGAGATTAATCTATTACCCGTTCAAGTGGAAAACGTTCAAAAAGAGAATATAGTGGTTTCTCTCAAAAGCGTTGAACATCCGGTTAGGTTCCATGTTCAAAATAAAACTGGAGAAGGAGATTCCATTTTACAGACTGATGATAACCTTGCGATTTCGATTCGTCCGGAAGCAATCAGAATTCTAGATGTAGCCGAAGAGGTAATGAATGTCTTTAAAGGGAAAATCAATTCTGTCCAATTCTTTGGATCTGTTGTGAATGTCATGGTGGATGTTCAAAACGTATCACTAAGGGTGGACGTATTTAATACACATGAATTTGGATACTTTTATCAAGGGAAGGAAGTGTATGTCCAACTTCCTGAGAAACAGCTTCGTCTCATCCCTGTCATAAGCGGTGATGCTCCATGATTAAAAATCGTGATACCAGGTTGACGGTTTGGCTGCTTATACCAGTTGTATTAGTGCTCGTAGCGTATGTTCTCTACCCATCATTGAGGACCTTTATCGAAAGTCTGCAAAAAGACGGGGCGATATCTCTAGGAAATTATCAGGACTTCTTCGTACAGGAATCGAAAACGAACTTAGAGGCGCTCTGGAATTCCGTTTATATATCCATTTTGAGCGTATTGGTCAGTGCCTTGATTGGCATTCCGCTCGCATTTATTTTTAACCGTTACGATTTTCCAGGCAGAAGCTTCTTTTCATCAGCAGCCATTTTGCCAATTGTTCTTCCATCATTGGTGGGGGTCATGGCCTTTATGTTTTTATATGGAGAATCGGGATTAATTCCAAATGCCATCAAAGATCTGTTTGGTCTCGATAAAGTTCCTTTTAAAATCGGCGGGGTTTCGGGAATTCTGATCGTGCATGCCTATACGATGTATGTATATTTTTATATGACCGTATCCGCTGCAATCAATAAAATCGATCCGTCCTTAGAAGAAGCTGCTTATAACCTAGGGGCAAATAAATTCAAGGTATTTTGGAAGGTGACATTTCCATTATTGACACCGGCCATCGTTGCCGCCTCTTTGCTTGTTTTCATGATTTCAATGGCTTCATTCAGTGCCCCATTTTTATTGGCTGGCGGGTACAGGGTGTTGAGCTTGCAAATATATTTTTCGAAAATTAATGGTGATATGGAAATTGCTGCAACTCAATCCGTCATACTATCCATTGTTTCGATTTCATTTCTATTATTCATGCGTTGGTATCAGAATAGGAAGGATTACCGTATGGCTTCGAAAGGAATTGGGGCACATAGAAGTGAAGTGAAAAATCCGTTCATGAAGTGGGTGATGGTCGCAATGGGTATCATCGGCGTGATAATTCTGCTTTTACCGCACTTTACGATTCTATTGCTTTCACTTGTGCCGGATGGGACTTGGACATTTCAAACATATCCATCAGTATTTAATGTTGAGAATTACCGGCTTTTGTTCCAAGATCCAAATATATTCAAACCGCTAAGAAATAGTTTACTAATGGCTGTCATTGCCACACTGGCGAATCTGGTGTTTGGGGTCATCGCGTCTTATGTACTTGTCAAACGGAAATTCGTCGGGAAAAGCTTTGTTGATATTTTAGTCATGATTCCTTGGGCCTTGCCTGCAACGGTTGTTGGGATGAACTTGATATTCGCCTTTAATGAACCTAGCGTCTTTTCTTTTGGTCAGATTTTGGTAGGGACATTTTGGATTTTGCCTCTTGCCTATTTCATCAGACATATTCCACTGGTTGTCCGCTCGACTAACGCCGTTCTGGAGCAGTTGGATGACTCGATTGAGGAAGCGGCCAGAAACTTGGGGGCTAAGTGGTTTTATACATTCAGAAAGGTCATTTTACCGATTATTATGCCTGGCGTTTTATCAGGGACATTATTGGCATTTATCGAGTCCGTCGGGGAATTTCCAACCTCAGTCCTGTTGTATACGATTTCTAACAGACCCATATCGATTGAAATTATGAATCAGCTTCGGATGTTCAATATGGGGCAGGCTGCTGCCTATGGGATGATTCAAATCGCGCTGATTGTCATCGTTCTATTTATCTCGAACAAGTTTTTTGGAATCAAGGCAGAAAAAGCCTTATAAACCGGGGGTACAAAGATGAGTAAGCTTGATGAATTTATCAAAAATGAAGGTAGTGTTTTTCCAGGAAAAACATATGTAGAAGAGCTTTTAATGCCTGTATTTAATGATCAAAGAGATTACTTATTCCATGTGATGTTCGATATTCACCGAGCACATGTCATCATGCTTTCAGAACAAAAGATCATTAAAGAAGAAGAAGCGAAAATCATGCTGGATGGGATTCGAAAAGTGGCTCAAACAGATATTACCCTGCTGACCTATCAACCTCAATTCGAAGACTTATTTTTCATGATGGAGGCAAAGATTGGCGATGAAATTGGCCATGAATTGGCGGGAAAGATCCATATCGGCCGCAGTCGCAACGATATGGGAGTCGCCATGTACCGGCTTGTTTTGAGAGGTCACCTTCTCCAATTAATTGGCTATGCAAATCAATTGAGTGAGGCATTCTTGGTGCAAGCAGAGAAGCATATGGAAACCTATATTACTGGCTACACCCATACCCAGCCGGCTCAGCCGACTACATTAGGCCATTACTTCCTAGCCATTTATGATGTACTTCAAAGAGATATTGGCCGGTTTTGGGCAGCTTATGAAACGGTGAACCAATCACCCCTGGGCGCGGCTGCTTTAACCACAACTGGTTTTCCAATCAGCCGGAATCGCACCGCTGAACTGCTTGGGTTTGATTCGGTTATTGAAAATTCCTATGATTCGATTGGCGGGGCGGATTATTTATTGGAAACCGCAAGTGCCATCATGACGGCCATGGTCAATACGGGAAGATGGATTCAAGATTTCTTGCAGCATGTGACAAGGGAGTTTGGTACATTTTATGTGTCTGATCCTTATGTTCAAGTAAGCAGTATCATGCCGCAAAAAAGAAATCCGGTTTCAATCGAACATTCACGTTCGATTGCAAGCAGTGCTTACGGTGATGCACTTGCTGCAATGAATATGATCCACAATACTCCATTTGGCGATATCGTCGATACGGAAGATGATCTGCAGCCGCATTTATATCGGGCTTTTTCGAATGCAGGCCGTGTCATGAAACTCATGTATGCCGTCATATCGACTTTGAAAGTAAATGAAGAGCATACTAAGAAAATGGCGGCAAAATCTAGTATAACAGTTACTGAATTAGCTGATACCCTATCAAGAGATTACGAGATATCATTTAGAAAAGCTCATTCCATAGCTAGCCATATTGCAAAACAGTCGATAAGTGAAGGGAAAGAGCTGTATGATTGGGACACACAAGACATTAACAAGATTATAAATGAATTCGTTGCAGTGAATTTAAATGAAGACGAATGGAAAAAGATCATCTCTCCCGAATACTTTGTCGAGATCAGAAGCATTCAAGGCGGGCCTAGCCCGAAAGAAGTTTCGAGGATGATCGTAAATAGAAAACAAGAACTAGAACAACAGTTGCACGAATATAAGGAAATCGTTAAAGCTTTGAATGCTGGAAGGAAGACTTTAGTGGAGTATTGAAGGTGCCAGGGACATAAAGGAATTGGATACAAAAGAAGCTAGGGGATTTGATTTCCAATCAAATGTACATCGTAATTATTAGGTGATACAGACCTAGTGAAGAAGGAATTGTTATTGATCTTGGAGGAAGAACAGCACGGGGCCGTTACCTTCGCTTGGGCATGCCCTATTGTATTTCAGGGGACTTGGTAAATAACTCCCACAGGCAGAACAAGGGAAAAAGTCAGCATAAAGTTTAAAGACCCGGGATGAAGGTGCCTGGGTTTTTTACGTTAAATATCATTCTGCTGTTGATATTTGAACTTAACGAACGAATGTTCTAAAATGAAGAGTGAGGTGTATCGAAGGGCTTGATATAGCAAAATGACTAGAGAGCTTTTGAAATGGAGGATTAGAACAGATGGATGAGAAAAATCAAATCTTATTGCAATCCGATCTTGGTGGTCAAAATTCCTGGGCTTCCTCTGACACAATTCATAGTGACCTTATTGCAACAAAGGAACTTGTTTATAGCACGTGCAGGTTTGATTTGTCTCAACCACTAATAGAAGCACAAAACGCTGAATATGGAGCCTATATATTCAAGTTGAATAGCCTTTTTATTAGGTTTCGTGTGGCTAAAATCACACCTGCAAAGGTTGGACAATTTGTGACTTTGTGGGAGCGGATTGGGAATGGAGCGATTCAACCATATGACATATCAAATCCAGTTGATTTGTTTGTTATTAGTACTCGCAAAGGGAATAACTTTGGTCAGTTTGTATTTCCAAAAGCTGTCTTATGTGATCAAAATATAGTATCTAATAAGGGCAATGGCGGTAAACGGGCTATACGCGTTTATCCACCTTGGGACAAGCCTGTTAGCCGTCAGGCACAAAAAACTCAAATATGGCAGCTGAAATATTTCATAGAGATCCCTATAAATAAACCAATAGACTTTGCTCGAGTTCAAATGCTCTACAGTCCCAATCACGCAAGTCAATTAGAAATCTAAATATGATTTCTATACGATAAACGACGATGTTGAACATTCATTAAATGACAACGACTCATTTGTATATATGCTTACACGAATTCATAGAGTTTTATTTTTCAGGGGTTATATTTCTTGAATAAGAAGAGGTGGACAGTTGATAGTGTAAAAAGGCTCAGTCTTTGGACTGAGCCTCTCGATTATATAATGTCATGTACGGTGCACTTTTCATCCAAAAGCCACCGTCAAAGAAATACTTCAGATATCGTTTAAGGATTTAGGCTCAAGCTTAACCGCGTGCTTCCTGAAAGCGAGGCTTACCGTGATCATCACCAAGAAATTGACCGCCAAGGCGATGATCCCGACATTCAAATCTTTCGCTGCTTGTGGCAAGGATGGAAACAAGGTTCCTATAGTTGAAGAACTGAGTGTAATGCAGATTACGATGAATAATCCGGTGATGATGCCGGCGATTGCGCCATATTTATTGATGGGATTATTCTTCTTCAGACTAAAGAGTAGGGACGGGAATAGCTGTGTGATGAGACTGTATCCCATGAGAATCAATGCTGACATCGTTTCTCCCCCGTTTAAGGTGAAGTAGACGGCTATTAGGGCAATGACAGGAACAAGGGATTTTGCCAATCTTACAACGTGACGATCGGATACGGCAGGGGCCAATTCCTTATATACGTTTTTCGCGAGCAGTGTTGCGACACTCATTAATAGCATGGATCCAGGCACCAATGCGGTCAGCAATCCTGCTCCGCCGATTATACCTATAAACCATGGATCGAAGGTCTCGGTCGAAAGACGCAACAATGAAAGGTCTGCTTCTGCTCCAACTAGTCCAGGCACTTTCAATATAGCTGTGAACCCGACAAAAAAGACAAATAACAACATGAGCGTATATAACGGGCTAATGATGGCATTCTTTCGAAATACCTTCCCGCTGCGCGCCGAATAAACTGCGCTGAAAACTTGTGGCCACATATAGAAACCGAATACGAGCAATATTACCGTGGAGATAAACCATGATACGCTAAGTCCCTGCTCAGGGAACTTTAGAAAACCGGGCTTGGCCGCATCAACCGCTTCAAACATCGGCTGATATCCACCAAAGTAATGAATGGGGAGGTAAATCCCTAAGAAGCCTATAATTGCGATCATCATGATATCTTTAATGACGGCTGTCCAAACTGAGCCGTGTATACCGGATATCATCACATAAATGGTAAGGCCGATCGCCCCCATCCAAACTGCCGCAGACATGGAGATGGCGCCATAGGATGCTTCCGAGACAATGATCCCCAATCCTTTCAGCTGCACGACAATCACTGGAATCATCGACACCACACCGACAAGCGCAGCTAAAATTCCTAAACTTGGACTCTTATATTTGCTAACAAAGAAATCGGATTGTGACATCAGTTTATTATCTTTGGCATATTTCCATATTTCCGGAAGGAGCCAATAAGATAATACATAAGACAAGGTAATGTAAATTAGAACATATAGAGCGGGTGCACCCTTGCCATATGCCCAGCCGCTGCCGCCAAGAAAAGAGAAGGTCGTATAAATTTCCCCAGCCATGAGCAGAAAGACGAATATCGCTCCAAAACCGCGTCCGCCAACCGTCCATTGTTCCAAGTTCATATCTTTTCCTTTTGAAGAGCGAATGCCTAAAAAAATCGCTAGAAGTAAAAATGCTAAAATGATTAAGAGAGCAATATTCATTCCTGGTCACCTTCTCTATTCCTTGGGTCCAACTTATACATGATGCCCAAAATGGCAGAGGTAAGGACCACCCACATAGCCATCCAGAACATGTTGAAAGGCATACCCAATACATATGGTTCTATTCTATTAACAAAAGGCAGGAATCCTAGTATGCCTATAAAAGGAACTAGAGTAAGGATATATATAATCTTCATTAAACAAACCCCTCCGGTTATTAAATAAAGTGAAACGTCCACCAATGGGGTTTTTCACCATTGCCACTGATGGATGGGTCGACCAATCAGGATGTACCTTCTTTTCGAAGGAAGGGACCGATGATATATATTAGCTTACACTATTTTGATTTAAAATTTAATGTGGTTGCTTGATATATTTTAACAACAGTGCGGACTACTCATATTGAAACGGTCTTATGATGAAAATGATAAAGCCTTGAATCATATTGAGTTCAAGGCTTTACTTCTGTTTCTATCTTTTTTTCTGATAGTTATATAGTATCACCAAGAGTAGGAACCAGATGGGTGTCAGGATTAGTGATAGTCTTGTAGCTTCAGCGAATAGCATAACGATTAGGATGAATAGGAATAATCCTAAAATGACGTAATTGATAAAGGGTGTAAAAGGTGCTTTGAACGATGATTCGGCTCTTAAGTCCGGTCGTGTTTTCGAATATTTGATATGGGAAATCAAAATGATGCTCCATACCCAAATGAAACAGATGGCACTGATGGTCGTCACAACGGTAAATGCCTGTTCCGGTATCAATTTGCTTAACAATGCCCCTATTGAGACAACGATCGTTGATGTCAGCAAGGCATTGCTTGGAACAGCCTGCTTATTTAATTTTGCAAGCTTAGCAGGGGCTTCGTCATTCTTGCTTAACGTATAAAGTATTCGGCTTGTTGAAAACAAACCGCTGTTGCATGCAGAAGCAGCAGATGTTAAAACAACGAAATTGATGACCCCTGCAGCGACAGGAATGCCGATTAATGCAAATACTTCAACAAATGGGCTGCTCGAGGCATCCAATTGTGTCCAAGGGTTAACGCAGAGAATGACGAATAGGGCACCTACATAAAAAAGTAAAATCCGGACGGGGATTTTATTGATGGCCGACGGAATGTTTTTTCTCGGGTTCGCCGTCTCTGCTGCGGAAACCCCGACCAATTCGACCCCTACAAAGGAGAAGACGACCAACTGTAAAGATAACAGGAATCCGGAAATGCCATTGGGGAACATACCCCCATGACTCCATAAGTTCGTTACGGAAACTGTTCCTGTATTTGTTTTGAAGCCGATGATCAATAAGATGATTCCTACTATGATCAAGGTGATGATCGTGATTACTTTAATGATGGCAAACCAGAATTCCAATTCGCCAAATAACTTAACGGTCAATAGGTTCAATCCTAACAGAACGACAAGGCATATTAGGGCCGGGACCCATTGAGGGATATCGAACCAGTATTGGATATAGACACCGACAGCGATGATATCGGCCATTGCGGTCATGATCCAACAGAACCAATAGGTCCACCCGGTGACGAACCCGGCCCATGGACCGATATATTCGGTTGCGAATTCAGTGAATGACGTATACCCTGCGTTGGATAAAAGCAATTCCCCTAAGGCTCTCATGACAAAAAACAAGGAAATCCCTATGATTAGATAGGTAAAGATGATGGATGGACCCGCCAATTGTATGGCTTTTCCTGAACCTAAAAATAAACCGGTACCAATGGTTCCTCCTATTGCAATCAGTTGTACATGACGATTCTTTAAATCTCTTTTTAATTCTTGTTTAGCCAATTCGTACGCCCCCATCTTTATAGTCTTGGTAGTGAATGATTTCAAACCTGCACGGTCTTGGAGAGAGGGACGTGATTTATCGCCCAGCTTGCTTTCCCAATGGTTTTTCACGAGTGTGTTATTTACGCACAAACACAAAGTGGACAATAAAAAAAAGAGATTGGATAGTACCAATCTCTTAAAGGGTTCAGAATAACAATTTATCATTCGTTACTCTTCTGTCCTTTTGCCTGAGATTGTGAATCCTTCGGCGCTGCATCTTGTACAGTCTCTCCAGAAGCTGCTCCTGCTATAGTGTTATCCATAGCATTCATCGCTTGCTTGTATGCGGTTGTGAAAATATCCGTCTGTGAAAGATATGAAAGGCTCTTTCACGCTTGAACATTCATTATGCTTATAAAATAATATTGGAATTCTATCATCTATTCTTCTATAGGTCAACAAATTATTTTGGTAGTTAACAGGCGTTAAAGTTTTTTTATTTTTTAACTGTCACTTGAAGGGAATCCAAGTAAATATGATTTTTTTCCACTCTTTTTGAATCATCACTATTATAAGATACTGATCATCACTTTTTTAAAATGATATTTTTAGATTGGAAGAATCGCCAAGATATATTTGGTAACTGTTTATTTGAAAAATACATTTGTATTTTTACAGAATATTTACTATTATAAGATAAGAAAATAAAATTAAAGTATTATTGATATTGTTTCGATAGAAAATTTCTAACCGCAATAATTAATAGAGAGTACAGTGGTTGGCAAGGATAGAAAAGCATGACGCTTATATTGCATCTGGGGGAGTTAATCATGTCAAACAAGGAATTAAAGCGAGGGCTGGAAGCTCGTCATATTCAAATGATAGCTTTGGGCGGAACCATCGGAGTCGGGTTATTCATGGGATCGGCGAGCACGATCAAATGGACCGGGCCCTCTGTAATGCTTGCGTATGCCATCGCAGGTATTTTTATTTTTTTCATCATGCGTTCTATGGGTGAGATGCTATATTTAGAACCGACTACAGGTTCTTTTGCAACCTTTGCGAGCAGCTATATACATCCTTTGGCAGGTTATATGACTGCTTGGAGCAATTGGTTTCAATGGGTAATCGTCGGAATGTCCGAAATTATCGCGGTTGGGTTGTATATGCAATATTGGTTCCCGGAGTTACCTGCTTGGATACCAGGTGTGGTCGCCATGATCATCTTGGGAGCGGCCAACCTCATTTCCGTTAAATCCTTCGGGGAATTTGAATTTTGGTTTGCGCTTATAAAAATAATAACGATCGTATTGATGATCATTGCCGGCCTTGGCCTTATCTTCTTTGGAATAGGGAGTGGTGGAGACGCAATTGGATTATCGAATCTTTGGGCAAACGGCGGCTTCTTCACGGGGGGCTGGACAGGATTCTTCTTCGCGCTTTCCCTTGTCGTGGCTTCCTATCAAGGCGTTGAGCTTATCGGCATCACTGCCGGAGAAGCGAAAGATCCAACGAAGACCGTAACAAAAGCGATCCAATCAATCATATGGCGCATTTTAATCTTTTATATTGGCGCCATATTCGTTATCGTGACAGTCTTCCCTTGGGATCAACTGGATGACTTAGGAAGTCCATTCGTTTCAACCTTTGCTAAAATAGGTATCACAGCAGCGGCAGGAATCATTAACTTTGTCGTTATCACAGCAGCCATGTCTGGATGTAACAGTGGGATTTTCAGTGCAGGTCGTATGCTTTACACATTAGCATTGAACGGCCAAGCTCCGAAAATATTTGCAAAAGTATCTAAAAATGGAGTGCCGGCCTATTGTACGATCGCTGTACTTTTAGGCCTGGGCATTGGTGTTGTCCTGAACTACCTTGCACCGCCGCAACTATTCCTTTATGTATATAGTGCGAGTGTTTTACCTGGGATGATTCCATGGTTTGTCTTACTTATCAGTGAGCTGAAGTTCAGAAAGGTAAATGCAGCTGAAATGGAGAAACATCCGTTCAAGATGCCGTTGGCCCCTTTCAGTAACTATGCGACCATTGCCTTCTTACTGATGGTGCTGGTCGGTATGTGGATCAATCCTAGTACCCGGATTTCCTTGGTTGTCGGGATCGTTTTCCTAGCATTAGTCGTAGCAAGTTATTACATCCTGAAAATGGATAAGCGAAAACCATTGAAAGATGACGAAATATAAGAAACATAAATGGATATAGAAAAACCCCTCTTCTAATCAGAGGGGTTTTTTGCTTTTATTAAGCATTGGAATGGGAAATCACGAGTAAAGCTAATTTGACGTTAAAGAAAGTGTCTTTATACCGGATTTTTTCATAGTATGTAACATCTTTACCCGAGAGGGGGTTATTTTTTGGAACGAACAAAGCTTACCGGGCGAATCGTAACATCAAATGATGCTGAGTACGATGATGCCAGGATAAATAATAATTTGAGCTTTCCTAAATTCCCAAAGGTCATTGTGTTTTGTCAAAATTCCAAAGATGTGCTGAATGCATTGAAGTGGGTACGGGAGAATCATACACCTTTTCGGGTGAGGAGCGGCAGGCATAGTTATGAAAATTTTTCATTAGTAAATGGCGGTCTAATTATTGATATCAGTGAAATGTACAAGATCAAGGTCAATCGTGAAAAAATGATCGCAAGAATTGAAGCCGGGGCTGATTTAGGGCAAGTATATAATACGTTATGGAAGTATGGCACGACGATTCCGGCTGGGACCGAGAGCAGTGTTGGCCTTGTCGGTCTTACGCTCGGCGGCGGAATTGGTATGCTAACGAGGCGCTTTGGACTTACTTGTGACAATCTCCTTGAAATAGAGATGGTAAGGGCGTGTGGAAAGAGGGGCGCCAAACTCATTAAAGCGAATAGAAAAAATAATCATGATTTATTTTGGGCATGCTGCGGGGGCGGAGGTGGGAACTTTGGCATTGTCACTTCCCTTACTTTCAGGATACATCCAGTATCCAGGGTTTCTGTATTCTCCGTCACATGGGGGTGGAAAGACTTCGAATCGGTGTTTAATACCTGGCAGGATTGGGCCCCTCAAGCTGATGAAAGCTTAACTTCAGAAATTGAATTCAAGGCAAAGAAAGCAAACGAAATTATCGCTCAAGGTGAATTTGTTGGAACGTCACATAGGTTAAAGCAGCTTCTAAAGCCTTTGACAAAAACTGGATCACCCACGAATGTCATGATTAAGGAAGTCCCATACATTGAAGCTGTAAGGTTTTTTGATGATCCGAGTGGAAATCAACCGGCCCATCGAAAGAGGTCAGGATCTTTCATTGAAAAGCCTTTTCCTCAACGAGCAATCTTGACGATGAAGCATTTTTTGGAAAACGCACCAAATGAAAAGGCAGCCATTTGGCATCAATCCCTAGGAGGGGCAGCGGGCCTTACTGACCCAAAGGCGACAGCTTTTTATTATCGTGATGCTATTATCGCCCAGGAGTATTTAGCTACATGGAATAATCCAGAAGAAGAGCGGCTGAACATTCGGTGGATCAAGGACCTGAAGCGCGCCTTGTCACCATTTACCACAGGGGATTACGTAAATTGGCCGGATTCTCTCATCAAAGATTGGCCAACTGCTTATTATGGCGAAAATTTCAAACGGCTTCGAGAAGTGAAAACGACTTATGATCCGTACTATACGTTTAAATTTCCTCAAAGCATCCCCCCTATAAATAAGTGGAGTTGAAAAAGCTTGGAAGCTTTCGTAACTAAAAGGCCTATTCCTCAATTTGGATATAGGCCTCTTCTTTTCTTAGTATTCATCAATTAATCGAGGTAATCCCCAAAATCATTCTGCTTGCGGAGCTTGTACGGCATTGTATACCTGATTTACGGAAGATTGGGCTTGTGCGATCTCTTGAGCAGCTTGTTTAATGGCTTCTTGTGCTAAAGTTGGATCCGAGGAAGATTTTTCAATTGCTTGTGAAAGTAAGGTTTGCGTAAGGGTAACGTTTGCTTTTGCTTGATTTAATTGATTGACATCAATTTGTTGTTGAGGCATGTAGTTTCTCTCCTTATGTCATTATTGGATTTACTACATTAGGATGACCCTTCTTATCTTTTTTATAAGGAGAAAAAATATACAACCGTAGACAGGAAGTACCGCTTGGAAATGTTGTAAATTATACATTTAACATGCCTAACTTTTGGACAATGGAAACATGTGACCTATCCATATTCCTTAGGGTTGTATATCTGGGCAGAATGAGAATGGTCCATAATTTTTAATTGAATTTTCATTTGCATAACTAGAATGAAGTTCATTGAATACGATGTTGTATGGTATCACAATGAATATATGGTTGTTTACTTCATTAAATTACACTTTACTTATTGGTTTTATAAGATTAAAATCGGAGAAAGTATTATTATAAGAGATGAGCTGATTGGACAACCAAAAGCTCCTGAACGCGATAAGCGAACAGGAGCTTTTGGTGTTCATTTTGCAAAAGGAGTTGGGAAGATGAATATTGATCATATTGAAGCTTTTATGTATGTTGTTCACCTCAATAGTTTTCATAAAGCTGCAGAGGCAATGTTTTTATCACAGCCAACAGTCTCGGCAAGAATTAAGACGCTTGAGAGTGAACTCGATTCAGTACTATTTGAGAGGCAAGGGAGAGGGATTATTTTAACTGAAAAAGGGAAGGCCTTCATTCCATTTGCGGAACAAATTATTCGAACTTTTCAACAGGGGAAAAAACAGTTGAAAACAGGAAGCGATCTGGAGGAAATAACGATAGGGGCTAATATCATTACATCGCAATACTTTATTCCATTTGCTCTTCCTTTATGGAAAAGGAAAAATCCTAATTTACGCTTTAAATTTATTTCAGCAACAAATGATGCATTAATGGATAAATTGCTTCAGAAAAAGGTTGATATAGCATTTATGAAGGATGTTTCACATAGTGGTCTGCAAAATTATAAGACCCTTGATAATTCGATTCGTTTAGTCGTGTATCCAGGACATCCATTTCAACTTGAAACTGAGCTGACAGTGCAGGTATTAGCAACGGAACCGTTAGTATTTTTTGAGTGCGGTGCGTTTGACTGGAACCACGTTCATAAAATTTTTGAAGTGTCTAATGTAGAGCCGCGTATTGAATTTCAGGTTGATCACTTGGAAGTGGCGAAATCACTTATTCTTAGCAGAAGCTGTATCGGATTTTTACCGTATTTATGTATTAAAAATGAATTAGAACAGGGAACTTTGGTTGAAGTGGATGTGTCTCATTTAATCAAGATAAAGCAGCACATCTATCTAACGCACTTAAATCACGGGATGGAAGCTCCCTTACTATGGAATGATATTCTTTTTTCCATTCGGGAATTTGAAAAAGACCAGCACCAATTACAGATACAATCGAATTGATAGATATTTTCTATCAATGCAATATTTTTTTTTATTAGTTAAACCATTGCCATTTGCATGTTTTAGGTGATAGGATAAGTCAAAATAAATTAATCGCATAAGCAAACTATGAATTAAAGCGGAGGAGAGAATATGAGTTATAAGCTTGGCATTTTAGACCAGAGCCCGATATTTCCAGGAGCTTCAGCATTTGATGCACTCCAGCAAACCATTCATCTGGCTAGACATGCAGAAGAGTGGGGGTATACCCGTTTTTGGGTATCAGAACATCATCATGCCGAAAAGCTAGCGGGATCCTCCCCGGAAGTATTGATATCTTATTTATTAGCCCAAACAAAATCGATTCGGGTAGGGTCCGGAGGTGTTATGCTTCAGCATTATAGTCCATATAAAGTGGCGGAAAACTTTCACGTGTTATCGAATCTTTCGCCAGGCAGAGTAGACCTTGGCGTCGGAAAGGCACCAGGTGGTCTTCCCTTATCAACGAAGGCGCTGCAATTTGGTACTGTGAATGATGGAAAGGATTTCGAAGAGAGGCTATCTTTTTTGAAAAAAATAATCGAAAATTCCGTCAATGACACTCATCCGCTTGCAGGTATTCAAGCGACACCGCTCCCTTCCGAAAAGCCAGAGATGTTTCTGCTTGGTGCAAGTACTGACAGCGCCAGGCTAGCAGCCGAACTTGGTATAGATTATGTATTTGCTCGATTTATCAATAGTAATGAGACAGTACTCGAAGATGCTTCACGCATTTACCAAAGTATCAATCCATCTGGAAGCTTTAAGGTATCAGTTTCAGTGATTGCTGCTCCTACACAACAAGAAGCAGAACAGTTAACAGGCGATCAAAAGATCGTGAAAGTCCATCTCCAAAGCGGTCGTTCTGTTACGGTCCAAACCCTAGAGCAAGCAGAGTTATTTGGGAATCAGTCTGGGGAGTCTTACGAAATAGAAGAACAGGATTCCAATATTATTGCTGGAACTCCCTCATATGTAAAAGAGATATTAACAAATTTACATGAAAAATATGGGGTAGATGAGTTCATCCTACATTCGCCGATTTTAAAAGAAGCAGAAAGGTTCCGATCTTTTCAATTGTTGAGTCCTCTTCAATTAGCTTTATCTGAAGAGAAACACTTTTCGAGTCAAAATTAAAAAGTGATGGTGGATGTAAGCAAAGCTAATGACCGATTTAATTAAAGGAGGAGTATGGATGTCTGAGCAGAGAAAGTTGAAATTTGGAGCGCTTATTCATGGCGTTGGAGGGAGTATATCTGGTTGGCGACATTCTGACATACAAGCCGATGCCAGTGTTAGTCTTGAATTTTATAAGCAGCAGGCCCAGAAGGCTGAAGAGGGAAAGTTCGATTTACTTTTCATTGCTGACGGTTTATTTATCAATGAGAAATCAATTCCGCATTTTTTAAATCGATTTGAACCACTGACCATTTTATCCGCACTCGCTGCTTTCACATCAAGAATAGGGCTTGTCGGAACTGTTTCCACCTCATACAGTGAGCCATTTACTGTAGCCCGGCAATTTGCTTCACTTGATCACATTAGTCAAGGTCGTGGCGGATGGAACCTTGTTACTACACCTCTTGAGAGTACTGCCTTGAATTATAACAAAACGATAGAAGAACATCCGGATCATGCGAAACGCTATCGAATAGCATCAGAATATATACAAGTCACCAAAGGACTTTGGGATTCGTGGGAGGATGACGCGTTTACTCGGGATAAAGAGTCCGGTGAGTTTTTTGACCCTTCTAAAATGCATCAATTAAAACATAAAGGAGAATATTTCTCCGTGCAAGGACCACTCAATATTGCCAGATCTAAACAGGGGCGACCTGTCATTTTTCAAGCTGGTTCATCAGAAGCTGGAAAAAATCTTGCGGCTAAAGAAGCGGATGCAATCTTTACAGGTCAACCAACTTTGGAGGATGCCAAGATTTTTTATCAAGATGTAAAAAACAGGGCTATTGCATTCGGGAGAAATCCTGATGAAATTCTTATTCTGCCAGGTATAGCGCCAATCATTGGTGCAAATGAGGAAGAGGCAGAACACAAATATCAAGAACTCGCTAACCTAGTTTCTATAGATAAGGCGCTTGACTATTTGGGACGATACTTCGATCATCATGATTTTTCCCAATATGAGCTGGATGCACCTTTCCCTGATCTTGGAGACATCGGAAAAAACAGTTTCCGAAGTACCACTGATCGAATTAAACAGGAAGCCAAGGAGAAACAGTTAACGCTCCGTCAAGTAGCACTTAAAGAGACTACACCCCGGACTTCTTTTATTGGAACTCCAGAGAAAGTGGCGGATTTGATTCAGCAATGGTTCGAAGAGAAGGGCGCGGATGGATTTATCTTTGCTTCAAGTGTTCCAAATGCTTTAAGTGATTTTGTATCTTATGTGATTCCTATCCTGCAAAAAAGGGGAATATATCGTACTGAATATGAAGCAGAAACATTAAGAGGCAACTTGGGGCTTCCATTCCCGGAAAATCGTCATGCGAAAGAAAAGATTAACCAATTATAGAAGTATCTTTTAAAAAATGAAGGAGGAATACAAAATGGGAGAAGCGTTAAATGTTGTCGTTTGGTCAAAACAAGGATGTCACTATTGCGAAGAGGTTAAACAATACTTAAAAGAAAAGAACATTGCTTATCAAACAGTGGATGTTACCAATCATGATGAACGGCGAGATATTTTAGAAATCAAATATGGTGTTCGGTATGTTCCTGTTATTGAAATTGGGCGAGGTAACGTATATGAGAGTGTTACGGAAATTGGCATACCCTCTCTTGAAAAAGCACTCGAACGCTTACAATAACAAAATTTCGAGGACTTAAGAAGTTGACTAATTCTTAAATGGAAATGAACAGTATGAAATAGATCTATATCGAATGTAAAAGGAAAAATTGTTGATTTAAATCCGACTATTCTTGTGTAAATAATATGTTATGGAAATGGGGAGTTAATCGTGACACAGCTAATCCGTCTTGCCACAGTAAAGGATGCTCCCGAAGTGCTAAACGTTACACTTCGGGCTTATGAACCAATTAGAGAATTGAATATTAACTTTCTGGCTGCGACAGCTGATTTGCAGGTAGTGACGAATAATATTCGGCGGAATCTCACTTATGTTTTAGAACTAGAGGGCCAAATTGTTTCCACTGTGACAGTTCGTCATCCATGGAATGATCCTGATCATTTCAGTCCGTACCCATTCATTTGGTGGTTTGCGGTCGATCCCCTATACAAACAAAAAGGTATTGGCTCGACGTTGTTAACCTGGGTGGAAGAAAATGCACTTCGGAAACAGGTGAAAGCGCCGGCCGTCTACTTGGCGACAGCTGATCGTCATCCTTGGCTTGTTTCCATTTATGAAAGAAGAGGCTATGAGATTTTTGCTGAACGAAATCACGATGGAGAAAAAATTGTGTATCTTCGTAAAATTCTTGATGAAACGTTGTTTCGCATTATTGAAAATAACGAACCAATTGTGAGTAATTAAAAACGTCGGGGGAATTTGAGATGAAAAAAACATTATTAATTGGTATGGCACTGCTACTTACTTTTTTGGGAGCTTGCTCTGCGAAAGAAACAACGAGTACAGCAAAATCAAGTTCTGGAGAATCAAATGATAAAAAAGTCCAGAAAATCATTGTCGGAACTGGGACGCAATTCCCCAATATTTGCTTCTTGGATAAGAATGGTAAGCTGACAGGGTATGATGTCGAGTTGGTTCGCCAAATCGATGAAAAGCTGCCTGAATATGAATTTGAATTTAAAACGATGGAATTTTCTAATCTATTATTAAGTTTAGAAACGAACAAAATAGATTTTGTTGCTCACCAAATGGAGGTGAATGATGAACGAAAAGAAAAATTTCTATTTAATAAAGAACCATATAATGTCTTTCCGCTTCAAGTTACAGTTCATCAGGACAACAATGATATTCATTCCATTAAAGATCTAAAAGGAAAAAAAGCGATAGTGAGTGCAACGAGCAATTCTGCTGTTTTTCTTGAAAAGTATAATAAAGAAAATAAAGCCGGTATTGAAATTGTCTATTCTGGCCAAGGCGTAGATGATACGAAGAATCAAATCAAAACTGGTCGGGCGGATGCTACCATTACTACACCATTTGCAGTCGACTTCTTAAATGAACAAGCAGATGCACAGCAAAAGGTTGTGGGTGAGCCACTTCTTAATTCAAAAGTATACTTTTTGCTAAGAAAAGACGAAACGCCTTTACAGAAGAGAATTGATGAAGCACTTGTGGAGCTGAAAGAAGATGGGGTAGTTAGCGAACTAAGTAAAAAGTGGCTGGGCGCAGACTATTCAGTAGGATTTTAATTAGTTAGTAGTAAGCGCGGAGGTGCTAAAGCATGGGGAAAGCATTTGATCCTTCATTAATCGTCGATTTCATTCCGACATTAATTTATTATCTTGGAGTAACATTGCAAATTCTGGCAGCATCCGTTTTATTAGGAATGGTCATCGGGATAGCGGCAGCCATCCTGAGATTATTTCGTATCCCTGTTTTGAATCAATTAGTCATTTTGTATATTTCATTCATTCGGGGAACTCCTATTTTAATACAATTATTTCTAGTTTTTTATGGACTGCCTGCAATCCTTTTATTCATTAATATTGATATTTCAAGAATGGATGCTCTGTATTTTGTCATCATTACTTATGCATTAAGTAATGGGGCACATTTCGCAGAAATATTCCGAGGAGCGATTAAGGCTGTCGATTATGGGCAAACGGAAGCAGCCTATTCAGTTGGTATGAATAATAGTCAAAGTTTCTTTCGAATTGTGCTTCCTCAGGCCATACGGATTGCCTTTCCGAATATCGCAAACTCTATTATCGGATCCTTGAAGGATACCTCACTTGCCTTTACCATCGGCGTGATGGATATGATGGGCAGGGGAGAGACATTAATTGCTGCAACTGCACATGCTCTCGAAGTCTATCTCTCATTAGCCGTTATCTATTATGCAGTCGTGCTATTGTTTGAGAACATATTCAGGCTTTATGAAAATCGCATTAATCGGCATCAAACTGTTGATGTGTCTGTTACTGGATAACAAAGGGAGGAGAGAAGGACATGACGATTGATATTCTATTCATTTGGACTGCTTTTAAGGAGATTATTAAAGCACTTCCGATTACACTTATCTTAACGATTCTTCCTCTTCTTGCAGGTTTTATTATCGGTCTCGCTGTTGCCTTGATTAGGATATATAAAGTGAAATTTCTTTGTAGAGTTGCAAATGGATATGTTTCCTTCTTTAGAGGAACACCAATTATTATGCACATAATGCTCATTTATTTCGGTTTTCCATTATTAATCGATCAAATTTCAAAAAAAATTGATTTGGGTATACAATCTAATTCCATTCCGATTATTTTATTTGTCTTAACCGCTTTATCGTTGAGTGCGGGTGCTTATTTATCAGAAATATTCAGATCGGGAATTATCAGTGTTTCCAATGGCCAACTGGAGGCAGCCTATTCCGTGGGGATGAATTCGTTTCAAGCCATGACGCGAATTGTTTTGCCACAGGCCATTGCTCAGTCCATCCCGAATTTCACGAATATTTTCATTGGATTTCTGCATACGTCATCCATTGCTTTCATTGTATCCCAAAAAGAAATGACAGGAGCAGCCAATATTGTTGCATCCACCAATTTGAAATTTTTGGAGTCTTTTATCGCTGCTGGTTTAATTTATTGGGGTCTCACAATCATTGCAGAGGGGCTTTCGTTTTTAATTGAGAAAAAGGCCACTGCCTATAATCGAGGAGGAGTACAATGATTTATTTAAAAGATATACAAAAATCATTTAACCAGCAGCCTGTTTTAAAAGGGATTAATTTGAAAATAGGCAAGGGAGAAGTAGTTACCATTCTAGGACCAAGTGGATCTGGGAAAACGACCCTGCTTAGGTGCTTGAATTTTCTGGAGAAACCAGATGAGGGTATCGTTCAAGTGGGAGATATCCAGGTGAGGTCCAAGAAGGCGACCAAAAGGGAAATCTTATCCCTTAGAAGACAATCAGCAATGGTTTTTCAGCATTATAATTTATTTGCTCATAAAACTGTTTTGGAGAATGTAATGGAAGGGTTAATTGTTACAAAAAAATATAAGAAAGCTGAAGCGAAACGGGAAAGCGAGCTGTTATTGGAAAAAGTAGGTTTGGGAGATAAGCATAACTATTTCCCTTCGCAATTGTCAGGAGGTCAACAGCAACGTGTTGGAATTGCCAGGGCACTTGCTTTAAATCCGGAGGTCATTCTATTTGACGAGCCAACGTCGGCACTCGACCCTGAGTTGGTTGGGGAGGTGCTGTCAGTCATAAAAGCAATTGCCCAGGAAGGCATCACGATGGTGATTGTAACCCATGAAATGAGTTTTGCTAAAGAGATATCGGATCGTGTTCTTTTCATGGATGGCGGGGTGATTGTAGAAGAAGGTTCACCGTTGGAGATTTTCAATGCTCCAAAGGAAGATCGAACACGACAATTTTTAAATCGGATATCAAGAGATTTTTCCGTATCGTTTTTAGAAGAAAGGGCCAATTAAAGGAAGGGGCAAAAGGAGGACGTATGATTAATACAATCGTAGTCGATGAATTGATTGAAGCAGATAAAGAGACGGTGCGCCGCTTATTGGTAGAAAGTTATCAACAATATGAACATGAATATTCGAACCCGGAAGCTTGGGAAGGATATTTAAAAAATATTGAAACCTCGTTGGATAATCCACATGTTGATAAGGTGTTGGTTGCAAAGTGCAATCAGGATATCCTTGGCACATTACAGCTTTTTCAGTCATCTGAAAAAGCATATGAAAAGCCGGAACTTGGGATTTTTTCACCAATCATTCGGTTGTTGGCCGTTCATCCCGAATCAAGGGGACGCGGGATCGCTCAGGAATTATTAAAGGCTAGTGTAAATTATGCAAAATCGCAAGGTGCATCCAGTTTGTATCTACATTCTACTGATAAGATGCATAAGGCCATTAAACTATATGAATGGTTTGGCTTTAAACGGGATCGAACGAAAGAATTTCAAAATCATGATATTTTAGTAAAATGCTATCGCTTAGATTTATAGAAGGAGGCGACTGTATGAGTCGAGAGCTGGAAAAGCGCTTAATATCGATACGGCGCCATTTACATCAATATCCTGAGTTATCAAATGAAGAATTTGAAACGACAAAATCAATTCAAAATTGGCTCGAGGAAGAGGGCATTGAAATCCGTCATACAGGATTGAAAACAGGTGTTTTTGCAGATATAAAGGGTGGCAGACCCGGACCGACAGTAGCCATAAGGGCGGATATCGATGCTCTTCCGATTGAGGAACGAACCGGGCTTCCATTTGCTTCTCAAGTAAAAGGAGTGATGCATGCTTGCGGCCATGATTTTCATACGGCAGCTGCAATTGGTGCTGCCTACCTTTTAAAAGAATATCAATCAGAGTTGTGCGGGACAGTGCGATTGCTTTTTCAACCCGCAGAAGAATTAGGTGGCGGAGCGGAGCATGTGATAAAAGATGGTCAAATTGACGATGTAGCGGCTGTAATTGGTCTGCACAATAAACCCAATTTGCCTGTCGGCACCATTGGGATAAAAGAAGGTCCGTTAATGGCGGCAGTGGACCGTTTTCATATTGTCCTTCAAGGGAAGGGGAGCCACGCGGCCATCCCTCAAAACGGAAAAGATCCAATAGCGGCAGCGGCTCAGCTTATTACCGCTCTTCAAACTATCGTCAGCCGGAATGTATCCCCATTAGATAGTGCTGTGGTGAGTGTTACGAGAATAACAGGCGGAAACACGTGGAATGTAATTCCGGGCGACGTCATATTGGAAGGAACGATTCGAACCTTTAATTCTGAGATACGCGAAGAAGTAAAAGAAAAGTTTTATTCAATTGTGAATCATATTGCAGCTGCTTTTTCACAGGAAGCTGCGATTGGTTGGTTTCCTGGGCCCCCCGCGCTTCTTAATCATCCGGCAGTCACAGAGATGGCCCGCTTGTCTGCTCGGCAACAAACATTGCATGTAATCCATCCAGAACCTTCAATGGGTGGTGAAGATTTCGCTTATTACCTACAACATATCCCCGGTACCTTTGCCTTTTTTGGTACAAACGGAAACGAAGACTGGCATCATCCAGCTTTTACTGTTGATGAAAAAGCCATTATTAAGGCCGCTTATTTTTTATTTGAAAGTGCCAAGAATATATTACATGGCCAGTGTAAGTGGTGAACATACATAACAAAGGTGCCAGACACTATTTCGTGCCTAGCACCTTTGATGTTGTAATTCCAAAGGTTTCGGTCAAATTTGATTTCAAGCATATTCATGATGCGAACATTCCCCCATCTTAGCTTCCACACATAGCCACTCTACATTTTTTTATTCCAGCTTTTCATAGACTCCTCTCTCCATTTCTCTTCCTCTCATTGATTAATCCTATTCTGATAGCGGAAAGAAGAATAAATCTCAAACCATGATAGGCGAGAGCTTGGTCAATTATTAGTCAGAGGTATTCCATACTCATAAGCGAATGATAGATTTTTTTAATCAATTAAATAAATTTTTCTATCAAATAAGGTGTTGTCAAGTGCTTGTTTACAATGTTAGGATGAATTTCAATTACATTAAAACAACTAATTCTATTTGTTAACTAGGTATTAATGATTGGAGAGAAAGTCATATGAGTTTTAAGCTTGGAATATTAGATCAAAGCCCCATTTTTCCTGGGAATTCGGCAGTTGATGCACTTAAGCAAACCGTAAACCTAGCTCAAAAAGCTGAGGAATGGGGATATACCCGTTTTTGGGTATCGGAACATCATCATATGGAACAAGTTGCTGGCTCTTCACCGGAAGTATTAATTTCTTATTTATTATCGAAGACCACATCCATTCGTGTAGGTTCGGGAGGTGTCATGCTTCAGCACTACAGTCCTTATAAAGTCGCTGAAAATTTTCATGTTTTATCCACGCTTGCCCCGGGCAGGGTAGATCTTGGCATTGGTAAAGCACCAGGTGGATTTCCTTTATCAACAAAGGCATTACAATTTGGAACTGTAAATGATGGAAAGGATTTTGGGGAACGTGCATCCTTATTGCAGAAGATTATTGAAAATTCAATCAATGACGATCATTTGCTTTCTGGTATTCAAGCAACGCCGATACCGCCTGAAAAGCCCGAAACTTTTCTGCTGGGTGCAAGTTCAGACAGCGCTCAACTAGCCGCTAATCTAGGAATGGATTTTGTATTCGCCAGATTTATTAATAGTGATGATACCATGCTGTATGAAGCTTCCTCTGCTTACCGAAGCAAGTACCCAGAAGGTCGTTTTATCGTATCAGTAGCGGTTGTGGCAGCTCCTACCCAACAAAAAGCAGAGGAGCTGGCAAGCGAACACAAACTATTTAAAGTTCATCTTAAAAGTGGCCGGACGCTTACAGTTCAATCACGTGAGCAGGCTGAGTCATTTGAGAAGCAGGCTGGTGAAGCTTACGAAATAGAAGAGCAGACCCCAAGTGTTATTGCTGGGACTCCAGGATATGTTAACGGAATTTTAAAGGAACTTCAGGAAGTTTTTCAAGTGGATGAATTTATTTTGCATACACCGCTTCGAACAGAAACAGAACGGATCCAATCCTTTCAGTTGTTGAGTCCGCTTCTCTTAGGGGATGAGACTATCATATAGAAGGAAAAGAAATACCAGCAGATATGAAGCAGCTGATAAATATTTGTTATTCCAATATAAAAAGATAAGAAAGAGGAGTGAGAAACATTGAAGAAAATTAAATGGCTGTCCGTAACGATTTTAACAATAGCATTGCTGGTATTGGGAGCTTGTGGAAATGATGAGCAAACAGGATCGGAGAGTAAAGGAGACAAAGATGAGGTAGTGACTTTGAAAATTAGTGCAGCCTCGATCCCACATGCAGAAATTTTAGAGTTTATCGCACCGGATTTAGAAAAACAGGGCGTGAAACTGGATGTAGTGATTTCTACGGATGGTATTCAAACGAATCAACAAACCGCAAACAAAGAACTGGATGCAAATTTCTTTCAACATACCCCGTATTTAGAGCAAGTAAATAAAGATAGTGGTTTAAATTTGGTTAATGTGAAGGGCGTACATATTGAACCATTTGGTGTCTATTCAAAGAAAATTAAGTCTATTGGGGAATTGTCAGACGGAGCGAAAGTAGCTATCCCGAAAGATCCAGTAAACTTTTCACGTGCGTTACAGCTTTTTGCAGCAAATAATATCATTGAGCTGGATGGTTCCAAGTCAGGGGATTATACGATTGAGGACATTACAAAAAATGATAAAAAAATAGAATTCATTGCAGTCGATTCCCCACTTTTAGTTCACTCGCTTGACGATGTGGAAGCATCGGCCATTAACACAAACTATGCTCTGGAAGGAGGGTTAAAACCTCTAGAAGATGCACTGATAATTGAAGGAAAGGATTCACCATATGTAAACATTTTAGTGGCTCGTCCTGATAATAAGGACGATAAAGCGATCCAAAAGCTTGCGAATGCATTAACGACGGAAAAGGTCAAAGAGTTTATTTTAGATCAATATGAAGGAGCCGTCGTGCCAGCGTTTTAAGGGAAGGGAGTATTCTATACCAAGCTAGATAAAAAGAGGAGGTGGCCACTTTGATTGAATTTCGTCAGGTTTCAAAAGTATTTGATGATGGAGAGAAGAAAATCGAAGCGTTAAAGGAAATTAATATAACCGTTGAAAAAGGGGATATATTCGGGGTCATCGGTTTTAGTGGAGCCGGAAAAAGTACACTCATCCGAACTGTGAATCTGCTAGAATATCCTACTTTAGGTGAAGTGATTGTAGAAGGAAAAGATCTAACAAAGATGTCTGAAAAAGATTTGCGTGAAGCTAAGAAAAATATCGGCATGATTTTTCAGCATTTTAATTTACTTAATTCCAAAACAGTCTTTGATAATGTAGCGATGCCGTTATTGTTAAGTAAAAAAAAGAAAAAAGAGATTGAAGAACGAGTTTATGAGATTCTCCGCTTTGTTGGCCTAGAAAACAAAGCAATGAATTATCCAAATCAGCTATCAGGTGGACAAAAGCAGCGTGTCGGGATTGCCCGTGCATTGGCTACAAACCCCTCCATTTTATTATGTGATGAAGCAACATCAGCTTTGGATCCACAAACAACAAAATCAATCTTGAATTTACTGAAACGGATAAATGATGAATATAAAATTACCATTCTTATTATCACGCACGAAATGGAAGTGATTAAAGAAATTTGTAATCGGGTTGCAGTGATGGAGGATGGTAGCGTGATTGAATCAGGGAATGTGATCGATATCTTTGCCCGTCCACGAACAGAAACAACACGTAACTTCATTCGATCGGTTGTTCGCGATGAAGTGCCATCAAGTGTTTATGGATTGCTCAATGAGAATACCTATTTCAGCCGTATTTTTAAAATTGATTTTTTGGGATTGAGCTCTGGGCAGTCAATCGTTTCAAGAACAGCGAAGAGGTTTAATGTGGAAATAAACGTTCTGTTCGGCAATATTACTGAGTTACAAGGCATCCCATTTGGTAATTTAATTGTTGAAATAATAGGAAATGATGATGAAATTGATCGGGCATTACAGTTTATAAAGAATCAAAAGGTTGAAGTGAAGGAGGTTACGGAGGATGGAAGTAAGCAAAGAGCTCATTTTAAACGCCTTGTGGGAAACGCTGTACATGGTTAGTATTTCACTTTTTTTTGGAAGCATCATCGGAATTTTCTTAGGCATTTTATTGGTTGTAACAAGAAAAGGTCATATTTATGAAAATAGATTTATTTTTTCTATCGTGAATCCGATTGTAAACATTTTCAGGTCGATTCCGTTTATTATCTTGCTTGTGGCGATTATCCCATTTACAAGACTAATGGTTGGTACGTCGATTGGTACCACAGCAGCAATTGTACCACTCGTGCTTCATATTGGCCCTTATATCTCAAGACTAGTAGAGAATTCGCTATTGGAAGTGGATGAAGGCATTATTGAAGCCGCGAAAGCCATGGGAGCAACGCCGTTACAAATTATTTTCAGGTTTTTAATGCCTGAGGCTTTTGCGTCGTTAATTCTGAGTATAACAACTGCAACAATTGGTTTAGTGGGCGCTACAGCTATGGCAGGAGCTATAGGTGGCGGTGGACTTGGAGATGTAGCGATAACATATGGCTATCAACGCTTTAGCACCATTACGATATTCGTCACCGTTGTAATTCTAGTAATTGTAGTTCAGGGAGTTCAAAGTTTAGGAAATATGTGCGAACGAAAAATTAGAAGGGTATAGTAGCGGTATTGAACAGAGGGAGAGGGGAATGAATGATGAAAAAATGTATTTTACCTATATTGCTTATCTTGGGGGTGTTATTGACAGGTTGCACAAGTGATTCAACGAATGCAGGAGGGAAACAAACGAAAGTGAAGGTCGGGATTAGAAATTCTGAACTTCGAACATGGGAATTTATAAAGGAACAGGCTGAAAAAGAAGGGGTGGAAATTGAAATTGTTAATTTCTCATCGGCTTATGATCCGAATGCAGCGCTGGCAGAAGGGGATATTGATATCAACGCCTTTCAACATGTTGCCTATTTAGATTCATTTAATGCGAAAAACGATACAGACATCGTTCCAATTGGGACTACAATTATTGCTCCTCTTGGTTTGTATTCAAGTAAATATAAATCGGTGGAAGAGATTCCAAATGGTGCACAAATTGCTGTGCCCAATGACCAGGCTAACTGGGGGAGAGCTTTATTGTTATTACAAGAAGCTAAACTCTTAAAGGTTGTTGATGACTTTGACGGGAATGGTGGACAGGATAAAATAAAGGAAAATCCGAAGAAAATCAAAATTGTTCCTGTCGATGGTGCAAGTGCCCCACGTGTGATGGAAGATACAGCTGGTTCGGTGATTAATAATGGAGTTGCGGTAGAAGCGGGACTCACTTTAAAAGATGCTCTTGTGCATGAAAGTAGTACTGCAAAGCCATATATAAATATTATAGCGGCCAGGAGTGAAGATCAAGACAATGAAGTTTTCCGAAAACTAGTTGATCTCTATCAATCAGAGAAAACGGCTAAGTTTATTGAAGAGACCTATAATGGAAACTATATTCCAACATTCATTACCTTGAAAGAATTGAGCAGTTATAAGGAGATATATTCTAATAAATAAGGAGAGATTAGAATGGCTCAAGACAGACAGATGAAGTTAGCTGCTTATCTGATTGGAACAGGCATGCATGTTGCGTCGTGGAGGCATCCGGCATCAAATCCGAATGCAAGTATCGATGTAAAAGCTTTGCAAAGACTCTCAAAAATTGCGGAGAAAGGGAAATTTGATCTTGCCTTTGTGGCAGATAGTTTGGCCATTAATCATGAATCACATCCTCAAATACTTAATCGGTTTGATCCGATTGTACTTATTACAGCATTAGCTGCAGCGACAGAAAAAATTGGCATTGGGGCGACAGCTTCTACAACGTACAGTGAACCTTATGTACTCGCTCGCCAATTTGCTTCTGTTGACCATATAAGCGGCGGACGGGTGGGCTGGAATGTTGTTACGACAGCTGATGCGACCGGAGAAACGGCCTTGAATTTCAGTCGCGCTAAACATTGGGCGCACGATCATCGTTATGAACGAGCGGAGGAGTTCATCGACGTTGTCCAAGGATTATGGGATTCGTGGGAAGATGATGCGTTTGTGCATAACAAAGAAACGGGACATTTTTTTGATCCTGATAAAGTACATGAGCTTCGGCATAAAGGCAACTATTTTTCAGTTAAAGGTCCGTTGAATATTGCACGCTCAGCGCAGGGGCAGCCGGTTATTATTCAAGCGGGTGCGTCAATACCAGGGCAGCGATTAGCCGCTCGAACAGCCGAAGTCGTTTTCACTCATTGGGATAACATTGAAGAATCGAAACGATATTATCAAGAATTAAAATCGTCTTTAATGGATTTTGGAAGAAGCGGGGAAGAGCTCCACATCCTTCACGGAATTTCCCCGATTATCGGAGAAACCGAAGAAATAGCCATTCAAAAATACAATAAACTCCAAAGTCTCGTTGACCCTTATGAGAGTTTGAAATTCGTTTCTGGTTATATGGGCAACGTAGATTTTTCAAAATATTCTTTAGATACACCAGCGAAGGATGTTGATTTTCCATCAGTAAATAGCATACAAAGTAATTTTAATGAAATGAAGAAAATTATTGATGAAGAAGACATAAAAGTCGGTGAATTATATGCGAGATTTTTCAGTCCTGCCAGACGGGATAGATTTGTCGGTACACCAGCTCAAGTAGCCGATGAAATGGAGGTATGGTTTACTGAAAAAGCTTCAGATGGCTTTATGCTTCAATTTCCACTGTTACCAGGCGACTTAGAGGATTTCGTCGAGTTGGTGGTTCCAATTTTACAGGAGAGAGGTTTGTTCCGTTTGGACTACGAAGGAGACACTCTCCGTGATCATCTTGGATTAAAGAATCCAAAAAATCGCTTTGTTAACGAAGAAATAACAAATTAATGGGAATAAGGGATATCTCGCATTTTCATTAGAATCATTAAAGTCATATATAATGGGAGTACAAAGGAATGAGGGACATAGGAGAAATCCTAGTCCCTCAAATTCTTTTCTCCTGTCCATATACATGACTTTTTCTTGAGAGGAAATCTGAAAAAGTTGCTACTTTGGTTAACTTCAGCCTTTTCCGGCTTGGAAACCCGGATATTTGGTCATTCCGCCGTCAGCATATAACGTCATGCCCGTTACGTAGCTTGATTCACCTGAGGCTAGCCAAGCAGCACAAGCGGCAATCTGTTCCGGTTTACCGATATATCCCATTGGTATTAAGTCGATGACCTCTTGTTTAGCTTTTGGGTCATTGAACTTCTCGGCATTGATGGGTGTGTCGATCGCGCCGGGGGAAATGTTATTTATGCGTATCCCTTTAGGAGCATATTCAAGTGCAAGGGTTTCCGTCATCATCTTCACCCCGCCTTTACTTGCTGCATAGTGGACAAAATGAGGCCATGGAATCCGGTCATGAACGGAAGACATATTAATGATATTCCCTTTAATATCATGATCGAGCATATAACTGATCGCTTCCCTGCTTGCGAGGAACATACCCGTAAGATTTACATCGATTACTTTCTGCCAATCCTCAAGCGTCAACTTTTCGCTCGGCACTTCATTTTCAATGCCTGCATTGTTGATCATGATGTCGATGGTACCGAAAGTTTCGGCTGCAAATGATAGTAATTTCTTTATATCAGCTTCCTTAGAAACATCCCCTTGAATGGCTGCGGCTTTACCGCCGGAAGCTTCAATCGTTTTGATGATTTCCTCATGGTCGCCATTTTCGGTGTGATAATTCAATACTACATACGCTTTTTCTTTACCGAATCTCTCGGCCATGGCTTTTCCTAATCCTTTTGCCGCTCCGGTGATCACGACTACTTTTTTCTCTAAATCTTCATACATGATTATCGCTCCTTTAATTATTCTTTTGTAAAGCCGATCATGACCCCTCCAGAAATTACCAGTACACATCCGATGATGACGAAAGCCATTTGCTTCTTGGATTTTTTCTCCCCCAAAAGAAAGATGCCGCCTAAAGTGGAAATGACGATTCCCATTTGGGAAAATGAAAACGCGATGGCTACGCCAACTTTTGGATTAGCGAGCAGGAGGCCGATATTCCCGACTGCCCACATCATTCCGGTTAGAATATTTCTTCCAGCATACTTATTAAACGGTTTATGCTTGATGGAAAGCAGTAGGGCAGCAAGAAACATGCCGATTGCTTGCGGAAGGATCGCCGACCATCCGTCAACTTCATTCCATCTGACAACGATGACATATGTAACATAACCCGCTGTAGAAATGGCAAGATACAAAATCCCTTTCTTCATGCTTCCTTCTTTTTTGTTTTCACCGTCACCATAGCTTGTCAGCAAGACACCCGTAATCAAGCAGATGATTGCAGCTATGCCGATGATGATAGTAATTTTGTCATTCCATTCCCTGAAAATGATAACGGCAAAAAATGTATTTCCTAAAATTTGCAATCCGGTGGAGATTGGAACAGTTTTAGATACTCCTATTTCTTTGACGCTGTTAAACTGAAATAATTGGCCGAATGCCCACCCTATTCCGGATATGATGCCGACAATCCAGACTAGACTGCTCCATTCAGGGGGATTGACGAAAGACATCACAATGGCGAACAGTAATGATCCGACTGTAATGCCAAGTGTTTGATTATAAGAATTGCCTCCAAGTTTTTCGGAAACAAGCACTAAGCTGCCCCATGTCAATGCAGGGAGTAGCGCAAAAAGAAACCCTTCCACAAAATTCATCTCCTAAACTAGTAAAACAATGTTTTAATGAATATAAGATAGTTAGTTAGCAAGCTATTAATTGTATTTAAACTTTTCCCTTTATACGGGAAAGAAAACATGGATATAATTTACCAATATAAGTTCAATTCTCTGTCAGTTGATTTTTCAGAGTGTAAACAATGAAATAATAAGTGGTTTATGGTACTTTTAACTTAAAAATAGTTAGTTAGGAGCAATAATATGACGACACTGAATGCATGGTTTGAAAAGGGGATTCCCGCTGAAGAGTTTGTTTCTTCAATGAAGGTTCATAAAGAAAGCTTACAATCGATTCATGAGCGTTTTTCCATTTCTGCAGATGATCAGAGTTTTTTCGATGAATTAAAAGCGAAAGAACTTCGGGCCATTGTCATTACTGAAGACTGGTGCGGAGATGCGATGATGAATATACCTATTTTATTGAATATAACGGAAGCGACAAATATTGAAACTCGCATGATTTTACGAGATCAAAATCTTGAGTTGATCGATCAATACTTAACGAATGGAACAGCGCGTTCGATTCCCATTTTTATATTCATTGATAAGAATGGTGAAGAAAGAGCCGTTTGGGGACCTCGTGCACCAAAGGTACAAGCGTTTGTAATGGAATTGCGCTCAAATCTTCCAGCTAAGGATGACGAACGGTTTGAGGCAGAGCAGAAGGAAGTCTTTAAAAAGATAACAGAGGCATTTTCTGAAGATAAACAGCTATGGGACGAAGTATACGACAGCATCAAGGAAGCATTGGGAAAAATTTAAATATGGTCGTTCATGACTATTTTAGACTGTAGACAACCTCGATAATATATGGGGGTGTCTACAGTTTTTTTAGGTTTTATAAAATTTTATCGTTAATTTCCCCTCCAGGCAGTCGCTTTGACTCACGCTGCTGAATTCTGGAAATTACCTTGCTCATTTTTCCGAAACACCCATCATTTTTTTGAGAAAGATGTCCAGCCAGTAAAACACGTAGGAACATTCTGTTTTATTTGTGTTTAAATTTGCTTAATATATCTTCCTCGTTTTGTTAGTGGGACCTAATTATGGGAGTGATGTATAAAAGATTGAACGTAACATATGGTGTTTTACTTCCTCTTCAGGAGCAGATAAACAGCTCCATTTTTTATGGAAGTAAGGAGGTGTAATTGTAATAATCTAGGAAAAATATCTAAAAAGTGCTTCATTTTCACCTCATTTATTTCGATGATTAACACGGAAATTTTATGGTTAAAATCTACGCTGAAATTCAATGTTTTCAACGCATTATTGAAAGAGGTTCAAGGGGAAACTACAGTAATCTTAAATTTTTTTGTCCACACAATATGGACAACAATAAATTTATCTATTATTATGGTTGTTATAACTATTAATGTAATAGGGTTTACGTTACTTCCGTGTGTTTTTTTGGGAAGGACACCTGTATTTTCTTAATAAGAGAAAAATTCATAATTCTTAAATGCAACATTTAAGAATAGGGTAGATGACCAACCATCAATGAGGGGGTATATGAGATGTCTAGTGAAATATTAAATCGATTTTTGAAAGAAAATTTAGATGATTTAAAAGATAAAGGACTTTATAACGTTATAGATCCGGTAGAAGGTCCGAACGGTCCGATGATCACCATTGCAGGAAGAGAGCTAATTAATTTATCATCCAATAATTATTTAGGTTTAGCAACAGATCGCCGATTAATTGACGCATGCATAGAAGCAACGAAAACATATGGTGTCGGAGCCGGCGCCGTCCGTACGATTAACGGGACGTTAGATATACATGTCAAATTAGAAGAAAAGCTTGCCGAGTTTAAACATACAGAAGCAGCCATTGCTTATCAATCTGGATTTAACTGTAATATGGCAGCGATTTCAGGAGTGATGGACAAAAACGATGCCATCCTTTCAGATGAATTGAATCATGCTTCAATCATTGACGGATGCCGATTATCTAAAGCAAAAATCATTCCCTATATCCATTCCGACATGGATGATTTACGAACAAAAGCACTTAAAGCAAAAGAATCTGGATTGTATAACAAAATCATGATTATTACTGACGGAGTGTTCTCGATGGATGGGGATATTGCCAAGCTCCCTGAAATTGTGGATATTGCCGAAGAGTTGGATTTAATTACGTATGTTGATGATGCGCATGGATCTGGTGTACTAGGTAATGGTGCAGGAACGGTAAAACATTTTGGGTTATCGGATAGAGTGGATTTCCAAATTGGAACATTATCCAAAGCCATTGGTGTTGTAGGTGGCTATGTAGCAGGAAAGAAAGATTTAATTGATTGGCTAAAAGTGAGAAGCCGTCCATTTTTATTTTCAACGGCTGTCACACCGGGAGCAGTTGCATCCTGTATAGAAGCCATTGATATTTTGATGAATAGCTCAGATCTTCAAAATAAGCTGTGGGAAAACGGCGATTACTTGAAAAAAGGTCTAAAAGAATTAGGTTTTGATATAGGGGAGAGCGAGACACCGATTACCCCTTGCATTATAGGAGATGAAGCTAAAACACAGCAATTCAGTAAAAGGCTGATCGAAGAAGGTGTATATGCTAAATCCATCGTATTCCCTACAGTTCCGAAGGGAACAGGAAGGGTCAGGAATATGCCGACAGCTGCTCATACAAAAGAGATGCTGGATCGGGCAATAGACATTTATGAAAAAGTAGGAAAAGAGATGTCGATTATATAAAGGACTTCTTGCTGCAGAGTGTAAAAAAGGGAGGGATTTTTGATGAAAAAGGTCTTAGTAACGGGGGCTTTAGGTCAAATTGGTTCAGAACTGACGCTGAAAATGAGAGAGATATACGGCTTTGACAATATCATTGCAACAGATATTCGAAGAACGGAAAGCAATGTGGTTCAATCAGGTCCATTTGAGTTATTGGATGTTACCGATGAAAAAGCGATGTTTGACATTGCCAAAAAACATGGAGTGGATACGATTATTCATTTAGCTGCTTTATTGTCGGCAACAGCTGAAAAGAAGCCGCTTTTAGCTTGGAATTTAAACATGGGCGGATTGGTAAATGCTTTGGAAACGGCACGAGAACTTAATTGCCGCTTATTTACACCTAGCTCTATTGGTGCGTTTGGTCCAACGACTCCTAGAGATTGGACACCGCAAGACACCATTCAACGACCGAATACAATGTACGGAGTGAATAAAGTATCGGGAGAGTTATTATGTGATTATTACCATCATAAATTTGGCGTTGATACGAGAGGTCTTCGATTCCCAGGGCTGATCTCGTATGTTACACCTCCTGGCGGCGGAACAACCGATTATGCGGTCGAAATTTACTATGAAGCGATTAAAAATAAGAAATATACATCTTACATTGATAAGGGAACATATATGGATATGATGTATATGCCTGATGCTTTAGCTGCCATTACGACATTAATGGAGGCAGATGCTTCAAAGCTAAAACATCGGAATTCTTTCAATGTATCTGCCATGAGCTTTGCCCCAGAACAAATCGCAGCCGAGATTAAAAAACACATCCCAGATTTTGTCATGAGTTATGACGTCGATCCTGGAAGACAATCTATTGCTGACAGTTGGCCAAATAGCATAGATTCAACTTGTGCAAAAGAAGAATGGGGATTTAAGGCGGAATATGATTTGGAGAAAATGACGAAGGATATGTTGGTAAAACTTGGATTAAAGTCACTTTTAATTACTGCTTAATCAGCCTGAGCCGAATAAAAGGGTTGCAAGACTCTTTTATTCGGGTTATTTTATACAGGTCGTGATTTTTTTTAACCGGTTTAATGAACCACTTTTTAAACCAGTAAAAAGTAAGCGCTTTCCATTAACTTTATGTTCACATCTGGTATAACGTGAAAATTCATAAGAATCTTTCTAACTATCAGGAATGCTTAAACTAAAAGTGGAGAATGATTTTGAGGCCCATAAAGATGCCCGCTTGATCATTTCGATACCGAATGGAGAGAGTATTAGGATTTTGCAGCAAATATGACTTTTAGTAGAGTAGGGGGAAATGGAATGGCAAACAAAGATTTGAATAGGGACTTGAAGGGCCGTCATATTCAGATGATTGCTTTGGGCGGTACAATTGGTGTTGGTTTATTTATGGGTTCAGCCAGCACGATTAAATGGACAGGTCCATCTGTCATGTTGGCTTATGCAATATCAGGGATATTTATATTTTTGATTATGCGGGCAATGGGGGAAATGTTGTATTTGGAGCCAAGTACAGGTTCATTTGCTACATTTGGTTATAAGTATATTCATCCATTGGCAGGGTATATGACTGCTTGGAGCAACTGGTTCCAATGGGTTATTGTCGGGATGGCCGAAATCATTGCAGTTGGGACATACATGCAGTATTGGTTCCCTGATCTTCCTGCTTGGATCCCAGGTTTGATTGCAATGGTGATCCTTGGGGCAGCGAACCTGATTTCCGTTAAATCCTTTGGTGAAATTGAATTTTGGTTTGCGCTGGTTAAAATCGTAACGATTGTATTAATGATCGTCGCAGGAATTGGACTGATCTTCTTTGGATTTGGTAACGGCGGAGAAGCGTTAGGATTATCTAATCTTTGGGAACATGGTGGATGGTTTACAGGTGGATGGAAAGGATTCTTCTTTGCCCTTTCATTAGTTGTTGCAGCATATCAGGGTGTAGAACTGATCGGGATTACAGCTGGTGAAGCAAAGGATCCTCAAAACACGATAACTAAAGCGATTCAAAGTACCATTTGGCGTATCTTAATCTTTTATATTGGTGCAATTTTCATTATTGTAACCGTTTACCCTTGGGACCAACTAACTGCAATTGGCAGCCCATTTGTGGCAACCTTTGCGAAAGTTGGTATCACAGCAGCAGCTGGAATCATTAACTTTGTCGTAATCACAGCTGCAATGTCTGGCTGCAATAGTGGTATTTACAGTGCAGGACGCATGCTTTACACACTAGGAATGAATGGACAAGCGCCAAAATACTTTGCGAAAGTATCCAATAGTGGTGTCCCTTTATTCGGTACGTTCGGTGTGATAGTTGGGTTAGCAATTGGTGTAGTTTTAAGTTATGTTGCACCAGAAAATTTATTTGTGCATGTTTATAGTGCAAGTGTACTTCCTGGTATGATTCCATGGTTTGTCATTCTGATAAGTCAAATTCAATTCAGAAAAGTTAAAAAAGCTGAAATGGTCAATCATCCATTCAAAATGCCTTTTGCACCTGTAACAAACTACTTGACCATTGCTTTCTTGATAATGGTATTAGTCGGAATGTGGTTTAATGATGAAACACGCATTTCGTTAATTGTAGGAATTGGTTTTCTAAGTATCGTTGTCATTAGTTATTACGCTTTTGGAATGGGCAAGCGTGTACCAGTAGATGCTCCGACAATTGAAACAGAGCATAAAGTGGGTTAATCTATAACTTGCTTTGAATTCTTCTAAGTGAGACAGTTGTTTATTTTAGATTACTAATCTTTAAGGAAATAGTAGGGTGCTTTACGTTAAAACGAGGGTTGCTGCGGCAGCCCTTTTTCTATTGGAGCTAGATTTGTGGCGGTGCGGATCACATTTATAAAAATCTTGTAGATCCTCTCACTATTATCTCAATTGGAAGGTTAGTGTTTACTGGATCTGTTGTTTCTAATTCAATCATATCAATGATTGTTTGAGCTGAAATGGCCCCTTTATTAAATACATCTTGCCGTATTGTCGTTAAACTGGGTAATGAATAACGACTAATTACAAGGTCATCAAATCCAACGATAGAATAATCTTTGGGAACTTCTTTTCCATGTTCGTGCAATCCCTTAATAATGCCAACCGGCAAAATAGTTTTTAGCCATAATAAATTCCCCTCCAGGTAGTAGTGTATCATCCACGACTGTCTGTGTTTTTTTACACTGTCTATCTTAAGGGGATAATATTACTTCTCAGTCCTTTTAAAATTGGGAGTAGGTATGGTTTTACACATTGTACAGGTGTCGTTTTCGTAACTTTAAATTCCAAGTACAATGCCGTTTAGAATTATTAAATGAGAAACATCGCAACGATTGTAGTGACTGCTAAACCAATGGTTACCGGCAGCAGATTCCGGCGCGCAAGTTCGAATGGGCTGACATTACATATGGCAGCGGCTGGGATGAGGGCCCATGGAATCAAGGTACCTCCGCCAACCCAAATCGCAGTTATTTGCCCAAGTGCAGTCAAGGTAGCGGTTCCGCTTCCGATTGCCGTTCCAAAAAGTTTGGCAACCGAACCTGCTAAAGAAATCCCTGAAAATCCCGACCCATCAAGGCCAGTGATGGCACCGATGCCCGTTAATGTGACAGCGGCAATTTCCTTTGTCAAAGGAACCGAGGCCGCTAAGGCGGCGCCGAGGTCATTGACAATGCCGAGGGACGTTTTGGGTAAATAGTCACCGATGATTTGGGTGAATCCAGAATCTCCTAAATAGAAGAATGCGGCAATTGGAATGACGGGTCCGAATACTTTGAAGCCAAATTGAAATCCCTGAATTAAATAGGCCGTGGATTTTTCAAGTCCCTGTTGTTTATGTGCGACGAGGGATAAAATGAGCAAGATGAAAACGGCTGTTCCGCCAACCAACGCCGTTGCATCTCCGCCTTGCAACTTCAAAATCGACAAGGCCACAACATCCAATAGAAATGCGATCGGAATGAAGACTGCAAAAAACTTCTTTTGTGCCAGTGTGAGCAGATCTTCCCTGATTGTTTGATCTTGGCTTATTCCAACGTAATCAACAGCTTTGATTTTTCCAAGTTTCATATCTCGCTTTAAAAGGATAAAGGCAGAGGTGGTGGTGACGACCCCCATTACAATGACAAGGGGAATGCTCGCAGCAATGACATCACCGACTGGTATCGAAGCTGCATCCGCCGTGAGTTTAGGAGCAGCTTGAATGATGAAATCCCCTGATAATGCTATTCCGTGGCCAAAAAGGTTCATTGCCATCGCCACGCCTAACGCAGGTAAACCAGCCCGTAATGCAAAGGGAAGCAGAACCGCCCCAAGTAAGGCAACCGCTGGTGATGGCCAGAAAAACCAGGATATGATCATCATGACAATCCCGATTATCCAAAAGGCAAGTGTAGGATTTTTAATGAATTTGGCAAATGGCGCGATCATGACATCATTAATGCCAGACTTCGTTAAAACCGTACTCATGGCGACTATGATTGAAATGATTAATATCGTGGACATTAATTCCGTGATGGCGAAGATGAAGCTGTTGAATATCCCGCTTATGGATGAGGCAAAACTGCCAGTAGCAACTAAAGCCAAAAGGAAAATGCCAATTATGCAAATGAGGGTCGTATCACGACGTTTTACCATAAACCCGATTATCAATACAATAAATACAACATAAATCCAATGGAGTGCCGTTAATTCCATCTCCATAATCCGTCCCCCTCATAAATATGCCTAGTTACAGATTATGAGGGAGGTACGTGGTGGTGAGTTGTTTCATAAATTTAATGCTTATCTTCTTTATTTTCAACTGCACTTCAAGTATCCTTAATTGAATAGCCACTACTGTAAATGAGGGATAAGTCGTGAAGCAAGTATATAGTGATATCATACAATTTCGGGGTACACATTATGAGTTCGGATACATGCAAGGTGAGGCATTAAAAGATTCACTAACCGTAAAAAATCGTGAAGATCAATGGAAGATTAGACAGCCACGGTTTACGATTGAAGAAGAAGAGGTCAAGAAAGCGATTACACAATTTGCTCCTGGGGTTTGGGAAGAATTACTGGGGTTGCAAGAAGCGTTGAAATGGCCAATTGAACGCGTGCTGCAAGAGTTTGGAGGGTACCGATTGGATTATGTTCGGTCTGGATGCTCCATCATGACAGGGGATGATTATCTCATTCGCAATTATGATTACCATCCAAAGACATATGAAGGGCGCTATGTCTTATTCCAGCCAACCGATCAAGGGTATTCAAGCATTGGACCTAGTCAGCGAGGGACTGGACGGATGGATGGCATGAATGAAAAAGGATTAGTGATCGGATATAACTTCATGAATCGAAAGAATCCGGGAGATGGATTCATTTGCTGCATGATTGGCAGACTGATTGTTGAATCTTGTGCAAATGTGGAGGAAGCGGTTTCGATGTTGAAGGAAATCCCACATCGTCATTCATTCACGTACGTCGTTTATGATAAAAGTGGCGGAACTTATATTGTGGAAACCTCTCCGAGAAATGTAGAGGTGCGCAAGGCCAATGCATGTACCAATCACTTTGAAATCATGAAAAATGAAAATCGTAATCATCTTATAGATTCGAAACGCAGATTGGAAATCATACAAGAACATGAAGGAAAACTTTCATCTGCCTACGATGCTTATAGATTGTTTAATGACACCAACCAAGGTGTCTTTTCAGATTTATATAGCAGCTGGGCTGGAACGATTCATACCTCCGCTTATTTACCTAAGGAGATGAAAGCTTGGATTGCTTTGGGGGGGAACCAGGAACCCACATCCATTGATTTTGCGAAATGGCTTGAAGGGGAAGATATTGAATTAGATCGAATCAGAGGTGTAATTGATACGGATATTCCTTTTGTGCATATGGATGAGGGAGCGAATTGGTTCCGGAGTTGAGCGTATTATGAAATGCCCTTTTTTAGGGGTTATAATTGATTGGTAATACATAAGGCATATGAATTTGCAAAATGAAAACATTTGGAGAGCAAGGAATCAGTCGGTGAAAGTGAAGGCTAGCTATTACAACTTTTAAGTTTAGATAAATACTCGGGCCCAATCCTTGGATTGGGCTTTTGCCGTTTTCATTTCAGGCAATCGAATCCTGGGTACTATTTAGTAGTGGATATTCCAGTAATATAATATGATAGAGTAGCAGATTTTGGATGAGTAACGAGTCTGTTTGTGTGCCGTTTTGGAATGTAATCGTACTTGTACAATGAATAAGGGGATGAGCGAATGTATTCTACTGTTCTTGGATGGTTTAGGTTTATTACAATAATTGAGGGAATCTCATATGTTTTATTGCTGGGTATTGGTATGCCTATTAAGTACATATTGGATATTGGGGAAGCGACACTCATTTTAGGCAGCATTCATGGTTTTCTATTTGTCGTATTCGTCCTGTTACTTCTTTACGTAAGCATTCAATCAAAATGGTCCTTTTTAAAAATGTCCATGATCTTCATCGTTTCTTTCATTCCATTTGGAAATTTTGTAATCGATCGAAAGCTATTGAAGCATAATTAAATGATAAAGAGACATGCTCTTTGACGTCTTCTATATTGAAGACGTTTAGACGGAAGATAAACTCAATAATAATTGATTTTGTCTTCCGTTTTTGTTTGAGTGTTTGTAAATTTCGAACGTAGGATTTCCACTTCAGGTACTCAGGGCGCGGTCCCCCTCGGTGCCTTTGCGCCTGGGTTCGCCCTTGGACGCGTATTCCCGCAGGAGTCTCGTACCTTCGTTTCAATCAACTTTAGAAATTTAGATAGAACCCCTTTTGTCTACAAACTGACGTCTTCTATTCAATAGAAGGCGTTTTTTTTATGAATGTAAGCTTGCTGTAAGGTTGGTATAAACATGCTGTAAGGATGAGCTTTTATAGTATAAGTATCAACAAAAATGATGAGGTGAAACAAATGGAGCCATTATTGAAAGTAGAAAATATCAAAAAGACATATGGCAAATCAAATGCTGCCTATACAGCGTTGGAAAATATATCTTTTGACATACATGAAGGAGAGTTTGTGGGGGTCATGGGACCCTCTGGAGCGGGGAAATCGACTTTGCTCAATATGTTAGCAACAATTGACTCACCGACAGCAGGGAAGATTTATATGAGAGATACGAGTATTCACGATATGAATGGTGCTGATTTAACGGATTTCAGACGTGACAATCTTGGTTTCATCTTCCAAGATTACAATTTGCTCGATTCATTGACGGTGAAGGAAAATATATTGTTGCCACTGGCGATTGCAAAAGTTCCAGTGAAAGAAATCAATAGCCTAGTGAATCGTATTGCTAAAGTATTTGGTATTGAAGATTTACTAGCAAAATATCCATACCAAATCTCCGGTGGCCAAAAGCAAAGAACAGCCGCAGCAAGAGCGCTTGTGACAGAGCCTGCATTAATACTTGCTGATGAACCAACAGGTGCACTTGATTCAAAATCAGCGACAAACCTACTGGAAAGCTTAAGTGAATTAAATGAAAATAATCATTCAACCATCATGTTGGTGACGCATGATGCATACGCAGCGAGCTTCTGCCGTCGTATTATTTTCATAAAGGATGGTACTCTTTCAACCGAAATTTACCGTCGTGATCAAACACGTAAAGCTTTCTTCCAAGAGATTTTGGATGTTCTTGCGACAATTGGAGGTGAGGTAGATGACGCTATTTAGTTTAGCGAGAAAGAATATCGCACGAAACCTCACTCAATATTTTTTATACATCGCATCCATGGTCTTTAGCATCATCATCTACTTCACATTCGTGACATTAAAATATAGCGGTACGATTGCAGAAAAAACGGCTTCATCACAAAAGTTAGATTCACTAATGAGTGGTGCGGCAGTCATACTCATATTCTTCGTTGCCGTATTTATTGCCTATTCGAATTCATTCTTTATGAAAAAACGTAAAAAAGAAGTGGCCTTATATGCATTGCTTGGCGTACGAAATCGTCAAATTGGTTTTATGCTCTTCTTTGAAAACTTACTATTAGGTTTGGTTTCATTAGTAGTAGGGATCATACTTGGGTTCCTTTGTTCAAAAGGTTTCATGACGATTTTGATTTATTTAATGGGCTATGATGTCATCGCACCATTTACATTTTCGGGATCCGCAGCTTTGAACACGGCAATCGTATTTCTACTTATTTTTTTAGTGACATCATTCCAGGGCTATCGTTTAATTTATCAATTTAAATTAATTGATCTTTTCCACGCGTCGAAAAAAGGGGAAGCGGCACCGAAGTCATCCATGATTGTAGCCATTCTTGGAGTTTTACTAATTATCATGGGCTATTGGTTGGCGATGCAAGATCTTTTTACTTCTAAAGTGTGGGGAAAACTCGGCTTTTTAATGACAGCACTCATTATTTTGGCGACAGTTATTGTTGGTACATTTTTATTGTTCCACAGTGTAACAGGGTTTGTGTTAGCCATGATTAAGAAAAATGAAAAATGGCTGTGGAAAGGTCTTCATTTAATGACGATTTCGCAACTGCTATATCGTATAAGGGGCAATGCACGTACATTGACCGTGATTGCGGTGTTAAGTGCTACAACGGTAACAGCTGGCGGTGCGGTTTATGGTCTTTATTACAATACAAATGATCAAGTCATGACAGCCGATCCGAATACCTTCATGTATCAGCAAACGGATGCAAATGGCGAACAACAAGTCAGCGCTGTGCTGCCAGATACAAAGTACGATGAGTATATTGAAGCACGATCTGTCACATTCAATACGAAAGAATTAAACGCGGCATCAGTATTCGATAGCTCGGATAAAAGAATTTATACGGTTATCAGCGAAAAAACATATAACAAATTAGCAGCAGTACAAGACAAGGAATTACTGCATGTGAACGCTGACAATGCAGTCATTTTAGACATTGGATATGACAAAAGATTCTCACCTAAATACAAGGACAAGACCATCACGACAGAAAATGGCACGGCAATCACATTCCAAAGCTTTAAAACACAAACCGTTTTAAATGCCGGCACGGCAGGTATTGCAGTAGTGGTATCAAATGATCAATTTATAGCATTTCAAAAAGAAGGGGAAGCACTTAAATATCGTGTCATCGGTGTGGACAAAGCTTCTACGGATTTATCTGAAGAAATTGCAAAACAAATACCTGAAGAGGCGCTATTTTCTAGTGCCCCTCGAGATTTGCAAACAAGTATGGAAAGCGTAGGCTCATTGCTCTTTATCGGAAGCTTCCTTGGTTTGGTTTTCTTAGCTGCGACAGGCAGTATCATTTACTTTAAGGTTTTAACGGAAGCAGAGGAAGATAAATCACAATACAATATGCTTCATAAAATGGGTGTCAGCGCAAAAGAAATGCGGAAATCCATTGCATCACAAGTATTCATCATCTTCTTCGTGCCACTTGCAGCAGGGTTATTTCACAGTGCTGTTGCGTTGAAAGCCTTCTCTGGCATATTGATGATGGACCTGGCAAAACCTGTGTTGATCTGGATGATTGCTTATACGGTTATCTATGGTCTGTATTATCTTTTAACGGTAGCATCTTACAATCGTATAATCACACAAAACAATAAAACAGAAGGATGATCGAGATGAAAAAATTTCTAATGGTATTAGGTATTTTGTTTTTACTTGGAGCAGTAGGAGTCTTTGCGCTAAGTAAAATTGACTTCAACCGCATGAATGCGAGCAATTATTATTTGCAAATTACAGAGGATGGTGTACAACATGAAACCAAACTGGATGATGGTTCAGTGATGAACTCCTATTCCTATAAACTGGACGCCACAAATGCTGATGGAGAAACATTACCACTTGAATTCACGGCACAAAAGAATCTTCGGAAAGATGCCTACTTGAAAATGTACGTGAAAAATGGCGATGAAGTATCTTCATATGATGAAGTGAAATTTGAGGAAATACCAGAGAAGGCACAAGAAAAATTAAAATAAGAAAGCAGGGCTGTCCCCAATAAATTAGTTGGGAACAGCCCTTTTCTCTACCTGTTAAGAAATAATCAGCTCATAATAGTATAGTAATGGTAGTTCCTTTATTTTCAACGCTGGTCAAATCAAGTTTCCCATTATGGGCCGAAATAATATCTCTTGCAATAGCCATTCCTAAACCAGTCCCATGTGCACTGGCTGTATTCGTACCTCGATAGTAACGCTCAAAAACCTGTTCGATGTCTTTTGAGGGAATCCCGCGGCCATTATCGACAATGGTAATTTGGGTATGAAACTCTGAGGCTTTGGAAATGTTGCATGGCGGTTGCTCTTGTAAACATAGCGGATAAATACGATCAATTTGTATTTTTACAACGACATTATCATCGTTATGCACAAGTGCATTGTATATAAAGTTAAGGATTGCCCGTTTCAGTAATTTTTTATCCACTTTATGTGTTGCTTTATCCACATTTGCCTCAAATTCAACCTTTCGATCACCAAATTGTGCATCATTTAAAAGCTCAATCGTCATTTCGCGTATGAAGCCAACGATATCCACTTCTTCAAACTGCAAAGGAAGTCGTTGATGGCGCAAACGCATCGTTAAATTGAGGTCTTCTAGCAAATCCTTCATATAAATGGACTGTCTATGAATAATGGATGTATACTCATACATTTCTTGCGGTGTTAAATCTGCGGCATTATCTTTCATCCATTCTGTATATCCATGGATGGAAGCAAGCGGTGTTTTCATGTCATGCGAAACATTGCTAATCCATTCCTCGCGTGTTTGGTCGAGAAGATCACGTTCTTTCTCATACTGATCTAACTTTGCCGATAGTTCATTCATATTGTGAAATACATCTTCATAAACGCCTTTTGGTATATTCATCTTCTTAAAACGTCTTTCCCGCAGCTGCTGAATTCCTTCTATTAATAGGTTAAGTGGACTGGTTAACCTTTTCCCAAATAAAAATCCAATGACTAATGCAATAATAATATCCACGATTAAAAATAGTAAAAGTAAGATGTTAAAGTTTTTAAAAACCTTTGCATAATCATAGGTCAGTACATAACGACCTATTTTCTGTTCCTTAACGCCTAGAAAATAGCTGAATTCTTGGGCTTCGCCGACAAAAACAGTCGTCTCTGCATCAATTTCTTTATACTTATACATTTGCACAATCTCAATAGGGGAATACACGGTTTGCAAATTATCAGGCGTATAAAAGGCTGCCACTTGCTCACCCTTAGTATTCAAAAATTGTATCCAGGCCTTATTTTTTCGTAGTTTTTCCAGTCCTTCTTCATTTACCATCGGTTTATTATCTTGCAGTTCTACATATTGTGAAAATGTTCGGCTGAAGTTTTCTGCAGATACTTCATCTGTCCCAAAATTATGCATGGCCCGATAAAAGAGTAAGCTGAGGAGTAAAATTGAATTTACAATCCCTACGATTACAACAATTGTCACAACGGATCCTAAAAAGCGCCGTGTCAATTTCCACTTCATCTTGTTTCACCCTTGGTTAGTAATTTATAACCAAGCCCTTTAACCGTAATTAAAAAAGAAGGCTTTGAAGGATCTGCCTCGATTTTTTCGCGTAAACGGCGAATATGTACCATCACTGTATTATCAGAGCCAAAGAAATCATCGCCCCACACATGTTGGAACAAAGTCTCCTTGCTCAAAATCTGATTCGGGTGATGCATAAAGCAGCTCATCAGTCCAATTTCTTTAGCGGTGAGCTCAATCGATTCTCCATCCTTTTTCACTTCTGTTTCATTTGCACTAAGCTCAAAAGGGCCCACTTGCAAATTTTTCGGAGCCGCTTTTTCCTCTGAAAAGCCAGCGCGTCTTAGTTGTGCCTTTACTCGATAAGCCACTTCTTTCGGACTGAATGGTTTGGTAATATAATCATCGCCGCCTATCGCCAACCCTAAAAGCTTGTCAATTTCCTCATCCTTTGCAGACAAAAATAAAATGGGCACATTCGACACTTCACGAATTTGCTTGCATAAATCATAGCCTTCGCCATCAGGCAGCATAATATCTAGCAAGACAAGTGCAGGATTAATCTCCTGAAATCTTGCCCAACCATCCGCAATCGTCCCAGCCTTTACAACATTTGCAATGCCTTCCTTATGTAAAACGGTCTCCATGAGACGCGCCAAATCTTCTTCATCGTCAATAATTAAAATCCACTGATCATTCGCCATTTCTTTACCCCCCAAACACCCATTTTACCCTACAGTATAGTGTACCCCATAGCAAAAAATAAGGGGAGGGGACAGCTATCTTTGGAATAAGTAGTGTCTTAGGGAGAAAGAAGATCGTGCTTCTACTGATTTGGTAAAGGTTGTATGTTAAACTGTTTAAAGTATTGCTAGGCAGATCATGCTGAGTATTACGGTTTTTTAATCAGAATTTTTTTTATTGAATGTGTAAGAATAAAGGAGAAAAAAATAATGGAAACAAAAAAGGTGTTACCCGTTCTTTTTTTAGTGATGTTTTTAGTCATGGTCGGGTTTGGGATCATTATTCCCGTCATTCCTTTCCTCGCTGAAAAGGTTGGGGGTAGTCCAACTGAGCTTGGTCTATTAATGGCTATTTATTCGTTAATGCAATTATTTTTTGCCCCGATGTGGGGAAGGATCTCTGACCGGATAGGGCGTAAGCCTGTCATGGTAATCGGCATTGCTGGATTGGCCGTTTCGTTTTTCATCATGGCTTCGGCAGACTCTTTATGGGTGTTATTTGTAGCTAGGATTATTGGCGGGATTTTATCATCGGCAAACATGCCGACCGCAATGGCGTATGTGGCTGATATCACGACGCCGGAAGATAGGGGAAAAGGGATGGGGATCATCGGGGCTGCTACAGGGCTTGGATTCATCTTCGGTCCGGCGATTGGAGGGGTTTTCTCCAAAACAAGTTTGAATTTACCTTTTTACATTGCCGGGCTTTCCTCTTTGATTACGTTAATTTTAGTGATTGCCATACTGAAGGAATCACATACAGTTGAAAAGAGAGCCTATCAGACTAAAAATAAAGAGTCCATGTGGAAAGCCTTCAAAGGACCTCTTACGATCATGTTCATACTACAATTGATCGTCACGCTTTCAATGGCAGGACTTGAAACGACTTTTGCTTATTTCGCCGCCAAAAAAGCGGATATAAGTCTTGTTCAATTAGGATATATCTTTATGATCATGGGATTTGGTAGTGCGATCGTTCAAGGTGGGTTAGTGGGAAGGATGACAAAGAAATATGGGGAAGGTGCAGTCATACGAATCGGCATCATCATTTCGGCAGTTGGTTTCATTCTCATACTGTTTTCTTCAGGCTTCTGGACATCAGCGGTCTTCCTAACGATTTTCGGAGTGGGTAACGGATTCATCCGGCCTGCAATTTCAGCACTGCTGACCAAAAGGTCTTCGACAGGGCATGGCAGTGTAACCGGCCTGCTTTCTTCCTTTGACTCATTCGGCAGGGTAGCGGGGCCACCAATCGGAGGTTGGCTATTTTCGATTTCGATAGGTTTACCTTTCATATCAGGCGCAATCCTTTCTGTTTTTGCATTGATTCTTTTCCAGATTTACCACGCACGGACTAAACAAGTACAAGGATCTCATTAATTTGATGATAGCAAAAAACCCCATTTCTAAAAATAGGGTTTGTCTCGGGCGGTGCTTATGATAAGCACCGTTTTCTTTATTGAATCATGTTCAGGAATTTGCGTGTGCGTTCTTCTTTCGGATTCGTGAAAATTTGTTCGGGTTTTCCTCGTTCCATTATTATTCCTTCATCCATGAAAATGACCTCGTCGGCGACCTCGCGAGCGAAACGCATTTCATGAGTGACAACGATCATTGTCATGCCTTCTTCTTTTGCCAGATCTTTCATGACCCGTAACACGTCTCCAACTAGTTCAGGGTCAAGAGCGGAGGTGGGTTCGTCGAATAGCATGACCTTTGGCTCCATTGCCAGGGCCCTTGCAATACCGACACGTTGCTGCTGTCCGCCGGACAACTGAAAAGGATAAAAATCAACTTTGTCACCTAAGCCCACTTTTGTAAGCAGGGCAGCAGCCGTTTCTTTCGCTTGATGTTTAGCTATGTTTTTTACAATGATGGGACCTTCCATTACATTTTCCACAGCTGTTTTATGGGGGAAGAGGTTATAGCTTTGGAACACCATCCCGGTCAAACTGCGAAAAGAAGTAATCGATTTTTTTTTAACGGGTTTTTTGAAGTCCATTACGGTTTCATCGATTTCGATCGTTCCGTCCGTTGGCACCTCAAGGAGATTTAAACACCGAAGAAAGGTTGTTTTACCTGAACCCGAAGGACCGATCAATACTATGACTTTACCTTGCTCCACTTCCAAATCGATGCCCCTTAATACTTCAAGGTCACCAAATGATTTATGAAGATTCTTAATGTTGATCATTTTAAAATCCCCTTTAATTACTGCGGTTCTTATTTTGCTACATAACGATTAAGTCTGTCCTCTAAACTTCCTTGAATGAAAGATAGGATGGTACACAAAATCCAATATAAAGCAGCTGCTTCCATGTATAATAGTAGAAATTCATAGTTTTTTGCAGCAATTTCTTGAGCTTTACGGAATAATTCCGTTACAAGAATGAGTGATGCAAGCGATGTATCTTTTAAAAGGCTAATGAACGTGTTGGATAATGGGGGAATGGATACACGCGCTGCTTGCGGCAAAATGATGCGCTTTAAAGCTTGGGTATATGTCATCCCGATTGAATAGCCTGCTTCCCATTGTCCTTTTGGTATGGATAAAATGGCTGCTCGTATAATTTCCGAAGCGTATGCTCCCACATTTAAAGAGAATCCTATAATAGCCGATATGAAAGGATTAATGGTTACACCTAAATTTGGAAGTCCATAGAAAATGATAAATAATTGCACAAGTAAAGGTGTCCCGCGGATGATTGACACATATACACGCGCAATTATTTGAAAGATTTTAATGGAAGATAGTCTAGCCAATGCTGTGAGTACAGCGAGAATAAGTCCGAGAACGAATGTGATTAATGTTAGTGGAATCGTATATTTAATAGCTCCCTCTATCATCGGATAGAGGGAGGTTTGAGCGATGGAAACAAGCTGGTTCATACGCTCAGGGTCACTGAAAATATTACTTAGGAGAAACATCTTCACCAAACCATTTATCTGAGATTTTTGCGTACGTGCCGTCGTCTTTCATGGCTTTAAGTGCTTTGTTTACTTCTTCCACTAATTTGTCGCTGTCTTTTCTGAACATTAAGCCACTTGCGACTCCGCTTTCTTCTTCATCAGCCACTTTGATAGGTGCATCCGGGTGTTGCTTTTTATAATCAAGGTACGACAATTTGTCATTGATAGTAGCATCTACACGTTTAGAACCTATAAGCTGTACAGACTGCGAAAATCCTTCTATACCGGTAACTTCAGCACCATGTGATTTGGCTATTTCATTGTAGTTACTCGTTAAAGATTGTGCAGAAGTCTTTCCTTTCAAGTCATCGAATGATTTAATATCCGAATTATCTTTGTGAACAAGTAAAACGGCTCCTGATTGGATATATGGATCAGAGAAATCATATTTCTTTTGACGGTCTTCATCGATGCCCACTTGGTTTGCGATCATATCAAAACGTTTCGCATCCAGTCCTGCAAACATGCCGTCCCATTGTGTTTCCTTGAATTCAGCTTTCACTCCAAGGCGTTTTGCCACTTCTTTAGCAATTTCCACATCAAACCCTGTTAGTTTGTCCGAATCATCGTGGAATGTGAAAGGAGGGTATGTACCTTCTGTTCCGACTGTTAATACGCCATCTTTTTTAACTTTATCATAAAGATTTTCTTTTGAAGAGGATTTATTGTCGGTATCATTTGCCTCATCTTTTGTACTTGTGCCACAAGCGGCAAGTACAATCGTGAACGCTAATAATAGCGATAAAAGTGTAACCATTTTTTTCATTTCGGTAAACCTCCTAGTAATCTGATAGGGATTGATACTCTGTGATACTATACAAGAAAAGGTAAAAAGTCAATGAAAATAACTTGTATCTTTAGTGTTATGAAATCTTGGTGAATTATACGGATTTTTATAGATTGAAGTGAATTAAAAACTCAAGTTTTTCCTTCCGGAATTCCGAGGAAGTCGTCCAATAAAAATGAAATGTTCATTAAGCCTTTCTACTTATAGAAAAAAACTCTCATCCACGTCGATTAGCAGGCGAATGAGAGTCTATTTTGGACCGTCGGAACATTTTTTATTACTTAATGTATGTCATGCTTTTTATCCTCAACGCTGACGAAAATAGGATTCGAATAGAACCAAAGGTCTTTATAGTTACGTTTGTTGATTTCGGCAAAACGTGTTTCGTTATCCTCAATTTCAGTCTTTTTATCGATCAGCGGTTCCCCGTCCATCGTTTCTCCAGAGACATTTTCCCCTTGGTTCGTGCCTCGCAAACGGAAATATTGATCCTTATTTGCTTTGACTTTGTAAGTGATGGAATGGTAGCCGTCGCCATCAATTTTCCAGTCTTTACTTGTAAAGCGTTTAACCACTTTTGTCGTATCATTGGTGTCTTTATTATAAGCAGGTGTACCTGGCACAGCTTTCCCGGTTACTTCCCCCGAAATTAAATCCACATGATCCACCTTGACAGCGTCCCCGTTGTTGTTCTTTTCGGGGCTCTTAAATCGGATGGTGATCTTGACCATTTGTCCTTCCTTCACTTTAAGGTCCCCACCCATATCCACCTTGCTATGTCCGGTTTTAGCTTGGAAATCAAGGGCGTTGATCAAGTCACCGAAAACGGAGAAGGATTTCCCAGATCGCATGCCGTCAAGGACGGATTGCATCGTTGAACCTTTCACCCAAGTATAATTCTTGGAATATTCGCCAGGCCAGTATCCGCTGGAGTAAAGTCGGTTTTGACTGATTTCGAAATGAGAGTCCGAATTGGAAAAGGTCCAGAACTGACGACCTTCACCAAGAAGCGCATCCCATGCACCACCTACCTTAGCAAGTATGTAATCAGAACCGCCATAGGTCCTGTTTTCGGGTGTTGTCAGGTTTAAGCCACCTCTGTCTGGCTCCAACTGGTTACCCGGCATCCCTTCAAATCCGAACATGACATCCGGCGCGATATTGTTAAAGTCGCGGAAATCAGATATGTTGTACACCCTTTTTCTTGATGGATGGTTCAAAATGGCATAACTTGTATGCTTATAATTCTTCTCAAGCCATGCCAAGGCTGTTCGAGCATCCTCGGGTGTCTTATTGGCCCTTTGATCTTGGGTTTTCCAAACGGCTACATCCTTAGAATCAAACATCTTTTCATCCTGGTTGGTGAACAGATATTCGAACTGATTGCCAGCTTTCAGACTTTTCGATGAGCTCGGCTGATCTCCCAAAATGCCTATGCCGACATGCTCATAGGTGGGCATGTCCCATTCGAAGCCCGAAAAGATGACTTTATTTTTATATTTGCCCTCTTTTTGCAGTTGTTCCATTTTCGGAGCTTGATATTGAATGATTCCTTGAGACAGCGGAATCGGTCCGCCTGGTAACAGATGTCCCTCATCATCCCTTGAAGACATTCTCAAGTGGTCGGAAATCCCCATCCAATCCATCCCATACTTGTCAAATCCATTATTTAATACGCTCTCAAGGGTTTGAGATTCTTCAGCATCGTCGGACTGCGTGGTATGGACATGATATTCCCCTTTCAACCATCTGCCTCCTGGATTTATCTTGTTGTTTTCTTCTGTATCTTTTGCAGCAACCGGAAGACCTTGAGAAAGGATGGCCATGCTAAGAACCAATCCTGTGAATGATTTGAACTTATTTATCATTTTTCCGTACCTCCAAATAATGAAATAATATGGAACAAGCTAATTTTATTGTAAAAGTATTAATAATCTGTTTGGAAAAAGTATGGTTTTTGTAAATGGATTGAACGGTTAGGGTTCATTGAAGAACTATCAAGAAAAAACCTGAAAAATTAATTGTGAGATGGATAGAGAATGAAGGGGGGAGCAGAAAAAAGGTTGCAGAGAAATATCTCTACAACCTGCGAAGTGAATATTGAAGTTTATTTAGCCTCAAGTAAATTGATATGATTTACGGTTTGATCTTCACCTACAATGAATTGCAGTTCATAATCACCTGTCTTGTAGATATAGTTGATTTCATTCGTACTGTATATATGGCGTATTTGGTCAGCGCTACCGAGTTGTTTCCCTAAAACCTTAGGAGTGATGCCTCCTAGGTTATGATCCCGTTCAACATTTGTCCCAAAATACCTGATTTGTGAGATGACCTTGTCTTCATTATAAGCAAATGCAAATCCTGGATGTCCCATTTCTGCATGGTAATAGTCAAAAGTTTCATCGGCATTCCCTGGTTCAGGGGGAGAACCGAATGTAGCATATACTTCTTGTTGGGTATTTTCTTTAATTTTTAAACCCGTTGCCGTATAAGGCATTTCCCCAGAAAAGGCTTTATTGTAGATTTCATGTAAGGTGGTAACGGCGTGTTCCTTTGCTGTGCTAGAAGTGGAATCGATTTTTGATGCAGCCTCAACCGGTTCTGTTGAAAATGATGCACCTGCCCCTAAAAGAGAACCGGTTAGAATGGCGGCGCTAATCATTCTTGATGCTGGTTTTTTAGATAACATTACTTATCCCTCCTATATTATTGGTTTTCCACAAATTTCTAACCTTAAAACATTTTCGGCGTGATGTTTCCATCGCGTAGTAATCCGAAAATTCTATAAGGCCTTTAATAGGCATTTATGTTTATAAACCGTGTTTTTAAAAAAGGTACTAGCCGTCACTCATAAATAGTCCTTTATTTTCTTTGGTTGTAAGAAAAAGTATTTATTAATAAAATTATCTAGTTTAAATAAGCTTGCAAGATAAATCACACATCATTTCACGGCCTGTCATTATGTATGAAAATTGTGGAACTGCCGGACGTTTACCGATGACCATAGATCGGATTAACATGAAATCATAATTTTTCTCCCAAGGGGGTAGTTAGAATGAAGAGGAGCTGTCTATTAGATAGCTCCTCTTCATTCACTATTCGGCAGTGAAGATCATTAAGGGGTCTACATGCAAATAAAACATGAATTCCAAAATGAAACCCATTGAAAACGATGCAATTAATCCCAAACACTGATTCTAGGAACTCCAGCAGTTCTTAAGTAATCCAATAACTGACCAGTATGTACAGACTCATGATAGGCAATTCTTAACAACATGTCTCCTAAATCTCTAATATATCCAATATTCGACCGATCAATTTTAATGGTGGATAAGTCGTCTTCGCCGAAAGAATTTATTGTTTCTAGAAAATCACGCCTGTAAGGTTCGGCAAATTTTAATTCCGCTTGGACAGAGAGAAGTGGCTGTTTTTCAAATGGTGATTCATAAACTGGTAAGCTACCTTGATTTTTAATAGATAAATGATAGTAATGCTCACTATCAAGGACATGTCTAACCATCTCTAAACAACTCATTGCAACGTCGTCCGGTTTCCAATGGAGTTTGTCTTTAGGTAGTGAAGTCCATAGTTTAATATTTCTTCTTCTGACCTCTTCCAGGTTTAAGATAATTAGATCGATTGATTTCATAATTTTCTCTCCTTTTAAGCGGGTATACATTCACTATACACGAATGGAGGTTGGAAATATGGGATTATTTTGATTATATAGAAAATTTAACAATCGATTCAAGGTAGTGAATTTATTGCGTATTACTTCCATATATCTATAGTACCGCTCCTGTTCAAAAGAGAGTAAAGGGAAACAGCCTATGAATTCGTGTAGAATTTACAGGCGATTTCATTCCCTAGTTTAGTATGGAGGAGCACATGATTCATAAATTAATCCTGAAATTAAATACGTATTTGTAACAGACAGAGCTATGGAAGGGTAAAACAGGTTGTATTTTTCTTTTTATCTTACTTCTTAATTACGCTAATAGCGGGCAGGAGGACCTTTTTAAATTAGTGATTGAATGAGAATGTCATCATGAAAGGTTAAAATCGGTTTAAATCCAAAGTCTTTAAATTTTTGCAATGCTTCAGGATTATTTTTGTTAACAAAACCGGACACTACAAGAATCCCTTTTTGCCTCACATAAGCTGCTAATTCTGGTAAAAGGGATTGTAGAATTCCCTTTCCTCTATATTTCTTGTCAATGACTACATAATTAAAATGAGCTACTTTAGTTAAATAAAGATTATAACAAAGAAAACCGACTACTTTACCTTTATCATTACAAATCACAAGTACCTTATGTGACTCCTGTAAAATTTCATGCACTTTATCAGATGAAACCCGAAAATTACTCACCGTAATATCCGTTAATTTCTTGATATCTTTTTTAGGTTTCCAGTCTCGAAAATACATCATAACTTCACCTTTTCTCTATTAAACGAAAAATGCGGAAATCATATTATTTTTTATTAACATGGAGACCCTATAGAATAATCCAAAGGGTCTCCATATTAATCTCAAAAAAGAAATCTCTTAATCCCTTCTGAGTTCCTTGATTGAAATAGGTTCCTTAATTGAAGTAGGTTCCTTAATTGAAGTAGATTCCTTGATTGAAATAGGTTCCTTAATTGAAGTAGATTCCTTGATTGAAGTAGGTTCCTTAATTAAAGTATTTCTATTATTGTTTAATAATTCATTCAAGATTTTTCTCAAGGCATCCCTGCCTCTGCTATTTTCACTTCCGGAATTGCCAGCATTGGATCCGCCAGTTCTTCTTAGTTTTTTGTTTGACACTGCAATCATCCCTTTGCTTTATAAATTTCCACATTACTAATTTATGTGTAATATCCATTTTTGTTTGGACAAGTTCACCAATTATCACACGTCGTATGTTATGTATTCGTGATACCATTTAATGTAATAAGATGGTATACTTGTGAATGAATTCACAAAAAGGTTCAAACTGGTTATTATTCGACCTATTCACTCATAAAAGAAAGCGGGTTGGTTAAATGCTGAAGAAAGTGGTTTTAGCTGGCGGGACTGGTTTTGTAGGTCAATACTTTGAACGGCATTTCAGGAACTTGGGGTATGAGGTGAGGATCATCTCCAGGCAAACTCCGCATATCGGCTGGGAAGATAAAGTAGGAATAAGAGACACGATCGATAATTCGGATATGTTGATCAACCTCGCAGGAAAAACAGTCAATTGCCGCTATAATGCCAAGAATAAGAAAGAAATTTTAGATTCACGAACCGAAACGACTGAAGTGCTCGGACAGGCGATTGAACATTGTGAAAATCCTCCTTCATTATGGATAAACTCAAGTACGGCAACAATATACAGGCACGCTGAAGATAAACCAATGACAGAGGAGGAGGGGGTAATCGGTTCAGGCTTTTCCGTTGATGTAGCGAAAGCATGGGAGCGCTCATTTTTTGATTTCCAGTTACCCAAGACGAGACAAATTGCTTTGAGGATCGCCATTGTTTTGGGCGATGGGGGAGTGATGACCCCTTATAGGAATTTAGTTAAATTTGGCATGGGTGGCCACCAGGGTTCGGGAAATCAAAAATTCAGTTGGATACATATTGATGATTTATTTAACATTGTCCTATTTCTGAGAAAGAATGAAGAGTTGAGCGGGGTATTCAATTGTTCTTCCCCGTACCCAGTTACAAATCGTGAGTTGATGGCCCATTTGAGAAAGGTCATGAATAAAACGATAGGAATGCCCTGCCCATCACCCATGCTTGAAATGGGGGCCTTCTTTATGGGGACGGAAACTGAATTGATTTTAAAAAGCCGCTGGGTCATACCTGAAAGATTGGAAAAGGAAGGGTATACATTTAAATTCAATCATCTTGATGAAGCTCTTGAACAGATACTCAACAGTTCTATTAAAGGGGTATAAACTGCAAGAAATTGATTGCTATAATAATAGAAAAAGATTATTAATGGAGGGGAATCACATAATGAATATGACTCCATCTGAAAAAGTCGGAAGATTCACAACAGGAATATTCTCAGAGCTGGCGACCCGCAAGCAGGATGCAATGAAACGAGGGTTGGATGTTATCGACCTGAGTGTTGGAAGTCCGGATTTACCACCGCCTGAATTTGTAATGGATACGCTTGTGAAGTATGCGCAGGATACTAGTTCGTATGGATATACGCTAAAAGGTACGCCTGAATTCCATGAAGCAGTCCGTCATTTTTATCAGCAGCGTTACGGAGTTGAACTGGATGAAGAAAAGGAAGTCCTCCAACTGATGGGATCCCAGGATGGTCTTGCACACTTGGCAATGGCGATGATAAATCCGGGAGATCATGTGCTGGTGCCAGACCCGGGATATCCAATTTATGAAGCGAGTGTAGAGCTTGCTGGCGGAATCATTCATCCGATGCCGCTTACTGCCGAGAATCGTTTCCTGCCGCAGCTCAACCGAATTCCGGATGAAATAGTGAAAAAAACGAAAATGATGATCATCAGTTATCCAGGAAATCCAGTCACCGCCCTTGCGGATGAAGCGTTCTTTTTAGAAGTCATCGCGTTTGCAAAAAAGAATGAGATCCTGGTGGTTCATGATTTTGCTTATTCTGAGTTGATATTTGATAATCATCCCCAAATCAGTTTTATGTCCATCCCGGGTGCCAAAGAAGTGGGGATTGAATTCAATTCACTTTCGAAAACATTTAACATGGCCGGATGCCGTATTGGGTATGTCGTTGGCAATCGCGATGCATTGAACATACTGGGAACTTTGAAATCACACATCGATTATGGGGTTTTTTATCCCATCCAAAAAGCTGCTGAAATGGCGCTCACTTCAAACCTTTCACTGCTATCCGATCAGGTGAAGGAATATGAGGCACGCCGTGATGCCTTGATATCAGGCCTTGCAAAAGGAGGATGGCATGTGCCGAAAACAGCGGCTACCATGTTCATTTGGGCCCAAATTCCTGCTGGCTGGAATTCACGCGATTTTTCCTATGCCTTGATTGAAAAAGCAGGGGTTACAGTCGTACCTGGCGATGCTTTTGGGAAGCAGGGTGAAGGGTATGTCCGGATGGCCTTGGTCCAACCGCCTGCGAGATTGACGGAAGCTGCTGAACGGATTCGATTGTTTTTGGAGGAGAAAATTGAAGTGTAAAAAATCCAGCATTCAATATATTCAGGTTAAAGGAACGCTCGATCACGGATCGAACGTTCTTTCTATTTATTTTCTCCCGCTTATATACTTTTCGTGGATTTATATAGAAAGAAACAGGGCACACAATGCAGCAAGTATCATTAAGGCATTTGCGAAATGGATGATATTCGCAGGCTGGCCGATTACCTGATATTCATAAACCGGGGGCAACTGGTAGGAGAGTTCGAAAAAGACAAATTGGCGCAGCAGTATAAACAGTTTTGGCTGGCCGAGGACTTGACGGCAGCGGCAATTCCAGGGGAAAGGGTTTGCGGACAGTGACTACCAATTTACCAATGGAGGCAGAAGCTTATTTTCAAAAGGAAGATATCAAATGCCACGCTGAGGAATTTTTAGAGCTTGAGGAAGTTGTTATTTACTTGTTAAAGTAAGGCAAACTCTAGCGTTTTTTTTGAAATCTATTTTGTTGTCTAAGAAGGTCCATCCCCAGGTGGACCTTTTTTAAATGTGGAAACTAGATTGATATATTATTTAATGGAATTTCCGAACTCAAAAAGGACAAGCGGCATAATATATAGCAAGTCCGAAACTTTCTTCAAGCGGACATAATATGATAGATAGGGGGCATAGCAATGATCAACTGGAAAGTGCGCCTTAAGAATCCGACGTTTATATTCACTGTACTCCTTCCTGGTCTTTTATTATTGGCGCAGATGGTTGCAGCGTTCATAAACAATTTCATCACTCCAATAGGCTTCACCATTTCTGATGATGCATTGAGCGGGGCTCTGGGCATCATTAACTTTATATCGCTTACATTCTTTGGTGTCGGAGGTGTGGTCGATCATACCACGAAAGGCATAAGAGACAGCGAGAATGCTCGAACATACCAGGAACCTAAATAATGGGCCTGGATCTCTTTTAATCTACTGAAGATGTAATAGAAACCAGATAACACCGTCTAGTTGCACAACGGTATTATCTGGTTATTTGTTTTTTTGCAGAGAAGAGGATGGATGAGTAAAAAAAGATGCTTTTTGGCATGAAAACCGAAATGCAACATACATTTAAAATTGTGGTTCATTTTCAGTTTGGGGAGGAAAAAGGATGAGTTATCGTTTACCAGTTTCAAAATGGCTTGCAGCCATAGTTTTACTTGTGGCATTGTTGGCCGCATTCATATTCAGTCCGGCTAATGCTTCAGCGTCCATCAATTATGGTGAAGAAGTGGCAGCTTTGGCAAAGAAGCAGGTGGGAAGCTCTTATAAATACGGAGGGACGACACCTAAAGGGTTCGATGCAAGCGGTCTGACCCAGTATGTATATAAACATGCAGCGACAGAAATGAAAATTCCGAGAACTAGTGCAGACCAATATAATATAGGCAAGACCGTGAAACAAAAAGACTTAATAGCTGGAGATTTGGTCTTCTATGCTACAGGCAAGAAAGGGAATGTCTCCTTTGTAGGAATCTATTATGGAAATGGGACATTTGTCGGGACCACCACAAAAGGTGTCAAGGTTGTCAAAATGAGTGATAAGTATTGGAAAGATAAATATATCGGGGCAAAACGGGTCATTAAGTAACAGATTGCCATATTAAAAAGTCCAACAATAAAAGAGCATCGAAAATCCGATGCTCTTTTTGCTGGTTTACGGGGATGCATTCATTCAATGACAATGTCCGATAATACAACATTGCCATTACGCACCTTTACTACCGCCACTGAAGGATTGGCCAATGCATCGGTCTCCATTTCCTTTGCTTTTTCCTCGGATGCGAAATAATTGTCCAGACCGTATCTGATATGAACGGTTGTAACATTTTGCAAGTCATAAGGGATTTCCAACTCCCCTTTAAGGTAAATGCCTTTGCTGGGTTTGTCTTTCGTCACAGAATCGACATCATAAAGTCCATCAGTGTTTTGTTTCAAACGTACATATACTTTTTTATAATCACCCATATTTCTTGTTTTGAACTCGGATTTAATCGAGTCTTCGAGTTGTGAAGGCTTAACGGATTCAATTTCGTAATCCAAAGCCACATAGCTGCCACGAAACAAGTCAGTCGGATCGACCGGAGCGGTTTTGATCTTGATTTCATCTCCTGTCATTGTTGTCCAGACTGGAGGAATCGCCAAGACTAAAAGAATCAAGACAGGAATGGTGAATACGATGAGTGGTCGGAACGATGACTTATTCATTGAGAGCTCCTCCTTTTTTTCGTCGATTTTCAAAGAAGAAACCAAAACCGATAAGCATGATGCCGCCGATGATGAATGTAAGTGATTTTGGCAGGAAGTCAAAGGAATCGAGATAATATCTGAAAATCAGTGCACATATGATCACGATGCTGGTCAAACTGCCTTTTAGAATGAGATATAGTAGAAATACGAAATAGGCTAAAGGGAACCAGATTGAAAAATCAAAAGTAAGGAAGAGTGCTGTAATACCATGTAAGATATGCCCTTGTATGTGGGTGATATTTTGTAATTTATTTCTGACTGGAATATAGGCCAGCAGGATTCCCAACACAAAGAGAATGGAAAGGACAATCGTATTCGAATTATCAAAATCCAACTTCGGGACGAATTCCATTAAAAATAAAGCGATTGTATTGATGGCTAAAGCGTTAAGGGAAAAGGCCAGATATTTAGGGTAATCGAATTTCTTTAATATGATGTATAAAACTGGTAAAAACACAAGAATCGCTAGCGGATAAGACGTTTCATCAAGGAATATGCTTCCGTTAATATAAATGAAAAGCAGGAATGATGTAAAAAGGAGAATGAAGACATCCTTTAAATAGTAACCGATGAATACCGTTCCGATGGCCCATAATAAAAATGAACTATTGAAATTGATGCTAATGTTAAACATCTGCTCAATTAGAAAAATCCCTGCACCAAAAATCAGAATACCAGCATAATGCAGACTTCGTGACGTTTTGGGAAAGCGTACCTGCCACCTTACACCAGCAAAGTTCACTCCGATGAGGCATGCAATGATAAGTAGGAATTTAACGGCTTTATTCAAATAGATCCAGTTGCTGGCAACGAAGGTCAATACGCCTAAACCTAAAAGAAGTGCCCCAATGGATAATAGTATAGTAATGAAGCTCAAATTTCCTTTTACATCATAGGAAGCTAACATCCTCTCTTTTTCTTGCTGGGAAATGACTCCTCCTTTTTCAAGGTAATTAAATTCATGTTCGAGAAACTCGAATCGTTTTTTCGTTATTTGTTTTTTGGCCAAAACAATTCCCCCTTTCCATATTTTACTATTATACAACGTATTCTCTCTCAGCTTTGAATATATCTTAATTTTCTTCTACCCTCATTGGAGGGCATGTAAGACAAAAAAATAAATATTTTCAGTACCTTGCAATAAACAATACCGTGTGGTAAATTATTTGCATAGGATGTATTGTTCGGTGTTCAGTACTGTTTATTGAACTATACTGAAGAATTTTTGGAAGGAGTGATGGCGTCATGAATGTACAATTTAAGAAAGGTGTCTTGGAACTGTGCGTTCTTGTCTTATTGGATAAGCAGGATCGCTATGGCTATGAACTTGTACAAAAGATTTCAAATCAGATTGAGATATCAGAAGGGTCCGTATATCCACTTTTACGACGATTGACGAAGGAAGAATATTTTACGACTTATTTGCAAGAATCGACAGAAGGGCCGCCGCGTAAGTATTATAAGTTAACAGATAAGGGCCGGAAATACCTTCAAGAGTTGCTGACGGAATGGAATGAGTTTTCCAAAGGGGTCAATCAATTAATCGAGGAAGGTGTGAACCAATGAATAAAGAACAGTTTATAAAACAGTTGAACGCCTCTTTAAGCAGGCTTTCCTTAGAGGAACGGCAGGATATCCTGCAAGATTACGAAGAGTATTTCGCAATTGGAATGGAAAAGGGGAAGACGGAGCAGGAAATTTCCACATCACTTGGGAATCCTAAACAGATTTCCAAGGAGCTGTTGGCCTCCTACCATCTTGGCCAAGTCGAACAAACGACTTCTGCCGGTAATGTAATGCGGGCCGTTTGGGCAGTCATTGGTTTGGGATTTTTTAATTTAGTCATCGTTTTGGGACCTTTTATAGCATTGGTTGGAGTTGTTATTGCCGGATGGGCAGCGGCGATATCATTCATTCTTGCTCCGTTTGGCGTACTTTTTAACCTTATAGTGGGCAGCTTTCAATTATTTGATCTGTTCTTTGCATTGGGACTATGCGGGATTGGGATTTTCATTGCCATGGGAATGTTTGTCGCTACGAGTGCTTTAACTAAAGGATTCATTCGCTATTTGAAATTTAACGCTTCCCTTGTGAAAGGCGGTTTGAAAAATGATTAATGTGAAAAAATTATCGATCCTTGCACTTGTATTGTTATTGATTGGAGTAATTGGAAGTATGTTTACGCTTTCCCAAGTGACGAATCAGAAAGCGACTACAGAGGAGAAGGCGATTTCGGATATCGTTACGGACGTGCAGATCGACACTGACAATGCAACGGTCGAAATCATTCCAACGAAGGATAAGGACACCAGGATAGAGTTGGTTTCAAAAGGGGTGGATGTTTCCAAGTTAGATTTCACTGCAGCTGTAGAAGGGAAGAAGCTATCGGTAAAATTAAAAGATCAACGTACCTTTAGCTTTGGCTTTCATATTCAACCCTTATATTTAAAGGTGTATGTGCCTGATAAATCTTATAAATCATTTGTCGTCGAATCCGATAATGGTAGAGTGCAAATGTCAGAACTGAAAATTGGTAATCTACATGTGGAATCTCAAAATGGCCGGGTGGAATTAAATGAAATAATAACCGAAAAAGTCGAAGTGAAATCTGCTAATGGAAGAGTAGATCTTAATCATGTAGAGGGAAATCTGGTTGGGTCCTTGAATAATGGTAAAATCACAATGGTCACGAAAGACTTGGATAGGATGATTGATCTCGAAAGTGATAACGGTAAAATCATCATCAAAACAGAGAATGAACCGACAAATACGACCTTTGATGTTCATGTAGACAATGGGAAAGTAGATATCCTTGGTAAGTATGAAGGTAATACTGTCATTGGCAAGGGTGAAAATTTAGTGAAATTGGAAACGAATAATGGAAATATCGAAGTAACGAAATAGCCGTGAAACATGAAAAAGCGGACCCATTAGGGACTGCTGAGTTTGTAGACAAAAAGGTTTCGGAATGGTCTCCTTCCGAAGCCTTTTTGATTTTTTATTAAATTTGAATCAAATGGTTCGATGGCACCAGTTGATCTAAAGTAATCATTTCAAGTTAATCTCGATGAATAAAATTATGTTTAGAAAGCATCCATATCACCTATAGTTTTAATACTACTATTTTAAAACATCAAGACTGTAGGCAAATGGCCTTCACATCAGTATGTCATTCGGGCATGCTTACCGTTCACATTCAAAAGGGAATATGGATAGTTTATTCATGGAAGCGGATCAAAAAATGTTTCAAGATAAACGGCGAAGAAAAGAACAGAAACCAGTTCGGGCGGGTAGATGAAAGTTATGGGAAACAATAAGATAGGGTGATACTACCATTCCTCACTAGCAGAATGGTTGATTCCTGGGTTGTTTAATAGAATTTTGAATTTGAGGAAATTCCATTAGATTGGCGGGATTCTTTTCAACTAAAAGGATTCGGAGTCGTTCCGCTATATGAATGATGAATAGAGGCAATGGTATTATGTATTACAGCATGGCGAACCCAATTGTTAGTTTGCATACGGAAGGTAAGTGGACGAAAATGGTTAAGTCACCTTTTGTTAAAGGGGGAGCCCAGTGTCATAGTGGGCTCTTATTTATATATATATATTTAGGTACACGAAATAAATCATTCGCTTATTTTAACCGATTTTAGTAAACTGGCAATGACTACATTAATTAGAAGGTGAAGGGATATGAGGGAAACCTTAGTGGATGAACGGGTAAGAAGTACTGACAAAATCTGGACACGTGACTTTATCATGATCTGTTTGGCCAATGTGTGCATCTTCATGGGGTTTCAAATGACGATGCCGACCCTCCCGTTGTTTGTTGAGCAGCTTGGAGGTGACGACCGCCTGGTGGGGGCTGTCCTTGGGATCTTCACTTTTTCGGCGTTGCTTGTTCGGCCAATTGCCGGCAGATTATTGGAGACGAAGGGAAGGCGCATCGTTTTTCTTGCCGGGTTAGCCATTTTTGCATTGTCGGTGGGCTCCTTCGGTTTTATGGGGAGCATCGGCTTGTTATTCATGATGCGGATTGTACAGGGCGTCGGCTGGGGATTTTCTTCAACGGCTTCAGGAACGATTGCTTCCGATATAATCCCTGCGAAACGGCGTGGTGAAGGGATGGGGTATTACGGATTATCGGGTAACTTAGCACTGGCATTCGGGCCATCATTGGGTCTTTTTCTAGTTAATGTCCTTCCGTTTCAAGAGTTGTTTTTAATCTGCTCATTATTAGGCTTGTTTGCCATCATTACGGCATCACTTATTCGGTATCAAAAAGTGGGAACTGATCCATCAACGACAGTGGTAGCCAAAAGGTTTGATGTTTATGAAAAAAGTGCCCTTCAGCCATCTTTGCTCATTTTCTTCATCTCCGTTACATTCGGTGGAATTGCAACCTTCCTTCCCCTGTATACAGCGGAAAAAGGTGTAGATGGAATTCAGTGGTACTTTTTGGTATATGCAATGGCCCTCATGGTCACAAGATTATTCTCAGGCAGATTATATGACCGAAGGGGCCATCGGGCAATCTTTCTGCCTTCGACAGTACTCATCATGGCTGGGATGCTGCTGCTAGCTTGGATGCCAAGTGAAGCGGTCCTTTTTATGGCCGCTGTGCTTTATGGATTTGGGTTCGGCTCCGTTCAGCCGGCGTTGCAGGCATGGTCCATTGAAAAAACGGCACCAAATCGGAAGGCGATGGCGAATGCAACGTACTTTTCCTTTTTTGACCTTGGAGTGGGTATAGGTGCCATCGTGTTCGGGCAAATTGGCTATCTCTTTGGTTATAGGAGTATCTATATCACCGCAGCCATCTCGATTTTCATTTCGATGCTCGTTTATTTATGGATTATCAGAAGTGAGGATAAGCTGAAATCCATGTAAGGACATTGGATGACTTCAGGGGAAGTCATTCTTTTTTTTAGACTGGAATGTCGCTTGTGTCATTTGTTTTTCTAATGGTATCATCCTTAATATTTAAAAAATGGAAAAACTTTGTTATTATCGAAAAGTGAATATACATACGATGATATAAGGTCCATGTGAAGGAAGGTGAATCTTGGGGATGAATTATTCTTCAAATGAAGAAATGACATTAGAAAAAAGGAAGCGTATTTTCCAGGAAGAACTGGATGCTTTATGGGAAAGGCGGCTGATCCATAAATCAGAATATATCCGGATTAGCAGGGCATATGATCGGCATTTCCAATTAGCCCTCTATAAACAAAAGCGCTTGGAGCATGAAAAAAAGCAATCCATTCAAAGACCGGCCCCCATGATGGGTGAAAGTTTGGTGAAGAGGGATCAAGATAGCCTGATTGAAGAAGAAGGCTCATTAGAATTACAGGAATCCGCTGGATTGAACCAATCAAAAATGAAAGATGAGAAGGTCGGTTATGACCTTAAGGAATTGGTTTCGGAGGAAAATCCTGAACCAGTCATGGCGAATGGCCCAGAAAGGAAAAATGTTATTCAACAGCAACAGCAGGTAATCAAGCGGGAGAAACCGGTACAACCGGCAAAGCCGAAGAAAACACCTGAGCAAATCAGGGAACGGAATATCTCTGTCGTCCTGCTCACCGGGGTCATATTACTTCTGTTCGGCGGATTGATTTTGGCCACCACTTCATGGGGGGATTTGAATGCAATCCTGAAAGTTATCTTCATCGGTATGGTATCCGTCATTTTCACGGGAATGGCCTTCATCGCTTCGAAGCTTAAAATTCAACAGACGGCTTTTGCGTTCCTGACATTAGCGGGATTGTTTATTCCGATTACGATTTTATCAGCTTCATATTATCAGATCTTTGGAGAGTATCTTTCACTTCGTGGTGGGGGGCGGGGGCTGCTGGGGTTCCTTGGAGGATTACTCTGCTTAGCCATATATGTTAAGATTGCTGACTACTTTAAGTCGAAAATATTCATTTTCATTTCCATATTTACGTTTGGCATTACATGCTATTTCGGCTTAGCCTTTGTGACTCCGACTATCGATTGGATGTTTTTGGCGATTGCCGTCCTTAACATCATCTTATTATGGAATGTTGAGCAATTGAAAGATCAAAAAGCATTAACGCTATTCAAACCTTTCATTTTTCAATTCATCCAGTTTAAGATCATTGTGGAAGCCTTTGTGATCTTGACGTTATTTGCAAGTAACCTTGCGTATTCACTAACGTTGATTGTCTTTGCTGCTTTGTTTTTAATTTTTGCCGTTAAATTCCAAAAGAAATATTATGAAATGGCTTTTAGCGCCATTTTTACGTATGGTTATATACATTTTGTTTTTAATTCAATTTTAAGCGAGTACTCGGTCATTGCTTTTGCACTTGTACCCATCATTTTTACGGCTCTATCGAAATATCTGGCTAAAGTGAAAATGACTAAGCTTTCCAAGAACTTCATGTTTACCAGTTTGATTGAGAGTGGAATTGTCTTCTTATATATAAACGCGATGGTATATCAGGAAAACTATGCGCAACTATTCATTGCGCTCATGATCGTTTCCGCACAGCTTGTTTATACTTCCCTTCAATCGAGAAATCAAAGCTTCACCTACCCGGCGGTTGTTGTTTTCAATTTAGCGTTCGTCTATCTTTTCTTTGCCTTATCATTCTCTTTCTCTACCGTTTTGAATCTGATTTTTATTATTCAGGTCATTCAATATCTTGGATTATATTTATATAATCGTCATCCAAGGTACAGCTTGTTCAAGAGTAGTATCTTACTTATCTCCCCAATGATCATGCTCGTAATACTAATAAGTAAATTCAGCGAAATGGATTGGCTTGCAGTTAGCGTTGCCCTCGCCATGATTTCTGGGCTTTTCTTTATCACATATTTAAAAGACGATACAAAGCATATGAAGGAAAACGCCGTTTATGGATTTCCCATCACTTTTGTCTTGGCTTTGGTTGCATTCTATCCATATTTGATGGAGAGTGCCGGCTGGGTCCGTTCAAATATCCCGGTCAGTCTCTATTTAATGGCGGTTTCACTGATTTCCATCATTGCGGCTTACACCGTAAAAAAGGGATTTCATATATTCTTTCCTGTTTTTTGTTATAGTGGACAGATTCTTTCTCTCCTTTCCTTTATATGGATTCCGTTCGATTCGCTGAATCCATTGGGGGCAAGCGGGGGGATGGCCCTAGTTACTGCAATAAACGGTTGGGCCGTCCATGTGCATCGGAAGAACATTTTTTGGGTGCCTGTTGTGATTACAAGTGCTGGCCTATATGCTTCACTCTACGATGTTTTTGATTTTGGTTCAACGGTGATGAAAATTGCGTTCGTGTTGTTCGGCCCGTTTATCTTTTTCCTTTTAGGAGAAGTGCTAGGGAAATATTCAAAAAATGGGAAACTGTACTTCCTTTACGCCAGCCATCTAGCCAATTTGCTGGCGATCCCTATTGGGTATTTGCTCATTGTCCAAACGAAAAGTTCGCCGTTTCTATATGTTGCACAGCTGATGATTTATATGTTCAGTGCTATTAGTTCACGTGTGAAGTGGGAAAAATACGTATTTTCCTATCTAGGGTTTTCAGTGCTTTTCCTACAGGTCCATTTATTTTTGGCAAAAATGGAGCAAATGGTATTCATCACATCAATCTGCATGATGATAACAGCAGGAATCATCACATTTGTGTGGGCTGCATCCAATAAGAATTGGAAAGGCATCATGGAGTATTACCTTATTCCATTCATTCATTTGGCGATTATTATATCCATATTGGAAACGGCAATCCGGGATTTTCCGCTAAACCGGGAAGCGGTCTGGGTAGGGCTGCTGACAGTACAGTTCTTGTTTGCTTGGTATCTGCTCATGAAAAGGAATTGGCGGAACTACGCTGTGATTTCTTTAAGCTTGGCGTTCATTTTCTACAATATGTATGTAAATACATTACCTCTGGTTATGGCGCTTATCGTATTGTTTGTATGCACGGCAATGATGGTGTTCGCTAGCCGTCGCTATTTCAAGGGTTTGGTCAAACAAGAGGGAACAATGAGATTCATTGATTATTATCGGATATACGGCCTGTTATATCTATGTACCATGAATCTGGAAGTGTTTATGAGGGATAGGGGTTTTGGGATATTGGGGATTTTAGTTTCCCTACTGTTACCGAGCTACTTCATCCTGATGAGACGCTTCACGATTCAGGAGAAAGAAAGAAACATTTACTCAGGAATAGCGGCTATCATCGCCCTTTTCCCGTTTATGAATATCAAAGACTATGCCCATACGCTTCCGATCATCACGAGTTTGGTTGTTCTTTTTGTCTGTATGGCAGGAATGTTGTTGCTAAGCACGGTTTATTCCAACGGGTCGTTCAAGAAAAACGAAGAAGGGATCAGCTTCGATCCGTTTAGAATCTATGGTTTATTCTTTTTGATCGACATGAATGTGGAGATTTTTAATGATACCAAGCATCAGTTACTCCAGGTTTTCGTATCGCTCTTGTTAACGGCTTATTTCATATTACTGAGAGCCTTAACAAAGGAGCGGCAAGCAAGGAAAATCTATGCTAATATTGCTGCTCTAGTCAGTTTGTATCCTTTCTTAAGCATCGTGGTCTATGCCGGGAACCTATCGGTTGTAATGGGGTTGATGGTTCTTTTCATTTGCATGTTAGTGATGCTGCTTTTAAGCCGTCGTTATTTCGATGGCCTATTCAAAAAGGAAGATCAAAGTATAACGGTCGATGCATACAGGATATATGGTCTGCTATTTTTACTGGCCATGAATAAGAATGTTTTGACGGTGGAGCCTGCACATTTCATTCTGGAAATTATCGCAGCCATTCTAATACCAACATACTTCATCCTGATGAGAAGCATGACAGCAGGAATGATAGAAAGAAAAATTCATTTGGCTGCAGCGATATTGTTAAGTCTATATCCGTATTGGGTCATCATCAATCAAATCACGATACCTGTTGTCCTTGAGGAAGAGGCAGATATTCTCCCGCTGTTCATCGTCAGCACCATTCTGCTGAGGAAAGTCTATGTTAAAGGCAAAATCACGCAATATATTGAGATTGGCATCGTCTTTCTCTTGTTTTTGGACTTGATCATTGATGCAATGGCAAGCAATACCTTATATGATGCGCTCATTATCGGCACGGTGTCGTTGGCGGCCATGCTCTTTGGATTCATGATGAAATATAAATCCTATTTCATCGCTGGAACTGGCACCATTTTGTTCAATGTTTATAGTAACACCAATTCGATGTGGAGCGAGATGCCATGGTGGTTGTATTTAATCATCGGCGGAGGGCTGCTTATCGGAATTGCCTCTTTCTTTGAATGGAAAAAACAAAAAGATAACCGGACATCGAAGGAAGTTCTTGAGAAAAATAAACAAAGAATCAAGGATTGGTTCAATCACTGGAATTAATGAAGAAGGAAAATTGCGCAAAATAAAAACGCTTGGGTATCCAAGCGTTTCAGACTGTAGGCAAACTCGTTAATAATCGAGCTTGTATACAGTTTTTTTTGTTGCGTCCCACTCCATGGACTCGCTTTTCGCGGGCGGTCCGCCCTCGTCCGTCCATGGCTCCTGCGGGGCTCACGTGGACGCGCTTTTCCCGAAGGAGTCTCGCACATCCGTTCCAATCTTGTTTTGAAATTTAGATGGAACCCCTTTTGTCTACAAACTTAGAGCACTTAAAAGCTCTCTTTCTCTTCTTCTATTTTTTTTATTTCCTCTTGCCAATCATGAATTTCTATTTCCCACTGATCTAGATTAGTTTGCAAAACATTAATTAAAAATGGTGAAAGGACATTTCTGTATTTTTCTAGTTCTTGAATTAATTTCACTCGATCTTCAGTTAAACCTTGCACTAATTTTTTTTTACTTTCCAAATTTGCATATACAAAAACCGGCCTGAATTTTCGGATCTCATTATCACCCATATCAGTTGTAACTCCTTATAAAAGATAAATTAAATATAATTTTTAAAATTTTATACAAAATATGATAATCACATTATAAACCAAGTGATTGCCCGAGCAAAAGCATCGGCAATTTGTAAAGAATATTTAGAAGGTACCCCAGCATTTTTTAAATAAGTATTTAATCGTGATTTAATTGTTGATTGAGTAACACCCTCAGCTTCATCAATCCAATTACCAAGTTTATCTAATGCTTTTGTCATTTTAGATGAATTACTTTTCACATATTTAGCAGCATCTTTATCTAAGAACTTTAGCGCATAAGACAAGATACTTCCACCTTGTTTTACTGCTACTTTAAGTGCATCAATCCCAATCTGTATTGCCCATCCTTTAAATCCGGCAGGTTGAATTCCTACCTCACCTGAGGATGTTTCTTCTGTAGCAAATTCATATGAATTGTTATACATTGAATCTGCTGTATTAGTTGAATATTCATCAGTCATATCTACATCTTCTTCAATATTAACTGTTGTCTTATTCCCAACAGCAAAACTAAATGTTGGAGCAATAGTGGAAAACATTAAAATCATTACTAAAATTGCTAAAAAACGTTTTTTCATTTTTTCTTCTCCTTTTAATTAATAATCTAAAAGCTATAAATTAAATTCTATAAAAATTAATAGAGGACATTGTTCCAATTTTGGGTAATATCTTTTCAATTTTGAATTATTTTCTGAAAAAACCAAACTCATAGTAGAATCACTCTTACTTTCATGGAGCTGGTTTTGAAGTCTTTCAAAACATCTAGGATTAAGTTTGTGAAGAATTAGTAGAAATTCATTATGAGGACATCATCAAAATCACAAAAAACCACTCTGAAAACATACTGAGTGGTTTTTTCGCATTTATTCAAATGTTTTTCCAAGCGAAAAGCTCAAGACGAGCAAGAACTGCATGAAGAGCAGCTAGATGAGGAATCAGAACTGCTGTCATGGGAACTGCTATGATCACCATGACCGGCATGGCCGGATCCAGAGGAAACTGTGTTCGATTCATTTCCGAAAATATCCTTAAATTCGCTGTCAAAATCATCGGTGCTTGCATAAGTGAAATAGGCAGGAGCTGCGTAGTCCGTCTGGTCGTACGTTTTCCGCCAATTCAATTCTGTCATGGGGCGATTTTCTTTAAATTGGGAAGTGAAAGATTCAAAGGTCCGTTCCGCTTGTATACTTGTCGGTTTCCGCATATATTTCTCTTTTAACTGCTCCAGCTCCAACGTTTCAAAATCGCGGAGAAGCGTTTGCCCTTTATCATGTTTGAAAAACTTGCCCCATTTTTGAAGGGAATGGGAGTCCACCGTAAATAGCTGTACATAGTAAAAGTCAAAAAGAGTGCGCTCTTCGGGTTTGAAAGCAGGTACTGAATGAGGATGGTGCTGAATGGTCCTACCGATGAAAGCCTGGCAAAACTCATCATATTCCTGTCCATAATTCAGCATGATATGCCAAAGTTCATCAATGACTGAATTAAACATTTCAACTTTTCCAAACACGGCAGCCATAATCAAGTAGCGTTTCAATTCACGCCATACTTGATTGATCCTTACCTGCGATTCCCTGGGATGCTTCAGCCGGAATTCAGTATTGACCTTTTCCATATAATCGAAATCCAGTGCTTTGTTAAGCTTTTCGATCAATTCTTCTGAAACGATTTCCGTTGCTTGCAAATCTAAAGTTTCCGCATGGAATTTGCGGAATTCATTTTGATAGCGTTCTAATTTAGCCGGCTCACTTTGCCGTTTCACTAAAGTGACCAGAAAGATAGCAAAAATTGCTGCAAGAATGACATAAAAGAAGGTCATTTTGTCCACTCCTCTTAATCTATGGATAGTTTACTTTAACATTATCTTACATGTTATTGGGAGGGATTGTAAGATATTCCTGTGATTTATCAGCCATATGGTGTGTAGGCAGTACATGCTCATTCTTGAAATGCAGCCTAAAATCTTCTTTTGCAATGAGGGGCATATAAAGTATTTGTAAAATGATTGTCCTGTCTCCTTATCCTTTAAGAATCGCATAGGAAACAGTAAGTCCCCTAAAAAAGATGCCTTATATTAGGTTAGAATTTGTAAGGTGCTCTTGGGGAAAAGTTGCTGAAAAAGACAATACATTAAAATAAAACTGAAAATTACAAAAAGACATGTTTTATTATAAATACATTTTTTATGAAAATCTGTATGATGAAGAAAGTCAGATACTTAAACAGGTTTTTAGAATGGGTAAATGACAGGTAGTGAGTTTGTAAATGGTGCATTTCGTTATTCTATGGTCATTAAAATTATGGGAGGGTAGTAAATTGGACGAAAAAATTCTAAGGGGTTCATTGTTAAAGCACATGTTTGCCTAGTTTTTTCAATTGCAACTATTTCACCAGGGTCATCATGATCATCTCTATTGAACGGAGACAACAAGATATACAGGTTTGCCATGGGGAAATGCGGCGCCAAGAAATTAAAGTATCTTCAGTGCATCCCTGTCAATAGATGACAAGAAAAGCGTGAAACCAAGTATCCACTTCCCTAATTGGGGACAAAAAAACTGAATTGGCATATAGGAGGAATCATTATGAACAGGGTGTTAGGAATACTCTTGGCAATCATCCTTTTTGCAAGCACCATTAACCTACCCATGAACGTTCGGGCTGCAGATCCAACTACAGATGGTCACGGATTGCTGGGTGAATTCTTTAAAGTTGAAAAAAACCCTGATAATCGAAATGATATTAGTGTATTTAAGTTCGATGATAAGCGGGGTGAAAGAGCCGTTGCAAATTTAAATGGTGATTCTTTTATCGACATTTTTAATGAATTTTCAGGAACACCCGATTTTAATACTGCTCGTTTTACAGGTACAATAGTACCGGAATTTACAGAAGACTATACCTTCTCCATGGAGGGCGATGATGGATTCAGACTCTGGATTAACGGTGAATTGATTATAGATTTTTGGAAGCAAGAGTGGGAAAGAGAACAAGTAAGTACTCCAATTTCTTTGGAAGCAGGAAAACACTATGATATTAAAGTTGAATATTTACAAGGATGGGGCGGTTCTTGGCTTCGTATGAAATGGGAAAGTGCAAGTCAGGTTAAAGAAGTCGTTCCAGAATCTGCACTTTTCCTGCCGATAGAGAAACTTATTACAATGAAAAAAGGTGAATTGACAGCAGAAATTCAAAAGATAGATTATTTGTTGGAAAACTTTTCGGATAAAGTAAAAGAAAGCGCTTTATCAAAATTGCGAGCAACAAAAAAAACTGTGGAAGAATTGCTTAACACCATTGATGATCAAGAGGTTAGTGATCGTGATAAGGCAAAGCTATTAATAGAGGGAGCCGAGAATGGATCGGTGGCTCGTTCCGATTTCATGAAAGAAATGGGTGTCACTAGTTCTACTGTTTCTGACAAATTCAGCAACCCATTATATCAAGGGCAGGACCCGTTTGTTACTTATAAAGATGGATATTATTACTTTGTATCTTCTAGTAACTTAGATTCTAACAATAAAGTTTATGTATCCAAATCGCGTACCCTGACAGACCAGGGGGAAAAGGTAATGGTATTTGATTCCCAAGGAACACAAACTCGTATTTTTGCTCCAGAGATCTTCTTCTTTGATGGCAAATGGTATATTTATTACTGTGCTGACTTAAAAGAATATGATTACAAACATATGGGAACGGTTTTGGAATCGGTTACCGATGATCCACAGGGGGAATATGTGGATAAAGGTGCCTTATATCTAGGTGAAAATGGCGATTATAAACAAGCAAACGACTTAACGGTATTTGACTATAATGGACAACTATATGCTGTATGGGGTACCTTGGGTTCCGGAGAGCCAATCGGACCGGCAATTGCTCCAATGGATAACCCTTATACGATTACAGCAGATCGCTCTTTCTTACCAGGAGGCGGCGGGGAAGGTCCTCGTGTATTACAAAAAGATGGAAAAGTATTTATCACAATGTCAGAAGGTAACTTTGCAGGAAATGATTATCGTTTATCTTATTTTACGAATACAGATGGGGATATCTTAAACCAGGATTCTTGGACGCGTACAAATGATGTTTTTGTATCTACCAGTGATGTATCTGGTCCTGCCAGAGCAGGATTTGTAAAATCGGCAGATGGTTTGGAAGATTGGATGATTTATCATTCACGAGTATATCAAGATACTGGGATTAATGGGTGGCGCCAAGTAAACATTAAGAAATTTGGGTGGAATGAAGATGGTACACCTAATTTTGGCCAACCTGTTTCTCCCTATGAATGGCAGGAATTGCCTTCAGGTGATTTAGGGCAAGGTGATATGTATCATGGGGAAGATGCCATTCACTATGGTGATATTAAAATAGACAATAGCCATGCAAATTATCAAGGAACTGGTTATATTAACTTGCCAAAAAAACCAGGTGCTGAAGCAAGTTTTGTTGTAAATGCAGAAAAAGCCGGTGATTATATCGTAGGCGTGAGATATGCCTATGGTGTACAAGTGGATGGAGAATCAACAGATAGACCTCAGACACAATTGCCTGCAAGAGCAAAAATCAATGTATATGTAAATGGTATGCATGTAAAAACAATTACACCGGATAAAACGGCAATCAGCTGGGATGAATGGTTTACTGCCTCTGAACGTTTGGGCTTAAAAAAAGGTAAAAACGTAATTAGTTATCGAATTGATAATGGTAGTATTGGTGATGTGAATTTGGACCATTTAACTTTGTATAAGGCAGATATTCCAAATCCAATTGCGCCAACCGTACCTGCTACGAAATTAACCATGGACTCAAATGCAATCGTGAATGTAGGAGAAACGTTTCAATTCAATGCAATTGTAAAACCAGCAAATTATACAAATAAAATCAATTGGAACTCCGACAATACAGATGTTGCAGTTGTAAATTCGAAAGGTATGGTAACTGGAAAAGCAGTAGGAACCGTTACTATTAAAGCAACTATCGATGGTCATGAAGTATCAAGTGTTGTAACTGTTCAAAAACCATCGAATGGTACTTCCCTGGAAATCACGGCCAAAGATGGAAATACGAAAATTCGTACAAAGGGTGGAACACTTCAATTAGCAGCAAAAGTACTACCAGATAATGCGACTGATAAGTCAGTAACATGGTCGATCGAAAGGGGAGAAGAAGTCGCTGGTGTATCGAAAACAGGCCTAGTAACTGCAAAAGAAAAGGGGACTGTAGTTGTAAAAGCCGCACTGGTAAGTAATCCTGAAATAAATGATACCTATACAATAAAGGTTGTAGGACTAGATTCCGTTGCCTTAAAGACCAAGCGATCGAAACTGCTCCGAACCGAGACGACAGACTTAAATATCAGCGGAAAATATAGTAATGGGAAAGCAGCAGATTTAAGCGGAGCAACTATCAAGTATGTAAGCAGCAACAAGAAAGTAATTTCGATAAAGAATGGAGTAATCACTGCTCATGATCCAGGAAAGGCAATCGTCTATGTAAAGGTTAGCTTGAATGGTTATACCGTTACATCGAACCCTTTGAAGATAGTGGTTACGACGAGTATTGAATCCATTGAAAAACTGGTTGGTATGAAAGCAGGTGATGGTGCAATCGATCGTCGATTAGCAGGCCAATTAAGCAAGCATCTAGACCAAGCCAAAAATCAACTGGATAAAGGCCACGACAAGCAAGCAGTCAAGGAAATGAAAGACTTCCTTAAACTTTTAAACAAAAAGGCAAATGATAAATATATTGACGATGATGTGAAGGCAAATCTAAATGCTGATGCGAATGCTTTACTAGAAACATGGGAATAAAATTTGTATCATAGATAGATTGATCGGCGTGTTCCAAACGTTTACTTTTGGAACAACGCTCTTTGTTTTTATAAAGGTAAAGTCATCTATTATCAGCTCAGGCAGTTACCAATTAAGCTGCTTTGCAGGGAAAGGTGAATAAGTCGCAAAGGTCAAGCACTTCAAATAATGCTTCTAATCTAGTATAGTTGAGGAAAAGGGGTGAAGGCATGTACTTGACAGTAAAAGAGACTGCGGAATATTTATCGATGCCGGAATCTTATATAGAAAGTTTGATCGTTCAGAATAAAATTCGCACCGTTCATGACGGTGAGCAGCATTTGATTTTTAAAGAGCAGTTTAATACTCATCTTGAGCAAATGGAGAAATATAAAAAGCAATTAGCGGATTATTATAACGAACCCATTCCAGAAGATATCGATGTGAAGGATGAAGATTAGCATCTGCCAATAGGCAGATGTTTTTTTCATATATGAATGAACGTGGATGCTAAGAAGGTATTAACTAACGTCCGCATCATAGTGCTTAATGATTATTCAAATAATTTTGTTGTCAATGGAAGGTAATTGTAGTAGAATCCCTCAATTACGTGTAAAATGAAAGGTAGAAGGAATTATCACGGCAGAATGGTAGTTAGGAGATAGGTAAGTGGTAAAAGAGTATTTGCAAAGCGAAGGTTTTTCAAGGTTAATTACATTAATTGTGTTAGTCCTCTTTTTAATTAGCATCGGCAGTATGGTTAATATCGTGTTGTTCACATTTGTTTTCACTTTCCTGATGGGAAGGCTGGAGCAAATTATCATGATTCGGCTGAATAAAGTGATGCATATCAATTCTAAGGTTGTTATAAGCTTTTTATATGCAGTCGTCATTTCTTGTTTAGCCATCGTTCTTTATAAATATCTACCGGTCATTACGCTACAATTCACGGAATTAGTCACACAGATCGTTTTCTTCTTTCAACATCCACCAGATAGCAGGGTCATTCAATATGCCATTAATATAATGAACGAGTTGAAATCTCCGCTCGATCTTCAAACACAGATGAATACACTCTATCTTTATATATCCGATTTCGGTAAACTGGCTTTTCAAATATTCATTTCCATGTTGCTTAGTCTATTTTTCTTATTGGAAAAAGATAAAATCGTTCGCTTCACTTCTAAATTCAAGCGGGCCAAATTTAAATCTTTCTTTATAAACTTAAGCCACTTTGGCGTCAAATTCATCAATTCATTCGGAAAGGTGATTGAGGTCCAGTTCTTGATAGCCATTACGAATGCCGTCCTATCGGTAACTTTCTTATGGATCCTTGGCTTCCCTCAGTTGCTCGGTCTAGGGATCATGATTTTCTTCCTGGGTTTGATTCCGGTTGCAGGAGTCATCATATCCCTCATTCCACTTAGCATGATTGCCTATAGCATCGGCGGCATGCCCAAAGTGATTGCTGTATTAATCATGATTGTTGTGATCCATGCACTTGAAAGCTATATTTTAAATCCGAAATTCATGTCGGCAAAAACAAATCTTCCAACATTTTTCACCTTCATCATTTTACTGTTTTCCGAGCATTTCCTTGGGATATGGGGCTTGATCATCGGTATACCGATCTTCATCTTCCTGTTGGATATGTTAGATATTGAAGAGGGGAATAAGGAAGTCACATAAAGATTAGTTTAGCAGCGGCCCCTTTAGCGGGGCCGCTGCTTATTTTTTGTTCCATTAAACCTTTGGAACGTTGCCACCATCTGTTTTTAATATAATATCGATTAATCCCATCAAGAGGTAAAATTCTATAGATTTACTTATTAGAGCATAATTGCGTTTTTGATTTACCAAGTTAATTGATTAAAATTTTATTTTACTAAAGTTATTTGTCGACTTTTTATTGCATAAAAAAACAAATAAACGTATAATACTTTTAAGTGAAAATACTGAATGTTCTCTAAAATTAGATTTATCTGTTTTTTTAAAATAAGAGTTTACTAGAGAGAAGAGGGGATTATTTTGAAAAAGGTTTCTTTTTTAATGTTTGTCATGATAGCTTCTTTGTTACTCGTCATGACAGGGTGCGGGAAGGATAAAGAAGTCTCGACAACTAGTAAAGAAAGTAAAGAAGAAGGATCTGATGGAAAAACACTCAGGATCGTGACGGACGCCAATTATGCTCCATTTGAATTTCTTGAAGGCGATAAGATTGTAGGATTCGATGTTGATTTCATCAATGCTGTTGCAAAAGAAGCCGGTTATGATGTTAAATTGGAAAGCGTTGGATGGGATCCGATTTTTGTGGAAATCGAATCTAAACGAGCGGATGTCGCAATATCTGCCATTACGGTGAATGATGAAAGAAGACAAACGTATGATTTTTCGGTTCCATATTTCTTATCCACCAACAAGATTCTCGTTCCTGAGAAAAGTGATATAAAATCAGGAAATGAATTGAAAGGAAAGGTCATTGCCGTTCAGACTGGCACAACTGGACAGGAAGCGGTAGAGAAGCTTATAGGAAAGAATCACAAAGACATCAAAAAATTCGAAAATAATAACCTGGCCATTCAGGAATTATTACAAGGGGGAGCAGCAGCAGTCGTAGCCGATAATACGGTTGTTGAGGAATATGTGAAAAATAACCCCGATCAAAAACTGAAAGTCGTCGAAGATAGCAAAAGTTTCAATGAGGAGTTCTATGGTCTAATGTTCCCAAAAGGCAGTAAATTGAAAGCGGAATTCGATAAAGCCGTGAATGCCATTTATGAAAATGGGAAATATGCAGAAATTTATAAAGAATGGTTTGGTACTGATCCGGATATCGAAACATTGAAAGCACAACAATAAAATAAAACAAGTGGATAGTAAAAGATTGCGTGACTTTACGAGTGAAGTTACGCAGTTTTTTTGGCCTTTAGGAGGGGAACGGAATGAGTTTTCGCTGGGATATTATTTTTGAATATGCTCCTTTCTTATTAAAAGGAACATTGCTTACTATAGGGCTATCGGTTTCCTCCATCCTCATCGGAACCTTTTTGGGGTTATTGATAGGCTTAGGGAAAATAATAAGAAACAAAGTGCTTGCATTCCCATTTTACTGTTATGTCACGGTTTTTCGCGGAACTCCGCTTTTAGTTCAAATCTTTTTAATTCATTTTGGCGTGGTGCCCTTTTTTACCGGTGAAACGAATGCAGTAGCCGCAGGGGTCATAGCGTTATCTTTAAATGCAGCGGCATATATTGCGGAAATATTCCGTGCGGGCATTCAATCCATCGATAAAGGGCAAACGGAAGGATCCCGATCTTTGGGAATGACCCATGCTCAAACAATGATTCATGTTGTATTACCTCAAGCTTTCAAACGAATGATCCCGCCGCTAGGAAATGAATTCATCGTATTATTAAAAGATTCCTCCTTATTGTGTGTCATTGCTGCCCCGGAATTAATGTATTGGGGAAAAGCGATGGGGAGTCAGTACTTTAAAGTGTGGGAGCCATATTTGGCGTGTGCCTTCATCTATTTATTCCTGACACTCATTTTAAGTTTCGTATTAAATAGACTCGAAAGAAGGTTGAAAACAGAATGATCAAGGTCGAGAATCTAAAGAAGTCATTCGGGAATAACGAAGTATTGAAAAATATCAATGCAATCGTTTCCCCTCAGGAAGTAGTCGTGGTAATTGGTCCTTCTGGGTCGGGTAAATCTACCTTCCTCAGGTGTATCAATCAACTAGAAACCATAACGGGTGGTCATATTTACATAGAAGGACTTGATACGACAGACAAGAAGGTCAATATCAATAAAGTCCGAACGGAAGTTGGCATGGTATTTCAGCATTTCAACTTATTTCCACATAAGACTGTTCTTGAGAATATTATGCTTGCGCCTATAAAAGTGAGAAAGGTTTCTAAAGAACAGGCATCCCAAAAAGGCATGGAACTGCTTAAGAAAGTGGGGCTTGCCGAGAAAGCGAAAGCATATCCGGATTCACTATCTGGGGGACAAAAGCAACGCGTGGCAATTGCCAGGGCATTAGCGATGGAACCTAAAATCATGTTGTTCGACGAGCCAACTTCCGCTCTAGATCCGGAAATGGTCGGTGAAGTGCTTGAGGTTATGAAGCAGTTGGCTAAGGAAGGTATGACCATGGTCGTGGTGACCCATGAGATGGGGTTCGCAAAGGAAGTTGGGGATCGGGTGATTTTCATGGACGAAGGTTATATTATTGAAGAGAATATCCCCAGTGAGATTTTTGATAATCCACAGCAAGAAAGAACCAAAGCCTTTTTGAGCAAAGTACTTTAATTTTGCATGAAAGAAAAAAACCTTCCGTCAATGGAGGTTTTTTTTTAGGAACATATCAGGGCTTCATTTAATATGTGAAGCGCCTAAAAGCGATTCAGGGCTTTTACCGAGCACAAGCATACTGATTTTTGCATATCCAATATTTTTATTTTGGGAGAAGGCATGAAGTAAGACCGGGATATTCGGATCATCCTTTAACTTTTGAACTTCCTCTCTATATAAGTGGATAACGGAGGGCATAACGAATTCAGGGGTGTATTCGTTAGGGTTTTCATCCATGATTAATGTGCCCATAAATTGATATTTAAATTGAAAAGCTCGTGTTAAGGCAACGACATGGAGTAATTTATTAAATAGTTCGGGGTATGAATATTTAATTTGCTCCATAGCTGCTTCGGTTGCCTGTAAATCATCAACACTAGATAAAGTGATCATAAATATTTCCTTTCTAAAAAATAAGGATCCATCAGCATTTACCGTCCTTTTTGCTCATACCAAGTCTAACCCCGCCGTTTGGTATTGTAAAATGGATAGATGTTATCATGTCCATAACCTATATCTATGATAGTGCTTACACCAACAGAAGGAATCACTCTTTATTCGTCAACGCTTCCTTCGTATATTTCAGCCATTCCTTTGCAGCGCATGAAAGGTAATGGTCCTTACTCCAAATGAGTCCTAAATTCCAACTAATGGAGGGGTTTTTAACCTTGATGGACCGCACTCGTTTATTGCTACGGCATAAACTTTCAGGTAAAAGAGCAACGCCAAGTTTACAATAAACCATCTCCTCAATAAAATCCCAGCGTGAGCTTTCCGTAATGATATGTGGAGAAAAACCAGCTTCATTACAGGATGAAATGATCAGGTCTCTTAGAACGTAATCTTTATTGAATAAGATGAAAGACTCTTTTTCCAGGGCGGACAACTCGATTTCTTCCAGACAAGCATGCGGATGGGAGGGATGCACAATCAAGTTGATATCTTCTTCTAAAAAGGCAAAATGATGAAAAATTGTAGTATTGGTAGGCAGGACTATTACGCCTATATCAATTAGGTCATTTTGGACGGATTCCTCAATCTTTTTTGAACCATCCTCTACTAATTGAAAGGTTATATTGGGATAGTCCTCATGAAAATGACTAAGAATTCGGGGGAAGAAAGAAGCGTCGATGATTGGCGGCAATCCGATGCGTATATGTCCCTTTTGCAAACCTAATAAATTGTCCATTTCCGTTTCTAAATTGTGAAAGGCCTTATCTATCAATTTTGCCTGCTCTAAGACAACCCTGCCTGCATCGGTTAGGATCAGCTGCTTACGTGAACGATCAAAAAGTTCAACACCTAGTTCGGTTTCCAAATTTTTAATCATCTTGCTGATGGTCGGCTGAGTAATGAATAAATGATCGGCTGCCCGAGTAAAGCTATTAAAATTGGTTACCTCTATAAAGTATTGCAAATGCTTAATATCCATCGCTTCACCTGTTATCCTCATTAAAATTACTTTCATTTTACCTGTAAACAGAAGCGTTTGTAAAACATGAGAAGTTTTGATTGAATGTACCTTATGTTTTAGATGAGCTTAAAGAAGCTGACTCCACAGGGGAACACAGCTTCTTTAAATTGGCAGGCGATAATATGACTTGACGTTCATTCTATTTAACTAATAAGACAGGTACAGGAGAATGTTGGACGATGTAGTGGCTCACGCTCCCAAGGAATTCCTTGAAACCACTCAATCCGCGACTGCCCATAATGATCAGGTCGCAATTCTGGGATTTTACATGATCCAATAAAGTCGTGATGGCCGAACCCTCTACGACAAATGTTTGGGATGCATTCGGGATTTCGGACAATAGTGCTTCCGCTTTTTTTATCACTTCATTTCCATAATTGAGCATGGATTCTTCAATCTCCTGAAAAGCATTGCCATATATATTCGGTTTGATCGGAAGTGTAACAGCGTGAAGTACATGGATTTCAATAGCTGGATCCTGCTTTGCCAATTCCATCGCTTTTTCTAAAGATTTAAGTGCCAATTCAGATTCATCATAAGCAACTAATATTTTTGAACAGAACATGATTTTATCCTTCCCTTCTTTTAAAGATTATACCCTCAGTATATCAGTTTGAATCTTTCATATAGTTTCATATATTAGAAATTTTGTGAATAATTATTGAAGTTTACGTTCACGTCAATGTTAAGATATAGGTAATTAATCCCTTTGCAAAGTGTGGTTTTAATATGTATACCATTTCTGAGTTAGCAAAAGAATTCGAATTGACAACCAGGACTCTCCGTTATTATGAGGAGCTGGGGATGCTTAGGCCAAAGCGTACTGAATCAGGAAATAGAGTTTATGGAAAGAAAGAATACGCGCAACTCAAAATCATCATGCGAGGTAAGAAGTATGGGTTTTCTTTAGTGGAAATAAAGGAAATCGTTCTGTTATTCGATAAGGATAGGACAGGCATTAAGCAATTGGAAAAAACGATTGATACAGCAGGACAGAAATTAAACGAAATTAATGAGCGCATTAAAGAACTGGATGGATTGAAGCAGGATTTTGAACAGATGATCAAAGGTTTTACCGATGCGCTTCATGACTTGAAGGTGAACGATAAAATAGAAAGCAGAGAAATTAATATTGAAAATTGGTTTTGATGATAGTGAAGGATGAATATATATGAATATATATAATAGAAGAAACAAATGAGGTGAGGATTTGGATATTAAAGAAACCATAGCAGTAGTGACAGGTGGGGCTTCAGGTCTCGGAGCGGCGACGGTAAGAAATATCATTAATAAAGGTGGAAAAGCTGTCATATTTGACCTCTCGGAAGAAAATGGGGCTAAAATGGCCCATGAATTGGGAGATTCAGTTCTGTTTATCAAAACGGATGTAACAAGTGAAGATAGTGTAAGGGAAGGGTTGGAAAAAGGGATTGAAAGATTCGGGAGCATCAATACGGTCATCAACTGTGCGGGTGTTGCGATTGCAGAGAAGGTCATAGGGAGAAAAGGTACACATGAATTGAAAGCGTTCTCAAAAGTTGTGATGATCAATTTGGTCGGTACATTCAACGTGATTCGTCTTGCAGCTGAAAAAATGGTCGAGAACGATCCGAACCAAGAGGGAGAGCGTGGGGTCATGATCAATACAGCTTCGGTAGCGGCCTTTGAAGGACAAATAGGACAGGCCGCATATAGTGCCTCCAAGGGAGGAATTGTCGGGATGACCCTGCCGATTGCGAGGGAGCTTGCCACCAAAGGGATACGTGTCGTATCGATTGCACCGGGTTTATTCCACACTCCGATGTTCGATTCATTGCCTGAAGAAGCGAGGCTGTCATTAGGTAAAACCGTGCCATTTCCATCAAGGCTCGGGTATCCCGAAGAATACGCTAAACTGACGGAAAGCATCATTACGAATCCAATGCTTAACGGGGAAACGATCAGGCTGGATGGCGCCATTCGGATGTCACCAAGATAAGAGTCAATTCCATTAGGGAAAGATTATGAGATCGATAAAGTTCAAGAATAAAAGGCGTCCCATCAATGGGGAGGCGATATGACAAAGCATGCAGAGGAGATAAAACAGATGAAACATCCATATCTTAGCGAAGAACATGAGATATTCCGTAAGTCATTCCGAAAGTTTTTAGAGAAAGAAGCGGTTCCACACTATGAACGATGGGAGGAAGAACGGATCATTCCCCGTTCATTTTGGGTGAATATGGGGGAACAGGGCTTTTTATGTCCAGACCTTGGAGAAGAGTATGGGGGTTCTGGGGTAGATTGGGGCTTTGCGGTCATAATTAATGAAGAATTAGAAAGAGTGGGTTCTGGTTTCATAGGTTTCGGGCTTCACAGTGACATTACTGTTCCGTATATTGCCGCTTACGGAAATGAGTTGCAGAAACTGCGCTGGCTTCCAAAATGTACGACAGGGGAGAGCATTACAGCCATCGCCATGACCGAGCCTGGAACAGGTTCGGATTTGGCCAACATTAAAACGACTGCGATTTTGGATGGCGATCACTACATATTAAATGGCCAAAAGACATTCATTACAAATGGAATACACGCGGATCTTGTTATCGTGGCTTGCAAAACGGACCCAAGTGCGGTCCCGAAGCATAAAGGCGTAAGCTTAGTCGTGGTTGAAAGGGATACACCGGGATTTTCCAGGGGAAGAAAACTGAAGAAGCTTGGTTTACACAGTCAGGATACAGCAGAACTCATTTTTGAGGATTGCCGTGTTCCAAAGGAAAATCTGCTTGGTGAAGAAGGCAAGGGTTTTACATATTTAATGGAGAAATTGCAGCAGGAACGCCTTGTCGTAGCGATTTGTGCCCAAACGGCATCTGAGGATATGCTTGCCGATACGATTGAATATGTGAAAAGCAGGGAAGCGTTCGGAAAATCCGTGAGTCAATTTCAAAATACACAATTCAAAATTGCCGAAATGGCAACTGAAATCAAAATGGGGCGTGTGTTCCTAGATCAATTGATCTCCAAGCATATGGCGGGTGAACAGGTCGTCACAGACGTGTCGATGGCAAAATGGCGTTTGACGGAGACTGCGAGAAAAATATCCATTGAATGCATGCAGCTGCACGGCGGCTATGGATATATGGAAGAATACAAGATTGCCAGAAGGTATCGGGATATACCAGTGGCAAGCATCTATGCGGGAACAAATGAAATCATGAAGAAAATCATCGCAAAGAACCTTGGGCTTTAATAATAACAGGATGATAAGGGGAGAGAATATATGCGCGAAGTGGTTATCGTTGAAGGCATTCGCACTCCAGTCGGAAGAAGGAACGGTGTCTTGAAAGACATTCGCCCAGATGATCTAGCCGGGGAAGTATTAAAAAAGCTGATCGAAACGGCGGGCATTGATCCTGCTCTTGTCGATGATGTCATTTTAGGGTGTGTTTCACAGTCTGGGGAACAGGCCGGTGATATAGCGCGCGTTGCTGCACTGATTGCCGGTTATCCGATTGAAGTGCCGGGAACGACGATTGACCGTCAATGCGGGTCAAGTCAGCAGGCTGTACATTTCGCTTCCCAAGCCATTTTGTCAGGGGACATGGATGTGGTCGTGGCAGGGGGAGTGGAAAACATGTCCCGGGTCCCTATGGGGTCAAATTATCAAGGAGCTGTAACAAGTCAGAAGTATTTAGACAACTATGAGGTGATCAACCAAGGTTTATCAGCAGAAAGAATCGCGGACAAGTGGGGAATCACACGTGAGGAATGTGATCAGTTTTCCGTCGAAAGTCATGCTAAAGCAATTCGTGCTCAAAAAGAAGGCCATTTCAACCGTGAAATGATCCCAGTAACGGGTACTGACAAAGAAGGGAATCATATTGAAGTTAAAGAAGATCAAGGGCCAAGGGCTGGAACTACGCTTGAAGTACTCGCAGGGTTGAAAACGGTTTTTCAAGAAGACGGTTTAATTCATGCCGGGAACTCAAGCCAGATTAGTGATGGTGCCGCTGCCTTATTATTGATGGAGCGCAGTAAAGCGGAAGAACTTGGATTGAAACCGCGATTTAAAGTGCATACACGGGTTGTTGTTGGGTCAGATCCCACCTTGATGCTGACGGGCCCGATTCCCGCCACTCAAAAAGCTTTGGAAAAAGCAGGTCTTTCCATTGATGATATTGATATCTTTGAAGTGAATGAGGCTTTCGCTCCTGTACCGATTGCCTGGCTAAAAGAAACGGGGGCAGATCCTAAGAAGCTTAATCCAAATGGCGGGGCGATTGCCTTAGGGCATCCTCTTGGAAGCAGTGGTGCCCGAATAATGGTGTCAATGATTCATGAGTTAGAAAGAACTGGCGGCCGCTATGGGCTGCAAACAATGTGTGAGGGCCATGGCATGGCGAATGCCACCATCATTGAAAGATTGGACTGAAAAGGATTGTCTGGTTATGAACATTTGTAATTCGCACGAAAGTAAAAGCTGAAAAAGGATAAAGACCTTACCATCGGCAGGATGACGTGAACTCATTCCGTTGATGGTGGGTTTACTTGAGGAGGATAATGATATGTCAGTAACGATTAAAAATATCTTTGATCAGACGGTTCAGAAATTCCCCATTAAAGAAGCTATCTACGACGTGAGAAGAAATATCCGCTATACGTATATTCAGTGGAATGACCAGGTGAATAGATTGGCGGCGGCCCTTCAAGCGGAAGGAGTGCGAAAAGGGGACAGGGTCTCTACGTACCTTTACAACAATGAAGAGCTTGCCACAGCATTTTTTGCCTGTGCAAAAATAGGCGCAATCTTCAATCCAATCAACTTCCGCTTAATGGCAGAAGAGCTTGCTTTCATCTTAAGTGAAGCAGCTCCAAAGGTCGTTTTATTCGAACAGGAGTTGGAATCGACCGTTGCCGATGTTGAAAAGCGATTCCCGGAAATGGCTTTCTGGTATATTGATGATCATGTGCCTGGATATGCCAAAGGCTACCGCCAAAAAATGGCCAGTGTCTCATCACAGCCCGCTGAGGTGGACGTTCACGAGGATGATGTATATGCCATCATGTATACGAGCGGGACAACCGGACGTCCAAAAGGTGTCATTCACCTTCATAAAGATATGGTCAAACAATCTGAGATATTAATTGAGGCTATGAAGTATGAACGCTCCGATATCGGTTTGATTACTGCACCCATGTTTCATTGTGCAGAATTGCACTGTTCCTTTTTACCTCGCGTACAGGTTGGTGCCACGAATGTCATACTGCATCAGTTTAAACCCAAAAAGGTAATGGAACTAATTGAATCCGAGGGAATCACCAAGTTATTTGCTGCACCTACGATGTGGAACATGCTCATTCAAGAAAACCTGGATGAGTATAAATTCCAAAGTTTAAAACTAGGGCTTTATGGAGCGGCACCAATGGCGCCAACACTTGTACGTGCATGTCAGGAGAAACTGGGCATTCAGTTCATCCAAGCATACGGAATGACGGAAATGGGTCCAGCCATCACTCTCCTATTGGAAGATGATCAAATTAGAAAAGCGGGGTCTGCCGGCAAAGCATGCTCCGATCATGACATCATCATTGCCCGTCCCAATGACGAGGGACCATCGGATCCCGAGGATAAGCTGGAGCCTGGTGAAACAGGGGAAATTCTTGTGAAAGGTCCATGTATCATGAAAGGTTACTTTCAAAAAGATGCAGAGACGGAAAAAGCGCTTTACAAAGGCTGGTACCATTCTGGAGATATCGGTTTTCTAGATGAAGATGGATATCTGTGGGTCAAGGATCGAGTGGACGACATGATTATCTCTGGAGGGGAAAATGTGTATCCGCGTGAAGTCGAAGACACTCTTTTTGAGCATCAAGGCATTCTAGACTGTGCAGTGCTTGGTCAGCCTAATGATAAATGGGGGGAACTGGTAACAGCATTCATCGTAGCTAAAGATAAATCATTGAGGGAAAGCGATTTAGAAACCTGGTGTAAGAACAGTAATACACTGGCTAACTATAAACGTCCAAGAAAATATTTCTTCTGTGATGAGTTGCCTCGGAACGCAAGTGGGAAGATTCAAAAATTCTTGCTTCGTAAACAGTTGGAAGGAATGGCTGATGACAAAAGTTTGCGGAACTTCCTTTAATGGCGGGGGTATAAGTTTGACTTCATATTTGAAGAACGGGTTGTGTAATTCGCATACAACATTACCGAGAGCTCATTCTATTGATGGGTGAAGGTAAGTAAAGGCAATCATTCAATTCACCAAAAATCAGTGAAAAGAGATACCAGAATTGATGCTTTAGTAATTGGGAATAATAATCCTATCGAAACAAACAGGGAAAGTGAATAGTTATCCACAACATAACTGTAGCGTAATCAGCGGTACACTCCCTTTATCCACATAATCCACAGGGTTATCCAGAAATAACATTATTTTCATGTTAATAAGGCGAGTAATTGTACCTACACCTTGTCAGTATTTTCAGAATATATCCACAATATACACAGGGATGTGGATAAAAGTTGTGAATAAGAATATAATTGGGGCTGTTTTACAGCCCCTTTGTTTATTTATTAGCGGCGATTATGAGCACGGCGGTCAGCCGCATTTGCCCGGGCTTGTGCCTCGATGTCTTCCTTGTCAGCCAGTTCGGAAGAATATTCAACGTCAAGCCCGTCACTTTTCAGGTTTTTAGGAATTTGTGGAAGTTTTTGTTTATTTTTATCACGATTATGGTGTATGTTATTTCGACCCATTTTAGCGCCCCCTAGAATAAAAATAAATAAGCTAGAGATGATTACACTTATCATCTCTAGCTTATTTTGTGTTGAATGGTTGATCAAAATGTACGGGAAAAAACTCCAAACTTACCGTCGGGATTTCTTCTCGCTAAATCCTCCAGCTCGATCTGCATTTTTAAATTCCCGAGCATAAAGAATCGCTTGGGTGCTCGTTAAGTTACTTTTTTCTTTTTCGTGTTTTTTGGACAATTAGATCATCTCCATTTCACTTAATATCCCTATTTTTTCCTAAAAGGATACTTTCATACGTGATAATCTCCTTTTAAGATATTTTGTAAAGCATCTTTAAGGGTTGGGAAAGTAAACGTGAATCCTTCCTCTTTAAGTTTAATGGGCAGGACATTTTGTCCTTCAAGTACAAGTATACTCATTTCCCCCATCATGGTCTTGAGGATGAAGGGAGGTACAGAAAACCAATGGGGCCGGTGCAAAACAGCCCCAATCGTTTTACCGAATGTATTCATCGGAACGGGGGTGGGTGCCGTAAAATTAACTGGACCTTCGATTCTTGAATCGTTCATGCAAAAGACGATTGCACGGACCACGTCGTGAATATGAATCCAGGAAAGCCACTGATTCCCTTTGCCCATCTTTCCTCCGCCGAAAAGTTTATAAGGAAGGGCCATCATTGGCAATGCGCCTTCTTTTTCTCCCAGAATCACACCAAATCTTGTAAGGACGACCCGTTTACTGTATGGGCTGGATTTAGACGCTTCTTTTTCCCATAGCTTAACGGTACGGCTCAAGAAATCATCACCGATGGATTCAGAGGTTTCAGTAAAGGTTTCATGGTCTGAAATACCGTAAAATCCGATTGCACTTGCATTGATGATGACAGACACCTTATCGGGCAGTGCGGAAAGGATCCGGTTCATTTCTTTTGAAGCTTCGACCCTGCTTTCGACAATCCGCCGTTTTCGTTCAGGAGTCCAACGCCCGCTGCTTAATGATTCACCAGCAAGATTTATAAAAACATCGATTCCCTCCAAATGCCGTTCCGGCTTAGCGTTGTCGATCAACCAGCCGATATATGTCAAATTTGCCTGTTTGTTAAATTTTTCGGGATGACGTGTCAAAATATATATATCATGATTTTCTTTTGATAATTCATCAATAAGGGCTGTGCCGACAAAACCGCTTCCACCAGCAATGGCTATTTTCATGAAAACCACTTCCTTTCCCTATCTTTCCTTCACTTTAACATGCCCCTGTGCTTTTTTCATTTTTAGACATGCTATATATAGAAATGGTACACGTAAAGGGGTAAAGTAGGGGGGGGGTGGTTTTTATGCCAAACATAACAAAAATAACAACCCAAAAAAAACGTAAAGATCGTTATAACATTTTCGTTGATGAAAAATATGCTTTCAGTGTGGACGAAGAAGTGCTATTGAAATTTCATTTGAAAAAGGGTACGGCACTTGATGACCTGCTTTTAGCTGAAATACAATTCCATGATGAAATCCAAAAAGCATTTACAAATGCACTTAATCATTTATCATACCGGATGCGTTCAGAATCGGAAATTCGCCTTTATTTAAGAAAGAAGGACACGGAAGAGCCGATCATAAAGGAAGCGATACATAAGCTATACAGCTTTAATTATTTAGATGACCTTGAATTCGCCAAGGCTTACGTACGTACCCATGTGAACGGAGGCAATAAAGGCCCCACTACCCTCAAGCTCGAGCTGAAGGAAAAGGGGATACAAGAAAAATTGGTTGTCGAGGCACTTAAGGAATATCCTTACGATATTCAGATTGAGCATGCAAGAAAACTTGCTGGAAAATCTGTCAAAAAGGAAAAAAACATTTCTGAACGAGCATTAAGGCAGAAGGTTGAACAAACTTTGTTACGAAAAGGTTTCCCAAGAGATGTCATCCTTGAAGCACTTGAAGATGTGACAGTTGAAAAGGATGAAGATGAACAATGGGATTCGCTATGCCATCATGCTGAAAAAATGCAACGACGCTACAAAAACCATGAAGGCTTCGAATATGAACATAAGATGAAGCAAGCATTATACCGAAAAGGTTTTCCAATAGAATTAATTGAACGTTATCTTTCCAATTCCGACAGTGATTAAGTACATCGATAGCCAAATCACAAAATTTTGTTTAATATAGAAGTAAATTAATTCTTCATTTAAGGAGCCATATATGAGCGACATAAGATACAGCAAGTTATCTGCCTATGAATTACAACAGGAAATTGCAGCGTTGACGGAAAAGGCGAGAAAAGCTGAGCAATTGGGAATGGTTAATGAATTTTCTGTATTGGAACGAAAAGTGACGATGGCCAAGGCCTATTTGTTAAATCCGGATGACTTCAAAAAAGGTGAAATTTATCAAATAGATGGAGATCCCGGTGTCTATTTCAAAATTGATTATATGAATGGCGTATTTGCCTGGGGTTACCGCTTAGGCGGAAGCGGAAAGGAAGAGGCACTGCCCATTTCGATGTTGAAATAAAAAGGAACCGGGGAAAGCCCCGGTTCCTCGTGAAGTTAATTCGATCGCTCGTTTGATGCTTTCATTCGTTCTTGAGGGTGTGTATTAATACTGCCATCTGCACGCTTTGAAGCATATCTTGCCTTTGCACGAGGCTCGCCTTGAAATTTATTGTTGTTTTGGTTGGGGAATCCTTTTTGTTTATTTCGCAAGTTTTTCTCCTCCAAGCATCAGATTAAAGAAAGAAGCGTTTCCGCTTATCACTAGTATGGGTATGGGACAGTATAGTTCAGTCTGTAAAAATATTGGCAATGAGGTGGTTCTAATGAATGATTACCATGAAAGATTAACCAAGATACTGCTTGAGAAAAATGAGCACATCACGTATGAGCAAGCTTTGACTTGGGTGGAATTATTATGGGAAGATTTCGAAGCGACCTATGCAAAAGCTGGACATGAGTATGCCGGGGAAGAAATGACATCACGTGTAGTAAGGACCTGGATTGATAATTATGGTGAACAATTCCACGAATTCATTGCAAAAAATCCTAAATATCAACATTTATTAAATCAGCAGAATCGATTGCATTAAAAAAGCTGGTTCCAGAGGGGTTTCCCTGGAATCAGCCTTTTTTCGATGTATGCGAATGTATGCGACTACAAAATGATATTCAATTTCTTCTGCAGTTTCGCTTCGCTAAAGATCCATCCTGTATATGAATTCAAGATATTCAAATCGCTGTCTAAATGAACGACTGCCACGAACGGGTAGTACCCATTGCTGCGGTATCTTAAATCGATGAAACGTACTTCATAATATTCTTTTATTTGTTCGATTTCAAAGCGGTAAACCGGAGAAAAGGACAGAAAGGCTGCCAAGTTGATATCCTTCTTGGCGACTTCGAGAATTTCACTTTCAGGCAATGGCACTCGATCAAACGTATCAAGAACGGTCACACGCCCATTATCGGCTCGTGCCACATAATAATTCTTTTCGGTAATCACAGCAATTTTCCAGCGGTGAAAGCGCATGGTCGGTGATAAAAGGATTTTCCTTGCTCCCGGGATTTGCTGCTTAACGGCTCGTTTAATAAAAGCCTGTTCCCTGAATCGAGAGATATAATAGATGACGAGTATTCCGTAAATCGAGAGGAATAAATAGCCTGGTGGAAATCCATAGCCCCATAATATCAGTCCGGCAACATGTATTCCAAAAATGAACGGGTCAAATGTATTGATGACCCCTAAAGCTACCCATTTTGACGAAATAGGCCTAAGGGCTTGTGTCCCATAAGCATTGAATATATCCACGAATACATGGAGGAATACAGCTAGAAAGGTCCAAAGCCAAAGATGAAGGTAATTTGCTTCAGGTATGATGGCGAAAAGAGCTCCGCTGATAATCAAGGGCCAAAGTAAAACAGCGGGAATGGAATGCGTGATTCCACGGTGGTTTCGTATATATACAGCGTTATTCCTTAATTTTAGAACGGTGTCAATGTCTGGAGCTTGTGATCCCAATATTGTACCTGCTAAGACTGCACTTGCAGTGACCGGGCTCTGCGCAATGACAGGATCTAATGTGGCAAGACCTCCAAGAGCAATTCCCATGACAAAGTGAGTACCTGTATCCAAAAATCTAACCTCCCTGCCACAATTTAAAAAAATGGTCTTCTTTAATCATACCGTATTTATATATTAACCATCAAATGAATATAATTTGATTTATTTTTGTGACCCATTACAATAAAAATGGATATGAACATATTATTTAAAAAAGAATGCCTTATTATAGGTATTCCCATTTTTAATAAGAGTGTAACATTTTTGGAGGAACTGATTTGAAAGAAATAATGATCCCGACAATAGAAAAAATAAAAATTGATGAATTTCAACAAGATTTAGTTTCCTGGTTTCAAAAAGAACAAAGACAATTGCCATGGAGGGAAAATAAGGACCCGTACCGTGTTTGGGTTTCTGAAATCATGCTTCAGCAAACGAGAGTGGATACGGTGATTCCTTATTTCAACCGGTTTGTGGAATGGTTCCCCACCCTTGAGGATTTTGCTAATGCCGATGAAGAGAAAATCTTAAAAGCCTGGGAAGGTCTTGGGTATTATTCGCGTGTAAGGAATCTTCATAGTGCCGTTCAAGAAGTGAAGGCATCTTATAATGGAATCGTGCCGGATGATCCCGAGGAAATCTCCAAATTGAAAGGGGTTGGTCCTTATACGGCTGGTGCTATCCTAAGCATCGCCTATGGCAAGCCGGAGCCAGCTGTCGATGGAAACGTCATGCGTGTGTTATCCAGGATATTGATGATATATGAAGACATTGCAAAGCCAAAGACAAGAAAAACATTTGAAGCTGCTGTCAGAAAGCTGATCGATCATGAGCATACGTCTGCCTTTAATCAAGCCCTGATGGAACTGGGGGCATTAATCTGCACACCTGGTAAGCCAGCCTGCCTGTTATGTCCCGTTCAAAGGCATTGTCTTGCATTCGAAGCAGGGGTTCAATCAGAACTTCCTGTTAAAATCCAAAAGAAAAAAACGCGGGATGTACCCATTGTGGCTGCCATTTTAACGAATGAAAAGGGTGAAGTTTTAATTCACAAACGGGCATCTGAAGGATTGCTGGCTAACCTTTGGGAATATCCGAACTTCGAGAACCATTCACCCCTATTGCATAAGCGGGAATTCTTCGAGAGTCGTTTTCAGGAAATGTATGGTGTCAAACCGGAAGTCACGGAATCTCTTGTGAGAATTGAACATGTTTTCTCACATCTTGTTTGGAAAGTGGACACGTATACGGGAATGGTCAATGATACGATTAGTGAAGAGACGTTAAGAGAACACCAGCTCAAGTGGGTTAGTGAAGAAGAGATGGAGGAGTTCGCATTTCCGGTTTCCCACCAAAAGATGATGAAAGCCTATAAAGAAAAAGCACATATTGAATAAAGGCTTTCTATGTTTACATAAATTAAAACTCGTTTTAATTTATGGTAATATAAGGTTATTGGAGGTGAGGAAATGAAGGTGGTCATTCAAGCATTCATCGGTTCTATCATCATTCACGCATTATATATGGGCAGTACGATGCTGGTTGGAGCTGTAAAAACAACCATATATAAACCAGACGTTGTAAATGCGTGGGAACAAGCAGGGGCATTACAGAATGAAACTGCATTCGGTAAGGTGATGTCACCTTCCGTTTATTCGTTGACATTCCTTTGGACAGCCCTGATTTGTGGAATCGTAATTTTATCGTACAAAAAAATTGTGATTTTAAAACAAAAATGACTGGAACGGGTGAACGAGACGCCTGCGGGAATACTCGTCCAAGGGAGTCCCACAGGCGCAAAAAGCGAGTGCCTGGAGTGAAAATCCAACATTTGAATTTTACAACCCTCAAAAAAACTGTAGGCAAACTCCATTTTTATCGAGTTTGCCTACAGTCTGCGAGGATATCCTATTCATTTTTGTTGAAATTCAATAATGAAATCAATCGTAAATGGTTTTCGTACCATGAGTATAATTGGCTTCCTGTCTATTAAGTCCGCCTCTATTTTCAATTTCTTTGACGATTTCGCTATGGATACTCTGTCCTTCTTGGTTTAAATAAGGTACCATTTGTTGAAGGGAGTGATGAAAATAGGCAAGTTCACTATTTTCCCAATCCGATTTTTTCATCATCGACAACTCTGTCATATCACGTCCAACATACATAACAGTAACACTCCTTTAAAAAATGATTTTTAAAACTCGGTGTTTACTCAGAAAGGATGAATAAACGAATGGAACAAAAAGTGGCGCTCGTTACAGGTAGCAGTAAAGGTTTAGGAAGAAGCACGGCAATAAGACTTGCAGAGGAAGGTTACGACCTCGTTATTAATTATGCCCGGAGCAAGTCGAAAGCATTAGAAGTGGCAGCCGAAATTGAAGCATTGGGGCGCAAAGCTCTTGTAGTGAAGGCGAATGTCGGTGACGTCGCGAAAGTGAAAACCATGTTCGAGGAAATCGATGCCTTTTATGGACGTTTGGATATCTTCATCAATAATGCGGCATCAGGAGTACAGCGTCCATTGATGGAGCTTGAAGAATCCCATTGGAACTGGACAATGGATATCAATACGAAAGCGCTCCTTTTCTGTGCACAGGAAGCGGCAAAACTAATGGAGAGGAACGGCGGAGGGAAAATTGTCAGCATCAGTTCACTTGGATCCATTCGCTATTTGAAAAATTATACAGCTGTGGGTGTTTCCAAAGCTGCTCTTGAGGCTCTGACAAGATATTTAGCGGTCGAACTGGCTGCCAAAAACATTTGTGTCAATGCCGTTTCAGGCGGTGTGATCGATACGGATGCCCTAAAGTCTTTCCCGAATCGAGATGAAATGCTTGCTGAGGCGGCAGAACAGACTCCTGCAGGGCGGATGGTCGAAGTGGAAGATATGGTGAATACCATCTTGTTTTTAATTTCCGATGGGGCAAGTATGATTCGTGGACAAACCGTTATAGTTGATGGAGGCATCTCATTACTTGTTTAACATAACTGGAAAAATTTAAATGTTTTTAGTTGGATAACACTTCGGGATAATGGTTATCTTATTATCGTGGAGGTGATTTCAATGGCTAAAAACAATAATAAATCACAAGCAGGTACTGACGTTCAACAAGTGAGACAACAAAACGCGCAATCTCAACAAGGCCAAGGCCAATACGGCACTGAGTTTGCTTCTGAAACTAATGTTCAACAAGTGAAGCAGCAAAACGCTCAATCTCAGCAACAGAAGGGTCAAGGCCAATACGGCACTGAGTTTGCTTCTGAAACTAACGTTCAACAAGTGAAACAACAAAATCAAAAATCTCAAAGCAATAAAAGCCAAGGCTAATTGCCATTAAAAAAACGAAAGGCGTCCTTCTTTTGAAGGATGCCTTTCGTTTTTTTGCTTCCTTTGAATTCGACAAATGTTTCATCGTGTTTACATTTTATGTCAAAGGAGATAACGGATTAAAATAGAATATACATACTATAGAAAAAATACAGATTAGGAAGGTGCATTCATGGAGGAATTTAACCGGCTAATAAACAACCAGTTGAAAACGATGGATAAGCTTTTACTTTTACAATCCGAAATCGAGAGATGCCAGGATATAGAGAAGCAACTCCTTACCCTGCAAGAAGAGAGTGAAGCAGTCACCATTCAGGAAGAGATTCAACTCATGAAGCAGGAATTGAAAAGTATCCATGACATGTTCGAGAGGCAAACGGAAGAAGTGATCCGTTATTTTCAGCAAGAACAGGCTGCAATACAATAAATAATTGGCTAATTTCTAAGATAAAATGGGTGGATGGGTCAGACTTTTTCGACTTATTTACACATTTTCACTGGGAGATTAGCCACTTTTGTTTTAAATTCATGAATAAATCGCTATAATATAGGAATATAGGGTAAATGGAAAAAAGTATATATTTTTAAATACACACAATAACTGCAAACGGAATAGGGCACAGTACGCTGTCAGGGTGTCTATAGAAAGTAGGGAGAGATAAATGGGGATTGTTCCTGCCGAAGGAGGAAAAATCCAAATCCATAGCTATAAACATAATGGACATATCCATCGTATCTGGGAAGAGACAACCGTTTTAAAAGGGACCCAAAATCTGATGATAGCGGCAAATGACCGTACTATGGTGACGGAATCAGATGGAAGGACCTGGATAACAAGAGAGCCGGCGATTTGCTATTTTCATTCAAAGTATTGGTTTAATGTTATCGGTATGTTAAGAGAGGACGGGGTTTATTATTATTGCAATATCAGTTCTCCGTTCACATATGATTCCGGAGCATTAAAATACATTGATTATGACCTGGACATTAAAGTATTCCCAGATATGACGTTTAATTTGCTGGATGAGGATGAATATGAAAGGCATCGGAAAGAAATGAATTACCCGGATGCCATCGATTCAATATTGAAACAGAACGTAGACTATTTAATTTATATGATACGCCAGCGAAAAGGACCATTCTCCGCAGAGTTTATTGATAGTTGGTATGAACGCTTTTTAACCTATCGATGATAGGAAAGGCCTGCTGCTTAATTAGCAGGCTTTTTATATTGCATAATGAATCCTTTTCAAGGAGCCCCTACGCTCCTATTTGAAAGAAATTAATCAAATTGTTTTGATAGTTATTCTTCGAAAAGGAAAATATAATTGAAAAGTGCATCTAAGGATTCCAATTGAACATTACTGGTCTTTTTTTAGCATTGTGATTTATTGCAGGAGAAATGGAGGAATTCCGTGGAGAGCGTTAGGAGATATTTGCAATTCGTCAAGCCGTATAAATGGCAGATAATCGGGACGGTTTTAATTGGAATGTTAAAGTTCGCTATACCGCTTTTGCTTCCATTGCTTAGTAAATATATCGTGGATGACATTATCGGGAATGGTGACCTGTCCAAAGCTGTGAAGTCCGAACGCCTTTTTTGGGTAATGGGCATCATGCTGTTCATTTTTGTTGCGGTCAGACCGCCTATTGAGTATTACCGCCAGTATTTCGCACAATGGACAGGAACGAAGATCTTATATGATATCCGAAATGATTTATTTACTCATATACAGAAACTGAGCTTTAAATATTATTCCAACACAAGAGTGGGCGAGGTCATCTCAAGGATGATCACGGATGTGGAACAAACGAAGAACTTTGTCATCACGGGTTTGATGAACCTTTGGCTGGATATCGCAACGATTATCATAGTGATAGCCATCATGTTTACGATGGACGTGAAGTTAACCATTGTTTCCATCATCATGCTTCCATTTTATGCATTTTCGATCAAGCATTTCTTTGGCAAGCTCAGAACCTATACAAGGGTCCGTTCCCAGGCGTTGGCGGACGTACAGAGTCACCTTCATGAACGGGTTTCAGGGATGTCGGTCATCAAAAGCTTTGCGATAGAAGACCGGGAACAGGAATTGTTTGCGAAGCAGAACAAGAATTTCCTGGATAAGGCCCTGAAGCATACGAGTTGGAATGCCAAGTCATTTGCTGTCGTCAATACGATTACGGATATTGCCCCGCTGCTCGTGATCGGATTTGCAGGTTATCAGGTTATTTATGAACAATTGTCGCTGGGCACGATGGTTGCTTTCGTCGGTTTCATAGACCGGCTATATAACCCCCTCAGACGATTAGTTAACTCATCGACCACAATGACACAGACATTGGCGTCCATGGACAGGGTTTTTGAATTTGTGGATGAGAAGTATGATATCGATGACGAGCCTGGGGCGAAAGAGCTGAAGCATGTAGACGGCCGGATTACATTTCAGGATGTTTCGTTTGCTTATGATGAGAAAGAGGCACCTGTTTTAAAGCATATTAATCTGGATGTTTTGCCGGGAGATACCATTGCACTTGTTGGAATGAGCGGCGGAGGGAAATCCTCGATCGTCAGTTTAATCTCCCGTTTCTATGATGTGACGGAGGGAAGGGTATTATTGGATGGGACGGATATCCGTAAATATCAAGTCCGCAGCCTAAGGGATAAAATCGGGATGGTCCTTCAGGATAATATCTTATTTAGTGAATCGGTTAAGGCCAACATCCTGATGGGAAGGCCTGATGCAAGTGATGAGGAAGTATTTGAAGCGGCAAAAGCGGCGAATGCCCATGACTTCATTATGGGTTTAAAAGAGGGATATGAAACGAAAGTCGGAGAACGGGGAGTGAAACTTTCCGGAGGGCAAAAGCAACGGGTTGCCATTGCGAGGGTGTTTTTGAAAAATCCGCCTATCCTCGTGCTGGATGAAGCCACATCCGCATTGGATTTAGAGAGTGAACATTATATCCAGGAGGCGCTTGATATTTTGGCGAAAAACCGGACCACCATCATTGTGGCTCACCGCTTATCAACCATCACCCATGCCGATCGGATCGTTCATATCGATAATGGGGAAATTACAGAAATGGGAACACACGAAGAACTTATGAAAAAGCAAGGGCATTACTACAACCTATTTCAAGTGCAACAATTGGATTCTTAAGGGAAAACCTACTTTTGAAATATACACAAAAAAGACCATTCCGCTAACGGGAATGGTCTTTCTTATTCTATTAGGATCTAGTGCATCCCGTTATGAAATTCTTTTTTCATGAAATGCTTTTTCTTTTTCAGGAAGGAATTGCGAAAGATGCTTCATTCCCTCCGGCAAGGCGATGCCGACGATGATCAAGCACATCCCGAACCATTGCAGTGACGTAACTTGTTCATTCAAGAAGATGACGGATACGACCATCGCTGACGGCAATTCCGCTGCACATAGTATCGTACCAAGCCCGACACCCACTTTCGGCAAACTGACGGCAAAGAAAAAGAAAGGAATAAGAACACCCAACGTCCCAAGCAACAAACCGTAGTACCAGAGGTTCGTTTGGACAAGGTTCGTAACAAGTGTGACGGGGTTAGTCGTGAACACAGCAGTCAGCATCGCACCCGTTGCAATGTAAAACAACCGTTTCATGGAAGATTCCCCAACTGCGAATTGAGAGTTGCAAAACATATAAAGAGCAAAGAGCAGCGCAGATAATAATCCGAACAGTACACCTTTTAGGCTCAATGCAGAGAGAGGCTGACCAAAAATCGCCCCTGCAAATAATGTACCGATGAAGAGAACGAAAATGGCAATGAGTTTATTTTTATCCGGGCGTCTTTTATTTAAGAAACTTTCGATAAGGACGCCTATCCAGGTAAATTGAAATAAAAAGACAACGGCTATCGAAGCGGGAAGTTCTGATACGGAAACGGCATAAGCCTTTCCGACGAAAGTGGACATCATGCCTGTTATAAAAAGTAATCCGGCACTTTTCCATGGAACTTTATATTTAAACGAAAAAAGAAATAGCACAGATACAATCAGCCACCCGATAAGGTATTGACTGCCGACCAGTTCACCAGAAGAATGGCCATCCATAAATCCAAACTTCATCATGGTGGATAATGTGCCATATGAGATCGAACCAATTAACACCATTAAGGAATACTTCAAAAGTTGCATGTTTTTCCCCCCTATAAAAATAAAAATCGCCACCTGCCGAATAGGCAAGTGACGAACGAAAAAAGGAAATCCTTTTAAAATTCCGTCTCTCAACAAAAGCTGAGTTTAAAAAATTGTTTGTGTTGCATTCCCTTAGCTTAAAGTCTTTCTGAATCATTGTCAACAAAAAAAATAAGTAAATCCGTCTCGTGATCGTTAAGCAAAGGCGGCAATGATCCCTTTCATGACATATAAAAACAAAAACCCCCCAAAGGCAAATATGCCAAAGAGGGGAGCTGGATTTCAATCGCGATTCTGTTGGAAATCTTCCAATGAACCACGGTATTCTTCGTCTTTCATTTTACGAAGGTTAGGCTTTTTTTCTACAGCTGGCTCATCGTTTGGCTTTTGATTGTGAAGCTTGGAAAGCGCCAAACGATAATCCTGATCTTTCATTTTCAATTCATCATTGTCTGTCGGGACGATGATTTCGGTAACAGAATCATCATTTGAAGAGGGAGCGGACTCTTCAAATGAGTTCTCTTCCTCGCCAACCGGCTTATCTTCAGGTGATAAGGCTTTGACATTGAATGTGATCAAGCCCGTAACCGCTAAAACGGCAACGATGATAATTAGAATGATGCCCATTGAATCAAGCCTCCTAGAGCTCGTTTATGAATGAACGGGTGACATGGGCTACCCGTTTTCCTAATGCTTCTCCAAGCTGCAAGTCATTTTTGGTGATGTTGTCATCCACACCGGGCGGGCAGCTTATTCCTACACCATAGTAGGATCCATACAAGGCGTTTTCAGGGACAGTGCCGGGTAAGCCGACAATGATCATGCCTTGATGAAGCATAGGGGTGATTAAGTTCAACATGGTTGCCTCGAGCCCTCCATGTACGGTGGCCGTCGTACAGAACACAGCCCCCACTTTATTGATCAGTGCACCTTCCGCCCATAGATATCCAAGTTTATCTATCCAAGTTTTCAAACTCGAACTGATCGTGCCGAAATGGCCCGGACAGCCCCAAATGATGGCATCCATTTCCTGAAGCTTATAAACATCAGCCTCGTTTACATGGTCAATGAGAACCTCGGCGCCAGGAACTGCAGCGGCTCCGTGTGCTATTGATTCGGCAAGTGCCTTCGTATGATTGCCTTCACTATCGTATACAACATAGATCTTCATTCTTATTCCCCCATTTAATTAAACCGATTTTTTTACAGGTGAAGGGAGCAAAGGTACATCCAACTTTTCTTGCTTAACTTGTTTGATGGCTTTGTCTTTCCGAACGTCACGTAAAAACAGTGAGAGAACGATACCGACAATTGCGAAACCAGTTGCCCAGAAGAATGCATCATTGATTCCCATTACATTTGCTTGCCCCTGGATTTGGGACGAAATCAGTGACATTGCAGTTTCCTGTGCCTGCTCACTAGTTTGATTCATTGAACTCATGATGGATTGAACGATTGATTGGAAGTTCTGAACAAAGCCGGGATCACTCGTACTCATTTCCGTTCCTAAAGCTGTTCCATGGAAAGAAGCACGGGTTGTATAAATGGTCGTCACAAAGCTCGTACCGATTGCCCCGGTTACTTGTTTAAGCGTATTGCTCATCGCCGTACCATGTGTATTCAAATGCTTGGGAAGTTGATTCATCCCAGCTGTCATGATCGGCATCATCAGTAAAGCCATTCCAAGTGAACGGATGGCATAGATGATGACCAAAGTAGAATAGGTCGTTTCTGTAGTCAATTTAGCGAATTCGAAGGTTGTAATGGCAGTGATCGCTAAACCAATCAATGCTAATGGACGAGGTCCGATTTTGTCGAATAAGGCTCCAGAGACGGGTGACATCACCATCATCACTAGGGCACCAGGTAACATCAATAGACCGGATTGAACAGGTGTGAATCCTCTTAGTGTCTGTAAATAAATAGGTAATAAGAAAATCCCTGCAAACATGGCAACTGTAACAATGGCCGATATGATATTCGATAATACGAACATATCATATTTAAATACACGGAAGTCGAGCATCGGTGTATCCGATTTTAGCTGTTGAACCACAAATAGGGTGAGGAGGATAAGCCCTACGATGATGGTTCCCAGAACGATGATATCCGTCCAGCCTTTGGAACCTGCTTCACTGACACCGTATAGTAGTGAAGCAACACCTATCAAGGATAAAGAGGCGCCCATCAAATCCAATTTTATTTTCTTTGGTTCCGCTACATTCCGCATATTAAAAAAGGCAAGTGTCATGATAATCAAGCCTAATGGCACCATTGCGTAGAACATGACCCGCCAGCTATATTCCTGAATGACCCAACCTGATAAAGTCGGTCCGATGGCAGGAGCAAACATGATGGCCAGCCCAAAGATCCCCATTCCTTTCCCGCGCATTTCAGGTGGGAAGATAAAAAGAATGATCGTCATGACCAATGGCTGCAAAATCCCTCCGCCAGCAGCCTGAATCAATCGACCTGTAAGGATGACCGGGAAATTTGGTGAGATGCCGCAGATAAAGGTCCCGACCGTGAATAGAAACATGGCAGTAAGGAATAACATCCGCGTGCCAAACCGTTCTATTAAAAAAGCGGAAAGTGGAATCAAAGCTCCATTTACGAGCATGAAACCAGTTGATAACCATTGAATCGTAGTCGCAGCTACATTAAATTCAGCCATCATCCTTGGCATGGCGACACTGAGCAAGGTTTGATTCAAAATGACCATGAACAAACCTAGCATTAAGATAATTAACATGGGGGCAAACTGTTTCATTCCCTTGTTTTCGTTTACTGAGATTGTTTGAGAAGCCATTTAAGGAAAGCCTCCTTTCTGTATAACTGTGTAGCTGGTTTATTTTGTTGAAATTTTCACTTCTGCGTTCATTCCAGGCAGAACTTTATCGGATGGTGCTTTAATGGAAATTTTAACGGGAACTTTTTGCGTGACTTTTGTATAGTTTCCGCTGCTGTTTTGATTGCCCATCACTGAAAAGACAGACGTTGTAGCATAACCGATTTGTTCCAATGTTCCTTCAAAAACGGTATCAGGATCTCCATCGATGATAATATCGACGCTGTCACCTTTTTCAATATTCTTCAATTTATTTTCTTCAATATTAGCCGTTATGGATAGATCACCCATATTGATGGTCTGGGCAAGAGTTTGACCCGCTTGTACAAGTTGTTCATCATGCACTTGAGTTTTAACGATTGTACCTTGTGCTGCTGTTTTTACAGCTTCTTTTCCATCTAAAGAAGTTACGTTAGCCACTTTATCATTCTTGTTGACACTGTCGCCTTCGTGTAAGTCCCAATCTGATAATTTACCGGCAGCAGGGGCAACGATGGTATATAGATCTCCTGTCACTTTTGCTTCATCCGTTTTAATGAAATTCGAGCTTTCATAATAGTAATAACCCCCACCGGCTACTACCGCCAATATAATAACCAAACCAATGACATTAATTAAAACTAAACGTCCTCTATTCACTTGTTTCGCCTCCAAAAAATATTGATGATTGATTCTTGTAATCCTTTAAAATCTTCATTGTTTTGTTAAAAGACACCAGCCTCCTATATCCAATGTTTATTTGTTAATTTAAATAAATATTAACTTTTGTAAGTATTAATATTATAAGTAAAGAGTTTAACAGTTTAATTAATTTTTGTCATGTAATTTATTCGGAAAATTAGTGGGAAATAAATACATATAAATAGTAAAAAATTGAATTTTTTTAAGTTTTAAGGATATATGGCAAGTAAATTTGACAATGGAATGTCATTTAATTAAATTTAAGAGGTAGGATTGTCCTATATAAGGAGTGAGAAGGCTGGATTTTAAATGGGAACTAACCAATAGTATAGAAATGCAGATTTTTAGGATTAGGAAGAAACTTAGGGCTATCGTAGCGAAAAATCTTCAGCCTTATGGTCTAACGTCGCCACAGTTTTTCATTTTATTGATATTAAAAAAAGAGGGTTCAATTAAATCGACCAAGTTGGCTGACTTCTTGACCGTAAAGCCAAGTGCGATTACCGTATTTGTAGATAAGTTGGTCGAAATGGATTATGTGAAACGGCAGCCCTCCGAAAAGGATCGCAGGGTCATCAACCTTGAATTGAAAGAGGCCGGGGAAGAGATTTTGGGGAGGGTCCTTGCGGAGCATAACCAATTGATGGGCCAGAGCTTCAGTTCATTCTCAGAAGATGAGCTGCAGGATCTTTTGAAGAAATTGGAGATGATTGAAAAGGCAGCAGATCAACACCTTTTGGATGATTGAAAGAGGAGCACCCTCTAAATAGAGACGAAAAAAGACGGTCCCCCTGGAACCGTCTTTTTTAATCTTCTTCATACTGTACGGAGATTTCATTGTCATCCTTATGGAAGGACTGGAAGCTGACAATCAGCTTTTCAAGATGTTCCAATTGTTCGTCATACTCAATGACCGAAGAAATCATTGGTACGAGTCGGGCAGAGAGGTGTCCTAGATTATCATGCATTTCGTCCACTTGATTTTGCTGTTCGAAAAAGAGGGCAAGCAGCTCTTTACGACTTAAACAATCCTGATCCCAATCTTCAATTTCCTCGATCGATTTTATTTTTTCAATATGCAGTAATATCAATTGTTCATGCTTACGGATCAAGGAATCAAGCTGATATAAGATACTTCGTTGGAAATCTTCAGGCATTTGATAAATTTCGTTCTCGAATTTATGGATTCTCTTCAAGGTTTCGAACGCTTTTTTTGTTGTAATGATCATCTGCCGATAAACGACAAGCTTTCTTGCTTTAGCTCCACTGTTTTTCTTGAAATATTCCCGTTCCTCTTTGTACATGGAATAGATATGCTCCAAATCGTATAACTCCGACTTTAGACGGCTGATGTCTTTTTTCAATAAAGTGTGTTCGGTAGCATGTCTTGTACTTATTCTGATCCATTTTAAGATATCTTCCGTCACATCTGTAATGCGTGTGTAGAGTTTTGCTTCATACTTAGGCGGAATGAAAACTAGATTCACGATAAAAGAAGAAATGATTCCAAGTAAAACGGATGAGAGACGTACAAAGGCAAAATTAAGGAATTCTCCATCCTGGCTTTCCATGATGGCAATGACGGTCACGATGGAAAGGACAATCGTTTTATCCATTTTTAATTTTAAATTGATGGTTATGACAACCATTACGGCAAGGCCGATTATAAAAATATCATTTCCGAACAGCAAAACGAAGGAGACTGCAACCAACGCGCCAATGATATTTCCTTGTATTTGCTCCAACACCGTTTGATATGAACGATAAATGGTCGGCTGTATTGCAAAAATTGCAGCAATCCCAGAAAGGACAGGAGCAGGAAGGTTAAGCAGTTCCGAGAGATAAAGCGCTAAAACAATTGCTATTCCTGTTTTGAGAATGCGGGCACCAAACTTCATATATAGGTTAATCCTTTCTTTGTTATTTAATGGTTCAGGATAAGAAAAGGCTCTATTTATATATAGACTATTCTTAAAGTTGTATTCTAACTTATTTGTTAGTACTTTACACCAAAATGTGAGGATGTAAACAAAAAGTAATATACAGGATTTTCCTTGGAGATACAATAGGTACATTCAAGTTTAATATATAAAGAATATATAGGCAATTTCATGATGGTTTTAAGCTGTGGTTTTCCGTTCGACTAATACTATCCAAGAGGTATAAGATTGGAAAAAACTGATGCTCGAATTGAAGAGCATCAGTTTTTAAATGAAATATGTTTTCTGTATCACTCCGTGGAAACAGCAGGATCAGCTTGCTCTTTAACTGGAACGACCTGAAGGAAGTGCTTTTCAGGATTTTGAAGAAGAGCCTCTAAAGAGGTTGCTTCGTCTATTTGGCCATGATCTTTCAAGAGGGCCGTGTATTTTCCAAGAAGTTCGGCCACGTCCTGCAGGCCTTTTGCAGATAGGGTCTCAATGGAGATCTTTGCCCCTTTCGCTACCCGTTTCTTAATAACTTCTTTGGTTAATCCAGCTTCAGGCTGTTGTCGTAAATAAACGACACCGCCGGTCATCCCTGCGCAAATCCATGGACCCGGATCTCCTAGAACCAAACCTCTTCCGTTTGTCATGTATTCAAAAGCGAATCCTTTAATGTTTGAAGTTACCGCTATATTCCCGGTTTCCTTTTCGGGAAGGGGTTGTTTCAATAGTCCTCCAATGATCATATCGGCTCCGGAAAGCCGGATTCCCGCCCTGGCATCGGCATCACCTTGGGCAATGAGAAGACCGTGCTGTGCACCATATCCAAAGCCTTTACCGACGGATCCATTGTAGAACTTCCCGTCTTTACCGGGAGATTTAAAGATGGCGATATTACCGCCAATCGATGTTTTGCCAATTCCATCCTGGGCGCCGCCATTCACGCTGATTGAAATACCCTCCGTATTGTATGCCCCAAGTCCATTACCCGGGATAGAACCATCCTCGTAGGAGAGGTGAACGGGGGGAAGCTTTTTGTAAGACCCGTCAAGTCTGCCCCTGACGCGGTGACAGGATACCCTGCTGCCGAGTACGCGCTGCTCGGACGTGATCGAGCTATAGCTGCGGGATTGCTGCAGCTCATCTACATGCGAATCCAGATATTCAGCGCCAACGGCAATCTGCATGGAGCCCTCATTCAAATATGCCGCCGTTTCTTTATGGGAGAAAGGTGTTATATCCAGATTTTTTAATAAATAGGTTAAATCCAATGATTGTTGACCTTTAACTTGCTGGAGCAAATCAGAGCGCCCGACAATGTCTTGGGGATTCTTCACTCCAAGAGATCCTGTCAGCATTTTTAGTTCCTTGGCAAATGCACTGAACATATTCGTTAAACCTTGAACGGCTAAATCAAATTTTCGTGGAACAAAACGGCGCAGCCCGTGTTCTTTCGCTTGTGCTTCCGATTCGATTTGAGTGGCGATGCCGACATGGCAGGTATCAAGGTGACATCCGCGGCACGTTGTACAGCCGACGGCAATCATCGAAAGGGTTCCAAAGCCTACACGGTTTGCCCCAAGCAGCATTAATTTCAATATATCCATTGAGCTTTTTAACCCACCGTCAGCCCAAATTTCAACGTTTTGGCGAATACCCGACTCAAGCAGAGCATTATGGGCGGCTTTCACACCAATCTCAACTGGAAGACCGACATGTGCGAGTGCATGAATCCTGGCCGCACCTGTTCCACCATCAAAACCAGAGAGCGTAATGATATCTGCCCCTGCTTTGGCTACGCCGACCGCAATTGTACCAATATTTGGAACGACCGGTACTTTGACGGCAACTTTTGCCTTGTCGTTTGCCGTTTTTAATTCATGAATCATTTGGGCCAAATCTTCAATTGAATAAATGTCATGGTTATTGGAAGGGGAGATCAAGTCGGAACCGATTGTTGCATTCCGGGCTTCTGCGATTTTCGCTGTGACCTTGGAACCGGGAAGGTGACCGCCCTCACCAGGTTTTGCCCCTTGCCCGATCTTAATTTCCAATAGATTTGAAGAGTTCAAGAGTTCTGCATTGACACCGAAACGGCCGGAAGCGATTTGCTGTCCACGGGATTTCGGGTACTTGCCCAGCATATCCTTGATTTCTCCACCTTCACCATTCATGCTGATCATGCCTAGACGCTCTGCAGCCTCTGCGTAAGCCCGGAAAGCAATCTCATTTTGTGAGCCAAAGGACATGGAGGCTATGACGAACGGCAGTTCCTGTTCGCCGATTGAAAGACTGACTTCTTCAGAAGGGATGGAAGTATCTGAAGTTTTTAATGATGTTAAATGGCGGATCGCCGTAGGATTTGTTTCTTCCTGTTCGGTGATCTTTTCGCGATAAGCGTCGTAGTCACCGGTTGAAGCTACTTCCCCGATCGACTTCCAAATCCTTGGAAACAAATGGAACGTTTTTCCCATCCGTTCTTTTTCATTGCCATAATCCTCAGCACGCTGAATTGCATCAGCCTTGATACTATCAAAATTGTAGTCTAGATCATTTGAACCAAAGAAGTTAGCCACATTTAAATATTTCGCGATTTCCTCATGTAACCCGATGCTTGAGAAAAGTCTTCCATAACCGCGCAGCTCATGGATGCCGATGGTGGAGATAACCTTTTCCAGTCCTTTCGTCAAGGAGTTATATAGATTGGTAACCCCCTTAAGATCATCTGAAGATAAGGAAAGGAACATATAATATGGGCTGATCAAGTTGGCCCCAAGCCCATAAGAAACGATGATATCATGCAGTGACCGTAGCGACGCGGAACGTAAAAGGATGGAACAATCCCGACGCTTGCCCGTATCGACCAATGCTTGATCGACCGCTGAAGTAACAAGGTGGGGGTCAAGCCAAAGGTTGCCGTTTTGATGGGCAAGGGCATCATCAAGAACGAGCAGCGTTTTTCCTTCGTCCACTGCATGGACCGCTTCATCCGTAATCCTGGTTAAGGCATCCGTGATGCTTTCATCCTCTTTGAAGGTGCTTGAAATGAAATGTACGAGTTTTTGATCTTGGTTATATTTAATGAATTGATCATAGCTTGGCTGCGAAACGATGGATGAGCATTCATAGCCCGTTATTCCTTCAATCAATAAGGGAGTTAGCAGCTCCGTAACTTTTCCGGCCTTATTCGCTTCGAATAGGGAAGGTCGTCTGCCAATGATGGTTCTTGTTGAGAAATGCTCGGTTTCCCGATCCCGGTCGATTGCAGGGTTCGTTACAACGGCCACACTCTCCTTAATGAAATCTGCAATGTTGGTCCGTTGTGGATTAAGTGCTGCCAGTGGCGCATCATGACCAAGTGAACGAATGGGCTCAGCACCTTTTTCGGCCATCTGTTCTACCAATTGAACGTGCTCCCTTTCCCAGCCAAAGGCTTTATACTGACCATTATGAATGGCTTGGGTGTTAGTCATGGTGACCACCTTTTCAAAAACTTGCGGCTGCAAGCGGACGCGGTCATTGGAAAGGATGAAACGCTTATTGAAGAGTTCGAAAACTTTATCCTGGTAGTCCTTGTAGGTGTACATTTCAATACGGTCGCCGTGCCATTTCAAACCTACTTTTTCCCCTGGGCCCATCGGTTTTGGATCTCCGGTATATTCACTGGAAGGGATAATTCCTGGTTCAGAAGTGAACATATAGGATGATTCCGTTTCAATATTCCATAGAGGACGCAGGCCTAAAGAGTCGACAGAGAACACGGCTTCATCGCCGAAACGGGAGATGATCCCCGCTGGGCCTTGTGCAAAATGCCCCCATGCTTCCCGTAAATACGTATATAAGTCTTGTAAGTGATCCGGATATTCCTTGATTTCATTAATGATTGGCGGGAACATCAGGTCGACAGCTTCAAATAAAGAGTAGCCATGACGGCAGATGAATGTTTCGATCGTCTTGTTTAAATCCTGTGAGTCGCTACCGTCTTTAGCGATGGGAACTCCGATCATTTTCGCTTCATCACGCAATTTGGCAATCGTATTGATTTCCCCATTATGACCAAGTACACTGAAAGGCTGGACCCGGAAGAAGCTTGATAGAGTATTAGTTGAAAAACGATTATGTCCCAGTGTCATGGTGGATGCAGCTAAAGGGTCTGCAAGATCAAGATAATAGGCAGGAAGTGTATCTCCCGCACCCATCACTTTGTAGACAGCATGATGCTGGCTTAAAGATGCAACATGGATAAAATCACTTTTTTCGATGTCGGAAGTCAGCTCAAAAAGAATGTTCGAAAGCTCCTGGTCGCTTTCGATGGCGGAAGAACAGGCAAATTGCCAGAACACCGGGTCTTCTTGAATGGCAATCGGTCCCAATGCTTCAGAACGGTAAGCTTTATCCGTTTCGAAAACCAAGGAAAGCCCATGTTGAAGCAACTTTTCTTTGACTTCGATTTTTAACTCGTTCGAGTCTGTTTTTTTGCTTAAAAATAAGTGCCCGACAATGAAGGAGCCCTGATCGACGATGCTTGCATCGATATTTACCGCTTCAAGCTTCTTTTTCCAAAGAGCCCGGGGAATATCAATGTGGATGCCCGCGCCGTCACCCTCGCCGTTGATGAAGCCACAGCGATGGTTCATTTTAACCAGGGCGTCGATACAGGCAAAGATGTTTTCGTTTGTAGGGATTTTCTTTTTCTCGATGCAGGAAACGATTCCGCAGGCATCATGTTCTTCCTTGTAAAATTCTTTGAATGTAGCAGGTGTCCATTGTTGGGTCATATGAGTGGCTTGAATAAGGTTACCCTTATTTTCTGCCTTTCACCTCCTGTAGCATTTGATTTTAATGACGGAAATATTAGTAAACCCGAACAATAAGTCCAAGTTCTTTGATAGATTGAAAGAAATTGATTAAATGTATATAAATGTATCCATATCATATCATTTAAATATTCAGAAATCAATTTTTTATACAATGGTTTGGATGCTGGCGTGGATGGGATTTTCGAGGGAAAAGGCTTCAAAGTCTAATTATAACGATATATTACATGGCAATCAAGAACCCCCCAAGAATGATGTATATCCTGGGGGGTGTATAAATATTGCATAATTATTCTGTTTTTATTTCTTATATCAGGTTTTTGAATGCATGTTCAACCGCTTTTAGAGTATACGCGATATCATCATCCGTGTGAGCTATTGTCAAGAACCAGGCTTCGTATTTCGAAGGTGCCAAATTGATGCCCTGGTTGAGCATGAGTTTGAAGAACTTCGCAAACATTTCGCCATCGGTATTTTCCGCCTGCTCATAGTTTTCAATCGTTTCTGTGGTGAAATAAATCGTCAATGCCCCTTTAAGGCGGTTGATAGTGATTGGGACATTATATTGGCTAGCCGCTTTCAGGATACCTTTTTCAAGGATTTTTCCCAATCGATCAAGCTCATCGTACAGACCCTCTTCTTTAAGTACCTCTAAGCAAGCTATGCCGGAAAGCATGGAAGCAGGATTTCCAGCCATCGTACCTGCTTGATAGGCTGGACCAAGCGGTGCGACAGTTTCCATGATCTCTTTTTTGCCGCCATAGGCACCGATTGGAAGTCCACCGCCGATGATTTTTCCAAGGGCTGTCAAATCGGGTTGAATTCCCAAGAAGTCCTGTGCCCCTCCGTACATGAAGCGGAAAGCTGTGATGACTTCGTCGAAAATGACGAGTGATCCGGCTTCGTGAGATAAAGATATGACTTCTTCCAAGAAGCCAGGGTGTGGTTCGACGATTCCAAAGTTGCCGACGATCGGTTCAACCAGTACGCCTGCAATTTCGTTGCCCCACTTATTCAATGCTTCTTTAAACGGTTCGATATCATTGAAAGGTACCGTGATCACTTCTTGTGCAATACTTTTTGGGACGCCAGCAGAATCCGGTGTACCTAGTGTGGACGGGCCGGAACCTGCAGCGACGAGAACAAGGTCGGAGTGACCATGGTAACAGCCGGCAAACTTGATGATCTTGTCGCGTCCAGTGTAAGCGCGTGCCACACGGATGGTGGACATGACAGACTCAGTTCCTGAATTGGTGAAGCGAACTTTATCCAGGGACGGTATTGCTTCTTTCAACATTTTGGCAAATTTGACTTCATGTTTTGTCGGTGTGCCGTATAAAACGCCCGTTTCTGCCGCTTTTACGATGGCCTCCGTAATATGTGGATGTGCATGCCCTGTTATGATCGGTCCATATGCAGCTAAATAGTCGATATATTTATTGCCATCAACATCCCAGAAATAAGCGCCTTTGGCATGATCCATGGCAACTGGTGAACCGCCGCCTACTGCTTTGTAAGAGCGGGATGGGCTGTTAACCCCACCGACGATATGTTCCAGTGCCTCTTTATGTAAAAGCTCTGAATTACTAAAATCCAATCTTAAAACCTCCTAAAAATACAAACCTATTCTTCTTAATCATAGCACTTTTTCGTCCGGAAATCCGGGGCAAAAGCCTGGGTAATGTGATCAGGTCCCTAATGAAACGTTGCGGCCTTAGAAACCGCAGGATTCCTGATCTTTTATTTTGTTTGGGAAATAGGGTCCGCCCCCAAAACTTTAGTGATGAAGGTTAGAATATCCAAGATGGTGGCTGGGTTTTCGATATCAAAGGTTTGGCGGTTCATTTCGCCCTCGGTTTGGTAATAGATAAGTTGGCCGGTGCCTTTTTCTTCATTAATATGAAGGTGGAAACTTATGGGGGTGCTTTCTATCGATCCAGTGGAATCCCTTTTGATGACCTGGCATAATAATTCACCATATTCATCTTCGTAAAGGAAATCATACTGAAGGTTGATGACGACTTTTTCGATTTGGGATAGTAATAATTTTTTAATATTCATAACATAATAGTCTCCTTTGTATATGTATTCGTACACGTCCGGATTTCCCCTGAAAATGGTATATGAAATCCAGGCATTTTTATTGTCTAAAAAGCTGAGGTTGGATAAACTAATGCATTAGGACAAGAGATTACGGAGGATTTAACAGGATGAATGATGCAATTCAAGTGAAACAGCTGCGGAAGGAATTTAAGTCGGCATCAAGCCGTTCCGGGTTAAAGGGTGCCTTCCGGGATTTACTAACAAGAAATTATAAAATCGTCCCTGCCGTCAATGATATCAATTTTACTGTAAAAAAAGGTGAGATGGTAGCTTATATCGGGGAAAATGGAGCAGGAAAATCGACCACGATCAAAATGCTGACGGGCATTTTGGAACCAACAGCAGGTGAAATCACGGTAAATGGCATGAACCCACATAAAGAAAGGGAAAAGTTCACGCAGACAATCGGGGTCGTATTTGGTCAGCGGTCACAGCTTTGGTGGGATATTGCCGTTCAAGAATCCTTCAGATTGCTAAAAAAGGTCTATAAAGTAACGGATGAACAATATAACGATCATATGGAACATGTCATCAAGACGCTCGATATCGGTCCTTTGCTTGACAAGCCAGTGCGTAAACTCTCGCTTGGGCAGCGAATGCGCTGCGAGCTTGCGGCAGCATTGATCCACAATCCGCCTTTGCTGTTCCTGGATGAGCCGACAATAGGCCTTGATGTACTCGTGAAGATGAAGATTCGTGAGTTCCTGAAAGAAATCAATGAGAAATACAATACGACAATCCTTTTGACCACCCATGATTTAGGGGACATCGAGGCATTGTGTGAGCGTGTAATCATGCTTGATGAAGGACAAATCATTTATGATGGGGAATTGCAGAGTTTGAAAGATAACTGGGCTGAGGAAAAACAGATCCATTTTCAATTTATCGAGCCAGTTGCCTTACAGGAATTGCGGTCCTTACCGCTCCCATTTGACGCAAACTGGGTTTATGATGAGAAAAACCAAACGTACATTGCTCTGTTGAAGGAAGAAAGTGATCATATTTCACAGCTTGTTTCAGCTGTCGTATCTCATTTTAAAATAAAGGACATCAAAATTCATGAAACGTCCATCGAAGAGATTGTTCGAAACATTTACGAAGAAGGCACTGTCTGACTCTCTTATCATTAAGAAACAACGTGTCTATCAAGAAGGGAGAGGGCCATGGGGAAGTATTTAGCGATGATTCGCATGCGTTTTTTGATGATGCTTGCGTATCGAACGGATTATTATACAGGCATTTTAATTTATAGCATTAATATCGGTGCTTATTATTTCTTATGGAATGCGATATATGGAGAAAAAAGCTCCATTGAAGGACTTTCAAGTATGCAGATGACCACCTATGTCGCGGTGGCTTGGATGGCACGTGCCTTTTATTTCAATAATATTGACCGCGAAATTGCCACTGAGATAAAGGACGGCAAGGTCGCCATTGAAATGATCAGGCCTTATAACTATTTAGGCATGAAAACGATGCAAGGACTTGGGGAAGGGATATTCCGTTTCTTCTTCTTCTCGATTCCAGGCATGCTGCTGGTGGCTTTCATTTTTCCTATCGAATTGCCGCATGAGCCGGCAACGTGGGGGATATTCGCCATTTCCTTGCTGTTCAGCTTCATCATCAATACACAAATTAACTTATTGACGGGAATCACTACTTTTTTCTTATATAACAATGCTGGGTTGATTCGGGCTAAAAGGGTCATCATCGATTTATTTTCCGGTCTGTTGCTGCCCATCAGTTTCTACCCGATATGGGCGCAGGAAGTGATGAAATACTTGCCATTTCAGGGGATCAGTTATGTACCAAGCATGATTTTTACGAATGGGTACAGTTCAGGCGAAATTGGCATGGCACTATTACAGCAGTTAATTTGGGTCATCATTCTCATTATACCGATTCAGCTTTTATGGATAGTCGCGAAAAAACAGCTGATTGTTCAAGGGGGTTGATGGGATGTTTTATGTATCGATGTTTTTTCAATATGTGAGTCAGTATATGAAAACAAGATTACAGTATCGAGCCGATTTCTTCATGGAAATCCTATCTGACCTGCTGAATCAGGTCGTGAATCTGGTATTTATCTTAGTCGTTTTTGGACATACACAATTTTTAAGCGGTTGGAGCCGTGAAGAAATCATATTCATATATGGATTCTTCCTTATTCCATTCGCCCTTTTTTCAGCCTTTTTCAATATCTGGGATTTCAATGATCGCTATATCGTCAAAGGGGAGATGGACCGGATTTTAACAAGACCGATACATAGCTTATTTCAAGTCATATTAGAAAGAATCGAGCTTGAAGCGTTATTTGGTGTTGTGACCGGTTTGATTATAATATTCTATTCAGGGATTAAATTGGATCTGGAGCTTGCATGGTATGATCCGATTCTTTTCATCATTTTTGCAATAGGAGGGGCCCTTGCTTATGCAGCCATTTTCGTTGCAATAGCAAGCATTGGGTTCTGGTCTGATGCGAAAACTTCCATCATGCCCATGATGTACAATATCGGGAACTACGGACGCTATCCTGTTGATATTTATAATAAGGTCATTCGTTTTGTTCTTACATGGGTGCTGCCATTCGCGTTTGTTGGTGTGTATCCTGCATCTTATTTCCTTAGAAAAGAAGAGTGGTATGCATATGCATTTGCCACTCCTGTAATCGGGGTTGTCTTTTTCATGATATCCGTTTTCATATGGAATCAGGGAGTGAAGAGATACCGCGGGGCAGGGAACTAAAAGAAACCCCTTCAACAGTATTCATGTTGAAGGGGTTTTTGTTTAGTTCCGTTTTTTCTTTCTTTCAATATATCTTGCTTGTGCTTGAACAAATTGCTGCTTTTCCTCTTCCGATTCGGGAATGACCTGAGGTACGTTTGTCGGCTTACCATCTTCATCGATGGCCAACATCGTTAAAAAGGCACGTGCCGTAAGCTGTTTTTCACCTGTTAATAGGTTCTCACGCTCCACTTTGACGAATACCTCCATTGATGTGCGATGAGCACAGGTGACATATGCTTCAAGGTTGATCGCATCCCCTGTCTTGATGGGGGCCAAAAAATCAAAAGAGTCGCTTGAAGCAGTCACAACGGGTTTTCGACAATGGCGCATAGCTGAAATGCAGGCTATTTTATCAACATAGGCCATTACTTTCCCGCCAAAGATGGTATTGTGATGATTTGTATCCGGTGGAAAAACAAGGTCGGTTAAAAAAGTCCGTGACTGCTGTGTTGGGTGGGCAGTGTTCTTCTCGATCATTTGCCTGTTGTTTTAGATAAAAGGTTTTCACGGACGATTTTTGCTGCTTCGACCATGTTTGTCAGGGAAGCGACGGTTTCCGGGATACCCCTTGTTTTCAGGCCGCAGTCGGGATTGATCCAAAACTGGTCTTTATCCAATACCTTGATGCCCCGTTCAATCATATCGACCATTTCTTCCACTGCCGGCACACGCGGGCTGTGAATATCATACACACCCAGGCCAATACCCTTTTCATACGTTTTTTCCTCGAATGCGGAAGCAAGCTCCCCATGGCTACGGGATGTTTCGATGGAAATGACATCGGCATCGAGGGAGGAGATGACATCCATGAAGCTGTTAAAGTCGCAATAGCACATATGCGTGTGGATTTGGGTTGTATCCTCCACGCTTGAAGTGGATATCAAGAACGAATTAACAGCCCAGTTTAAATACTCATCGCGATCGCTTTTTTTCAATGGCAGGCCTTCTCTAAGTGCAGGCTCATCAACCTGAATCATTTTTATTCCAGCGGATTCCAATGCAATGACTTCTTTTTCCAAAGCGAGCGCCAGCTGGTAGCAAACATTCTCCCTGGAAATATCATCACGGACAAATGACCAGTTCAAAATCGTTACAGGACCTGTAAGCATTCCCTTTACCGTTTTCTTCGTCAGTGATTGTGCGTATACACTTTCCCTGACAGTCATGGGCTCGATGAAATGGACGTCGCCGTATATGACTGGAGGCTTTACGCAGCGAGACCCGTAAGATTGTACCCACCCTTTTTCAAGAAAGACGAATCCGCCTAACTTATGGCCGAAGTATTCAACCATATCCGTCCGTTCGAATTCCCCGTGAACCAAAACATCCAAACCGATTTCTTCTTGGATATCGATCCACCTGCCGATTTCTTCGTTTACGAATGTTTCATATTGCGAAGCGGTCCATTCTCCTCGTTTAAATTTCCCGCGTGCTTGTTTAACTTCAAATGTCTGCGGAAAGCTGCCAATCGTAGTGGAAGGAAGAAAAGGCAATTTGAAAAAGTCCTGTTGTTTTTGATAGCGCTCTTTAAATGGCAACTGACGTCCTGTGGTCTTGGATTTAACCTTTTCGACATTGGATTGTACACTTTTATGATTTCGTGCACTTGAACTTGCTAACGTTTGAACCGCTAATTTATTGGCGCCCACTTTTTCGGCGATAGCATCTAAACCTTGGTTATTTCCTTTGACCAAGAGTGTGATTTCTTCAAGTTTCTCATCTGCAAAAGCAAGGGCCTCTTTCACTTCTTTGGCAATCAGAGTTTCATTGCGGACGGTCACCGGGACATGAAGCAGGGAACAAGAGGGCTGAAGCCAGATCTGGTCTTCGGCTACTTTTTTCTTAAGCGTCTCGATCAAATGGATCTTTTTGGATAAATCAGAAAGCCAAATGTTCTTTCCATCAATCACACCTGCACCAAGCACTTTGTTCTTCGGGAAGCCGAATTCTTCAAGATTACTAAGATTCTTCCCTTTATCATGTACAAAATCAAGGCCGATCCCCTGTACTTGTAATTCAATCACCTCTTGGTAGTGTTCCACGGCATCAAAGTATGTTTGCAGCATGATGTTCAGGCTTGGTGCTGCTTCATTCAGTTTTTCGTAGAGGTATGCAACGGTTTGCATATCATCTTTGGAAATTGATGAAACAATGGAAGGTTCATCGATTTGAACCCATTTCACGCCTTCTTGCTCCAACTCTTGCAGAATTTGCGTGTATAGCGGAAGCAAACTCAGGATGATGCCAGGAATATCTTCTTTGTTGAAGCCTTTGGAAAGGGAGATGAAGGTATAAGGTCCGATTAACACGGGCTTCGTTTCAATCCCTAGCTTTTCCTTGGCTTCCCGGTATGCAGCAAGTGGTTTATTTTCTGTTAAGTTCAGCTGTGACCGTTTTAATTCCGGGACGATATAGTGATAGTTCGTATTGAACCATTTCGTCATTTCTGAAGCGACTTCATCCTTGTTACCGCGGGCCATGGAATAATAAACGGAAAGGGGAACGGCGCCGCCTTCATAAGCGGAATAACGTTCAGGAACAAGACCGAACATGACTGACATATCTAGCATTTGATCATATAAAGTGAAGTCATTGACAGGAATGATATCAATTCCTTGATCTTTCTGTTTTTGCAAATTGCCCAACCGGATGGCTTCTAGTTGTGCCGTAAACTCCGTTTCATCGATTTTCCCGGACCAGTAAGCTTCCAATGTGCGTTTCCATTCACGATCTTCACCGATTCGCGGGTACCCTAAACTACTACTTTTCAATATTCTCATCCTCCTGCATTCTTTAATTTGATAAAACAACAAAAAAAGCACCCCTAACCGTCAAAAAGAGAAAGTTAGAAATGCTTAAAATAAAGAGGCATGAAAAATGCCCCTTACAATTATAAGGTCCCTAACACCTCCCTATCTCCCGTAGGTTAAAACAGTGTTGTTGAAACAGGCAGGTCTCCTGACTTAGGGAATATCATTAGCGCAAGCCTTCCCAATCCTTAAGATCAGTGGCATATGGATGGCGCTAACATTCCCATTACAGTGGCGGGACCGTTCCGGAATTACACCGGGCTTCCCTTTTAATCCTAATGAAAATTAGGAACCTATTTCCACATATGAAATTTCATAAAACCTGCTCGATAAGCTGACTGCAGGCACTAAAAATTTATAAAATAAAAACTATTATAAAAATTTAGACAATCTTAACATATCCGACTTGGATGGTCAACAAGGAAAAAGTTCTCAATCCGACAAGAGCGTATTGGATGTGGGAGTGTTAACTATGAAGTCAGTCCCTAAAAAAGAATATATTGTTTGGACAGGGAGTATGTATAAAGGAAGTGGCGTTTTGAAATGGGGCGTGGGGAATGACATTCTACATCTTGATTGCAGGAATCATTTTTTGCATGGTGATGAGCATTCGGACGTTATTTCTTGTTGAGTCGGGAGGAAAGAAGTTTTCCTTAGAGGATCTGCTGTGGCTTGGCAATTTATATGCGACGATATTAGTTGGATTTGCATTGATTTATTTATTATACGAGCTTCAGAATCATTCGGTGATTCTTGATATGGGCAATCGTTTGGACGGCACTTTCTATGAACAGCTGAAGACTTCTTTTTATTTTAGTGCGATGACGATGTTTTCAGTGGGGTATGGAGACATAGCCCCAATAGGCATGGGAAGGATGATAGCTACGATTCAGGCCTTCATCGGGTACACGCTCCCGGCAGCGTTCGTGATTCGGACGGTGATCGACTTGGATCAGAAAGATAGGAAGGATAAATGAAAGTTGTGTTTCTTTCGATTATTGGGTACTCTTACCATAATGAAAGAAATGGAGGGTTCAAAATGACTGTAAAAATTGGCGAAAAAGCACCTGATTTTCAACTCACTGCAAACAATGGTGAGTTAGTTTCCTTATCGGATTTTAAGGGCAAAAACATAGTTTTGTATTTTTACCCAAAAGATATGACACCAGGCTGCACGACGGAGGCTTGTGATTTTCGGGATCATAATGAGCAGTTTGAGGAACTGAACGCCGTCATCATTGGGATCAGTCCAGACCCGGCAGCACGTCATGAAAAATTCATTGAAAAGCATGGATTGCCTTTTTTGCTGCTAGCTGATGAAAATCATGAAGCTGCTGAATCATTTGATGTATGGCAATTGAAAAAGAACTTCGGAAAGGAATATATGGGCATTGAACGTTCAACTTTCCTGATTGATAAGGAAGGCAAGATCGTCAAAGAATGGCGTAAGGTTAAAGTCAAAGGCCACGTTGAAGAAGCTCTTGAAACTCTTCGCGACCTCGAAAAATAAGGGACAGGCAATGAAGGATGAGCGAATAACGAAGCTTGCTGCCATGCTGATTCATCATTCGATACAATTACAGCCAAAAGAGAGAATCCTCATACGGGGCCATATCAACACGAAACCATTGTTGAAAGAGCTGATTGATGAAACATACAGAGTCGGTGCTTATCCATATATAGAACTCGAAGACGATGAGATAAGCCGGCATTTGTTGCTAGGGAATGTGAAGGAACAACTTGACACCTCTTCTGAATGGGCTTTGAAGAAGTATACCGATATCGATGCGGTCATCATCATCACCTGTGAAGAAAATGATGCGGAAATGACTGAAGTCCCCGTTGAGAGGCACCGTCTTCAAGGGGAGGCCATGAATTCTTCCACTCTTTTTTATGTAAACAACCGACGGTGGGTGTTACTTAATTATCCTACCAACGCATCAGCGCAAAAAGCCGGAATGAGCTTTAGCAGGTACGAAGACTTCCTTTTGAACGTATGCACAATGGATTACGGGAAAATGGAGGAGGCACTGAAACCATTAAAGCAATTGATGGAACGCACTGATAAAGTCAGGATCAAATCACCAGGGACGGATTTGACCTTTTCTATTAAAGGTATACCGGCAATCATATGTGCGGGAAAGAAGAATTTACCCGACGGAGAAGTGTTTACGGCACCTCTAAAAGAGAGCGTCAATGGAAGGATAACTTTCAATACACCTACAACCTATGAAGGAATCACCTTTAGTGGCATAGAATTAACCTTCCAAAAGGGAAAAATCATGAAAGCCACTTCCGATCAACACTCTAAAATGCAAGAAATCCTCGATATTGATGAAGGGTCCCGTTTTATCGGGGAGTTCGCGATTGGAATCAATCCATACATATTGCAGCCTATGGACGATACATTGTTCGATGAGAAAATAAGCGGAAGCCTACACTTGGCTCTAGGACTTGCCTATAATGAAGCGGATAATGGAAACCGTTCATCGATACATTGGGACATGGTCTTAATCCAGCGGCCCGAATATGGCGGCGGTGACATATACTTTGATGACGTCCTGATCAGAAGGGATGGCATTTTCATTTTGCCGGAACTACAAGCCTTAAATCCAAATTTATTAAAATAAAGCCTTTTTTAATAAGGCTAAGGCTTTTGTCCAACTCAAAAAGAGGACACCTGAATATGCTTTATTAAGGGAATACCTCCTCAGAGAAAGTTGCGCGGGACATACAGAGCCCGTGTTTTTTTTATGTTAATTATAGGGAGAGATGAATATGTTAATACTTTCAACGATCATTCCGAACGAAAGCATCCAAACGAAGATGAAGGACACTTTTCCAGATTTGAACTTCATTTATCAAGAAAAATGGACAGATGAGCCACTTAGTGAAGCGGAAATTTTAATTACATACGGCGAGGATTTAACGGAGGAAGTCATCAGGAAAGCTACGAACTTGAAATGGATCATGGTCATGAGTGCAGGGATGGAATTAATGCCTTTCAAAGCGTTAGAGGATCGCGGGATTTTGGTGACGAACGCAAGAGGCATTCATAAAATACCGATGGCCGAGTATGCGATAGGGATGCTTTTACAATATGAAAAGAAAATGAAACTGCTTATGAAGAATGAAGGGGAAGAACTGTGGGATAGAAAAATTGAAGTAGGGGAATTGAATGGTAAAAAGATGCTCATTCTCGGTGCCGGTGCAATTGGCGGAGAAGTGGCTCGTCTGGGTAAGGCATTTAGGATGAAGACAATGGGGGTGAATCGGAGTGGACAACCAGTGGAGTCCGTCGATCGCCTATACACCCTTGACCATTTATTGGAGGCCTTGCCGGAAGCAGATTACATCATATCCGTTTTGCCTAGTACGGGTGAGACAAAGGATCTTTTGCAAAAAGAACACTTTAAAGCGATGAAAGACTCCGCCGTCTTCGTGAATATTGGCCGGGGTGATCTGGTTAACGAAGAAGTCCTGATCGAAGCTTTGGAAACAAAGGAACTGGCTCATGCCATCTTGGATGTATTTAATCCGGAACCATTAGGAAAAGGGCATCCGTTTTGGAGGATGGAGAACGTTACAGTCTCACCGCATCTTTCGAGTAAGAGCGGTGAATATTTACCGAGAACCTTTGCTATTTTCGAAAAAAACATGCTTGAATACTTGGGAGCTGGAAAAGACTTCATCAATGTTATCGACTTATCGAGGGGATACTAAACTCCATGCAAAAATGGGAAAGATTCAATGGTTGTTGAATAAACTAAAAAAGAATGGTAAAACACTTGATTTATTGACAAAATCCACTTGCAAAAGGTACACTATTTATAAAGATTATAATGTAAGAATTCATACTTAATGAGAAAAAGAGGTGGATGACGGTGTCTGAAGTTCAGTTAAAAGAAGCGTTGGAATCCCTTAAAGATACCGGTGTAAGAATAACTCCTCAACGCCATGCGATACTTGAATATTTGATAAGTTCCATGTCCCACCCTACCGCTGATGATATATATAAAGCGCTGGAAGGCAAGTTTCCAAATATGAGTGTAGCGACCGTTTATAACAACCTGCGCGTTTTTCGTGAGGTAGGTTTGGTAAAAGAACTCACGTATGGTGATTCTTCAGCAAGGTTTGATTTTGTGACGACGAACCATTATCATGTAATCTGCCAAACCTGTGGAAAGATCGTGGATTTCGATTATCCTGCATTGGATGAAGTCGAGCATTTCGCAGCACAAGTCACCGGTTTCAATGTTAGTCACCATCGGATGGAAATCTACGGCGACTGCACGGATTGTGCGAAAAAAGAAACGCATTAAAAAAAGTTCCTCCACTTGGTTGGAACTTTTTTTCATGTTATGAAGAAATGATATAATTAAAAGCTAAGTGGCGGGGCAGTAATCTAGCTCCGTATTCCTTTAGTCATGCAAGCTTTTGCGGTTATATTTTTCGTTGAATTCTTCGCCTTCCAACTTTTTGTCAAGGGTCAATGGTTCTTCGCAATGCATGCAAATATCCACACGCCCTAATATTTTTGTAGGTTTGCCACAGTTAGGACAGACAACCTGGATCGATTTTGTAGAAAGCATCCCAATCCAAAAATAAACCCCAGTGCTGGCGATTATGAATAAGAGACCAAGCCCCATGAAAAGCGTCATGACAATAGGATGTGTTTTGAAGAAAAGCCCTAGATACATTACGATAAAGCCAATGAATATCAAACTCAAAGCAAATGTACGTATTTTATTGATTTTGCTAGAATATTTAGCCATGGATTGTCCCTCCTAAAATCTAACTTTAACTATAACATAAACTAAGGATGGAACAAAAAAGAAATAAAGGATACAAATTACTTTTAAATTGAATTGGCCATGGGTAAATGAAGTAGGCAGGATTTTGAAGAGTTTTGTCGAAAGTTTTAAAAAAAAAGGTTTTGGAGGAATTTATGATGGAAGATATCCTTCGCCCGATTTATCAAGAGCGAGCAAGTTTAAAATCTACACTTGGAATCTTGTTAATAGAAAAAAGAGATGATAAAAGCCCAGTTACCGATACATTTGACTACATCCTTTTTGTGATTGTAGACGAAGCGGAAGAGGCTGTGTTTTTAAAACATTACACTTACCAGGATAAAAAAGCTGCCTTACATATTGTAAAGGAAGATCAGTTAAAAGAATGGCTTCTATTAGGAACCAATCGCAAAGTGGTCGACTGGATTTATAATGGAAAGGTCCTTTTTGACCGAAATGAATATTTGGACCGATTGAAAACCGAAATCCGGGAATTCCCCTTCTATGGAAGGAAGTTAAAGATGGGGATGGAGTTCGCAAAGTTAATTCGCAGGTACATGGATGGGAAAAGCTTTTTTGAAAAGGGGCATCATCTTGATGCATATAACCATATCGTTCATTCCCTGCATCATTTGGCCCGTTTGGAAATAATAGAACAAGGTTTTTATCCGGAGGTTACGGTCTGGAACCAAGTGAAGCATATGGAACCTGAAATCTACAAACTTTATAAAGAGTTGATCAGCAGTGAGGAAACTCTCGAAAAAAGATTGGAGCTTCTTTTCCTTGCAAGTGAATTCCTTATTTATTCAAGGACGAATGCCGGTTCGCAGCATCTGGTTGAAATAATGGGGACGAAAGAAGATCCGTGGACGATCGCGGAGCTTATGGAGCATCCGGAACTTAAGTTTTATTCGGTCGATCTAGGTGTTCTACTGGAATATTTGATAGAGAAAAAGGTAATTGATGTGGTCAACGTGGAGACAAAAGGACACGAGGTTTATCATCGGTTTTATCGTATTTAAAAAAACTTTTAAAAAAAGCATTTTTATTGTTGACCAATAATAATATAGGTGTTATATTAATACATGTCGCTGCGGGACATCAGCTTTCGCAGCTTCATCAAAACAAAAAAAATAAAAAAAACATGTTGACAACACAGTTGATAACATGATAAGATGTAAAAGTCGCTTACGAAGTAAACGACAACGAAATTGCTCTTTGAAAACTGAACAAAACAAAGCGCCAACGTTAAATTTTAAGTGAGCACACACTATCAAAAAAGCAAATGAGCAAGTCAAACATTTCTTCGGAGAGTTTGATCCTGGCTCAGGACGAACGCTGGCGGCGTGCCTAATACATGCAAGTCGAGC
>NZ_JBNNSH010000007.1:0-204786 GCF_050277555.1 Peribacillus sp. NPDC097895 | reverse complement strand
GGGTCGCAAGGTAGGGGTTTCAGAAGCTCCGAAAAGCAAATAATTTGAGGCAGGTGTAAATCCTGCCGGTGAATATCCGTAGGGAAGCGTGTTCACCCCTAGCCTATTGCACAGCTTGTGTCAACTCTACAATAAGTCTTTATAGAACTAACGGGTGCGTTAGCGTCATAAGAAGGCCGCAAATTGGCGGCCCTTTGAATGTAAGATCATTTTATAAATCATGCATTTATATTCAAGTAAAAAACTTATTCAGTATTGAATGTAAATGATTCTTTTAAAGGTCTGCCTTCGCTCCCTTTTTGAGTCAAAATGATTTCCACTTCAAATTCCGTTGCTTATTCAGCCAAAAGGAAACTTTTATAGCTATAAGGCATCCCTTCATTCAATTGTTTTGCTAAAAATGTAGCTTTTTCAAAGTGATTTTTATTACAATCCTCTTCACCAGGACAACCAAAATGTGAAAACTTCATCGCGGAATTAGGTTCATTTCTAAACATATAAATATCCGCATAATACATCCTTACCAATGTTATCAACCTCAAAAGCGTAGGTATGATATTTTCCCTTTACCCTTTAAACTGGTAGGGAAAATTACGGTTGGAAATCGACACCGCCACTGCGGTTTGCCAGAGAAGGCATTCGTCTTTTCTTTGGTAGGATACTTTTTGGTGCCTATAGTACTTTAAAGTGCGTACTTTTCTTTCTTGTTTCTATGTTTCATAATAAAGTTTGTCAGACGATCAAATAAGTATTTGTTGATTTTTAGTGACGAAGAGGCTATAGATCTGTTCCATATCTACGAGGATGGCTTAAAGGCATTGAGACAAGCATTTCCGAATTGAACAGTTAGAACAAATTTCAAAGAATATTAGATATTTGAAAACAACTTTACATTTCGTGATTTGACGATATAATAAGAGTCATGAAACCAATTGATATTTTTAAAGCATTGTCTAATGAAACAAGGTTGCAAATATTAGAATGGTTAAAAGAGCCAGAGAAACATTTTTCTTCTCAAGAAGTGAGTGATTTTCAAAAAGTAGGGGTGTGTGTATCGCAGTTCCATGAAAAATTAAATGTTACACAATCAACGGCTTCTCAGCATCTTTCCATTCTATATCGAGCTGGTCTTGTGACAACAAAACGCCACGGGAAATGGACATATTATAAAAGGAATGACGAAGCTTTTAATCAACTTAAAGAGATGATTGGACATGAAATATAGGAGTTAATTGAAATACCTATAAGAATGTTAAGGATTTCAGTTTTACTTTCATATAGCATGTTCAATATTTCTTCTATACTTTTGATTGCTTACTATGAATCATAAGAAATGGCGGTTTTTATTTTATTAAAGTCTTTCTTTTTTTTATAATTTCATATCGTTATTATACAAAATGACGATATGAAATTATGTAATCCATTCTATGTTAATTATTAAAAAAAAGATAATACAGAAAACTATCTTTTTTTTACAATAACATATCGTTATTATACAAAATGACGATATGTTATTGCGTAATCCATTCTATGTTAATTATTAAAAAAAGATAATACAGAAAACTATCTTTTTTTACAATAACATATCGTAATTTCGCGTAATGATTGAATATAAAATGATAACTATTTGGAACATCAAATCGTTTTTGATTATTAAAAAAATTTAAGGAGGTGAGTGAAATGAGACGGTATAAAAGATTTAATATTGATACTGAATTAACAAATAAAATTTTGAAGACACCACTACCAATGAACTCAAAGGAGTAATTAATATGGCAAATACTACTACAACAATTAAAATCCCAGCTTCGCCTGACCAGGTCTGGCAATTGATTGGAGGCTTTGATTAGCTTCCAAACTGGCTACCTTATATCCCAAGCAGCAAACTAAGCCAAGGTGCGCGTGTACGCCATCTTGCTAATCCAGATGGCGATACGATTGTAGAACGTTTGGAAGTAAGAAGCCATAAACCTGTTCCATGGCATCTACGCGGAAGGCTTAAAGGCATTGAAACAAGCATTTCCGAAATAAACAGATAGAACAAATTTTGATGCAAGGAATGACTAAATATCCAGAACTTCATGCAGGAAAAGGTTAATAGTTAAGCTTAAGTTGTGTCAGACGATTAAATGACATTTGTATTTAGCACGTGATCTTTTGAATTAATTCATACTATACTAATAAATTTTAGGGGGATTTTATATGAAAGATATACTACAAGGAAAACTTGGTTTTGGTACGGCACCACTTGGTAATATGTACCGCAATATCCCAGAGGAAGAAGCAATTGCAACAGTGGATGCTGCTTGGGAGAGTGGCGTTCGTTATTTTGATACAGCTCCACTTTATGGGTCTGGTTTAGCGGAGATTCGTCTTGGCGAAGCGCTGTCAAAAAGAAATCGTGATGATTATGTTTTAAGTACAAAAGTAGGTCGAATTATTTCGGATGAACTGGAAGATCCATCTACACGTGATTTAGGAGAAAAAGGCGGACTTTTCGAATTTGGTCGTAAGAATAAAATCATCAATGACTATAGTGCGGATGCAACTCTTCGCTCTATCGAACAGAGTTTGAAACGTTTACAAACAGATCGTCTGGACTTTGTTTATATTCATGATTTAGCGCAGGATTTTTATGGTGATGAGTGGCTTGCACAATTTGAAACAGCTCGAACAGGGGCATTCCGTGCACTTACACAATTGCGTGATGAAGGCGTAATTAAGGGTTGGGGACTTGGAGTAAACCGAGTAGAATCCATTGAACTTATGCTGGACTTAGAAGAAGCAAAACCAAATGTATCCTTGCTAGCTGGTCGTTACACATTATTAGATCATGAGCGTGCGCTACAACGCGTAATGCCTGCAGCTCAAAAACACAATATGGACATTGTTGTTGGTGGTCCATATAGCTCAGGTGTTCTTGCTGGAGGTACTCACTTCGAATATCAAAAAGCGTCACCAGAAATAATGGGAAAAGTTGAGAAGATAAAAAATCTTGCAGATCGTCATGGAATCAGTATCAAGGCTGCTGCTTTACAATTTTCTTTGGCTAATCCGGCAGTTGCTGCTGTTGTTCCTGGTGCTAGTAAACCTGAACGAATTGCAGAAGACAAAGCTGCATTGAACACAGTGATCCCGGCAGCATTCTGGGAAGAAATGCGCGAACAAAAACTGGTTGCAGCTAATGCTCCACTACCAATCAACGTTAAATAAAAAGGAGAGTAACGAATATGGCACATACTATTACATCTATTGAAATTCCAGCGTCACCTGGACAAGTATGGCAATTGATCGGAGGTTTTGATGCACTTCCAGATTGGTTACCTTATATCCCTAGCAGCAAAGTAACTGAAGGTGGACGTGTACGTCATTTAGCTAATCCTGATGGCGATGCGATCGTAGAACGTTTAGAAGCATTTAATGAGAAAGAGTGCTACTACACGTATTCAATTATGAAAGCACCATTCCCTGTGACTAATTATTTATCTACAATCCATGTAAAAGAAGGTAAGGATGCTAATACATCATTAGTTGAATGGTCTGGTAGTTTCACTCCTGTAGGAGTGAGTGATGAAGAGGCAATTAATCTGTTCCATGGAATTTATAAGGATGGTCTAGAGGCATTACAAAAAACATATCTAGGTTAATTAGTTGTAATTTAAAAATAAATTTTAGGGGGAAACGTTAAATGAGAAATATACTAAAAGGAAAACTTGGTTTTGGTACGGCACCACTTGGTAATATGTACCGTGATATCCCAGAAGAGGAAGCAATTGCGACAGTGGATGCTGCTTGGGAAAGTGGCGTTCGTTACTTTGATACAGCTCCATTTTATGGTGCAGGCTTATCGGAGATTCGTCTTGGTGAAGCACTGTCAAAAAGAAATCGTGATGAATATGTTTTAAGTACAAAAGTAGGTAGACTTATTTCGGATGAACTGGAAGATCCAGCTGCACGTGATTTAGGAGAAAAAGGTGGACTATTCGAATTTGGTCGTAAGAATAAAATCATCCCGGACTATAGTGAAGATGGAACTCTTCGCTCTATTGAACAAAGTTTGAAACGGTTACAAACAGATCATCTGGACTTTGTTTACATTCATGATCCAGCTCAAGATTTTTATGGTGATGAGTGGCTTGCACAATTTGAAGCTGCTAGAACAGGAGCGTTCCGTACGCTTACACGTTTACGTGAAGAAGGCGTAATTAAGGGTTGGGGCCTTGGAGTAAACCGAGTAGAACCCATTGAACTTATGCTGGATTTAGAAGAAGCAAAACCAGATGTATCCTTGTTAGCGGGGCGTTATTCATTATTAGATCATGAGCGTGCGCTACAACGCGTAATGCCTGCAGCTCAAAAACACAATATGGATATTGTCGTTGGTGGCCCTTATAGCTCAGGTGTTCTTGCTGGAGGTACTCACTTCGAATATCAAAAAGCGTCACCAGAAATTATTGCAAAAGTTAATAAAATCAAAAACATTGCAGATCATCACGGAATCAGCATTAAGGCTGCTGGTTTACAATTTTCGCTGGCTAATCCAGCAGTGGCTGCCGTCATTCCCGGTGCTAGCCGCCCTGAGCGAATCGAAGAAGACCAGGCAGCATTGAACACTGTTATTCCGGCGGCATTTTGGCAGGAAATGCGTGAACAAAAGTTGGTGGCACCTGATGCCCCACTGCCAATCAATTCTAAAAAGGAGTAATTAATATGGCACATACTACTACAACAATTAAAATTTCTGCTTCACCTGACCAAGTATGGCAATTGATCGGAGGCTTTAACTCACTTCCCGAATGGCTACCTTATATACCTAGCAGTGAACTAAGCCAAGGTGGACGCGTGCGTCATCTAGCTAACCCTGATGGAGAGGTGATAGTAGAGTGTTTGGAAGTATTCAACGACAAGGAACGTTACTACACATACTCGATTATGAAAGCACCATTTCCAGTCACGGATTATCAATCTACAATCCATGTTCGCGAGATTGCTGACAGCAAAACATCGTTGGTGGAGTGGTCTGGCAGTTTCACACCTGCAGGTGTTAGTGACGAAGAGGCCATAAATCTGTTCCATGGAATCTACGAGGATGGCTTAAAAGCATTGGGACAAGCATTTCCGGATTGAACATCTAGAACAAATCTAGGTGAGGCTTTATAAAGGGGAAATCCATTTCAAGGTTGAGTTGTTCAGACTATCTAGCCTTGTCTGGACAACAGATTAAGATTGTTTTTTAAACCTAACTATTCCAACCATCTATAAATTATGGGGTATCTCCTAAATTGAATATTTATCAAGAGAAAAAGGGTATCTCAAAGTCGAATTTCCAACTTTGAGATACCCTTTTTTTGTTTCCTAGAATACTGATTATGTAAAAGAGATTGACAAAATAATGTGCTTTTCTTATTCCACAACTCTAATAGAAATATTGTTGATTATTCAAGAATCGCTTTCTTATAGAACTAACATGTGCGTTAGTCTTTTTTTAATGGGTTATGGCATTAGAGAAATATATGTTATAATTTTGCACATACTTATCTAAGAAGCATGAAGATAGCATACTTGACTTTATTTTTTCTTAATTAAGATTGTTTTCATAAAGATTTTTATGAATGTGAATTATTTTATCTTTTTGGTAATTAATATTAATAATTTTTTATTTTATTTCTGGCATATTATATCGAGGTGAATTATGAGTTTTAATCCTATAAAGAAAGATCGAGCTTCTAAAATTGTTATAGAACAAATAAAAAGTGCAATACAAAACGGAGATTTTTTACCGGGGGATAAACTCCCACCAGAGAGAGATTTAGCAAAACAATTTTCTCTATCACGTGGAGTTGTACGTGAGGCCATAAGTGTTTTAGAATCAAAAGGGGTGGTAGTAGTAAAACCTGGAATAGGAGTATTTTTTGCCAAGAATGAGCAAGAAGAATTATTCCAGCTTTTAAACTCGATACTAGAAAACGAAGATTCATCACTTATTGAATTGCTTGAACTCAGACAAAGTATCGAAAGTCAAGCTGCTTACTATGCGGCTGAAAGAAGAAGCAAGAGAGAATTAGATAAAATAAAATACGCAATGGATACATTAGAAGATTGCTTTGAGAAAGGGAAAGTTGCAGCTGTTGAGGATTTTGAATTTCATATGGCTGTAGCGGAAGCGAGTCACAATTCGATGATGGTTCATACGTTACGACTGATCTCTGATTCCATTATAAATGGATTATATGAATCTCGTACGGATGCATTAATGATACCGGGTCAAGATAAGATTGCTATGGATGAACATAAAAAAATATACGAAGCGATTAAAAATATGGATCCGGATCGTGCACGGAAAGCAGTGATTACACACCTAGAAAGTGTGAAGAAATATAAAAATGTATTAGACCGAGAAAATTAGGTTGTTCATTAGTCTCGAAAATAAACTATTGAATTGCAAAAAAAATATGATACAATTTCCCTAAGAGTTTTGTGGTAGGACCACCTATCCTGTAACTTTTAGGGTTATTCCTTTTTTTACCTTTATTTCACAATTAAGGAGGAGATAAGTTTTATCTTATTAATTTTGTAAGCGATAACATAATAAACGGAAGAAGGGATGTAGTCTATGTTAGAAAAAAAGAGTAGTTCATTAGAGCCTTCGAAAGTAACTGCAACGGAGTATAGGAAACCAACTAATGTTCGTTGGCACGTGTTTATTATGCTTCTTGTTCTGTGTGCGATTAATTATGTAGATCGCGCTGTTTTGTCTATTGCGATGCCTCTTATTCAAAAAGATTTAGAACTCGATCCCGCTATAGTAGGAATTATTTTAAGCTCCTTCTTTTGGGGTTATGCTCTAATGCAAATTCCATCTGGTTGGATTGCAGATCGATACCGACCAGATAAATTACTCATCGCATCTTCTTTATTATGGGGGATTGTACAAACTTTAACAGGTTTTGTAAACGGGAGTAAACTATTAATTTTTTTGAGAGTAATACTTGGAATAGCAGAAGCTCCACTTTATCCAAGTGGGGCAAAATTACAGTCTGTTTGGCTAACATCTAAAGAAAGAGGACGAGGAGCAACGTTGCTGGATAGTGGTTCTTCACTCGGCACTGCAATAGGCGGACCGGTTATTATTGCATTCATCGCATGGTTTGGTGGATGGAGAGGAGCTTTAATCGGTGCAGGGCTACTTACAATCATAGTTAGCTGGGTGGTCTGGAAGGTAATTAAAGGGACACCAGATACAAATTCACGGATGAATGAAGCAGAAAGAGAACATATCAAGAATGCTTTAGAAGAAGAATATAACATAGATACCCAAGATTCAAAATTAGCAATCAAAATAACGGATTATTTTAAAAATCGTAATTTTTGGGCTATGTGTATAGGGTATTATTCCTTAAATACAGTATTTTATGGGCTAATGACTTGGGGGCCTAACTATTTAGAAAAAACGCAAAATTTAGATATTAAAATCATCGGAAGCTCAATTTTAATCATTTTTGGGTTTGGTGTAATTGGTGAATTAATTGGTGGATGGATCGCTGATTTTTGGCGTTCTAAAGGCGGAAAAGATAATACGGTGATGCGCACATTGTTATTTATCGGAGGTTTTATGACGGCAATATGTATTTTACTATTAGGGTTAGGTGTTACGACCTCATTAACAGGAGTTATCGTTTTACTTTCTACGGCTCTCTTTTTCTTGCGTTGGGCTGGACTATATTGGACAATACCAGCAACTATCTCTCAACGTAATCATGTTGGTACAATTGCAGGATGCATGAATACTGCGGGTAATATTGCTGGAATTGTGACACCAATTTTTATTGGTTTTACCATTTCACTAACTGGATCATATTTTATTGCTCTTTTGTTATTTGGTTTTTTTGGATTAACTTTAGCTCTAGCTTCTTTATTTATTAATTTCAATCAAAAAATTGGAGCCTAGTTCATATAAAATTAAATATAGATTGAAATTAAAGCAGATTAATGCTACTATAATAGCAATTATTGTGGTAGGACCACCTTACCGAAGTAGTGATTATTTTGGTAGGACCACCTTACCGTAATAACAATTATCGTGGTAGGACCACCTTACCTTTATGGTGAGGTGGTGGTAATGTATTTTAGAAGGGCGGTTGTGAACAATGAATTTTTCATTTTCAATTCCAACGAGAGTTGAATTCGGCTCTGGAATATGCTCACGAGTAGGAGAGATTTTAAAGCCTTATGTGAAACAAAAAGTTCTCGTAGTTAGCGATTATGGAGTAAGGCAAGCAGGAATTTTAAAGAAAGTTGAGGATTCGCTTCAACATTACAAAATTAGTTATGAGATTTTTGATAAAGTTGAAGCAAACCCTAGTACACAAATTTTGGCTCAAGGAATTGAATACTTAGAGATGCATCAATGTGACTCTGTTTTAGGAGTTGGTGGAGGAAGTAGTATTGATACTGCAAAGGGAATTGCAGCAATGGCCACGAATCCGGGAAGTATCCTGGATTATGAAGGAATCAATAAAATTAAAAATCAGCCACTTCCGATTCTAGCAATACCTACGACATCAGGTACCGGAGCAGAAGTGACGGCATCGACTGTTTTTACTAACAAAGATACATTATTTAAAACTGTAATTATGAGTATGTATTTATTTCCAAAAGTAGCTATATTAGATCCGTTGCTTACTATAACACTGCCTTCATCGATTACGGCTGCAACAGGAATGGATGCTCTTACACACGCAATCGAATCGTACACGTCAAAAAATTCGAATTTTGTGAGCAAATCATTGGCGATTGAGGCAATTAAGCTTATTGGAGAAAGTTTGTTGAATACTTTTTACGTGGGAACAGATGTCACCAGCAGGGGGAAAATGCTTGTGGCATCGATGATGGCAGGAATGGCCTTCTCTCAAGCCCGTTTAGGTAATGTGCATGCCATTTCTCATACCTTTGGTGGAATTTTTAATATCCCACATGGGATTGCAAATGCAACTTTACTTCCGTATGTAATGGAATTTAATTTACTTGCTTGTCCAAATGAAATGAAGGACATTGCAATTGCTCTTGGAGCAGATACATCTGAATTAACACTAGAAAAGGCTGCTGAACAGGCTATTACAGAAGTAATTAAGATTAATAAGGCGATTGGCATTCCGAATACAATCAAAGAGCTCGGGGTAGATTTAGAGTTGCTGCAACGAATGGTTGATGATTCGATGAGAAGTCCAAATACAATATCAAATCCACGAATTACAACAGCAAATGATATTAAACAAATTATCGAAAGCGCTTACCACGGTTGCTTTCAAAAGATAAACTTTATAGAAAAAGGGAGAGAATATGATGTTTCACGAAATGAGAACGTACACAATTAAAGTAGGAAAAGTACATGAATACTTAGATCATTTTGAGAAAGTTGGATTGCCAATTATCTCAAAATATACAACATTAGTTGGTTGGTGGTATACGGATATCGGAGAATTAAATCAAATTATTCATATTTGGAAATATGATAGCCTCGATCAAAGAGCTGAAAATAGAAAAGCACTTTATCGTGATGCTGATTGGTTAGAAAAATTTGTCCCGTTAGCTTTCCCAATGTTAGAAAAACAAGAATCTAAATTAATGTATGCAGCTAACTTTTCCCCAATTAAGTAACTAATTAACTTTCTTGTTATTACTCCGGAAAAGGTATGTGTAAGGTTGGAGATATGATTCCAGCTACAGATAATGAAGTTTTAAAGTTTACTACGCGTGTTTTCTATGGGTAGTTGGGATCATTACACCTAAAAAGGCGGGATAAAAAATGACAACAACAGTTGAAACAAAAACATACTTTAATTTTATTAATGGCGTATGGATTCCTTCGGTATCCAACGAAATAAATAAGAGTTTGAACCCTGCAGAAAAAAATGATGTTATTGGCTACGTACAAAAATCAAATGAAGAAGATTTAAATGAAGCAGTGCTGGCAGCAAAACAGGCAAAAGAGGCGTGGCGTAAACTGTCTGGTTCGGAGCGTGGCGAATATTTATATAAAGCAGCCCATGTTCTTGAAAAGCGAATCGATGAAATTGCTAAATGTGCCACACGTGAAATGGGCAAAACACTCGCAGAAACTAAAGGGGAAACAGCAAGAGGTATTGCTATTTTAAAGTATTACGCGGGGGAAGGAATGCGTAAAGTGGGTGACGTCATTCCCTCAACGGATAGTTCAGCCCTTATGTTTACTACGCGTGTACCACTCGGTGTTGTAGGTGTTATTACACCGTGGAACTTCCCGATTGCTATTCCGATCTGGAAGATGGCACCTGCTCTTGTCTATGGAAATACAATTGTTGTAAAACCGGCAACTGAAACGGCTGTCACGTGTGCAAAAATTATTGAGTGCTTTGAAGAAGCTGGATTCCCGGCGGGGGTCGTTAATATGCTAACAGGACCGGGAAGCATTGTTGGTCAAGGTATTGCAGACCATGAGGATATCAACGGTATTACATTTACAGGATCTAATGGGGTCGGTAAACAAATTGGTCAGGCTGCACTGGTACGCGGTGCGAAATACCAGCTTGAAATGGGTGGTAAAAATCCAGTGATCGTTGCAGCGGATGCGGATTTGGAACTGGCCGTAGATGCGGTTATTACTGGTGCTTTCCGTTCAACGGGTCAAAAGTGTACTGCGACAAGTCGTGTTATCGTATCTTCTGAAATTTATGATGAATTCAGGCAGATTCTTGTTGAAAAAACAAAAGAAATCACTATTGGTGATGGTTTGGACAGTGACACATGGATGGGACCTTGCGCGAGTGAAAACCAACTTAAGACAGTTATTTCCTATATTGATAAAGGTTTGGAAGAAGGAGCCACTCTTCTAATTGGTGGAAAACGCGCGGAAAAAGGCATTCAGGCGAATGGCTATTACGTAGAACCAACTATTTTTGACAACTGCACACCGGATATGGCCATTGTGCAGGAGGAAATTTTCGGTCCTGTGATTGCACTGCTGAAAGCTGAGTCGGTAGAAGAAGCCCTTCAACTGGCGAACAATGTAGAATATGGCCTCAGTGCTTCCATTTTCACGACGAACATTCAGCACCTGCTGTCATTCATTAATGACATGGAAGCCGGATTGATTCGTATTAATTCAGAAAGTGCAGGTGTTGAACTGCAGGCGCCATTTGGTGGTATGAAAAATTCAAGCTCCCACTCGCGTGAACAGGGAGAAGCGGCGAAAGAATTTTTCACATCTATCAAGACAGTATTCATTAAATAAGACACTTGTAGGGTAAGGAGGAAGAACTGTTTGGGTGGTTACTGTTTTTTATAAAAACAAGTACGCTTCTTTGAATATAGTTGCAATGAAGCCGCACGAAAAGCAACGAAGAATATAGAATATCGGAGATTTTGACAGAAGTAATGTAATAAAAAATGAACTATTTCTAGCTATTCTAGCCTGTATACTGAATCTCTATTTTTTGAGACAAAGTTGCAGGCTTTTTTCCCCTTAATGGAATTGTGAATTATGTAGGTTAATTGTCTATGAGAAGAGAAAAAACCACTTTTAATTGGAGGTTTGTTTTATGTGGATCATCACGCCCTATTCAGAAGGAAATATTTCGATGTTTGAATTTACCACAGAACAAAAAGCGAGGGAAGCTTTCAATAGTATCCACGGCTGCAAAATTCTTTCTGAAGTTATTTACTTTAATGATCCTTGTTTTACTTAACTGAAAGTAAAACGAGATCATATTCTTATAGACAGTATTAAATTTAAGTAAGAGGCTAGATGGGCATCATCAGGTTATAAGTGGATTGAGGAAGTTGAAAGGTTCTCTCATCCTGAATACAACAATTAACAGATAAAATTGTAAAGTGCTAAATATTATTAACTTTTGGTAGAAAATGAACAAGACTTAGGAGCTTGACTTTCGATATTTTGTCTGAGTTGAAGTAGCCCGGTGTAGCGATTCTTGTTATCACTCCGAAAAAGGTATACGTAAGGTTTGAGATGTGATTCCAGCTACAGATAATGAAGCTTTAATTATTACTATGCGTGTTTTCTATAAAAATCGGAAAGTAGTGGAGTCAATGATTTTGAGAAAAGTATTAGCTCTCAGGAAGAATATCGTCAAGAAATGTTTAAATTGGCAGGAAAGAAAGGCTTATCTGATCCGCAGATAATAAAAATCAGTCAACAATTAGATGGAGAAATCGTCATGTGGCAAAAAATTATACAAGAGATTCACCCTTGGCAAAATAAAGGTCTCTTCCATAGGTTGAAAAGCAGGTTTGAGTCTATAAGCATCACTCATAATAGGTTGATTGAGCTTAACAACATTGTGCTATAGCCAAGCCTTTATACAAAAAGAAAGGATCTTCTGTAGCCTCTGCCCTAAACCTAAATTAAGAAAAATAGTAAAAGGAGAGTGGAATATGGATTTGAACCTGCAGGGAAAAAACGCGCTTGTTATCGCCTCAAGTCAAGGACTTGGAAAAGCTGTAGCTCAACATTTGATACAAGAAGGTGTAAATGTTATGATTTCCGGCCGTGACGAGGAAAAGTTACAAAAGGTACAGAAAGAATTACAGCAATTGGGTAAAGGACAGGTCGCTTATCATCGTTCCGATATTACGAATGTAGAAGATATACGTTCATTAGTACAGAAGACTCGTGAAAAATATGGAAACATTGATATTTTGATTAATAATGCAGGGGGTCCTCCAGGAGGAAATTTTGAACAGATTTCTGATGAAGATTGGCAGAAATCATTCGAATTGAACCTCTTTAGCTATATTCGGATTATTCGTGAAGTGCTCCCGGACATGAAGAAGGGAGGCGGAAGAATTATTAATATTGCTTCCACCTCCATTAAGCAGCCAATTCCAGGGCTCATTCTATCTAACACATTCCGCTTAGGAATAGTTGGTCTGTCTAAAACACTTTCTGTAGAACTGGCACCTTATAATATTTTAATTAATACGGTTGCACCGGGCAGAATTGCAACAGAAAGAACGAACCATATTGATCAGATGAATGCTGATAAACAGGGGATATCCCGAGAAGCAGCAGCAGAACAGTCGAAAAAGACCATTCCTTTAGGTAGATATGGAACCCCTGAAGAATTCGCAAAAGTCGTAACTTTTCTTGTATCAGAAGCAAGCACATATATTACAGGCAGTTCTATGCTAATAGATGGTGGTATGGTAACAACTATATAGTTTATCCCCCATATATATAATAAAAGCCTTAACTTAACAATTTAGAATAAGGAGATGAAACAAATACCATTAGAAATTCGCATTATGAATCTTGGAGATGTAGAACTTGATTCTAGTATTTTGGTCTGGGGACATGAACCGGATAAAAGGGTGATCGTTCTGAGCTATTCTTACCTAATCTTGGGTGCAGACAAGCCTAATTAGAAGATATATTTCTAACTGGTAAAAGTATCTATCCTATTATGGGATATTTTAATTACGAAAAGTATGCACTTTTAAGTTCTATTGAAAGAAAAAAGTATTTATAGAACTTTTTTGTTCCTATTAATTAGAAAACCAAAATATACTTATAAAAAGGTTATGGCGAAGAAATCTTTTAATAGAGATATAGAGCCTACATAACGATTACAGAGTTATGTAGGTTTATTGATTAAAATACGCTACGTACTAATCCACCGTCTATTCGCAATGCGGATCCATTAATAGCTGAAGAAAGTGGACTACTTAAGAAAGTAACAAGGTGTGCAATTTCTTCGGGACGAATAAATCTTTCAATAATAGACGTTGGGCGATTTTCTTTTATAAATCGTTTTTCAGCTTCTTCTATGCTTAATTGTTCATTTGGATAAAGACTATTTAGCATCGTCTCTACACCTTCTGTTAGGGTTGAGCCAGGCATAACTGCATTAACAGTGACATTTGTGCCTTTACATAACTCAGCTAAACTACGGGAAAGTGACAATTGCATGGTTTTTGTTGCACTGTAATGAGCCATTTCCTGAGAAGGCATAATAGCTGCTTCACTTGCAATAAAGATAATTCTTCCCTCTTTTTTTTGAATCATTTTCTTGAGGTAAGAGCGAGTTAATCGAACTCCACTCATAATGTTCACTTCAAATAATCGAAACCAATCTTCATCTGGTATATCAAAGTATTCAATGGGCTCAAAAATGCCAAGATTATTAATCAGAATATCTACTTCTGGATATTGTTCAATCATCTGTTGACATCCTTGTTCCGTTCCTAAATCATGAATAGCAGGATGAAGAATGGCTTGAGGATATTGTGTTTGAATTTCTTTAATTGTTTGATGTACCTTTTCTTCTCGTCGTCCGTTAATAAGAACAGTGGCTCCCTCTGCTACTAATGTAAGTGCTATGGCCTTGCCAATACCAGCTGTCGATCCCGTGACAAGGGCTGTTTTTCCTTTTAAACTCAATTTCATCAAAATTCCTCCTATTTATATATAATCAAAATTGTTGGTTAGAAAGAGGTAATAAAGTAAACACATCTTTTTACTAGTTTGGATAATTCTCCTGTTTTTATACAGAAAGGAGATAGACAAATTGAATGCGTCTATCTCCTTCCACCTTAATTAAAAATCAAAATTGTCAGGGTCTGGCCCTACACGGTGATTTTGATTCATTTCATCAATGCGTTTGATTTCTTCTTTTGTTAATTCAAAATCAAAGACTGATGCATTTTCTACAATGCGATGTTCTTTTGTTGATTTTGGAATGGTAATAATGTCATTTTGTACATCCCAGCGTAGAATTACTTGGGCAACAGATTTATTATATTTAGTGGCAATTTCAGTTAAAACTTCATTGTTTAATAATTCCCCTTGCATTAATGGAGACCACGCTTCTAGGTGGATTCCATGTTTAAGACAAAATGCTTGAAGCTCTTTTTGTGTTAAACGTGGATGACATTCCACCTGATTGATCACAGGTTTGATTTTTGCATCTTTCATTAAGTCTTCAAGGTGAGATATTTGGAAATTACTTACCCCAATAGCCTTTACCTTGCCCTCTTTATAAAGTGTTTCTAACGCTTTCCATGCGTCTTTGTATTTTCCTTCTACTGGCCAGTGAATAAGGTAAAGGTCTAAATACTCTAACCCAAGTTTTTGTAGGCTTGTTTCGTAAGCCGCGATTGTCGATTCATATCCTAAGTCCGCATTCCATACTTTTGATGTGACAAATATCTCTTCTCGTGAGATACCAGCTTCTTTTAGTCCTTCACGGATTCCTTGACCTACGCCTTCTTCGTTCCCATAAATCGCTGCTGTATCGACACTACGGTAACCATGTTTAATGGCTACTTTAACGGCATTTACTAATTCTGGACCTTCTTCTACTTTAAATACACCTAGGCCAAAGCCTGGCATTTTTACACCATTGTGTAAAGTGACTGTATCTTGTAAATTTTTTATCATAATGAATGAACCTCCTGGTTATTATAAAATTGTGAGATAAGATACTTACTACTTTTCGTATCATTGCCTCCCTTCAAAGAAGTAATGAATTCTCTGAAGGCAAGCAATGATATTTGAAAAGTTTTATATAGTTAGCTTATCCCTCAAATTAATTTTAAAAATTAAAAATGTCTTTATTGCTCCTACAATAAGCCTTAATGAACTTTAAATTTGTATTCCTCCTCTATCTTGAAAAAACTCATGGTTGAAATATTAGTAAAGAAATATTATAAATGAACAAGTATTATTTATCTGACTGAGGTTATTATCTTATATAAAAATAAGGAAAAAAAGTACGCACTTCAAAGTGATATAGGTACCGAAAAGTAATATAGGCACTTTTTAGTTGCTTTATAATAGGAGGGAGAAAATGCAAAAAAAATACAATATTTCTGTTGAAGCTACTTTAGAGGTGATAGGAGGTAAGTGGAAATGTGTAATTCTCTGCCATCTTACTCATGGAAAGAAACGTACAGGTGAATTAAAACGTTTAATGCCAAATATAACTCAAAAAATGTTAACTCAGCAATTGCGTGAGTTAGAAGAAGATGGCGTAATAAACCGAATTGTTTATCAACAAATCCCTCCAAAAGTAGAATATGAACTTAGTCAATATGGATGGAGTTTAGAATTAATATTAAATTCTCTTTGTGAATGGGGAGAAGAACATATTACTAAGGTATATGGAGATAAATCTGCTATCTTAGAAGAAAATATCTTAAATTTGACATGAAGAGTATTTTTCTTCAAATACTTTATTCCAAAATCTACACTTTAAACTCTGTATCTTGAAAACTGAAATAATAAAAATAACATTTAGGTTTGAACTGTGCCCTTCAAAATGGACAGTATTAAAAAAAGACCTATAATTTAAGCAGCTAAAGATGACTCCAGTAATGTGGTCTTACCCCTGTCAAGTAGACATTAATTAGATGACTTTTCATTAAGCAGTCTTAGTTCCTAAATCCATGGGACTAAGGTTGTTTAATTTTTTTTTGGAACCGTTTGTAATTGTAATACTTCATATATCTTCTTATTGCTTTGAGTACTTACGTTTTCTCAAGAAAAGCATATCTGTAAAAACATTCTGCTTTAAAAAGCTTTCTACATGCATTACACATTCATTTTGTGCTTTATTAGCAAAAGTGTGTATTTTTTTGAGGTGTATTGGTCCCCTTGATCACTATGTAATAGTGTTCTATGGGCATTTCTTTTTTTTGTGTCTTTATTCACTGTGTCTAGTACTACTTTAGGTTGTTTCTCAACTTACTTCATAGGCTACAACTTCATTATTATAAAGGTCCATTAAGACAGATAGATATAAATGCTTCCTGTTAAAGGTAAGATAGGTTATATTTTAACCCATTTTTCATTAAGCTTGTTAGCTGAAAATTCTCGGTTTAAATGATTGACTGATACAACGCATTGTTCCTTTATGCCAAAATACTTCCACTTTTTCTTACGAATTTTAGCTTGTAACTCCATTTTTTTCATTAGACGATACACTCGTTTATGGTTTATCTGTAAATCATATTTCTTTTTGAGCCAGGTACAAACTCTTGGATAACCAAAACCACCATTAATATCTTGATATTGTTCGCATTCCACTATTTTAGACATAATAAACTAGTCTTCCTTCTTCTTTTCTGATGGGGGGGTTCTTCTCTTACTCCACTTGTAATATCCACTTCTTGAGATTCCTGCAATTTCACAAAGCAACACAATTGCAAAGTAGTTCTTTAATAAATAAATTATCTGGTATTCTATAGATTTGTCTCTTTTGAACTCATCTTCCTTTTCGTAGCTAAGCGCTTTTTTAAGTAGTCATTCTCTGCTTCTATTCGTTCCATTTTATTATGTTGAATGTGCTTTATTGAACTTGCATTTTGTCTTGATTTCCCACTTTTTCTTCTAGGACCAGAATGCCATCAATTAACGTGAATTTTTCACTCGTTGTCATTTTATCTTCTTCGAAGCCTGCCTTTCGAGTTCGATACATACTTTATCAGAGTAGCTAGCTATTTTAGTGAAAACATAATTCTAAGGACATCTAAATGTTACTTTTTAGTACCTATAGCACTTACAAGTGCGTACTTTAATTTTTGTTTTGTATGAAACATAATAACGTTCTAGAGGCAGCGTGATAAAAATTTGAAAGGCGCCTAATCATGATGTCCCTGAATAACACACCTTAAATTGCAAAGAGGATTCTTTTATGAATCGAAAAAGGGGTACCCTGGCAAATCGATTCTAGTTATTATCTCGACATCCTTTATATCAATTATCTCGATGTCTTAAAAACTGCGGTATATATGGGAATAATCCAAATTTGTTATCATTATCGATCTGGTAATCCTCTATTGTGGTATGTCAACACTAAATCAACCAACTTTTTTAAGGGATAAGTTTCTGTTTGTAAGTTCAACGTTCAATTCATTTTATTTCTTTTTTTGTAGGTACTTTCTTATTCCTCATTACTTTAAAGTACGTACTATTATTTTTTTAGTTTAATCCATAGTTATTTTGTAAATGGCTTATAGGGGCCCGTCCCTATTCCATTATCAAACTTTTTACTACTTAAATGGGAGGAAATTATTATGAGTCACACAATCGAAGCGGAAACTAAATCATCCGTTAGAAATGGAACAATTGCTTTATGGGCACTAGCAATCAGTGCATTTGGAATAGGAACGACAGAATTTATACCAGTGGGATTACTATCTACAATTGCAGAAGATTTTAAAATCGGTGTTACACTAGCAGGCCTGTTGATTTCAGGATACGCCATCGGAGTAGCAGTAGGAGCTCCGATACTAACGGCATTGACAAATCGTATGGGTAGAAAAAATTTACTTATGGTATTGATGGTGATTTTTATTGGTGGAAATTCACTTGCAGCTTTAGCGCCAACTTTTGAAGTATTGGTGATAGCAAGATTTATTACTGCTTTTGCGCACGGATTGTTCTTTTCAATTGGATCAACGATTGCAGTTCAATTAGTACCGGCACATAAAAAAGCCAGTGCGATAGCGCTGATGTTTACTGGTTTAACAGTTGCAATTGTTACTGGTGTTCCCTTTGGAACTTTTATCGGACAAGTATTTGGATGGAGAGCAACATTTTGGGTAGTTGCGTTATTAGGCATTATTGCAATTGTAGCCAGTGCATTATTGATTCCTAAGGATTTAAAACAATCTCCATCTGCAAAATTTTCTGATATGTTGAAATTAGTAACTAATGGCCGACTAATCCTTGGATTCCTTATTACAATTTTGGGATATGGAGGAACGTTTGTTTCGTTTACTTATTTAACACCACTTCTTCAAGATGTTACAGGAATCAGCCCAAATGTGATTGGGATTGTACTGATTGTCTATGGTTTAGCAGTTGCCGTCGGGAATTCGCTAGGAGGGAAACTTGCTAATAAAAATCCAGCCAAAGCGTTGTTTTGGATGTTTATTGTTCAGGCTTCTATTCTGATATTAATGAGTCTGATGATCCCTTTCAAAGTAGCAGGGCTTATTGCGGTAGTAATGATGGGATTGTTAGCTTTTATGAACGTGGCAGGACTCCAATTATATATTGTTCAGCTGGCTGAGAAATATGTTCCTTCTGCAGTTGAGGTTGCTTCGGCGTTAAATATCGCTGCTTTTAACATAGGAATTGCAATTGGTGCATCAGTTGGTGGTGTGGTAGCCGATTCAATTGGACTGGTTCATACACCATGGGTTGGCAGTGTGATGGTAATTATTGCGGTCCTGTTAACAGCACTCTCTTTAAAACTTGAAAAGAAATAAAAATAGATGGGGGTATTAAATAATGTTTAATCATCAAGCTATCAACGAATGTATAGAGAACATGAATTGACACTGGGTCTCCATATACCTCTAGAAAATTTCCAGTCTTCTACCCCACAATGGAAGGACAGATTTCCACCTGCAGTTGATATTGGATCTGCTTTTTATATTGCTGCCTTTAACGTAGGGATTGTCATTGAAGCATTTGTTGGTGGGACTTATTGTAGACTCAATTGGGTTGATTCATACTCTTTGGATTGGCTGAGTCATGGTAGGTGGAGCGGTACTTCTTACGATATGGAGATCATCTTTGGAAAAATGCAGCCTGATATAATGGAGCTTTCAAATGTACAATCGTGAATATAAAGTAGAAGTGATGAAACGACCATTTAATAAGAATAAATTATATATCTCACTATTTTTTTCATTTAGTTCTGTCTTGAGCGCATTAATTTTACTTAAACGAATAAAAAGGAAGTGGAAGAAATGAATCCTTTTCAACAACACCAATCGTTCAATCGTATGTATAAAGAAGGAGAGCTAACACTTGGATTGCATATTCCGCTTGAGAATTACCAATTTCAAACTCCTACAATGGAGAAACAGGTTGAATTAGCGCAAATTGCAGAAAACTATGGTTTCTCAAGCCTTTGGTTTCGTGATGTTCTTCTGCAAGATCCCTCATTTGGGGATCCTGCAACAGGCCAAATTTATGACATGATCATTTATCTAACCTATCTCGCAAGTAAGACGAAAGAAATTGCACTAGGGACTTCAGCTGTCGTGTTATCTCTTCGTCATCCTTTGCGTGTAGCTAAAGAGATGGCCACCATTGAAAATTTGTTTCCAGAGAGACTCATCATGGGTGTATCGTCAGGAGATAGAAGAGCAGATTTCTTAGGACTTGGAATATCTCATGAGAACAGAGGCAAAAGATTTGTGGAATCCTTTAAATACCTCAATCAGCTCTTATATGAGGAATTTCCAACAGTTGCTTCTTCTTTGGGAGGAGTAGCAGGTGCAAATTTAGTACCGAAGCCAACCAAAAGAATTCCTACGATGATTACAGGATTCAGTCAGCAAGACATGAATTGGTTTGCTGAAAACGGAGATGGTTGGATGTATTATCCTCAAAATCCACATCACCAGGCGGAATCTATTAAGCAGTGGAGAGAAATAGTAGATTACTATCATCCAGGCATATTCAAGCCATTCTCTCAGCCCATGCATCTAGACTTATCTGAAAACCCAAACGAAAACCCAACTCCTATACGGCTTGGATTCCGGATTGGGCGCAACGCTTTAATTGATCTTTTAAATATCTATAAAGAAATAGGTGTAAATCATCTTTTCTTTGCATTGTTCGATAGCAAGAGACCTGCTGAAGAAGTCATTCACGAGCTTGGTGAAGAAGTACTCCCCTATTTTCCTCCTCATGAGGTAAAAAGCTAATGAAAGGTATAGGTATAAGAGAATATGGGGGTGTAGGATAGGAGTCTTAGAAGAAATCTCTCTTCCGACACCATTACTACAACCTGATGATGTTCTAATAGAGGTAAAAGCAGCTGGAGTAAACCATGTTGATTGGAAAATTAGGGAAGGGAGACTTCGAAAGCCCTTCCTTATGTATTTCTATTTGGGATCATTCAGAAGTTGGAGAACGGGCTCCTGTGCACTTAAGTGCTCTTGGAAAAGTCATATTAGCTTTCCTAGAAGAATCTAAGCTGGAAAGTGTGCTGAAAGAGTTAACATTAGTACAAAATACTAGGGATACATTTTGTTGACTTTCATTTACTGAAAGAACTTCTGAAGGTTATTCGTCAATAAGGATACGCAATGGACGACGAAGAAATCGGGACCATCACTTTGTTTGAATAAAAAATTAGATAGGACTCATAGTAAGAAACTAATTCAATGTAGTTCTCACATATCAAAAATGCTTTGATGGACGAAATGACAAATATTGAGGAGGGTCACCATGAAAGAAATGTCAACAAAAGTCTATATTGCTTTATTCTCTTTAGCGATTAGTGCTTTTGCCATTGGAACAACTGAGTTTGTCATTGTAGGTTTACTCCAAACAGTTGCAGATGATTTAGCCATTTCTGTTACAAAAGCTGGAACCTTGATTTCTGGTTATGCAATTGCACTTGCTATTGGGACACCAATCGTGACGGTGATTACTGGACGTATCCCTAAAAAGGAATTTCTTCTTATCCTAATGATGGTGTTCATTATTGGTAATGCTATATCAGCAATTACAGGTTCATATGAAGTGTTAATGATATCACGTGTGATTACCGCGATTGCTCACGGTGTATTCTTTGCCATCGCGGCGCCGGTTGCCGCAGATATAGTTCCTGAAAACAAAAAGGGAACTGCAATTTCCATTATGTTCACTGGATTAACCGTGGCGATGATAGCAGGAGTTCCAATGGGAACTTTTATTGGCCAAAATTTCGGGTGGCGTGCCACATTTGGTGCTGTAGTCATTCTAGGAGTGATCGGATTAATTGCAAATATTTTTGCAGTTGATAAAGTGAAAAAACAAGCAAATCCTCCAACTCTAAAAGATGTAGGACAACTTGTAAAAAACCCGCGAATCCTTTTGGCTTTATTGATGACGGCTTTAGGATTTGGAGGAACGTTTGCCTTGTTCACATTTCTTGCTCCAATTTTAGAAGAGATTAGTGGATATTCATCAGATGAGATACCCCTTCTATTGCTTGTATACGGAGTTGCTGTGGCAATTGGAAATATCTTAGGAGGGAAAATGGCCAACCAACATCCTGTAAGATCGTTACGATTTGTATTTCTACTTCAAGTGATAGTTCTTCTTTTACAGATGTGGCTATTGCCAAGTAAGGTGTTAAGTATTTTGTCTATTGTTTTATTGGGTTTGTTTGCATTCATGATGTCTCCTGGGGTTCAGGCATACATCGTCACTTTAGCTGAAAAATTAGTGCCATCTGCAAAAGATATTGCATCTGCATTAAATATTTCAGCTTTTAATGTGGGAATTGCTGCAGGATCCACATTAGGTGGATTAGCAGTACACTATTTAACGTATTTAGATACAACGTGGATTGGTGCAATAATGGTGACATTCGCGTTCCTTCTTTCCGTACTAAATTATAAATTAGATAAAAAACAAAAATTATTTTAAGGGACAGATTACAATTTAAATCCTATACAAATGAGGATGTTTTAAATCCTGGAATGGCGTTAGTAAAGTATGTAAATGAAAATAACAAGGCTGTAGCTATTCACATTGAAAGTAATCGAGTCCCTATATTTACCCATCTAATGGATGGAACATCTGAAGAAAATGTGTTCTGGTTAAATAGAAAGAAACCAATCTTTTAATATTTTATAATCAAAATTATTTTTACTATCCTGATCGGGGGGTAGCATTGAAAGAGAATCTAGAAGGGAAGCAGCAGCAGAATAGTCGAAAAAGACCATTCCTCTGGAACGATATGGCACACATGAAGAATTTGCAAAAGTCATAACTTTTCTTGTTTCAGAGGCAAGTACATATATTACGGGCAGTTATATACTGTTTTGATAAGGTAGATTATATAACTTGTGTTTTCTCTTTACTATTATTATTAGTAAAAGTAATCATTCGAGAAGTCTTAATTTTCAAATAATATTTGATATTATTAAAACTTCATGTAAAATGGAATCATTACATGTATTTATATCTTGCCTATTCATTAATCATTAAAAAAAGCCCTTTTTTAATGAAAATTAATGAAGTGACTGGCTATCTTAATTTCTCGATCAAGTTACCTTGATGGTGAAGTTAAGGTAGCTTTTTTTATTAAAATGGTAAGCGTATGTATGAAAGGGGTGAAAATACTCTGTTAGAAAACTCCTTGTATAAATCAATGAAAGCTAGGGAAATTTGGTTATTTAGTTCAAAAATATAGCTTACAAGCAATAAGTTAGTAAATAAACAATCCATGATAGGAACGATGAGGAGAGTGTGACTATGAAAATGTATGTAAAAGAGCTAGGAAATCGAAGGATCCAAATTGCAGATTACCCAGGAACGAAAGGGACAATCATTGCTATACATGGTTTAACGGGTAATCATAAGCAAATGCATTATTATGCAGAAATGCTTAAAGGAGAGTACCGAGTCATTTCCATTGACTTGAGAGGGAGAGGGAATAGTTCAGAAACAGATGAGCATACTTCTCTTTTCAAACATGCAGAAGATATTATTGCGTTAATCCAAGAATTAGACATTGAAAATCCAATTTTAATGGGGTATTCAATGGGAGCTTTCATATCAGCGGTTGTAGCTAGTAAATTAAATCAAGTAAAAGGCTTAATTTTACTGGATGGTGCCGCTACTTCAACTCAACAGCAAAGGGACATAGTACAACCATCACTTGGAAGGTTAAGCAAAAAATATGAATCCCAGAAAAGTTATGTCGCAGAAATTAAGGAAATCTATAATCGGTTGGGTGTTAAATGGACGGACCATCTGCAAAGTGTGGTAGAGTATGAGGTTCATGAAGTAGATGGTGGCTGGGAAAATAAGTCATCTGAATATAGTATTCTTGCAGATTTCAATAGTTTTTATTCATTTGTCCCTAAAGAAGTATGTACACAAATTAACTGCAAAGCCTTATTAGTCTATGCTAGTGGCAAAATTGGAGATTTCCCCCCATTATTTTATGAAGAAGCTTATGAAGATACGAAGAACTATACTGCGGATCTTGAAACCGTTGTTTCAAAGTGCAATCACTATACAATGGTGTTTGAAAATAGAGAGGAGATTAATGAAGCGATAAAGTCATTCTTAAAACGAATTTGATTTTTTTGAAGATATTTTTTTTTAAAAAACCTTGAAATTAACTGAAAATAGTGTAAAATTAGAATATAAAATTAATTATTGCCTATTCATTAGCTATTAAAAAATAACCTTTTTTAATAACAACTAGTGAACAACTGGCTACCTTAAACAACTGCTGTCAATTTTTGATAGTAATGTTTGGGGTAGCCATTTTTGTCGTAATAATGTAAATGCATAATGAAATTTGGGGGGGGTACCGTTGAAAATCATTGATTTAACATTGGAACTTTACGATGGTCTGGTTACAAATAATGATTTATCTGCAATTGGCATTAAAGATGAACCCCTTGAACATAAGGGGAAATATTCACATCCTAAAGGATTCCGATCTAAGTTGATTTCTTTTTCTGACCATAGTGGGACACATGTCGATGTGCCATCACATTTCTCTGAAAAAGAGGGGGCGGTTGAAAACATTAATCTGAAAAAAATGTTTGGGGATGCCCTCATACTTGATGTAAGCATGTTGAAAGGGACACATGAACCTGTTACGAAAGATTTACTTGAAGAGGCAGAACGCAGGCAGGGAGTTTATGTTGAAAAAGACGATATTGTCCTCATCAGAGCCTGGGGGAAATCATGGGGGGAAGAAGGTTTTTTTGAAGCGCAGGCCTTAGATGATAGTGTGGCCCAATGGTTTATTGAAAAGCAAATACATATTGTAGGGGTGGATTTGCCCAATGCCGATTTGAACCAGGGTTCAGGAAGTGGTATTCATCAAAAATTACTAAACAATGATATATATATCGTTGAAAATCTCGTGAATCTAGAAAAATTGCCTAAGCATTCTCGCTTTCTTTTTTTCGGGATCCCGTTAAAACTAAAAAATGCAACAGCCTCACCTATTAGAGCACTATCGATACTTGACTCTCAATTAATTTAAAGAGGTGCATACGAATGAGCGAAGGATTAACGTATTTCAAAGAAGTGTATGATGTGGTACCAGGCTGGGTGCAAAAAATGCACGATTATAGCCCCAATGCACTTGACCACTATACCAACTTACGCAGTAACATCATGGAAGAGGGAGCCTTAACGAAGAAGGAGAAAGATATATTACTAGTAGGCATGAATGCTGCGAGGTTGTATGAGCGCAGTATGGTTTATCATACAAAAGGGGCAATGGATGGTGGAGCAACGTTACCGGAACTGGTGGAGTACCTAATTGTTCCATATTTATATAACGGGACTGAGGCATTAAAAACGGGAATAAAGTCTTTGGAATATGCCCTCTCACTTAAAGGCATTCCATTTCCCGAAGTAAGTGGTAATCAAGAAACGGCAGAAGAAATCCTGCTTTATATGATGGAGCTATTAGGTGATGAGGAGACGGCATTCGTATCGAATGTTTTGAGTCTGGTTAGATCTGGAGACGAAAACTCCCTCAAAGATTATATATTGAGTGATTCAGTTGTTTCAACAAAGCTAAAACATATCCTGATGACAGGGATTTTCATTACAGAATTAAAAGGGAAACAAGTAGAAGAATGGATGGAAGCGGCAAGAGAAAATGGAGCTTCCGAAGAACAATTAGCGGATGTGGGATTTATTTGCTTATTGACTGCTGGAATCCCTGCTTGGTTTGAAGCAAGTGATTCATTAATTGAAAAAAAGTAACAGGATTGGTGGAGAAAAACATGACGAAAGTACATCAAGATATAGAAGCAGCTTTATCTTGTGTGAAGAACGGTCACACCTTAATGGTGGGTGGGTTTGGCTTGATTGGTGCCCCTCTTACATTAATTGATGGGTTGACCAAAAAGGATGTAGTAGGATTAACAGTCATCAGTAACAACTTAGGCGAAAAAGGGAAAGGATTGGGTGTTCTCCTAAGCCAAAGGAAAATAAAAAAAGCAATCGGATCATATTTTACAAGCAATCGTGAAGTGGGCGAATTTTATCAAAGAGGTGACATTGACTTAGAGCTATTACCACAGGGGACATTAGCGGAATCCATGCGTGCTGGTGGTGCTGGCATAGGTGGTTATTATACGAAAACGAGTGTCGGGACCGATTTAGCAAAAGGCAAAGAAGAAAGGGAAATAAATGGGCTTACATATATTTTTGAGCCTGCCATAAGAGCAAATGTAGCTTTGATTAGGGCCTGGAAGGCAGATACGCTTGGTAATCTTGTTTATTATAAAACGGCTCGAAATTTTAATCCGGTTATGGCAACAGCCGCGGATGTCGTAATTGTAGAAGTGGATGAAATTGTTGAACCTGGTGAACTCTCACCAGAGGAGATTGTAACACCGCATCTATTCGTCGATGGAATCATTAAAGCAACGAAAATCCTGACGAAGGAAGGTGTCATAGATTATGAGTGATAAAGAACAAATGCAAAATTTGATAGCTATACGCGCGGCAAAAGAATTGACGGGTCCTTGTATAGTGAACCTTGGAATTGGGATTCCTACCTTGGTTTCAAAATATATCGATGACGAAAATGTTTATTTTCATACGGAAAATGGATTATTGGGAGTTTCTGATGTAGAGGAAGATAAAATCGATCCCAATTTAGTTAATGCAGGCAAGTTGCCAGTAGGGGAATCGATTGGTGCTTCATTCTTTAATAGTGCAGAATCGTTTGCAATGATCCGTGGAGGGCACGTTGATGTTGCTATCTTGGGTGTTTTGCAGGTAGATCAAACAGGGGAAATTGCAAATTGGGCGGTGCCTGGCAAGAATATCATGGGTGTTGGAGGAGCAATGGACCTGTTAGTCGGTGCAAAAAAAGTGATAGTGACAATGACACATACAAATAAGGAAGGTATAAGTAAGATTTTAAGAGAATGCACCTATCCCATTACATCAACTAGAAGTGTTGACATGATTATCACGGAGTTAGCTGTCTTTGAAGTTGTTGAAAAACAGTTGAAACTAATTGAATTAATGCCAGATGTAAGTATCGAAGAAGTAAGAGCAAAAACAGAAGCGGATTTTATCTATTAAATTTTAAAAAGGTGGATTAAATGAAAATACGTTCAGTTGATGTATACATTATTGATTTACCCACGATTCGTCCTCATCAGCTTGCCATGCATACGATTGTGGAACAAACAATCATACTTGCCCGTGTCATGGATGAAGAGGGAGTGGAAGGATGGGCAGAGGTGGCAACAATAGGTGGTGCCTCATATGGTGAGGGAACTCCTGAGGCGATAAAAGTGAATATTGATAAATATATTACGCCCCTTATTATTGGGAAAAATCCAGTCCGTTTTGACAAAATCATGCATGAAGTTTCTTTACATGTTAGAGGAAATAACTTCGCAAAGGCTGTTGTTGAATCCGCAATGGTAGATTTAGTGGCTAGAAGGAGAAACATCCCTGCCTATGAATTATTCGGGGGGCAGATTCATAAATCATTACCGGTAGCTTGGACATTAGCAAGCGGAGATACGTATAAAGATATTGAAGAAGCGAAAGAATCCTTACACCAAAAACGTCATAATATCTTTAAATTGAAAATTGGCAAAGGCAATCCATATAAGAATGTGGAGCATGTATTGAAAATTATGGAAGCTGTAGGTGACCAAGCACGCATTACGGTTGATGTTAATCAAGCATGGGATGAAACAACCGCTACGTATTGCATTGAAGCTTTACAGGAAGGTGGGGTTTCCATGGTCGAACAGCCGCTGCCAGCTTGGGATAATGAAGGGATGTCAAGATTGACCGATCGTTTTAAGGTTCCGATCATGGCTGATGAATCCCTGAATACGGTTCAAGATTCTTTCCAAATAGCCAAACATAGAGCAGGTAATTCATTTGCTTTGAAAGTATGTAAGCATGGTGGAATGACTCAAACGAAAAAAGTGGCTGCTATTGCTGAAGGTGTAGGTTTTGGTTTGTATGGCGGAACGATGATTGAATCCTCATTAGGAACAGCTATTTGTGCACAACTTTATTCAACCATTCCCAAGTTTGAATTCGGTACTGAATTATTTGGACCGTTACTATTCAAAGATAATATAACGGTAAACCAAATTGAATATGAAAATTTTGAAATAATCATTCCGGATGGACCAGGATTTGGTATGGAGATAGATAAAGAAAAAGTAAAACATTTTTCAAGAGCGTTATTTGTAATATAAACTAGGAAGGGGGAATATGGAACCCTAACTAGTTAATGCAAGCTATCTTGAGAGGATGTAGTTTTATGGGACAACCAACATTATTAATTACGGCGTATGCAAAGGCACCACAAAATACGAGTATGTACGAAAATTATAAATACGCTGGTATGGTACTTGAAATCCATAAAGAAAGTCACATTATCATTAATGCAGAATTCACTTTTTTAACAACTTTGGCACAGGACTTTTTTAAGAGAATGATAGTTGGATTTAATTTTAGTAAAGATATTGATCCGTTAATAGAAAATATAAAAACCGACTTTTTAGCGCCATCACAGCAGTCAGTGATCGTTGCTTTAAAAATAGCACATCAAAGATATAAAGATAGTTTAGAAGTAAATAATGCTGATACTCGGGGGAAAGAAAATTGACCAATGTAGTAATTATTGACTCGGTTCGCACCGCCATTGGGAAATTAGGGGGATCATTAGAAAATGTTCCTGCTGATTTTCTAGCAGCAGCTGTCCTTGATGAAGTTGTAAAGAGAGCGGATATACCAAAAGAGATTATTGATGAAGTAATAATGGGCCAAGCGAAACAAAGTTCTGACGCATCAAATTTAGCGAGAATTGCTTCACTCCGTGCAGGTTTTCCGGTGGAAGTACCAGGTTATACTGTTCACCGACAATGTGGATCTGGTATCCAAGCAATAAATTCAGCTAGTCAACAAATTCAAAGTGGTTTAGGAAATATAATTATTGCAGGTGGAGCAGAATCAATGAGTACAGCTCCGTATTATATGAGAAATATTCGTTTTGGATTGAAATCAGGTAATGGTCAGTTATTAGACCCAAATACAGAAAGTCAGCCAGGTTCACAGCCTATTGAAGACTACGGAATGTTAACGATGGGAATGACAGCAGAAAATTTAGCGGAAAAGTATTCTATTTCAAGAACGGAACAGGACGAATTTGCCTTAAGAAGTCAAGAAAATGCAAGACGGGCAATTTCTAATGAAATATTTTCGAAAGAAATCGTTCCCTATCAACTTAAAACGAAAAAGGGTGTAACCGAGTTTAAATTGGATGAGCACCCAAGGGAAACCAGTCTAGAAAAATTAGCTCAGTTAAAACCAGTTTTCAAAAAAAATGGAACGGTAACCGCTGGAAATAGCAGTGGAAGAAATGATGGTGCATCTGCTCTCTTACTTATGTCAGAAGAAGAAGCCATGAGACTTGGGAAAGAACCAAAAGCAAAAATAGTAGCACAAGCAGCTGCAGGTGTATCACCGAATTTCATGGGGATAGGACCAGTGAACTCTACCCTGAAAGCGCTTCAAATGTCAGGCTTGAAATTGGATGATATTGATTTGATCGAATTGAACGAAGCCTTTTCTGCTCAAGCTTTGGCAGTAATTAAAGAATTGAAGCTTGATATGAATAAGGTGAATCCTAACGGTGGTGCTATTGCTATGGGGCATCCGATTGGTGCCACAGGTGCGATTTTAGCAACGAAAGCGATACACGAGCTAGAACGAACGGGAAAAAGATATGGGCTCATCACTTTATGCATCGCAGGTGGGTTAGGAATCACAACGATCATTCAAAATACTCAGGTATAAACTAATATTTATATAAAACTTATAAAAATTGGAGGAAGTATATATGAAGAATCAAAAAGTAATCGATGTTTATAATGGATTGGTAGTTAAATTTAAGGAATTAGTTAGTGAATATGAAATTGATCATAATGAATATCAAGCTCTTGTTGATTGGATGGATCAATTAGGAAGGTCAGGGGAAATTCCGTTGTTTATGGATGTTTTCTTTGAAACTCATGCACTTCAAGAAATGTATAAAAGCGTAAAAGGAACTGAACCAACTATTCTAGGGCCTTATTACATTGAAAATACTCCAGTCGTTCAAAATCCAGGAGTATTGCCACAACGTGAAAATGAACCAGGTGACGCCCTTTACTTTTCAGGATCTGTGAAAGATGTAAATGGAAATCCGTTGGCAAATACAAAAATCGATATGTGGCAGGCGGATGCAAATGGTGAATACTCATACTTCGCTGAAGGTATTCCAGATAATAATTTACGTGGTGTTTTTTATACAGATGCGAATGGTAATTTTGAAATTAAAACGGTTGTACCGGGTAATTATTCCATTCCAACAGATGGACCTTCTGGTCAGTTCTTAAAGTGGATTGATCACCATGCATATCGTCCAGCACATTTGCACCTGTTATTCCAACCGGAAAATGGTGATAGATTAGTAACACAAATATATTTTGAAGGTGATAAATATTTAGAAAATGATGTTGCACAAGGTGTTCGCGGAAGCTTAATTACGAAGTTAGATAAACATTCCGGTACAGAAAAAGGAGTGAAAAATGATTATTTTACGGCTCATTTAGATTTTGAACTAAGATTACAAGATAAACCTGTTTTCAATAAAGCTATCGTGAACAACTAATCATTCCTAAGAATAGGCAGGCAAATTTTCTCGAAAAAAAGGTCAGTAAATACCTATGAATCCAACGAAAGTGCCTAAGTGGGTACTGAAAATGAAAGAAGTTTGCTAATGAAACAATTCCACTCTTCATTATCTGATTTTTTTGATATTTTCCGAGTTCCTATATTGGAACTCGGAAAATACATTCAAAACATATATATAGGATGGGAGGCGGAACATGCGAAGTGTAGTTGCAACGGATATTATTGCTGCCAGTAAATTTAACCGCTTTCATATACTTGTTTTTCTTTGGTGTTTTTATGCCATAGCTTTCGACGGGTATGATATTGCGATGTATGGTGTGGGTTTGCCATGGATGATCGATGAGTGGGATTTAACATCCATTCAGGCAGGGGCAGTCGGCAGTTATTCCTTATTCGGCATGATGATGGGTGCGCTGATTTTAGCACCGATTGCTGATAAATATGGCCGTAAAAATGTTCTGGTTATTTGTATGATTTTGTTCAGCGTATTTACCTTGGGGGCAGGGATTGCACCTAACCTCACATGGTTCACTGTCATGCGCTTCATTGCTGCAATTGGCATGGGAGCCTTGATGCCGAATGTTATATCGCTAATGACTGAATACTCCCCAAAACAAAATCGGGCCATCATTGTAGCTGCGATGTACTGTGGCTATTCAATCGGTGGAATCATGGCATCGTTAGTGGGGATGTATGTCATTCCTTATACAGATTGGCGTGTCTTGTACTTTATTGGAATTCTTCCATTACTTACACTTCCCATATTCATGAAGCAGTTTCCTGAATCCCTTTCCTACTATTTAGCAAAGAAAGAAATTGGTAAGGTTGTTGAAATCCTCAATAAAGTAAAACCAGAAGGGGATTTTAGAGAAACAGATGATTTCAGGCTTAATGCTGTACAGGAAGGGAAAGGATCTCCAGTAAAAAAACTATTCACGAACAAACGGGCATTCAGTACAATTTCCATATGGGGAGCTGTGTTCTGTACATTGATGATGGCTTACGGATTAAATACATGGCTCCCAAAAATGATGCAGGATTCCGGATTCAGTATCACCTCAAGCCTTTCGTTTAACCTGGTTTTATGCCTTGGTCAGATTGGCGGTTCCTTAGTAGGGGGGTATTATGCCGGGAAAATGGGACATCGTAAAATTCTGGTTACACTATTCTTATTAGGTGCCGTTACCTTTGTCGCATTGAGTGCTACCACCAATATCGTCGGAGTATATGTACTGATGTTCGTGGGAGGGGCCTGTACTGTTGGTGCCATGAACCTAGCGAATCCGTATATCACAGAATATTACCCCCGTGAAATCCGTACGACGGGGATGGGCTATTCGCAAGCTATAGGCAGGATTGGCTCAATTCTCGCTCCTATTTTAATTGCCTTTCTTTTGTCAACAGGCATGAATCCTAGGGTGGCTTTTGCTACATTTGCCCTACCAAGTATCATCGCAGCGATCGGTTATATTCTGGTACAAGAAAAACATGGATCTTTTGACAGGGTAGTCAAGAAGGATAATGAAGAGGTAGAATCAGAGAAGACTGTAACGATCTAAATAAATGATTCACAATTCTGAATATAATCTGCTTAGATGTGTACTTTGCAACAAGGTGATCTGATATTGCAGGAAATATACAAGTATTTAAGAAATCACATAAAACTAGTAGAACGATGTACTAACGTTGGCATTAGGTTAGGGGGAAAAATTTTGAGCTCAGAATTAAAGGCAATAATAGAAGATCGCACATCGGAACTGGTAACGGACAGATCAAAAAAAGGAAAAACGAAAACTGTTCGATGGTTTATATTATTTCTAATTGCTTTAGTCACTTGTATTAATTACATCGACCGTGCCATCATTTCGCTTGCGGCTCCGAATATTCAAGCCGATTTACATATAGATCCGGCTTTGATGGGAATCATATTTTCCGTATTCGGCTGGAGTTATACCTTCACCATGCTATTTAGCGGCTACTTTCTAGATAGATTTGGTCCTAGAAAGGTATATACGGTTTCCCTCATATTTTGGTCTGTGTTTACATTCTTGGTAGGAACCGCGAAAAGTATATCGTCACTGATTACATATCGGATAGGGCTGGGTGCCTTTGAATCTCCCTCCATACCTACTAATGCCTGGTGTGTATCCGAGTGGTTTCCGAAAAAAGAACGGGCTACTGCAGTAGGGATTTATACGGGTACCCAATATATTGGATTGGCCTTCCTGACTCCAGTTTTTACTTGGATCATCATATCTTTTGGGTGGAATTACCTTTTTTATATCGCCGGAATTATAGGGATTCTTATTGGATTGGTTTGGTATGGATTCTATCGCAACCCAAGGGAACATAAGCGTATTTCCCAGGAGGAGCTAGATTATATCAGAGAAGGCGGAGGAATGATCGGTACCGAAGAGCAGCATCCTTTTTCCTGGAAACGAATTGGTCAACTGCTAAAACACCGTCAAATTTGGGGAATGTTCATCGGGCAATTTTCCATTCAAACTACTTTGTTTTTCTTTATGACTTGGTTTCCCTCCTATTTAATTGATGAAAAGGGAATGACGATGTTAAAAACCGGAATTTATGCAAGTATCCCATACATTGTAGCGATACTAGGAACTCTTATTGGCGGCCGATGTTCCGATTGGATGATAATACGCGGGTTATCAACGGGAATGGCACGTAAACTGCCCATTATTATCGGATTGTTACTTTCTTGTTTGATCCTCGGGGGGAATTATACGAATTCACCAAACATAGTCATCACCTTTATGGCAATAGCATTCTTCGGACAGGGGATGGCCTCAACTGTTACTGGTGCCCTTTTAGCTGATATTGCCCCGAAAGGCATGGTAGGCCTAACGGGTTCCTCACTATATTTTGTAGCCAACATTGGCGGGGCATTATCTCCGTTAATCGTCGGTTTAATCATTAGTGTGACACATTCTTATGCAGCAGCGCTAACCTTCATATCCGTAGTGGCCATGATTGGCGCTTTTGCTTATATCTTTCTACTCGGAAAAGTCAAGCGCATAGAAATCACTGACTGAAAAAATAAAAGCAGAGAGGCGGAAATACATTGAAACTGAGTTTATGTACTACAGGATTTAAAGAATGGGATATAGAGGAAATAATAAATTGGCTGCTTCCATTGCAAGCGGATGTTAAAGGACTTGAATTATGGAATAAACATATCGAACGTTTTCAGGAGAAGCACGGACCACTGGACAAATTAGTCCAATTACTTGAAAACAATGATTTACAAATACCTTCCATTAGTGGGTATACGACTTTTTCAAAACTCTGGAACCAAAAAGAACATCAAAACGAAATCATTCAAGCAAGAAAATTGTTGGATATGGCTCATCAATTAAACTGCCCATTAATACGGACGTTCGCAGGGCATATAGCATCTAGGAATGCCTCACCAGAGCAATGGTCGGAAACGGCTACCGAATTAAATAAATTAGGGCAAATGGCAGATCTCTATGGAGTGGATGTAGCAATAGAAATTCACTATGACTCCTTCGCAGATAACCTCGAAGCCATTCAAAAGCTTTTAGAAGATATCAACCATCCACGGATAAAACTGATTTTCGATGGTGCTAACTTATACGTTGATCAATTAAATCCGAAGGAGGTATTGGAATCCATTTTCCCCCATGTAAGCCATGTACATTTAAAAAATTATCATTACAATCATAAAGAGCGTTATAAAAACAAACCAGCAGCCATTTTTAGTGGGGATGTCGACAATGTGGGCTTACTGGAGGAATTGAGAAAGAGGAATTATGCAGGTTATGTTTCTTTGGAATATTTTGGTCAGGAAGGAATGCCTAACTTGCTTGCTTCAATGGAACAATGGAAACAACAACTGACATTTTGATCCTATGTATTTTAGGTATCTACTCGTTGGTTAGATAATTACTTGTATTGGTTCCGATTTCTTTAATTAAACAAGAAATTGCCATACGAAGAACAGATAACTTCTTTGTTGTTATGGTGTTATAGGAAATCAAACGATTCAACAGTAGAAGGGTTAAGAATTGCATAAGAAAAGACCTCATTTTGAGGTCTTAATTAGTCATTGTCAAGGTCTTTATCAAGGAAGGAAGGCTTCTTCTCTTCTTTGATTCCTAATTTCACCTTTATCTCTGATAAATCTCTTATTATGGTCTGTGTATTTATCCAAGCTGCAATGGAAGCAAAAATAGCCAAAACTAATACAATTATGATTAAAACATTAACCACCAATATACCCACCTCTAATAAATGTCTGTTTTTACTAATCTTACTATAAAACGATAGACGATATAAAAAAATGTCTAAAACCACCATATTTTAGAAAATAGGCTTTCATTTTAAGAGCAAGATACCAAAAAATGCAGTCGAATGTATTAGTATAAGAGGGGACACATTTACGAGGTTGATAAGGAGGGTGAATATGCAAAATCATGAGCTGGAACAAGTCATAAAAAATGCAGATAGGGCAATAAATAACGAGGACTTTGATCATTTAATGGATTTCTATTCAGAGGATGCAACTTTAGTTGTCAAACCTGGAACAATCGCAAAAGGCAAAGAAGAAATACGTCGGGCATTTGTTGCTATTGCTGATTACTTTAATCATAGTTTAATCGTCAATCAAGAAAAGATGGCAATCATCGAAACAGGTGATACGGCATTGGTTGTGGCAAAAGCCCAACTTAGTGCCAATCAAAAGAATGATTCCAAGTTCTCCATGGAAAGAACCGCGACATATGTTTTTAAAAAAGATTCCACAGGTACATGGCGTTGCATAATCGACAACTCTTATGGTGCTGAAATAATTGAAGGATTAAAGTAATGAGTGAAAGCTGCCGTATTTGGTGGCTTTTTACTTTAGAGATTACAATGAAGCAATTAGTGTCGAAGCGGGAAGCTATAAGCCGTTCCTTCAAAGTTCTATAATTCCAAGAAATAAGTTGAACTAGTTACAACTAGTGTAGAGATTGTATCGAATGATCTAAATGGATTTGCAAGATTAATTGTTAAAGAAGCATGTTACGAAGGCTTTTTTCTGCAACATGCTTTTTTATCCTTTAAAGGACCATAACTGATGACACAACGCTTGCCACTTTTTTATCATTTTGAAATAATTCAGCGAGTACATAAGCTGTTTTTTTTCCGATTCGATCTACTTTTGCTTCAACATGTACGTCTCCTAATCCTACTGGTCGATGAAAGGTAGTATGTAAATCGATGGATGCGAATGATTGTCCGATACTTAATTTTGAAGATATAGCATAAGCCATCATAATATCTGCGGCCGAAGTGACAAAACCACCCATTGCTACACCGTTTCCGTTAATAAACTTTTCATCTACTTTCCATACACCTCTTGCTATTCCATCCTCTGCATAATTTGCTTCAATCTGTAACGTTAAATCACAATTCGGAGGTTGTTTCCCCTCCGTTATAACTTGTAAAAGTTCGTGTCCTTTAAGTGATTTCTCCATTAAATTGCCTCCTTTGAATAAGTTGAATCTGTAATACAAAATATTCTAACATATATTTTTATTTAAAATGTCAATGAAGTTGTTAACTTTACAAAAAAAGTAAATGAAAAATGAAGATGGGAGCGGATTTCTGAAATAAACTGGAATGTTTTTTTGAGGGTTTGTAAAATTTGAACGTTGATTTCCACTCCGGATACTCACTTTCCGCGGGCGGTCCGCCCTCGGCGCCTTTGCGCCTGCGGGGTCTCCCTTGGACACGTATTCCTAAGCGGGAGTCTCGTACCTTCCGTTCCAATCAACTGTGTTTTGATAGTTAGATAGAACTCCTTTTACATACAAACTCTTTGAGGGTTTGTTTGAACGTCCTTCATTGGATTGAAGAAATTTGCGACACTCCTGCCGAATAACTGGCTAGCCGAGACACCTCAGACGCATGCGGCGAGGGCACTTGGCAGACAGTCGGCGGAAAGGGAGCGAGAGTCTGAATACAACTGGAATGTAAAATAAAAAACTGTAGGCAAACTGGATTTCTTCAAATTTGTCTAAGGTCTACCTTCTTATAGTCTTGTTTTTGTTGCTGAAAATTGAAATTAATAATTATCAAAAGAATCAAAAAAATCCTTCATTTTCTAATTTAATTATGATAGTGTATAAATTAAAGAAGGATTACCTTCACCATTTTCTTATAAAGAAGTATTTAATTCATCAGAAAGGGGTTATATTTTGGAACATCTTCCTTTTAAATTATTAGTTAAGGAAAAATTCGACCATTTATCGGCAGGTCAAAAAAAAGTTGCCGCCTACTTAATTGAAAATTTGGATGAAGCTGCCTTTAAAACGGCTTTTCAAATAGGGCGGAAAGCAGAGGTTAGTGAAACGACGGTCATTCGGTTTTCCTATTCATTAGGATTTGAAGGGTTTAGTAAAATGCAGGACAGAATTCAAAAACAGCTCCTGCATCAAAATCAACTAGATATACCCGATGGGGATACCAATCTCCCTATTGATGACATGCAAGATCCATTTACCAAAGTGATAGAAAACGAAGTTCATATTTTAAGACATCTATTAGATCATACTAATGTTCAGGATATATGGAAAGCGGTCGATGTCCTGATACAGGCTGATCAAATATTAATTGCGGGTCATCGGATTTCCCATGCCGCCGCTTATTGGTTCTCCTATACGTTAAGTTCATTAAGGGAAAATGTAAGTTTATGTTCACCAACAGGTGACTTCTATGAAAAGTTTTGTAATCTCACTAATAAGTCTGTATTAGTAGTTTTTTCCTTTCCAAGATATGCGAATGAAATATTAAAAGTTGCAGAGTGCGCAAAAGAACATGGGGTGTGTTTAATCGTGGTTACAGACCGCCTCCTGTCACCAGTTGGCCGTATCTCTGATATTGCCCTGACAACTGAAGAAAATGCAGAAACAGGAACCAACTCGATCGCTTCCGTTATTAGCTTATTGGACTTGGTTATTGCAGGCATACATGAAAGAGACGCAAAAAGGATTCATATCCATCAGCAAAAATTAGAAAGGCTTTATTCAAACTATGAAGTGTTTAATGAATGATTTTTTAATCACGTTAACATTCATGTAAAGGAGGTGAATCATCATGAACCCGATTCAATATATTGAACAGCATCAAGAATTATTGATAAAGTCCTACCTTGACCTTCACTCATTGGCTGAGCCAAGCTGGCAGGAGGAACGAACGTCTGACTACATATTAAAATGTCTTAAAAAAGCGGGCTTAACCCTGAAAACATTTCACAGCCATTATGGGATCATCGCTGAGATTCCAGGCCAATCAAAAAAGGTTGTGGCATTGAGGGCTGATATGGATGCGCTTGTTCAGGAGGTAGATGGAGTGGTAAAGGCCAATCATTCATGTGGACACGATGCACATAGCACAATGGTTTTATATACAGCGTTGGCCATTGCCTCCAGCGGAATCCGCCCTAAACACACTCTCCGTTTTATATTTCAGCCTGCTGAAGAAAAAGGAGAAGGCGCTCTTCAAATGATTAATGATGGAGTATTGGAGAATGTTACATATTTATTCGGGGTACATGTAAGACCCAGTACGGAGGTTCCTTATATGAAAGCTTCCCCCGTCATTGTCCATGGCTCCGCCGTAACAATAAGGGGAACAATCAAAGGGATTCAGGCCCATGCATCGCGTCCGCAAGATGGAATAAATGCAATTGAGGCAGCAGCTTTGCTTGTCCAAAAAATACAGCAGCTTAACTTGGAAACCGAAATTCCGTATTCCATCAAAATGACTCAAATTCAAACAAACAACAAAGCATCAAACGTCATCCCGGAAACTGCTGTCTTTGCAATTGACGCCAGAGCTCAGTCAAATGATGTAATGAATGAACTAAATTCCTTAACAAAGGAAGCTATTGACCAGACAATGGTGCAAACTGGTACATCCATCTCCTGGTCTGCGGAGGAATTTGTCCCAGCAGCGACCATGCATGAAAAAGCCATAAAGCTGGCTGAAATCGCAATAGGAGATATCATTGGGACGGAAAATGTCGTTCCAGTTTGTGTTTCTCAAGGAGGAGAGGATTTTCATTTTTATACAGCCCAAAATCCTGATATAACAGCAACAATGATAGGATTAGGCTGCGATCTAACTCCTGGTCTGCACCATCCGGGTATGAAATTTAATTTACAAGCTCTTATTTATGGAACGAAAATTTTAATAAACACAGTAATACTGGCGGCGGAAGAAGAGAAGTTTTCACTATAAAAATCAAATGAAGAGGTGTTTCATGAAAAATACCGCACTCGCATCACAAACGGATGCCCAAGCAGCTTCTGATGGAAAACAACTGGAGCGCAAGCTCAAACCAAGGCATCTTTCCATGATTGCAATCGGCGGAACCATTGGAACGGGACTATTTTTAGCGAGCGGTTCCATCATTCATACTGCGGGTCCTGGTGGAGCTGTAGCTGCCTATATAATTGCCGGGATCATGGTTTTCTTTCTGATGACAAGCTTAGCGGAAATGGCCGCCTTTATTCCTATTACAGGCTCTTTTAGCACTTATACATCAAGGTTTGTCGATCCGGCTTTGGGATTTGCGATCGGATGGAACTATTGGTATAACAATGCAATCGTAGTCGCACTGGAATTAGCAGCTTCCTCCCTGATCATGAAATTTTGGCTACCTTCTGTCCCGGGCATCATTTGGAGCGCATTATTTCTTGCGATCATATTTGGCCTGAATATTTTATCGGTCAAAGGGTATGGAGAATCAGAATTCTGGTTTGCCATAATAAAGGTCTTGACGATAATCATTTTTATAGCAGTAGGATTATTAATGATTTTTGGAATAATGGGCGGTCATGCTGTAGGTTTTGAAAACTTCACCAAAGGGGAAGCACCGTTTAACGGTGGCTTTTTATCCATTATAAGTGTCTTTATGGTGGTTGGTTTTGCTTTTCAAGGCACCGAGTTAGTAGGAATTGCAGCAGGGGAGAGTGAAAACCCGAGAAAAAATATTCCCAAGGCTATTAAGCAAATCTTCTGGAGACTCCTCTTGTTTTATGTATTGGCGATTATTGTGATTGGATTTTTAATCAGCTATAACGATCCGCGTTTGTTAAGCTCGGATATAGAAGATATTGCGGTAAGTCCCTTCACTCTAGTTTTCCAAAACGCAGGGCTTGCCATCGCTGCCTCCGTTATGAATGTGGTAATACTTACTTCTGTTCTTTCAGCAGGTAATTCCGCCATGTACGGGGCTTCGCGCGTCCTTTGGGTGCTGGCGAAAGAAGGAAAAGCGCCTTCGTTTCTAAAAAAAGTGAATGCAGGCGGCATTCCAGTGAACGCAGTGTATTTTTCTACCATCGTTGGGATGGCAGCTTTTCTAACCTCTCTTTTCGGTGAAGGCACTATTTATACATGGTTATTAAATGCTGCAGGATTATCCGGTTTTATATCCTGGTTAGGAATTTCGATTACACATTTTCGTTTCCGGAAGGCGTTTATTGCACAAGGAAGAGATTTGAAAGATTTGCCTTATGTATCAAAATGGTATCCACTCGGTCCGATATTAGCCACAGTTTTATGTGTTACGGCTATCCTGGGACAAAATTACTCTGCCTTTTTCGGCCCTGAGATTGACTGGTATGGAATATTAATTTCTTATATCGGGCTTCCTTTATTTCTCCTGGCTTTTTTAGGCTATAAAATCGTAAAGAGAACAAAAATGATTCCATTGCAAGAAGCTGATTTCAGTAATCAGGAATGATTTCTTTGTCAAAAAGATAGGGAAGTACGACATTTTATATTAAGGGGTAAAATGCCTAGCCCGACAAGCGAACAGCCGTTTAACTTTATGGTTGTTTGGGCAATCAAGGCGTTGGGATTTTCTTAGGAGGTTGACCATGACGAAAACACAGGAAATTGTAATTCGTTCCCTTCATCGAATTGAAGAACTTGAGGACGTAAGAAAGCTAGAATCTAACATTTGGGGGGATACTGATTCAATCCCCTCACACCAAACCATAACAGCAGTGAAAAACGGTGGTTTGGTTTTAGGAGCTTATTGCGAGGGTCAGCTGATTGGATTTCAATACAGCTTTCCGGGTTTCAATGGTAAATCAGTCTATCTTTGTTCACATATTCTAGGCATAGATGAGCAATTTCGCAACAAAGGAATAGGGGAGAAGCTAAAACTAGCACAACGCGAAGAAGCGATAAAGCTCGGCTATTCTCTTATTACCTGGACATACGATCCGTTAGAAAGTATTAATGGGTATTTAAATATAGGCAAGCTTGGCGGGGTCTGTTCTACATATATCCCAAACTGCTATGGTGAAATGGAAGATCTATTAAACAGTGGTATTCCTTCTGACCGCTTTCTTGTCGAATGGCATATTGGCAAGAAGGAGACAACGGATTCTAGAGGACGGGGAATCGCGCTGGACTTTGTGATAGAGAACTCGCTGATTCAATGGGATACCATTGAAAAGGGACTGCCAGTTCCTACTGTCACTCTTCCGCTGCCTGAACAAGAATGTGATATAGCTTTTGTGGCCATTCCAAAAGATTTCCGAACAATAAGAGACACAAATATTCAAGCGGCCAATGAATGGCGAATGAAAACCAGGGACATTTTTACCGATCTATTTCAGCAAGGATGGCAGGTAATAGATTTTATAAAGAATCCCATGACGGAAATTCCCATTCAATTTTATGTGCTCTCAAGGAAATAATCTAGTAAGAGTTTGTATAATGTTAAGTAATTTCAGGCTGCTGTTTGCCTGTATTAAAAAAAGGTAAGACTGCTATTTTAACAGTTTTATCAACAAAGGAGATCTCCCAGTGAAAATTAAACAAGTTATTTTAAGGCATCTGAAGCTTGATTTGCTTGAACCTTTTACAACTAGCTTTGGGACGGAATACGATAGGGATTTTATCCTTGTAGAAGCCCAAAGCGATGACGGCATTTCCGGATGGGCAGAATCTGTTGCGATGCTCGATCCTCTTTATAATGAAGAGACATTAAAAACAAACTGGCATATACTCGAAGATTATTTAATTCCAATAATCCTAAAAAATGAAATCCAGCATCCTGATGAAATCTCTGAAAAATATTTCAAGCATATTCGCGGAAATTATATGGCAAAAGCTGCTATAGAGGGGGCAGTTTGGGATTTGTATGCGAAAAAGCAAAATGCTTCTCTCGCGAGTGCGTTAGGTGGAATAAAAAAGAAAATTGAAGTGGGGGTGAGCATCGGAATAAAGGACTCGATTGATTCGACTCTGGATGTGATTGAAACTTGTCTCGGTGAAGGCTATAAACGGTTTAAACTTAAAATCAAACCGGGCTGGGATGTTGAATTAATAGACAAGGTCCGAAAAGTATATCCTGAAATTCCTCTAATGGCAGATGCAAATTCAGCTTATACCTTACAAGATATAGACCGGTTATCCGCCTTGGATGATTTTAATTTAATGATGATTGAACAACCGCTTGCCTATAACGATATCATTGACCATGCAGATTTACAGTCAAGGTTAAAAACACCTATTTGCCTGGATGAAAGCATTCACTCATTGGAAGACGCTAGAAAAGCTATTAAATTAGGCAGTTGTAAAATTATTAATATTAAGATTGGCCGCGTCGGGGGCTTGACTGAAGCTAAGAAAATTCATGATTTATGTCTTAAACATGAAATTCCACTATGGTGTGGGGGGATGCTAGAATCAGGCATTGGAAGAGCGCATAATATTGCCATCACTTCCCTGCCAAACTTTACCCTTCCTGGAGATACCGCAGCTTCCTCCCTCTATTGGGCAGAAGATATTATTGACCCTGAAGTTACGGTAGAAAACGGAATGATCATGGTTCCAGAATTGCCCGGAATTGGCTATGAACCAAGTTTGGAAAAAATCAATAAATATACTATACACAGTCAAACATATAATTTAAGTTAGAATAGGATTGAAAGAAACGTCTAGGGTAGTTGCTTGTTTCAATATCTATTTTCCTTACATAAAGGCATGATTCCCCAAAAAGGAGCATGCCTTTTTTGAACACAAACATGAAGTACTGGCAATGCTACGACAAAGGTAGAGTCTGCGGCCAATTTGCCAACCCAACTACTAGAAATAGAATGGCTGGCGAAAAAAACCTAAGTAAAGACTGCTATTCCAAAGATTTTGAGTCATAGATTGAGATTTAATGTGATGAAACCCCTTAACATTTTAATGATGCAAAAAAGACAGTTTCAACTTGCGTCCATGTGTGAAAAGAGTATGCGAACGTTCACGAACTTACATTTCCTTTTATGCAAGCTCTGAACGGAATAAAATATTCGGAAAACAAATTAAGAGGATTTTCCCTCCTATTCCCTCGATTAATTGAACATTATCTACAATCCATTTACCAATCAAAAAAATTATTGTAATTAGACTTGCTGCCATTTTTTAATCTCCTTTATCCAAGCAGTGATTTGGATCAGGGTTATTAGATGCAATTAAGCTTTTCTTATATACTTTAAAAAGTTATCATAATAGAGTCTTTGTACAGTGTATTTATACACATTTATGATACGAAACTGTATGTATAGAAAAAGGGGTGAGGCGATGCGAAAATTACATATTGTCTGTGCCGTTATAACCGTCTTCCTTTTCTTTTTTGGCTGTTTCTTTCCTTTAGCAGTGAGTTCGGAAGCCCAAAAAGTGATACGGGTTGCTGGGGATAATAACTTTCCACCTTTCGAATACTTGAGCGACTCGGGGGTTTATACCGGTTTTAATGTGGATATCATGAACGCCATTTCTATCGAGACTGGCATTAGATTCGAATACTATCCTATGCCGTGGAACGAGGCAGTACAAGCTATGCGCTCGGGAAGTGTGGATGCGATTCAAGGTATGAAGTACAATCGGGAACGTGAAGAGATTTATGATTTTTCTGTTCCGTATTTCACAAGTTCACAAGGAATTTTTGTGTTGAAAGATAACATGTATATCCGAAAAATCGAAGATCTAAAAGGCCGGAAAGTAGCCGTTCAAAAAGGTGATGTTGCCAGCGGTTTATTAAGCAAAGTCGATCGTTTGCAATTGGTGGAAACGAACAATCAACAAGAAGCCGTTCAGTCGTTGATCGACGGAAAAGTTGATGCTTTCATTGGAAATCGGATTACGGGTCAATATTTTCTACAGAAAAATGAACAGCAATCACTTATTAAGATTGTCGGTGAGTCACTTGACACCACAAATTATGCTGTAGCTGTGATGCCGAAAAGCAAAGAGTTGCTGAAATTATTCAATCAGGGAATTTCTCAAATCAAGAAAGATGGCACTTATGAAAAGATAGAGAAAAAGTGGTTCGGGGAGTATATCCTGCCGAATACTCAACGATTACGCAAAACCATGTTGTATTTGGAAATTGGTCTTTTTCTAACCTTCATTGTGATTACTCTCATCTTATGGTGGAATCTCAGTCTTAAACGAGAAGTCGCTAAGCGAACTGAGCAAATTGAGTACGTGAATAAAGACTTGGAAGAGAAGATGCTGCTCCTTGAGGAAAATATCCATTTTCAGCAGCAAGTATTAAACAGTGCCTACAGTTCGCTTATTACACTGAATCAACAAGGGCTCGTATCAATGGTTAATGTTAGGGCCATGGAATATTTGGAGTTGGATGGCAGTGTTGTTAGAAAACCTTTTCAGGATCTGCCCATTGTCTGTTTCATCCCAGAAAAGGAGATTAGAGCTGCGTTAGAGAAAAAGAGGGTTTTCTTACAAAAGGAAACGGTGTGGTCTCAGTTTGCGAGCAAAAAAAGGCATATTACTTACAGCGTGTATCCAATTCAGACAATTGGGGGAGAAAGTGTAGGTGCGGTCTTGAATTTTTTTGATATTACGGAACAAAAACAGCTTGAGAGAAAAGTGGCTCAGGATGACCGATTGCGTTCATTGGGACAACTCGTGGCAGGTATCGCTCATGAAATACGAAATCCGTTAACGTCCATCCTTACCTATACGCAATTGCTGCCGAAAAAATTTGCAAGCGCAGATTTCCGTACATTCTTTTCCGAACAGGTTACTAGTGAAATTACCCGACTTAATGCATTAATTAACGATTTGCTCGATTATTCTCGCCCTAAAAAATCAGAGCCTGTTACTTTTTCGCTGAATGAGACCATGGAAGGGATAGAGCTATTGCTTAAGCCGAAAATCAAAGAAAAAAACCTGCGGATTGTTCGTGAGTTCGCTGGAGACATTCAGACAACTGCAGATACACAGCAGATCAAACAAGTACTGGTGAACGTCATTCTCAATGCCATTCAAGCGTCCAATCAAGGGGGAACCCTTATTTTTCGGGCATATTATCGGGACATGTTCACTGTCGTTGAAATCGAGGATGAAGGAATCGGCATTTCGGAAGAAGAAATTGATAAGGTTTTTGAACCGTTTTACACCAGGAAACCAAACGGGGTCGGGCTTGGGCTTTCTATTTCGTATCAGCTTGTCAAAGAAAACGATGGTACTATTGAGACAAGAAGTGAAGAAGGAAAGGGAACTGTAATGACCATTTGTTTACAGCATTAAAACAGAAAGGGTGAATATAATGCACGATATCATGATTATTGATGATGAGCCAACCATTTGTCAGTCACTTACGTTTGCATTGGAAGACCAGTACCACGTTTATTCGTTTACAGACCCACGCGAAGCGCTCCCGCTTCTCGAAAGGGCTGAAATCGCCATTGTTTTGCTGGATTTAAAAATCGGGGGATACAATGGGATGGAAGTGTTAGAAGAAATCAAACGCCTATCCCCCTCGACGGTTGTCATTATGATGACAGCATACGGTACCATTCCATCTTCCGTGGAAGCCATGCGTAAGGGAGCGTTTACATATGCGACAAAGCCGCTTCATATTGATGAATTGGAAGTGCTGATGCAAAAAGCAGAAGAAGTATATACGCTTCAATCCAAAGTGAAATGGCTGAGTGAAGAATTGGATAAGGTGGCAGGTGTGAACGGACTTATCGGTGAAAGTTTGGCAATGCGCAATATATTCTCCCTCATCGATAAAGTGAAGGATATCGATTCCAACATTCTCATAGAAGGGGAAAGTGGAACCGGTAAAGAAGTCGTCGCCAGAACAATCCATAATGAAAGCAAGCGCAGAAACAAAAAGTTTCAAGCTATTAATTGTGCGGCCATTCCGACTCACCTGTTGGAATCAGAATTATTTGGATACGAAAAAGGAGCATTTACAGGGGCGACACAGCGGAAATATGGACTTTTTGTGTTGGCGGAAGGAGGAACAATCTTTCTTGACGAAATCGGTGAGATGGATTTGGCGCTGCAAGGGAAAATTTTGCGTGTTTTACAAGAGAGAAAGGTAATGCCCGTTGGAGGGATAGAAGAAGTCAGCATCGATGTCCGGATCATCGCTGCGACAAACAGAGATTTGGTTAAAGAAGTAAAAGAAAATCGTTTTCGCGAAGATTTATATTACAGATTAAATGTGATTCCGTTTCACCTACCGGCTTTACGTGAACGAAAAGAAGACATTCCGTTGTTGTTGGAATTTTTTATTGCTAAAATCGGTGATCGAATGGGAAAACCTGTAGAAGGAATTTCCCATGAAGCGCTGCAGCTTTTACGGCAATATGAATTCCCAGGAAATATTCGTGAATTGCAGAACGTGATTGAAAGAGCCATTGCGCTTACGAATGATTCTTATATACAGAAAGCAGATTTACCTTCCGATATCCAAAAAAGCTCTCGCGCATTTTTCGGCAACACCATAATCCCAGTCTATGTCGGCGAACCGCTTGAAGAAATCGAAAAAAGAGTGATTCTTCATAACCTTGCCGCTTTTAACGGTCATCAAAGGAGGACAGCCCAAACAATTGGTATCGGTGAGAGGACATTGCGAGACAAGTTGAAGAAGTATCGGGAAGAAAAGTAGGCGGAAATTGCCGTGCGGCAATTTTCGCCTACTTTTTATTTTAAAAATATCTTAATTTCCCACTGTTTTAATGGCGATGGACTTGGCATGAAACTTGCTTAATTAAAATAATAGTAAAGCCATTATACAGACTGGAGGTAACATAGATATACATCATAATGGGATACATTGCTGGACTTGGAGTTACAGTGCAGCGAAAGCGGGGGCTCAAAAGGCCATCAGGTAGTATAAGTCAGTAGCCTATCCACGTTTAAAGAAAAACAAAAAGGAGAAGCTACCTGGCTCTAAATCTTTTATGATTGGACAACCCGAAATTGATGGGAGAGTGAAAATAAGAAATATTTTTATTTATGGGGAGGAAAAATACATGTATACGTTACCAAGTATGGATTTATGGAAAGGTAGAACAGATAGCTTAATAGATAAAGATGAATTTAGAATTCATCAAATAGTTAAGGATCATCAAATAACATCAACAAATAATACATGTGGAATAATAGGGTTCTCTTGTGATGAAGGTGTACGCAGGAATAAAGGAAGACTTGGAAGCAAAGAAGCTCCAAATGAAATACGCAAATCCTTATCTTCTTTATCTTGGCATGGCCAATCAGCAGATGGTCTAGTTGACTTCGGAAATATCATTTGTGAAAATCAACAGTTAGAAGAAGCACAAGCTGAATTAGGAAGTCACGTAGAGAAAATATTAACCAAAAATATGTTTCCTATTATTTTTGGGGGCGGACATGAAACCTTTTATGGTCATTATCTTGGAATTAGGTCGAGTGTTGGACCCAATGTTAAAATAGGCATCCTTAACATTGATGCTCATTTTGATTTACGATCTTATGAAGAAATCACTTCTTCTGGAACGATGTTTAAACAAATATTAGATTATGATCATCATGCTAGTTATTTGCCCATTGGTATTCAACGTTATGGAAATACAAAAAAATTATTTAACACTGCAACTTCACTTGATTGTTCTTGGATATTGGAAGAAGAATTAGTAAACGAGATTTCAAATGAAAACGAAGAGAAAATTCAAAATTTTATGAATCAAAATGATGTTATTATATTAACACTTTGTATGGATGTTATCAGCGCTTCTGAAGCACCTGGTGTTAGTGCACCTTCCTCCTTTGGTCTCACTGGAAAAATGGTAAGACAATTAATTCGCAAAATCATTTCACATGAGAAAACTATTTCATTTGATATCTGTGAAGTAAATCCATCATTAGATTATGATAATCGCACTGTAAAACTAGCTGCAAACCTAATAAATGAAGTATTCATGTGCGTAGACAGGAGATAATAATATGACCATCGAGATAAATCAAACGATAACTATTTTTTTAGCGATAATGCTTTTAGCACTAGGTGGGATTATCGTAAAGAAAGTAAAATTATTTAAACACTTTTGTATCCCTGCACCTGTTGTTGGAGGATTACTTTTTGCAATAGTCGCTACAAGTCTTAAAACCTTTCTAAACGTAACCATTTCATTAGATACAACACTACAGGGATTATTTATGTTGACATTTTTTACTACCGTTGGATTAGGTGCTAGTTTTCAATTAGTAAAAGTAGGCGGTAAATTATTATTAATATATTGGTTATTATGTGGGTTTTTGGCCTTTGCTCAAAATTTAATTGGCATTTCTTTAGCGCCCGTTTTCGGAATTGATCCGTTGATTGGTATGATGGCAGGAGCCATTTCAATGGAAGGGGGTATTGGTGCAGCTACAGCTTTTGGTGGAACCATTGAATCACTAGGAATTCAATCTGCCCAAGCAATTGGAATAGCAGCAGCTACTTTAGGGTTAGTATTTGGTGGATTAGTTGGAGGTCCCACTGTAAAGTATCTAATTAATAAACACAAATTAACACCAAGCAAAGAAGATATTGAAATTCAGGAAAAGAAAGAAATGGAAGACAAAATAGAAATAAATGTAGCTTCATTTATGAAACAAGTATTGATACTAACATTTTGTATGGCTTTAGGTTCATATTTAGGAGAGTTATTTTCGGCGAAGACAGGTTACGTTTTACCGAATTATGTTGGAGCAATGATAGTGGCTGTAATAGTTCGGAATATTTTAGATAAAATAAATGGAAAAATTATCGAAATGCCTAGTATAAATTTTATTGGAGATATTACTTTAGGTATTTTCTTATCAATGGCTTTAATGAGTATAAAACTGTGGGAAGTTGCTGACCTTGCTTTACCTATTATTTTAATTGTGGTGATTCAAGTAATATTCATTATACTTTTAAGTATATTCATAATGTTTCGTTTCCTTGGCAAAAACTACGATGCGGCTGTTATGGTTGGAGGGTTTATCGGACATGGTATAGGGGCTACACCAAATGCTATGGCCAATATGTCAACGATCACCGCTAAATATGGACCTTCAAGTAAAGCGTATTTAATCGTTCCAATAGTGGGTGCATTTCTTATTGATGTTTTTGCTATGCCAATTATCATTATAAGTATTAATCTATTTAAATGATAATTTGTTCTGCATTAGTATTTATGGAATGAATTTCATAAATACTAGCCTTTGTTTATCGGGGTTATTAAGGTATGAAAAAAGTGGTTTGATGCAAAGCCCGAAATGGTCAAAACTAAATAAGAATATAGTGTTAATACCGAATATCTTGGTAGTTATACCAAGAAAATTCGGTATTGATTTTTTTATTCCCATTTAAAATTTGCCCAGAGGTAATTCACAATGGTCGTTCAGTCTGATTCTTACTGCAACATAACCCTTCAATTTCAAGGAGGTATGATCCACCTCTGCAACGGTTTTGAAGATGTGTGTATTGTATCGTTTCACAGTAAGACTGGATATATGCCGAAAGTGAAACAAGCGTTTTTTAGTATATTCAATATTTCTACAACCAAAAGCCAGGGCATTCAACACAAGGAAATTTAGCCCCGTTTGAATGTATACTACGATAATCAGAGACCAGTGGACCTAACCTTTGTTATGCCTCTCTGTTTACCGTATCCATCCTATTGACATTACAACAATTTCGATCTAAACTCTGGTGGGAATTGATTTGAACTGAACTAATGTAATAATAAAAGGGGAGAAAATAGGTGTCCTATTTACTAAACGTAAAAAGAAAAAGTGAACAAATAACTAGTCTTTGGTCAGGTGGCAAAACTACTCAACTTGCTATTTGTCCTGAAGATGGAGATTACTCGAAGCGTGATTTCAAATGGCGGATAAGCACCGCAGATATCGAGGTAGAAGAATCCGAATTTACCCACCTTCCAGGCATTCAGAGAATCATCATGAGCCTTGATGGTGAAATGTGGCTGCAACATGAGGGAAAGCACCATGTGTATTTAAAGCCATTTGAACAGGATCGGTTTGATGGCGGCTGGACAACTCGAAGTATTGGAAGGGTTACGGACTTTAATTTGATGTTAGCAGAAGGATGCGAAGGTGACCTTAGCACGATTCATATAAATCATGGAATCCATACTGAAGTGTTGGATAATAGGGAAACTACGAAAAGATCTGACGCCTTTTATTGTGTCAAAGGAAAAAGTAGAATGAGTATCGATGAAAAAGAGACTATTGTTTTAGAACAAGGTGACTTAGTAATCTTAAACATGGATCATTCATGCAACAATTTACATATAAAGTTATCCAATAACAATGACGATTCTACTGCAACAATTATTAAGGTAAGTATATTTTATTGATTAGGAAATTCTGGTTCAAGTACAAAAAAATCTTATAGTGCTGAAAAAATTGAAGAATTAAAGTAATGAGTGATAGCTGCCGTAAACTAGGTGGCTTTCTTTTTATAAAAAGTGAGAATAAACGCCTTGACAATATACCCCATTGGGTATAAAGTGAACTCAAGAACACAATTCACGAGTAAAGCTCACAATTCTAGAAATTGATACAGGTGGTGGATGCGATTTTTTCATTGTTTATAATATTTATCGTTATTTTGGTTCGATTTATGTATAAACGGTATGTACCTGTCAAGAACATTCCTTGTCAAAAGGATGAAAGGCAGGATTTAATATTATTGGATATAAGGGCTTATAATCATAAACGGGATCAAGGCGATAAAGAAGTTTTGAATATCCCTTATGCCTATTTGAAGCGTTTTAATGAAGAAATCCCGCATGAAAACATTCATTTAATTGCTTCAGATAAATTGGAAGTGAACTTGGGGCTGCGTTTCTTAATGAGAAAAGGAATTAAGGTAACAAGTTATGAGATCAGTGATTGTGTTTGTAAATAGATGGGAGGGCAGAATATGGATTATGCTCAAAGTGTCATAAATCGATTGAAGCGAATTGAAGGGCAAATCAAGGGAGTTCTTGGAATGATGGAAGAGGGAAAAGATTGCAGGGAAATCGTCACTCAGTTGTCTGCTGCACGTAGTGCGATTGATAGGACCATGGGTGTTATCGTAAGTAGCAACCTTGAACAATGCGTTCGGGAAAGCGTCGAAAAAGGTGAAGGCACTGAACATCTTGTCAAGGAGGCCGTTGAGTTACTAATTAAAAGTAGGTAAAAGGTGGGCCTAATCTGAAGAAAGGGAAAGCAAACGTTTAAAAGTTACGGTACCTCATTCCGTCTTGGAAAGTACGTAAAGAGAATATTTTTTTAAAATGAAATATACCCCATGTGGTATATAAGGGCGTGTGGGTAACCATTCAGGAGGGAAAACATATATGACTGAAAAGAAAAAAACGACAATCATCTTATTTAGTGGTGATTATGATAAGGCAATGGCTGCTTATATCATTGCTAATGGTGCGGCAGCTTATGATCATGAAGTGACGATCTTTCATACATTCTGGGGATTGAATGCCTTAAGGAAAGATGAGCCTCTACCATTAAAAAAAGGATTTTTAGAAAAAATGTTTGCAAAAATGATGCCACGCGGTTCTGATAAAATGGGTCTATCCAACATGAACTTTGCTGGAATGGGTCCTAAAATGATCAAACATGTGATGAAAAAACATAACGCCATGTCACTGCCAAATTTAATTGAGTTGGCTCAAGAACAAGAAGTGAAACTGATTGCTTGTACGATGACGATGGATTTATTGGGCTTGCAGCAAGAGGAATTATTGGATGGAATTGAGTATGCAGGTGTCGCAGCTTATTTAGCGGAAGCAGAAGATGGAAATGTAAACTTATTTATTTAAATATAAGTAAGGGAGGGATGAAGCAAGATGGGAACTATAGTGAATATCTTCATACTAGGTGTAATCGTTTGGTTTTTATATCAGCGTTTTTTTCCGAAAAAGGGTATAAACAATATAACTGCGACCGAGTTAAAAGCTGAGTTGAATAACAAAGGGAGTAAGCAATTCATTGATGTCCGCACTCCTAATGAATATAGGGGCAAACACATTAAAGGCTTTAAAAATATTCCTTTAAACGAACTTGGCAAAAGGGCACAAGAACTATCAAAAGATAAAGAAGTGGTTGTAATTTGCCAAAGTGGAATGAGGAGCAGCAGTGCAAGTAAGGCATTGAAAAAACTCGGATTTACAGAAGTCACCAACGTAAAAGGCGGCATGAGCTCATGGCGCGATTAAAAAGGAGGGTCACAAAATCATGAAAGAAATTTTACCGAATGAAGTGCATGCATTAATGATGGGAAACACCCCAATCCATATTATTGATGTGCGGGAGGTAGATGAAGTTAAGGCAGGGAAAATGCCGAATGCATTGCACATCCCATTGGGATTAATGGAATTTAAAATGCAGGATCTAGATAAATCAAAGGAATATATCATGGTCTGCCGTTCAGGGGGCAGAAGTTCAAGAGCAGCCCAGTTACTTGAGAATCATGGGTATAAAGTGGTGAACATGATGGGCGGAATGAATGAATGGGAAGGTCCAACAGAATAATTTTTAAATCACAAAATACCCCCAGTCCTATTCAAAAACAAGGAGGATATAACATGATTAAGACAAATTCCGTTTTGGATGCCAAAGGCTTAGCTTGTCCAATGCCAATCGTAAAAACGAAAAAGGCCATGAACGGTCTGGAAGCAGGGGAAGTGCTGGAAGTTCAAGCGACTGATAAAGGATCAACTGCCGATATGAAAGCGTGGGCAGAAAGTACAGGTCATCAATATTTGGGTACAGTTGAAGAAGCTTCATTTTTGAAACATTATCTTCGGAAAGCAGGTGGAGAAGAACAAAAAGAGAAGAAGCATGAAAATGTCATTTCAAATGAAGAACTTCTTCAAAAAATCGAAGAAAATCAAAACACGATTATCTTGGATGTTCGAGAAGCAGCAGAGTATGCTTTTAATCATATTCCAACAGCTAAATCCTTTCCAATGGGTGAATTGGAAAAACGTATGGGAGAGTTTGATAAAAAGTCCGAGATATTTGTCATTTGCCGTACTGGCAGCCGGAGTGATCTTGCTGCACGAAAACTAATGGCAGCAGGTTTTGTACAAGTGATCAATGTTGTACCTGGCATGAGCCAGTGGAACGGTCCTACACAAATATCAGTGAATGAATAGAAAAAAATTTGGATTTTAAAATACTATAGGGGGTATAAAAGTGTGACATTTAATTCAATGACTGCCGCAGAGGTTTCAAAGAAAGTAATCAATAAAACTGATTTATTCATTTTAGATGTTCGAAATGAACATGATTTTACCGATTGGAAAATTGAAGGGGAGAATTTTACATTTCTCAATGTCCCTTACTTTAATTTACTGGATGGCGTGGAAGAAATCATCGAACATATTCCGGAGAATAAAGAAATCTTGGTTGTATGTGCAAAAGAAGGTTCATCTGTTATGGTGGCCGAGATGTTATCAGAAGCAGGACTGGATGTTTCTTATTTAAAGGGCGGAATGAAAGTATGGAGCGAGCATTTGGAACCAGTGAAAATCGGTGATTTGACAGATGGCGGCGAAATCTATCAATTTGTCCGGCTTGGTAAAGGCTGTTTGTCTTACATGGTCATATCCAATGGTGAAGCAGCCGTTATTGACTCTACAAGGATGATTGATGCCTACATTGATTTTGCCGATCGTATCGGAGTGAAAATCAAACATGTTCTTGATACACACCTCCATGCCGACCATATTTCAGGTGGAAGACGTATTGCGGAAAGAACGAATGCAACATACTGGCTGCCGCCAAAAGATGCAACGGAGGTAACTTTTGAATATCAGCCATTAGCAAGCGGCAAAGTGTTAACGATCGGTCATACAGCGATTGATATCCATTCATTATACTCCCCAGGCCATACCATTGGTTCCACATCATTTGTGGTCGATGGTAAATACTTGCTTTCTGGAGATATTTTATTCATCGATTCCATCGGCAGACCTGACCTAGCCGGGTTGGCTGAAGATTGGGTAGGGGACTTGAGAGAAACACTTTATTCACGCTATAGAGAATTATCAGATGAGTTAATCGTATTGCCAGCACATTTCATGATCATTGCTGAATTAAATGAAGACGGAAGTGTCGCTAAAAAATTGGGAACGTTGTTTGTTGAAAATCATGGATTGAACATTGAGGATGAAGCGGAATTCAGAGAGCTGGTAACAGGTAATTTACCACCTCAACCAAACGCTTTTCAAGATATCCGCGAAACGAATATGGGGAAAATCGAACCTGATGTTGAAAAACAGCGTGAAATGGAGATTGGACCAAATCGTTGTGCGGTTCGTTAAGCTTAATAAAAACATGAAATCAAGAAAATAGGAGAGATGTAATATGAATTCAGATAAAGTGTTAGATGCAAAGGGACTTGCTTGTCCAATGCCGATTGTAAAAACGAAAAAAGCGATGAATGATCTGCAAACAGGGCAAGTGCTGGAAATACATGTAACGGATAAAGGAGCTAAAGCCGACTTAGCGGCTTGGTCAAAATCCGGCGGCCATGAACTAGTGGAAACGACAGTAGAAAATGATATACTGAAATTTTGGATTAGAAAAGGCTGATAAAGAGAAGGGGACCTATTTAGGTGCCCTTCTTTTAAGGGAGAGACTTAAAATGGATATTACTTTTATCATTACCATCTTTTTAATTGGATTTATAGGTTCATACGTTTCTGGAATGCTTGGCATCGGCGGCTCGATAATAAATTATCCAATGCTTCTGTTTATCCCGCCAATCTTCGGGCTAGTAGCATTTAGTGCCCATGATGTGACAGGTATAAGTGCCGTACAAGTTTTATTTGCTTCTATCGGAGGTGTATGGAGCTATCGTAAGAGCGGACATTTAAATAAAACGCTCATTCTCTATATGGGAATCAGTGTTTTAATCGGAAGCGTGGCTGGAAGTTTTGGATCACAATCGATGACGGAAAACGGAGTCAATATCGTCTATGGCATTTTGGCGTTGATCGCGGCTGTCATGATGTTCATTCCGAAGAACGGAATAGATGACATTCCTTTGGAGTTAGTGACCTTTAACAAATGGCTTGCGGCCATCCTAGCCTTGATCGTTGGAATAGGCGCTGGTATTGTTGGAGCCGGAGGGAGCTTTTTATTAGTTCCCATCATGCTTATCGTTTTAAGGATTCCAACCAGGGTGACGATCGCATCTTCACTAGCCATCACTTTCATTTCATCGATTGGCGCAACAGCAGGAAAAATCTCAACAGGACAAGTCGATTACTACCCGGCATTGATCATGATTGTTGCTAGTTTAATTGCATCCCCGCTTGGGGTGATGACCGGAAAAAAAATGAATGTAAAAGTTCTGCAAGTCATACTCGCCCTACTGATTTTAGCGACGGCCGTTAAAACTTGGTTGGGAATCATATCTTGAGGCACTTCATTGACAGGGAAGGGGTCGTGGGTTCGAACCCCTCACAGGTCACTACAATAAAGCCTTGGTATTCTTGTGATATCAAGGTTTTTCTGTTGTTACAGGAGATTTAGTTTGAAGTAATACAGATGAATGGTGGCAAAAATTTGATAAGCTAAAAAGAGTTTTATTGTTTACACATTCACACAATTTTTTCTATTTTATTTCTTTAAAATCTAATATGTTGCAAAGTGTTCTGCTGCGTTTTCATCAGCGCTATCTAGTGCATGACCGTAAAGTCTAATGGAAAAATAAAATAATCATAAAGTTGAGGTTATAGGGAGATAACTTAATGTATATTTCAGAATTAAATGTGACTAATTTTAGGAATTTTAAAATATATTTGGTTTATGATTTGTCTCTCACTAAGATGTGAAGAGCCTTAAATTTAATAAGGGTCACAGAATGATCGAATTTTTTATAAAAGAATAAATTCAATTGAATAATATTAAGAGCGTATTTTGATTAAACTTTTTTCAAAACACGCTCTTTCTTTTTGTTCATTTACCAACTTATTAGTATGAGAGCGGGTGTCAGACACCGATTGATAGTTGGAATTTAAAGACTAACGACTCATTTACAAACTATTCAGTTAAATACATAATTAGGAAGATTATGAAGAAGGAGGGATTATATGTATAGAAAATCACTAACAGTACTATTAGCTGCGGGTATGGTTCTATCAACTGGTACAGTATTTGCACAAACAAACGGGGCAACAAATGCCCAATCTGACACAGCTTTTGATAACAAAGTTATCAAAAAAATTAGTGCGGACAATATGTATAATACGATTGCCTATCTATCAGAGCAACCGAGGGCTGCTGGTACAGAAGGGGAGCTCCGTGCAGTCAAATACATAGAAAGTCAGTTTAAGAGTCTTGGTTTTGAAACAAAGGTTCAGCCTTTTCCCATCTATGATACGGTGCAAAATGTAAAAGTGAAAATTGGTGACAGTGATTTAGGAGGAACACCGCGTGCCATCAGCGGCAGTATCAGCGGGAAGGTAACGGCCGAACTTGTTAATGTTGGAAAAGCAAAGCCAGAGGAAGTTGGAGAAAATGTATCTGGAAAAATTGCACTAGTTGAACGTGGGGACATTACCTTTGTTGAAAAGATTCAGAATGTCCTAAATAAAGGAGCGGTTGGCGTTTTAATGTACAACAACTCACCATCAGGAAATAATTTCGGACAAGTATCAGCGGGGCAAAATATACCTGCTGTAGCCATTACCCAAGCCCAAGGGTTAGAGTTGGTCGAACAGCTTAAGACTAAACAAATCACGTCCACTCTGGAAGTGGGAAAAGCTGAAAGAATCGAAAAGACATCCTACAATGTCATCGCTTCCCTAAAACCAAAAGCCAATAAGGATAATGGTCAAATCGTGACTGTTGGAGCCCATCATGATTCTGTCCCGGGCGGCCCTGGTGCAAACGATGATGCTTCGGGTGTATCAGCTGTTCTGGAACTGGCAAGGATCCTGGCCAAAACGCCAATTGATACTGAAATTCGCTTCCTCACGTTCGGATCTGAGGAAAGAGGGCTCGTTGGATCATCCTTCTATGCAGATTCCCTTCCCAAAGAGGACGTAGACCGCATGGTGGCTCACTTCCAAATGGATATGATAGGCGGACGTGATGCTGGCGAGGATAATCCTGCAGGTGGTTTGATTATGTATACCATTGATGGAATGAAAAACCTTGTGACGGACCTGGGTTCCTCAGCAGGGGCCAGAACGATGGATGTTGCGATTCCTTATGGACAGCTGGGCAGGAGTGACCACCAACCATTCCATGAGCTTGGCATTCCATCCGCCTTGTTTATCCATTCTCCTGTAGAGCCTTGGTATCACCAGCCTACAGATACACTGGATAAGATATCGAAAGAAAAATTGCAGCAAGCAGCTGAAATTGTCGGTGCCAGTGTGTATCAAATTGCCCGTCCGGAAACTCCGGCATTAACAAATGCACGTGTAGCTCCTGGCACGGTAGACTATGATTTTGATGACCGTCCGGTAGATTAAATACTTCATTGTACAGAATTACGAGATTAATAATGGATCTTGGAGAAAATCAGGAGGGCAGCTGTGTAGTTTACAGTTGCTCTCTTCTTTTTATCGGCCAGCGCCTCGTGCTTAATTTTTTCACTATTTCTAAGCTCTAAGTCTAGTGAAAATCCTATTTGAAATATGTAATAAAACATACATGCTTATCCAACTCCATTACCATTCCCACTGTAAATACTCAATATTATCAGTGTACCTCTCCAATACTACATCACAGAAATAATTTCAAGAATCAATAGATAGAAATCCAAAAACAGCTCAAACTTTAAAGGATGAGCTGTTTTTTTGAAATTTTAGGTTACAAACTAAATTCATTACGCTTTCTAAGTCTCAAGTAATATAGCCATGTTCTAACTGTGAATGAACCAAAGATAAAAATGAGAAATACAAACATAACCGTGTTCAGTAAACTCAAATTCGATCGGAAAAGAGGATTTGCTCGGAAGGTGGAAAGAATACGCGATTAATGGTCACGGAAATAATACAAAATTAAAAGAGCTGATTGAAGCTGACCCGCAACGAATACATACAATCAAATATACGATACTTCAGACTTTACAAAGAACACTAACCCAAAATGAAGTTCTTGGAGAAGAAGGCAAATACAAAAAGATAAACTTGGAACAAGAGCTAATGGCTTAAACTTAAATTGAATTGAAAAAGCTGACTGTTGAAAGTCAGCTTTTTCTTATTGTGGCCGTTGACAAATAATTAAAAAATTACCGCTAAAATAAACCAAACAATCATCAATAATTGAATGAATACTTTGGCTAAACTGCCGCCTAAAAAACCGATGATAGTTGCAAACCCAACTTTAGTAGCCTTCATTATATCTTTTTGAATGATATATTCCGTAACGAGGACTGCTAAAAATGGTACGAGAATAATTCCAAAAGGAGGGAAGATAAATGAACCAACAATCGTGGCAATAGCTGCTATTGTCTCGGATGTTTTCGATCCCCCATACTTTTTAACAAAATAACTATTTGCGATGATGTCGGCCGCGATTAATACACCGCTCAACACAATCATACTGATCCAGAACCATAAGGATAACTCATCGGAATTAATGAGGAATTGATAAACTGCAAATCCTCCCCAAATGGCAACAACCGAGGGAATAATAGGATAGACAATTCCTATAAAACTTAAAGCAAATAAGACAATCGTTAATCCCCACCATAAAATATCCAATCAAACTCCACCTTTTCATACTTACTTATCATATATCTACTAAATTATATTTCTAATTAGGGACAAAAACCATTTATTCTTTTTTTGTATATTCGAATCCCTCACAGGTCATCAACTACCAAAGGCTCAAATCCTTAATATCACAGGGGTTTGGGCCTTTTTTATTTTGTCTAACGGGATGCGTTTAGGTCAAAGTAAACTAACAGTGCATTAGTTGAGATCGGAGCTGTCTTTAAGGCAGCTTTTTCTTTATGTAACTAACCGAGGTAGGTTAGTTGAAGAATGATGATTAACTAAACTATAAAAAGAAAAACAAACAACTAAGAGGTGATTATATGAAATATACTTGTCCTTGCTGTGGATATAAAACATTAGATGAAGAACCTCCAGGAACGTATGAAATTTGTGAAATCTGTTTTTGGGAAGAGGATGGCTACCAATATGAATATCCAGATGATGATGGAGCCAATTATGTTTCCTTTAGAGAAGCACAACAAAATTTTTAAAAAATTGGGGCTAAAGGAGAAAGAAGTTTGCAGGATGTAAGAAATGCAAAAAAGTCAGATATAAAGGACCCAAATTGGAAACCGTTAGAGTGAGGGTATATATAGATTATTTTGTTCTTCAACTAATGGATGCGTTACTGGAATGCCAAGAGCTGATTAGCAGCTCTTTTTCTTATGGAACTATAGGGGCAGGTTAGTGGAAGAAGTAATAGATGAAAAACATGGTAAAAGGAGCTTGGATTTCCAAGCTCCGGTATTTATTAATATATAAACAACATATATTTTTTATTTTAAATTGTTTGCGAAATATTCTAACTATTTATTTGTGAATGTAAGTGTTCAATGGTCTTTAAAAATAGCGTTCTCTTGAGTCCGACTTAACAAAAAGGGCCACTTACCATGACTAAGCAAGCAGTCTAATTTAGTCTGAGTAACATTGCCAACTTAATAATGGATGTATTTAATATTATTCGTATTTCAACAAAGGTGATTATACGAAATTAATCTGTGAATATGGACAGCAAGATACGTAAGTTCATCATTCGGAATGGTTTTTCCATTCACCTGCTTGATATAATCCTTAATTTTAAAAGCGCCATCCATCGCCTGGGGATACAAGGTAGCGATCTGTTCAAAGAGTATATTGTCTTTTTCCTCTAGCATCGTATCTGCATAGTAACGTTCTACAAAGAATTTAACATGGGTGATAAATCGGGTATAATGACTGCTGTAGTCGGTGCATTTAGACATCTTCAACAAGGATGAGAATCCTTGTTGATAGTATTATTACACTATTTAGTTGTTTGATACCGAAAACTAAAGGCAATTTCTTTTACAATTGATCTCATTATTAACGATAAAATAAAGACTGCAAGTGGTTGTCCAAGTCGGTGAAAACTAACTGAGTGGCGGCCTTTTTATTTTTGCTCATTTCCCGCCATTTCCACTGACGAGAGTTGAGCTTAGTTTAGAGTTTATCTGTTAATTAATGTGCTAAAAAGGATCGTTAAGAACAAAGAATTTGTTATGCCGTTGAGTTTAAATTACCATGAAAATAACCTTCAGTAACTGATAAAAAAGACAATAAGAAGCCCCATCCCATTCCAAAATAATGGAACCAATAAAAATATTCTTTAACTAGTGAATCAATAGGCTTTTATTCAACTATATAAGTTCCTAAATAAAAGCGGTAAAAAATAATTTATTCCTTTTCGATTTGTGTAGACGGTGCGTACTAATGAGTTCATTCACCAAGTTTCATTATGTAGCTATAACTTGATTTTAAACAATTCTCGATATCCATAAACAACCAGTTATTTTTTTACCGCTGATGGTCATTATAAATAAAGAAGAAGGGGCTACTGATTACGTATGATTCACATCATATAGTAAAGAAGGTGTTAGTTAAAGACGTTTAACTTAACTACAGGTAGCTTCATTAAAAAATCGATTCGAGCAAGGAGATGGTTCTCTTGCACGTAAAAGCAGAAAACTCATTCAATAATTGTCATTTATGTTTTGAAAGTTGATAAAACTTTTAAGATATAGGGGATGGTTGCTTTGGATGGTAAACTCTAGTCAGATGCCAGTATTTACTCTAAAGTAGATGAGGTGTTTATCGCAGAGAATTTATGCTGATTCGAAATGAAGCAAACCCCTTTTTCAGACAGGGTGCAACTTTCCGTTGCATCCTGTTTTTATGTATTTTCTTGTTATCACTACGTAAGCCATTTTATTTTATCCCCTTACTTGTATATTTTTTAATTTTACCGTAACCTGTGCTGTTAAAAATAAAATCACCCAATAAGGAAAAGCAGATGGGTAACAAAGATGATAAAAAAATAATACACTATTATCGGAGAAGACATAAATCAAACAAGAAGGATGGGATCCTGATGGTTGATGAAAATATACAAAAAAACAAACGGGAACAATGGAAAAAGCAAGTTATGAATAATCTGAAGAGGGAAGCTGTCAAAAATATCATAGCAGGAATGGGAGACCTAGCAAGATTAGATGCTAAAGTCAATAATACTTACACTGTATACATCAAGGATGGAAAGGTGATAAAGCAACCTACAAATGGGAAGTGTGTTGTCATTAATGGAAAAATCCAAGGTTAACTGAGAAGGGTTAGGAAAAACATTAAGTGTTCTTTTTGGTAATTTAACTTTAGCTCTCTTCTATATCCAATTTCAATAAAGATATCATGACAAGAATTCACTGCGATTTGCCAGGACTGCTACAATTGTTATAGGGCGGATTCCCATTCCATTTGCGATCTTCGCTCCAGATATACTAAGCACGGTCTGCTTTGCTAGGGCATTAAGAACCACTCTAGCCGTCATTGTTGTTTTGCTGATTTATTTCCCGCGTTTTAGCAGTGGCCGAGGTGCAGTCTTGGGAATGCACTTTGCAGTAGTTACGACAACTGTCTGGTATCTATCGGTAATCCATTAGGAATAGAAAATATCTATATCGGTGCAATTACACCCTTAATTGTTATGCTGATTAACCATATCATCGGGAAGAATGATTGTGTTTTGCAAAACGATTCGAGCAGCATAAGCAAATAAGGAAGGGAAGGTCATCAAATTTGTAGCTATGTGGACATAGGATATATAACAACATATAGAAAGAGGGGAGATATTCCCTCTTTTTTTATTTATCCAAAAATCTGCGATTGAATTGAATGACATTGTGAGAAACTCAGTATTGAATACGTTTTTTGGAATAAATTCCTTTTTCAACAAATAGTTTGGTCGAATCGAAAATCTTTTGTTACTTTTTTATCAAATAATCTTTTAATAACACATTTGATTTCCATGACAAATGATTTTTTAAAGCATATTAACTGGATAATACATTCAACGATTCTTGTGGTTCTCCCGATTATTCCAACAATTCAAACCTATTCAGGGGTATAAACAATTTCATATAAAACAAACCAGTCATTCATTTTTATTATCTTTTAAATGACCGGAACGTACCACTTTAGTTTTTAAATATTTTTCATTAAACTCGGAAATATCTCCCCATAATGGAACTCTGCCTGCAACATTGGCACCTGACTTTTGAAGGGCTTCTAATTTTCTTGGATTGTTGGTGATGAGAGTCACTGGATTAGAGCGCAGGTTTTTTAATACTTGAATGGCGTCATCATAGTTACGTGCATCATCCACAAATCCAAGCTCCAAATTCGCTTCCACTGTATCCAATCCTTTTTCTTGCAGTACATAAGCCATGGCTTTACTAAATAATCCGATGCCTCTTCCTTCGTGATTGGCTAAATAAAATAAAGCACCAGTTCCTTGATTCGCAATCATTTTCATAGCATGCTTTAATTGAAAGCCACAATCACAGCGTTTGCTGCCAAATATATCGCCAGTATGACAAATACTATGCATCCGGATAAGTGCATCAGCTGAATGTTGAAAATCTCCATACAGTAACACACTGGATTGCTGCATTTCCGCTAAATTGGAAGAGGCTAAAGTTTCAATGATCTTTTCCATATTATAAGAGCCATCATTACAAAAATGACCTGCCATATTCTCACATGGTAACCAGCAATACCATTGGAATACAGTTGTTTCGCCATCTAAGTTAACAGGTAATTTGATGGGGCCAACTAAATAAATGGATTTTTCACCATTTTTAATAACGTTAATTTTATCTTCTAATATCAGCGCCACTTTTCCATTAATCATTTACTTCCTCCTGATGCTTCAAAATATTTAGTTTACTGTTTGGCAAAATATTATTTTGGACCATTTATTCTTTATAGTTCTGTTCATATTGTACCCAATCACTCTTTTGTGAATCTTTTGTTTTAAAAAAAGCAAAATCTCCAAATGTACAAATGGGAAAGGGGACATAAGGCTATTCAGTTTCGTGACATACTGGCTGTTAGGGGGAGGATGGAGACGTTACGGGAATGTGAATAACTCCATGTCATGCAATAAGAGGAGTATTTCTAAGATTCGCAGAAAAGTCTTATTGCAAATTTTGCATTTCTTTTAAAATGGTGGATAATGGAAATTTCTTTCTTGGAATTTGCATATAATCGTAGGAGAATAGGAGTGAGTTTTTTCTTGGTGATAGTTGAATTTGGAAAACATTTCCGATAATATAGATAAAGAATCATATAATAGGAGGTTGTCCATTGGCTTTACAAATCAAGGAAGTCACGAAAAAATTTGGGGATTTCACAGCTGTCAATCAGCTTGATTTAACGATCCCAGAGAAAGAAATGTTTGGGTTTTTAGGTGGGAACGGAGCGGGGAAAACGACCACGTTTCGAATGGTACTCGGCCTGCTTGACCCAACTGAAGGAGAAATAAGTTGGAATGGTAAGAAAATCGATTATACGAATAGCTCATTGATTGGTTATCTTCCGGAGGAACGGGGGCTATATCCTAAACTGAAGGTGCGCGATCAAATAGTGTATTTGGCTAGATTAAGAGGGATGAATAAACGGGATGCTTTGAAAGAGCTAGAGTATTGGTTAGACCGCTTTATGGTACCCGAGTACATCGATAAGCGAGTTGAAGAGCTTTCAAAGGGAAATCAGCAAAAAATCCAGCTGATCGCTTCCATGATACATAAACCAGAATTGCTTATTCTTGACGAACCATTTAGCGGGCTGGATCCGGTTAATGTGGAAATTCTGAAGAAAGCGGTCATCGACTTAAGGGACGGCGGGACGACAATCGTTTTCTCGAGCCATCGCATGGAGCATGTTGAGGAAATGTGTGAGCATTTATGCATCATGCATAAAGGTTCCCCGGTTGTGGCTGGAAAATTAAAAGAAATTAAACGTTCTTTTGGTAAAAAGAATGTGTCGATTAAAGCTGATTTTGATTTATCTTTCTTGGATAGCTATCCTGGTGTAACAAAAGTTAAGAACACGATGGAAGGGAAAATCCTTCAAGTCACTGGTGAAGATGTAGCCGAGACCATGATTCGTGATCTTGTTCCGAGAGGGTTCGTTCGGAAATTCGAATTGGAAGAACCTTCGCTGACTGATATTTTCATTGAAAAAGTAGGTGCAGTCTATGAATAAATTTTGGATTGTTCTTTCCCATACATATCTATCAAAATTAAAAACGAAATCCTTTATCATTTCTACAATCATTATGATGGCCTTGATTCTTGTTCTTTCGAATATTTCGAAGCTTATTGATACTTTCGATAGTAATGATCAGGTAAAGGTTGCCGTTATCGATCAAACTGAAAATCGCTTATTTGCTCCTTATAAAAATGCGGTAGCAAGTGTGAACGGAGATCTCTCGGTAATCTCTGCCAAGGATGAAAAGGAAGCGGAGGAAATGATTAGCGCTGAAGAAATCGTTGGGTATCTGTTAATCGAAAACGATGACAGCGTCGGCTTCAAGGGAACGTATAAAGCGAATCAAATTTCAGATTCCATGGTAAGCAATGATTTGCTTCTCGCACTTACCCAATTGAAAGGTCAAATAACGGCGAAGGAATTGAAATTGACAGAGCAGCAAATCGCTCGATTGAATACACCGCCAGCCTTTGAAACGGTTGCGCTCCAGAAGAATGCCAAAACGGAAGAAGATCTTAATCAAGCACGCGGTCTCGTGTATGTGCTCTTATTCGTCATTTACTTCGGTGTATTGATGTATGCAACGATGATTGCAATGGAAGTAGCCACTGAAAAAACATCACGAGTCATGGAAATCCTGATTTCAAGTGTCCCGCCAGTCACGCAGATGTTTGCCAAAATAATGGGGGTAGCTTTGCTTAGTCTTACTCAAATGATTTTATTTTTTGGAGTGGGCTATTTCTCGATTAAACAAAACCTGAAAGGTATGAATGAAGGATTCTTTTCATTTTTTGGTTTCGGCAACATCAATATCTCCACGATCATTTATGCGATCATTTTCGCATTGCTTGGCTATCTTCTGTACGCGACTCTTGCGGCATGCCTTGGGTCCGTTGTCAGCAAAATTGAAGATGTCCAGCAAATGATTTCACCGATGACCATGTTGGTGGTCATTGCCTTTATGATTGCGATGTTTGGACTGGGTAATCCTTCAGCCAGTTATATTACGATTACCTCTTTCATTCCATTTTTCACGCCAATGATCATGTTCCTACGCGTAGGCATGCTCGATGTCCCATTTTGGGAAATCGCCATCAGCATTGCAGTATTGATCTTAACCATTGTTTTACTTGGAATAATCGGAGCAAAAATCTATCGTGGTGGAGTCTTGATGTATGGAAGCTCAAAATCACTGAAAAGCATCAAGAATGCATTGCAATTATCAAAGAAACATTAACATGAAACCTGGATCCTTCATTGCCTTTTGGAGGTATTCAGGTTTTTTTAAAAAGATGTGCTTATATTCAGCAGTAAACAAAGTGAATGATTAATAAATATTATGGGATAAATGAAAAAGGATTGAAAAGGAACATATATATAAGTGAACACATCTAAAATATTCCATTTATACAACCACGATTAGGAGTGAATTATGATGAGCAATCTGGTAACTTTGACGATAGCATCAGAAGCGTTTCTCTTACTATCCTTTATCATTATGATTTTATCAACAAGGAACCCGAAATTGAATGTTCTCTTGGTCATCCTGCTCATCATTGGAGGTGCACCACTTCTATATTTAGCCATAGATCACGTGAAAAGCGATTATATGGATGCAAATATTGGATTGGGCCTGGCCTTTATGTTTACCTGGATCTATAGCGTGGTAGCTTTTATCATTGCCATCATCCTTTTAGTGAAAAAGAAAAGGAATCATAATAGTTCAAACGGACTGTAAGCATCACATTTTGTCATTTTAACTCAAAATGAACATACAAAACGCAGAGGATACATGAAAAAATGTATCCCCTGCGTTTTTTTTATGTTTTCGAGAAGCAAAAATTCAATGTGGAATTGTTTCTTACTATATAGGAACCTATCTTAAATGATGTCCTGTAAGCGAAGGAAATCATTCTTTTTTGTTCAATATTCATTGTGACATTCCTGTAACAAACGTTTTCTACAATACATTTGAGTGGTGAACTTGAAAAAAATAAAGACTAGGGGAGAACTACATGAAGACATTTAAAATTTTGATTTCCTTTATATTGACAATGATGGCATTATTCGTATCTGGATGCAGTACGATGATTCCGAAGGAAGAGGAGGAGCTAGAACTAATAGCTGACGACACCTCTAGTGGTAAAGTAGGGTTTTGGGATGAACAGAAAAGAGGAACGAATTTCATGAATTCCAAATCCTTGCCTGAAAACTATAAAGCAGCCAATGAGTTTAATATTGAATTTATTCGTTTGGCTCCCGATAAATGGGCAAAAGACTATGACTTTTTGTTTAATGACCAGCCTGATGATCATCCTAAAAGAGATTTTTTAATGGGAAACGCAGATGAATACAAAGGTATTGATGAGGAAGATTTTTCTAAATTGAAGGCAGATTTGGATGCTGCGTATGAACGTGGATCTAAGGTTGTTTTGACAGTACTCAGTCTTCCAGGAAACCGGTGGAGACAGTTTAACAATTATGAAAACGATGATCGCATTTGGAAAGATTTTAGATATCATCAACAATCCGCTTTATTCTGGAGAGATCTTGCACAGAGATTAAAAGATCATCCGGCTGTGGTAGGTTATAACTTGATTAATGAACCACATCCCGAAACAGCTACAGGATTCAATGATTTTTGGACAGGGGATTATAGGGAGTGGTATAACAATGTAGAACATACAGCAGCAGATTTAAATGAATTGTATAAAACAATTGTACATTCTGTTCGAACTGTGGATAAAGAAACACCGATTATTCTTAATTCGGGTCTTTATGCCACGCCATGGGCATTTGAATATTTAAAACCAATTAAGGATGATAAGGTTTTATATGCGTTCCATATGTATGAGCCATATGAAATGACTAGTCAAAATAAAAGAAAAGGCTTTAAATATAAATACCCTGGTCCCGTGAGAGTTGGAGAACAGCAAACAGTGAAAACATTTGATAAAAGTGCCTTAAAGGAATTTTTAGAACCTGTTAGGAAGTGGGCAAAAGAAAATAATATACCAGATAATCGAATTATTGCCGAAGAATTTGGTATTAATCGTAGAGTTGAAGGCTCTGACAGGTATATTGAAGACTTAATTTCAGTTTTCAATGAATATGGGTGGCATTGGGCCTTTTATGCATTCCGTGAAGATACTTGGGAGGGGATGGATTATCAACTCGGGAACCAGGCGCCTAACTGGAAATACTGGGAGGCGTTAGATCATGGAGAAAAGCCAAACCGTGAAGAAATAGAAATAAATAATCCGATTTGGAATGTGCTGAAAAAGGAATTAATGGGGAAATAACTTCTATTTGTAATAAAACATAAAAAGAAAGTGAAGTCTTATATTAAGGTTTCACTTTTTTGGATGTATAAGGAGAGTTTTCAATGAACATTTTGATAGCTGATGATGAAAAACGGTTGACAGTCATATTGAAGACTTATTTCGAGAAAGAAGGATTTAATGTGTATGTTGCTTATGATGGTGATGAGGCTTTGAACCTCTTCTTTTCTAATAAAATCGATTTGGTTGTGTTGGATTGGATGATGCCGAAATTAAACGGAATGGAAGTCTGTTCTGAAATAAAGAAAGTGAGCTTGGTGAAAGTAGTGATGCTGACAGCTAGATCATCTAATGATGATGAATTCAGTGCACTAGATATTGGAGCCGATGAGTATATACGAAAACCATTTGATCCGCGAATATTGATTCTTAGGGTGAAAAAGATGCTTGGTATGGAAAAAATAGTAGGGATCAGGGATTTGAAAATCGACTTGCTTAGACTGAAGGTATATAAAAATGGTAATGAAGTAATCCTTTACAAAAAAGAATTTGAGTTGTTGGCATTTTTATATAAAAATAAGGGGCAAATATTGTCCAGGGATACTTTGTTATCAATGGTATGGGGGATGAGTTATATCGGGGAAGAAAGAACAGTCGACACGCATATTAATAGATTGAGGGATAAGATTGGGGCTCACAACATTCTCACTCATAGGGGATTGGGGTATAGCTTCCATGATAAAGAGCAATAAAATAAGCACTAAATTATTATCCATGGTCAGTATAATAATGGTTATCGTTTTCGGTATATCTTATTTATTAAACAACTATTTTTTGCCTGATTATTATTTGTATAAAATGAAGCAAAAACTCACATCAACTTATGATGAAATAAATGATTTGAGTATCAATAAATTAATGGAAATTGAAAATTCCACTGAAATTACTAACAATGTAACAATCGTTATCATCGAAAATAAAAGTAATATCGATGAACTGAATGAGCTAATGCAATTTAGCCTATACAAAGAAAAAATTCCATTGAATAAGTTTTGGATAACGGAAGATACAATAAAAAAGGTTAACGAGGGTAAGACAGTTAAACAGTTATATAATCAAGGGAAGATAAAGTCAAGCTTTCTGACTTTATTGTATGAACAGGAGGGGCATCTTGTTTTAATCGGTACAGTTGTCGTTCATAATACCGATGCACTGAAAATTATCAATCAATTAAATTTTTACTCCATAGTTTTCGGAATCATCATTATCTTATTGTTAGTCGCTTATTATTCTAAAAAAATCATTACACCATTAGAAAAACTACAAAGTGTGGCAAAAGATATTGCCAATTTGAACTTTAAACAAGTAAATATAAAGTCGGGAGATGAAATAGAGGAATTATCTCACAGTATCAATGATATGAGCACTCGCTTAAAAAATGCCCATTTCCAATTAGAAATGAAAAATCAAAATTTAAATACATTGGTATCAAACATATCCCATGAAGTAAAAACACCATTATCATTAATTCAAGCCTATACAATAGGCATAAAGGATGGCCTAGATGATGGCACATATACAAATGTTATCTTAGAACAAGTGAAAAATACATCTGATATGGTAGATCATTTAATTATGCTTGCTAAAGTGCAAGCCGTGGATGCCAGCAAAGAAACGTTCGATTTAAGAGAGTTTCTCCAACAGATAATTAAACATTATAAAATCTTATCGAATAATAAAGGCATAGAAGTTCGCGATCACCTAGTATCAGCTGAAAAATGTTTCGTAAAAGCAGATAAAAGTCAAATGGAAATTGTATTTAACAACCTTATTAGCAACGCCATTAAGTATGGGGAAGAAGACTTTTTTGTCATAACATTGGAGAATGATTTTGACGGCAGTTTGAAATTCGAAATAAAAAATAAAACAACAATAGTAAAAGAAGAACATTTGCAAAATATATGGGATTCTTTTTATGTGATAGAAGAATCGAGAAATAAAGAAATTTCTGGAACGGGATTGGGCTTGGCAATAGTAGCCAATATATTGGCTAAAAATGATTTAAAATATGAAGTTACTTTAAACGAGATGAACATTCATTTTACGATATGGTTTGAAACACAGTAGGGCATCACCACATTGGTGATGCTTTTTTTGTCATACTGTTGTGACATATGAAAGGTACTATATTAATCAGAGATGGACTTTCGATGTTCCAAATAAGGGATGAAAAGGGGAAGAAAAGTGAAACGAGCAAGATTAGGGAAAATTATTATTTTTGCATTGATATTGATAGGAGCTCTGAATGTTATAAAATTATTTGATATTAACTCAATTTCTACAGAAAAAATGAAAGAAATTCAAAATGTTGTTGATGAGACAAGTATTGGGAAAATACAAGTGAACTGGAAAGACGTTGCTGCGATAGCGAGTGTGGAATATGCACTAGACGCAATGACAAAGCAAGAAATAGAAAAGACGGCAAATCTGTTTATTGAGAAGAAGAAAAATCAATATCGATTGAAAGAGGTTGATGAAGTGATTGAAGCGTTAGCTTATAGTGAAAAACAAAAAAAAGAAGTCAATGCATATTTGAAATATTTAAATGATGAGACTAGCTCAAATATAGAAAATAATGATAGCGTGCAAGTGACTTTCATTTCCAGCATAAAAGAGGGGGCCATTGATAATTATAAAGAAAATGGTATTCTTCCTTCTATTACAATAGCACAAGCTATATTGGAATCCGGTTGGGGAAAATCAGAGTTGTCTGTGAAGTATAACAATATATTTGGGATAAAAAGTTATAACTGGGATGGCAAGTCGGCAAATATTAGTACGAGAGAATTTCATGAAGAGAATATTCAAGCTGACTTTAGAGTGTATGATACGATTTCCGATTCTCTCCAAGATCATGCAGCTTTTTTAACTAAAAATCCCCGATATGAAAAGAATGGTTTATTTTCTGCTAAAACTTATACGGAACAGGCGACAGCATTACAAGAAGCAGGGTATAGTACAATAGAAAATGAAGCGGGCGAGAAAATATATAGTAAGTTATTAATAGAATTGATTAGGCAGTATCAATTACAATTAATTGATAGTGAAGCCCAACTTGGTTATGGTTAATGTTTTAATAAAAATGTATGGATGAACCGCTACTCACCTGTCCCTTATAATGTGAAAGTGAGCTTAGTTGCTAGGCCATATAGTAAGGCCAAATCCTAACGAAATGAATAAAGAACTAAAATTGTAGTAAATACTGAACATAAATCACTTTCTTTGCATAGGGTAGGAGGGTATGGTATATTAATTAATGAGGAGGGGATGGGCAATGGATGAATTGATAAACGGGCAAGGTTGTACTAATGATAAAGAATGCTGTTCGACCTCTTCCCACGGCCGAACGAGTCATCACTCAGAAGCAGTTAAAAAGAATTTAACGACCCGATTAAATCGTATTGAAGGTCAAATACGCGGTATTAAGGGTCTTATTGAAAAAGATACGTATTGTGATGATGTGATTACCCAAATAGCTGCTACACAAAGTGCAATGAATAGTGTGGCCAAGATTTTATTAGAGGGCCATCTAAAAAATTGTGTGGTAGAACGGCTGAATGATGGGGATACAGCGGTCATAGATGAAGTGCTTGTAACGATACAAAAATTAATGAAAAAATAAAGGAGTAGTGTGTTATGGAAAATGTAATATTGAATGTAAGTGGAATGTCTTGTGGTCATTGTGTGAATGCCGTTGAAGGAAATGTAGGAAAGCTGTCAGGTGTGGAAAGTGTAAAAGTTCATTTGGATGCAGGAAAAGTAGATGTAGCGTTTGATAAAGAAAAAGTATCACTTGAAAAAATAAAAGAAACAATAGATGATCAAGGATACGATGTCGAGTATTGATGAGGGTGCTTCCAAAAGCACTTCTTTTTTACAAAGAATTATACCCCATATAGGTATAAAAAGGCGGGGATGATATGAGTAACCATATTAAAGAAACAAGTATGCAAATTTCAGGTATGACTTGTGCTGCATGTGCATCAAGGATTGAAAAAGGGTTAAACAAAATGGAAGGCGTTGAAGAAGCGACCGTTAATTTGGCCCTTGAGAAATCAGTCATCAAATATGATGCAGAAAAATTAAGCAACCAGGACTTTGAAAAAAAGATTCAAGACCTTGGCTACGATGTCGTAAAAGAGAAAAAGGAATTTACCATTACGGGTATGACCTGCGCTGCCTGTGCAACGCGAATTGAAAAAGGGCTAAATAAGTTGGATGGAGTGAGCAATGCTAATGTGAATCTGGCTCTCGAAAATGCGACCGTTGAATATGATCCCACCGAAGTCTCACCAGTTGACATTATTCAAAAAGTGGAGAAACTGGGATATGGGGCGATCATCAAGGAAGATAATATGGAATCAGTGGATTTCCGTCAAAAGGAAATTCAAAGACAAAAGAATAAATTCATTTTTTCCGCCATTTTATCTTTTCCATTGCTATGGGCGATGGTAAGCCATTTTAGTTTTACTTCGTTTATCTATATGCCTGATTTCCTCATGAATCCATGGGTGCAAATGGCCCTTGCCACTCCTGTACAATTCATCATCGGAAAGCAGTTTTATGTAGGTGCTTATAAAGCCTTGAAAAATAAAAGTGCCAATATGGATGTATTAGTCGCAATGGGGACATCCGCTGCTTATTTTTACAGTGTCTATCAGGCATTCATCTCGATCGGAATGCACCACCATATAGCACAGCTTTATTTTGAAACAAGTTCCATTCTTATCACCCTCATTCTATTAGGGAAGCTTTTTGAAGCAAAAGCAAAAGGACGTTCCTCCGAGGCAATCAAAAAATTGATGGGCCTTCAAGCCAAAACGGCATTAGTGTTAAGGAATGGAGAAGAAAGGGAAATACCTCTTGAAGAGGTCATCGTAGGTGATATGGTTTTGGTGAAGCCAGGTGAAAAAATTCCTGTCGATGGAGAAGTGGTCGAAGGGAACTCCGCCGTTGATGAATCCATGTTAACGGGTGAGAGCATTCCGGTTGATAAAGCAATCGGTGATAATGTGATTGGATCAACATTAAATAAAAATGGTTTTCTCAAAATGAAAGCGACAAAAATCGGTAAGAATACGGCTCTTTCTCAAATCATCAAGGTCGTCGAAGATGCTCAAGGTTCTAAAGCTCCGATTCAACGGCTTGCAGACCAAATTTCTGGAGTTTTCGTTCCCATCGTTGTCGGTATCGCCCTTTTAACTTTTCTCGTTTGGATGATATGGGTTAACCCTGGACAATTCACACCAGCTTTGGAAGCGATGATTGCCGTTCTTGTCATAGCTTGTCCATGTGCCCTGGGTTTGGCCACCCCCACATCCATCATGGCGGGATCGGGGCGAGCTGCCGAATTCGGTATTTTATTTAAAGGCGGGGAACACTTGGAGACCACTCACCATATTGATACGGTCATTTTGGATAAAACGGGAACGGTTACGAATGGTACCCCTGTTTTGACAGATGTCCTTATCGAGAATGGAATGGATGAAGTCCAGTTTCTATCTCTTATCGGTGCAGCTGAAAAACAATCGGAGCATCCCCTTGCCCAATCGATCGTAAAAGGAATTCAATCAAGGCAAATAACACTTGCCACGGTTGGGGAGTTTGAAGCGATTCCTGGTTATGGGGTGAGGGCTATAGTGGATGAAAAAGTGTTATTAGTTGGAACGCGTAAATTGATGAAGCAAAATCACGTGGAAATTACAAAGGCGCTAAGCAAGATGGAAGAGCTTGAAGAGCAAGGGAAAACTGCAATGCTTGCAAGCATTGATGGTGAATATGTCGGCCTCATTGCTGTTGCCGATACGATTAAAGATACCTCACTTACAGCGATTAAAAGGTTAAAAGCGATGAATATCCAGGTCATCATGATAACGGGGGATAATCAAAGGACAGCAAATGCCATCGGAAATCAAGTGGGCATCGACCAAGTGATTGCAGAAGTTCTTCCTGAAGGGAAAGCGGAAGAAGTGAAAAAACTTCAGGCTTCCGGTAAAAAAGTGGCAATGGTCGGGGATGGGATAAATGATGCACCCGCGCTTGCGCTGGCTGATATTGGAATGGCTATTGGAACCGGGACGGACGTAGCCATGGAAGCTGCGGATATCACTTTAATTCGCGGTGATTTAAACAGCATTGCAGATGCAATCCTCATGAGCAGGAATACGATGCGCAATATCAAGCAAAACCTGTTCTGGGCCTTTGCCTATAACGTAATCGGAATCCCGATTGCGGCAATCGGGCTCCTTGCCCCGTGGTTAGCAGGTGCTGCCATGGCTTTCAGTTCTGTTTCAGTCGTATTGAATGCACTTCGCCTACAAAAGGTAAAGCTCTAAAAACCATGTAAATATAATATAAAGGCATTGGTACTGGTATCAATGCCTTTATCTACTTGCATTTGGTTCCTTGATTTCACGGGGTTTACTTAGAAGAATGAATCATTGACACGTGTCACCTAAACAAGAGCGAAAATAGGGTGCAAATTAAGTATCTGGAATGATCGTAACAGCGATTGTCCGAACGGGAGCATTTTTTCCTTTGCCCGAGGCATGATAGTATTTAGTCATTAATTCGTTTAATTCATGTTGAAATTGGATAAAGTGATCTCCATCTAGCTTTAATTCCACTAAGGAAAAAGTTGCACCGTCATCCTTGCCGTTTTGTTCTTCCAATTTCTTAAGATAACTTTGGTATTGAGTCATAAGGGATAATTGATAATAGGAAACATAATCAAGCTTCTTCTCAGAAGAGGCTTTTTTCCATTCTTCTATACTGATTTTAGCTTCCATTTCATTTAAAGCGTAATATTTTTCGGAAACGGATTTCACCTTTTTTTCTTTAATAACTCGAATGATGCCTGCATCCAACATGACTTGTATATGTCTATATAGTGTTGCCTGTGGTACGTCTTCAATGATTTTTACCATTTCCAAGGGGGTTAAACCGTTTTCATTGTTCCTCATAAGTACTTGAGAAATTTTCATTCTTACCGGGTGCATTAAAACTTCAACTTTATTGATCATAAAGTTCTCCTTGTTTGTCGTATTTTTATTCTTATTATAAATAATGAGAATGGGTATTGCAATGCTCTCTCTTTGAAGTTATTATTATCATTATCAATACTGATAATGAAATAAAGGGGAGTGAAAAAATGAAACTGCACTATGGGCTTGATGATCTAAAAGATATTGATTTTATGGCCTTTATCCCGATAATATTGCCGTTTTTAGCAGTAGGTCTATTATTGGTATCCATTGCATTAATTGATTTGTACAGACATAGAAACACAAGGGAAAACGTCCTCATCTGGACATTTGTTATACTTTTTGTCAATACAATTGGTCCAATCCTGTACCTAGTTATAGGGCGAAAGGATAGTGATAGATCATGAAACTAGAAATCCTGAATGTGACGAAGGCATTTAAAGGAAAAGTCGCTGTCGATAATTTCTCGATGGAACTGGAATCGGGAGAATGTGTCGGTTTAATCGGACCGAATGGAGCTGGGAAATCCACGTTATTAAAAGTGATTTCAGATATAACCGATCCAAACGCAGGTGAAGTTTTGCTAAATGGCCAAGAAATATCGAAAATGAAAAGTGAAATTGGCTACCTGCCACAGTATCCTAATTTTTTTCATTGGATGACAGCGAAAGAAACGCTTACTTTCATGGGGCAACTATCTGGTTTGAAAAAGGAAGAATTAACAAAAACAATACCCGAGATTTTAGCTAAAGTTGGTCTTCGTGGTGAAGAAAATTCTAAAGTTGGCACATATTCCGGCGGGATGAAACAAAGACTCGGCATCGCCCAAGCATTGCTGCATAAGCCTTCGCTTATTGTCATGGATGAACCTGTTTCCGCATTGGATCCAGTTGGCCGAAGAGAAGTGCTTAACTTGATCGGAGAAATAAAAAAAGAAACGACAATTTTATTATCCACCCATATATTGGGCGATGCCGAAGAGATATGCGAACGATTTGTCATTATAAAAGATGGAATAAAAATAGAAGATACGACGATCTCCAACCTCTTAAACCGCAATGGCAAAAATAAGCTATGCGTTGAAATTACAGCGAAAGATCAAAAGTGGGTTGAGATTGTAAAAAAATTACCTTATGTGAAGGAAGTCGAGGTCATTGGGCGTAAAGTCAACATAAAGGTTGAAAACATCAAAAAAAACAAAAATATGTTACTGGAAAATGCACTTGAGAATAATGTGGACATTGTAAAATTCGATATGAATAACGATACTCTGGAAGATATTTTCTTGAAAATGGTGGTCGGGAAATGAAAAAGTTTATTGTACTGCTAAAAAAAGAATATGTACAAATGGTACGGGATATTAAGGTTATTTGGCTGCCTGTTGTTTTCGTATTTTTAGGGATAACACAGCCGATAGTAACTCATTACCTGCCATCCATTTTGAAAGCATTGGGCGGTGGTCAAGGAATTACCATTGATCAGAGTATGACTTCCCAAAGAGGGGGGGAAGTACTAGCCAGTACGTTAGGGTCTCAATTTGATCAGCTTGGACTTATGATTCTTGTAATCTCAATGATGGGTATTATACAAACAGACAAAGCAAATGGCATGTTGGCGTTTATTCTAACTAGGCCTGTTACGGTTATTTCTTATATAGCTGGAAAAATCGTATCACATTATTTGATAGCGGCTTTCAGTGTAGCAATTGGATACTTTGCTTCTTATCTATATGCAAATTACCTTTTTACAAATGTTCCATTTTCACATATGATATCTGCACTTTTATTATATCTTGTTTGGATTCTTTTTATCGTCACTTTCACAACGATGATCAGTACTATTTTTAACAGCCAGGGTGTTATTGCGTTAATTTCGATTATTTTTCTCATAGGCTGCAGAATCATTGTTGGTTTAAGTCCGGTTATCGATTTTATAAATTCAGCAAGCATGAGCAAGCATGCCATGACTGTACTCATCACAGGTACAATAAGTTCCAATGCAATAGCTAACTTACTTGTAACGCTATTCTGGATTGTGCTCATGCTCTTTGTAACGAATTATTGGATTGCCAATAAAAAATTCAATCATGAATAAAGCAATACTTAGTGAATGAAAACACCTATTGATTTACCATTCTATACAAATAAAAGCCGATAATTCTTAGGGATCATCGGCACTCTTCCTGAATTTTCAGGGGTGCTGCACAGAGCTTATTTTAAACAGAAAAATACATAATCTGTCGGTACACCACGCTCGCCTTGTTGATGGAGCATCGCTGACACATTACCCCGATGATAGGTACCATGATTCACTACATGATGGATGAGGTCGGCAAGTACAAACTCACAAGCACCCATTTTGGGGTGTTCGGCTACTATGGTCCGTTCGAGATCAGGCTCCAAGGCAAGAAAATTGTCATATTCTTTATAAAGTTCATCATAGCAGGATTCAAGTCCAGTTATTGAGATTCCACGCACTTCTTCCCGCCGCTGCTCTACTTTCCTAAAAGTATCTTGAATGGTGCTACCTTTCATGATCTCCAGCCATGTAATATCCGTAGCGTAAAGATGAACCAAGACGTCCCTAATGGATGAAAAAACACTTTTCATCGTATCACCATAAACTCCATCCGGTAATTGTTTTACGTGTTGGAACACTTGAGTATTAGCCCAAACATGATAATCAAACATTTTCTTTGCTCGGTTCTTTTCCATTTCCTCACTCCTTTACCTTAACCCTTTCGACAAAACAAAATTCAAACAATACCTTTCTAAGGTGGTTTGTAATCTGGTTAAATATGGATATTGATGAGTTTCGATTAGTAACTTGTGAACAAAAAATCGTGGATTTTGAGCGAATACTCGTGAATTTATGAATACCCACTTTTGCCAATAAAGACTTATTTTTAATCATTTTTTTATTTAATCCAGCCAACAACCACGTTTGTTTTTGACTGCCACTATATTGAGTCCGATTATTAGAGGTAATTTCAGCATTGATATTTATGCAAAAAATAGAAAAGATAAAACAAATGCACTAAAAAATGGTAACATTTAAATGGTGATTTGTTTTGGATAGGAGGTGTGATGAAAAGAAACATCCCTGTAGTGAAATAGATAGAATGAGAATGTAAGGTAAAAGGTTAAAAGAATGATATAGGTGGCTACGTACGAAAAAAATTGGAAAGATTCGGTGATATTGTGAATAAACGAAAAAGTTATTTTGATTCTAATCTAGCTATGTTAATCATCATTCTGATGGTTTTCAGCAGCGTTAGTTTATACAGTGCCCAAAAATACGCACAGCTTGATATAGATTATTTCCAGCAGCAAATTGTCTGGTTTGTTATAAGTGGTCTGATTGTGCTGGCCATTTTTTATTTTGATTTTGAGACGATCAAGAGACTGACTCCGTATATATACTCATTTGGTATTTTCCTGCTTTTATTCGTTTTATTAGGTCCCAAGAGTATTGCCCCAGTCCGGAAGGGGGCAAAATCTTGGATTGAAATTCCAGGGTTAGGCTCCATACAACCATCCGAGTTCATGAAAATATTTTTGATATTGATGTTGTCCTATATACTGACTAAACATATTGACAAGTTTCCAGTAGGGGACATAGGCACCGATTGTAAACTATTATTAAAAATGGGACTGATAGCAGCTTTACCAATTGGTTTAACGCTACTGCAAAATGACTTTGGTACTTCTCTGGTAATGGCCGTCATCACGATGGGAATCGTTTTAGTATCGGGGATCAATTGGAAGATGATAGCATCTGTAGTTGCTTTAGTGGTCAGTATCGTATGTTCGTTGGTAGTCACCTACTTGTATGATCCTGATCTATTATTGAATTTACTAGATGGCTATCAACTGGATAGGATTAATTCTTGGCTGGATCCATTTAGTCATGGCCAAGGAATCGGTTATCAATTGAAGCAATCCATATTGGCGATCGGTTCAGGTATGACGGAAGGGAAAGGCTTCAATCAAAGCAATGTATATATACCTGAAGCACATACCGATTTTATATTTACGATAGTTGCTGAAGAATTTGGGTTCATTGGAGCGAGTTTGCTAATTTCCCTCTATTTCTTCATTATTTATAAAATCGTTGCAACTGCACTGAATTCTTCCTTTTTCGAATCCTTTATTTGTGTGGGAGTCATCTCCTTCTTGACCTTCCATATATTTCAAAATATCGGAATGGTCATCGGTCTAATACCAATCACAGGAATTCCGCTGCCATTAATGAGCTATGGAGGGAGCTCGGTGATGGCTACGATGATGGGACTTGGCTTGGTATTGAATGTTTCATTGAAAAAAAAGGATTATATGTTTTCGAATGAGTGACAAAAATATTCAAAGAATCCCTGCAAATCTTTATGCGATTCTTGCAGGGTGTATTTAAAAGACGATAAAAATGAACGAATTTAGAAAGAGTAGAGTAGCCTAAAACTAAAAAGGATGGTTAGAACTATGATCTTTTCACACTAACTCTAGCCGGGATTGTAATGTTAGCAACAAGACCAAGCATTGCTTGGTCTTGTTTTTTTATAAAAAAACAAGATATTGCTTAACAAAAAGTATGAAAGTATTTACATGTAGGAGGAAATGAGACATTTAAAAATTATTAGTAGTCTCATAATATGTAGTGTCTTTGATGACGTCTATGTGAACCAGTCAAAGAATCGTCTGTCTATAAAAAAACTACTTCTTCCTTAAAAAAATCACGACCGAGACTTATTCCCAGTTTGAATGAACTCATAAAATTCCACCGCTTATAAAAGAGGTAATGATAATTTGAATAATGATTCTTAAGACCTTTATTTTTTATATATTTTTATAAAAATAAACTAAATATAGATATATTTTCATATGAATGTTAATATAAAATGGTAGTTAATACCTAATCGCGGAAAGGGGAGATTATATAAACAGATACTGAAATCGGAACTGTTCCCGCCTCAGCCTTCAGTCTTATAGCTTTGTCCTACACCCTTCAGCTTTAAAGCTTTGTCCTTCAACCACTACTTAGATTATTCCATAAACAGCATCTTCTATGAGAGAATTTATTTTCACTTCTTTAATATGACAAATAAGTTTATTTTTAAAAACATTCTAAATATTTAAATGTAAGAAAAATATTGAGAAAAAAATCTACTAGAAGGGGAATAGAGCATTATGAAAAATATATTTGTCTTTTCATTATCTTTGATTATTTTATTTAGTTTTGTAGCTCCTTCCTTTGCAAGTAAAGAAGTTAGCAACGAGACATCGACACAACAAGAAGTTAACAAATATGCCTATACTTTTAATGAACTAGAAATAATAAGTAATACAATTTTAACGGAGCAAGAGATTGAAAATCTCTATAATGAAGTTATGAGTATTAATACACTTAACTCTGGTGGTATAACTGCATATGGACCTATTTCAGGTGGATCAACAAAAACTGAAATAGCTCCTATTTATAGAACCTACAAAAATACCGGTGTAAATGAAGCCAAAAATCTAATTTTTGCATATATGATGAAAAAGATTCCTAAAAAATTGACAGATAGTGTATTCGCTAATTGGCTTTTTGTAAAGTTAAATAGTTGGTCCAAAATTAGTCCAACTTACGTGGGTTCTTGGGTATCAAGTTCATATAGCAATGCAGAAAAGAAAAGAAATTATCATGCGACAGTGGTTCATTATGGCAAAAGTAATTACACATCACCTAAATCAGTTCAATATTTCCAATGCAATTACTGGTTTGGGAAATGATAAATCGAGGAAATGGGGAATAAGATGAATATGAAAATATTATTGAGAATAGGTATCTTTTTATTATTTTCTTTTCTTATGATTTTTGATTATTTCCCTCATATCATTTTCAATGACATTCCTAAAACTGTACTGACAATTGGAATGATCTCATTAGCGATTGTCTATATTGTCATTAATCAAAAGACTGAAAAAAATTGTGAAACAAATTCATTAATTGGAGAAGCAGCATTTATTTTTTATATGTTCGTGTTAATAGGAGTATTAACGTTAATGGGGGGGAAATCCACTGTAGGAATCTCCTTAAATAATCCTATTTTATGGTTTGTTTTATTATTAACCATAGTAGATATGACTGTAAGATATAGGAGGAAAAAGAACTCTAACAAAGGCACAGTGAACCGAAGAAGTTAGACATTTTATTTAATTGGGCGTCCATGAGGGCATGAACCCGGTAATCTACCGAGCTCATGCTTTTATAATTTACGTTACCACGTTGATTTGAGAGAATAAATAGAATGCTTAGTTCAAAAAAAGATATGATTCATATAAAATAAAAAGCCTTAAGAGCACCCTTATTTCGCAATGAACCGGATCGCGTAATCTTTTCCATTGATATTCTTAAGCAAGGATATTATTAATTCAGCGTACCTTTCCTCCAGCCAATCTCGTGCGAACTCATTAGGTGCAACTAATGTCATTTGGTCATTTTCAATCGAAGATACGAACACATCTTTAAACCATGTTTCATAGCTCGGCTTTGAGATCTTTTTCTGCAATAGTACTTTAACTAACGAGAATAAATCATCATGTTCATCTGATGATTCCGTATGTAATTGGACATCTTCAATCGGTTGTTCGGCTTCTTTTTTCTCTGGTTTTAAATGATCTATTATCTTGGTGACTCGTTTTAATTCATGTTCAAGTGAAAGTTTAAGCTCTTGTAACTCCTTCATTAATGTATCTTCAGATTTATCATTTCCAGCCATTCTAATGCCCCCTTGATGTCAGGTTTTTCATTCTATTTATTATAGCTTCATTTTTTGTTCTTGTTCTTGTACGATTTTTAAACTTGAAGGGGAGGTAGTATGATGAATGAAGGAGTGGTACTTTTCAGTTATCAAATTGTAGAAGATGTGGTATTCTTTTTTATCAAGAATAGAATACAAGAGTTGGAGGTGATTAAGTGAGGGAGTTGCAGCTGCATGGACTACCCGGTGAATAGTAAAGAGCCTTCGCATGAATTCCGAGTGATATTACCTGAAGTTAACTTGAGTTCATGAAGATTTACAGTAGGGTGAACAACCAGGTTTCATTTCTGTTTTTAGACGAGTTAGAAACCAATTGGTTCTTTTCCGTGACCTAGTAAATTCAAAAGTTTATCTAGTTCCTGACTTTTATGTAATGTTTTTGGGGCAGTAAATCCGTATAGAAATGCTGTAGTTATTAGTTCTTTCCTCAATATCTCAATTTTTTCATGTAATGCTTCCATACTCTCCAATGCAAAATCCCTCAAGTACTTTCATTTTTATTATGAATCTATTATTACATAAATTAGGATGTTTTTAAATAAGAAGTGAGTATTTACTTATAAAAAGTTGTTACAGTATTCACAAGTCATGAAAGTCATGAACTTGGAAAAAAATAGAAGTCCACTTTTTTAAAGCAATTGCCTTTCAATCTCAAGGATTATTGAGAGCTAGCACTTAGAGGCTTATTCGTGTGTATACTTAATTTTATGCAATATAATACTGTCTAAAGTGAGCATAATATGACAGGACTGAAGTATATAGCATTGTTAGAATCTTTTAAGGAGTTGTGAGAAATGAAGTTGGCTAAATCTTTACAAAAGGCGATAGACGACATGGAAGAACATTTATTAGATAATATAACGATAGAAGATATAGCCAATCAAGCAAAAATATATTCCCATTACATTTTCAGCGCATATTTACAATTTTTACATAGGTGTATATCTTCGCCGCCACCGTTTGACATTAGCAGCTCAAGAATAGTTTGGTGCTAATAGCAAAATCATCGACATTAGCTTTAAACATGGATACGATCCTGAAGCTTTCTCAAAAGCTTTTCATAAACGACATGGTGTTACGCCGAGTGAAGCACGAAAAGGGGGCGGAAAGTTGCAATCCTATAATCGCCTGACTATACAGGTAAAACTGAAAGGAGCAGAACCAATGAAATATCAAATTATTGAAAGAGATACTTTTCAAGTGGTAGGAATTAAACGAGAATGTTCATGTGATCCAGCATGTAATACAGAGGATGCTGGACTTCCGAGTATTGGAGAATTTTGGGGTGAAGTACATCAAAATGAAACAGTCAATCAATTAATTCAATTAAATAATGGACAAATAAAAGGTCTATTAGGTATTACTGATAATTATAATGAAGAGAAAAACACAATCGACTACTGGATTGCTTCAGAACATAGTGGAGAAGTGCCAGATGGATTTTCGAGTTTTGTATTACCTGCGTCCAAATGGGTCGTATTTGATGTTTAAGGACCTGCCCCAACCGCAATGATAAATACATGGAAGCAAATTTATTCAGAATGGTTTCCATCTAACAGCTATGAACCTGCTGATACTGCTGCAATTGAAGCATATATAGATTCAGATCTCTATAGTCCGAATTCAACTAACGAAATATGGGTTGCAATAAAATAAAAAAATAGATCACTGTTTCTAAACCATAAGGAATTAGTTTGCCTGGAATAAGTATAGAATCCTTTAATGAAAATAAAAAAAGCATTTACCAATGGCGAAACTAAATTTTATGGATCGAACGCTATAATGATGTTCAAAGGACGTTGTTAGGTAACCAAGCCATCCATTGTAAAAGTGATCTCATGTCGATGAAACAATGGGAAGTGAAGGAGCCACGGACTTAAAGTGAAACAATTTCCTTAGACATGGAAATATTGGAGCAATAAATTAATGGAACGAATAAAGCTAATAAATATCCGGACAAGTTAAGACGTATGTAGGAATAAAGGAGTTGTACTAGAAGATTTATTCAAACATAATTCTCCATTAGGCTGGGAGTATATCAACTTGTTAGGGGAGTATCGTTTTGATCCAAAAGGGATTACTACTTTAGATTCATTAAGACCGTTGAACAACCAATAATAGTAATAAGTACCGGTTACACCTTATCGTGGTGAAAACCGGTTATTTTTTTATTCAGATTTCCTAAGCGTTGTAGACATTCGCGTTTTGCTAGTGGTACCCCTTATGAAATTAACCTGCCCCGATAGTTCAAAAAGGTATTTTTTCACTCGGTTTAATGTACAATAATGGTAAGAATTCTACATTCAAAAGGCCACCAATTTGGTGGCCTTCTTAACTTTACTTGCCTTATTTATACTAATTTGAAAAATAAATGTTTATGTATCGTTTATAGTTAAGATCCAATGCTATGTTCTACTGCATTATCCCAACTAGGAAAATAATACAATGCATTTTTCATTAACTCCGGATCTGACTTCTTTACCTCTTTCTTCCGAGGTGGCTTCCCTTCTTTTTCTACTAATTCAGAAATTTGATTCACGACTTCTTCAACACTCATATTTACTTCCATCTCTGTTCCCTCCTTCTTGTTATTATTTATATATTTCCCCAATTGATGTAAAGTAATACAATTTTTCTTTAGCTAAACTACCAGTTTAGTTGAAGAGGGGTATTTTTTTCTCTTAATACTGAAATCAGAGAAAAAATCGTACATTCAAATCTTTGGTACATAAGGGTTATGGAACCGTACTTTTGAATAGAGAAGAAAGGTCGATGAAGAAGACGCAACCAAAAGATGTGCAGCCGTTCCGGAATCAGCAGCAGTTAGAAGATATGAAATGGGCGCTAAAGCGCCATTGTTCGGAATGATATTACATCCAGTTTGTCGCAGGCTGCGAGACTGGCCTACGTGTCGGGAACCTACTCAAGCTCACCACAAAGCAAATCTTGGACCTTAAAGTGCATCCCAGAACTTCATTGCTTGTTTGTCGATTGTATAGACAGTGACCTGATCTTTCTTCGCTAGATGTTTATAAGGGCCTTCTTCTTATTTTGCCTGTGCTAACCTAACTTTTAATAACGTTGCTACTATTTCACATACTTCGCTTAAGTTCTACACGTAACAAATGGGTACTAAGAGTTCATTATAGGTCTTATACCCAAATTGAGATAATCAATACCAGTTATTTGTAACGATTAAATAAATGATTCATTAAGAAAAATAGGATAAAAGACTGTCGTTATATGTAAAAATCTGTAGGTCTATGTAAATATTAGAGTGAATCAACTCATTTTTTTGGGTCTATGAGTTCTAAAAGTCCTGTACGAAAATTCCTAAGTGGGAATTTATTGATTTACACGTCTTCATACACCTTTAAAAATGACCTTCTATACTTGAGACAGATTCAAATATTAGGAGGGAAAGATCAATGAATAATGATAAAGCGATGGATGAGTTAATCAAAAATTGGAGCGAAGTAAGCTTAGGTAAGAATATGGACCGCCGAAACTTTATCCAGGGAGCAAGTAAACTTGCCGGACTTTCATTAGGTCTTGCCCTTGCACAATCAATGGGTGGGATTGAAGTGAATGCTGCCCCGAAATTCAGTGATTATCCATTTACGCTTGGTGTTGCTTCCGGTGATCCACTCTCGGATAGTGTTGTTTTATGGACAAGACTGGCACCTGATCCGTTGAATGGAGGAGGTATGGCACATGAAGCCATTTCAGTTAGGTGGGAAGTGGCTAAGGATGAAAATTTCAGAAAGATTGTTCAGCAAGGCAAAGAAATAGCCAGGCCCGAACTTGGCCATTCTGTTCATGTGGAAGTAAGCGGGTTAAAACCCGATAAAGTCTATTATTACCGTTTTAAATCGGGCGGTGAAGTAAGCCAGATTGGGAAAACAAAGACACTTCCGCCAATTGGTTCAAGTGTTTCGAGCCTTTCATTCGCATTTGTTTCATGCCAGCAATTTGAGCATGGCTATTATACGGCCTATAAACATTTGGCAAAAGAAGATTTGGATCTTGTCTTTCACCTTGGCGATTACATATATGAGTACGGACCAAATGAATATGTTTCTCCCTCAGGGAATGTCCGTGTACATAGTGGCCCGGAGATCATTACGCTTGAGGATTATCGCAATAGATATGCACAATACCGCTCTGATACTCATTTAAAAGCGGCACATGCAGCTTTCCCATGGGTCGTGACTTGGGATGATCATGAAGTTGAAAACAATTATGCTAATGTCATTCCGGAAAAAGGGCAATCGGTGGAAGCATTCATCAAGAGAAGGGCAGCCGCTTACCAGGCTTATTATGAGCATATGCCTCTTCGTAAATCGTCGTTGCCAAAGGGAGCGGATATGCGGTTATACCGAAACTTCTCATATGGTGATCTAGCCTCTTTCTTTGTACTTGATTCACGTCAATATCGGGATGATCAGGCGAACGGCGATGGCAGTTCACCGCAAACGCCTGAGTCACTTGATCCGAAGCGTACATTACTCGGTCCAGAGCAGGAAAAGTGGCTAACTGATAATCTATCGATTTCAAAAACGAAGTGGAATGTGCTGCCACAGCAAATTTTCTTTGCACAGCGGAATTATGGAACACCAACTGCGCCCAAATACAGCATGGATTCTTGGGATGGTTATCCGGCTGCTCGTGATCGTTTGATTGATGTCATAAAAAGAAAAAACATGGAAAACGTGGTCGTATTGACCGGTGATGTTCATGCTAGTTGGGCATCCAATTTAAAAACGGACTTCAACGATCCAAATTCAAAGATTTTCGGAGTGGAGTTTGTCGGCACATCCATAACATCTGGTGGAAATGGAGCAGACAAGCGTGCGGATACGGATAAAATACTAAGTCAGAATTCACATTTAAAGTTTTTTAATGATTACCGGGGGTATGTACGCTGCAAAGTAACACCAGAACAATGGAAGGCTGACTATCGCGTTGTTCCATTCGTGACAGAACCTGGAGCGGATATATCGACACGAGCCTCCTTTGTTTTTGATAAGGATCAAACAGGTCTGCGAAAGGTGGCATCAAGAACGGTAACGGAAGGTGTACAAAAAACGAACGAAGTCGAGGAAGATCGGACACGTGCACATAGTCGCGCACATGATAAGCAAATAATGCGCAAACAGGGGAAAGTCACTAATTGATAGAAGGACAAGGAATCGTGAACAAGAAAAGTTCTTGAAATTGAAAGGAGTGAATTAGAATGCTTTCTAATATTGGGATACCAGGGCTAGTCATCGTTCTCGTGATTGCATTGATTATTTTTGGACCGTCGAAGCTGCCGGAAATTGGACGTGCATTTGGTCGAACATTATCCGAATTCAAAAGTGCAACCAAAGGATTGGTGAATGATTCAGAAAAAGAGGATGAAATCGAGAATAAAGCTGCGATAAGGGCTGTTAAAAAAGAAGGATGAATTTTATGAGGAAGGGCGGGCGGAAAGATTAAGCCTGCTTCTTTTCATGAGAGCCAGAGGATGCATTACTTTAACCAATACTTAATGACGAAGCCATTCTGATTTATGTTATATGGTTTGTAAATGGATAAAAAGGAGGAGTGAAAGTGGAGAGCAAGGATGTACACGTTATGGAGCATATGGAGGAACTACGAAGCAGAATCATTAAAACACTGATAGGATTTCTTGCTTCTTTCATTGTGAGTTTCATATTCGTACAGGATATTTATGAGCTGCTGATAAAGGATTTAGAAGGGAAACTTGCGGTGCTCGGACCCAGTGACATCCTGTGGGTGTATATGATAATCGCTGCGGTTTGCGCGATAGCTGCGACGATCCCGCTTGCAGCCTATCAGTTATGGCGCTTTGTGGCTCCTGCGTTGAAACCGGAAGAGAGAAAGGTTACTTTTCGATTCATCCCTGGGTTGTTCTTCTTATTTATTATAGGTATCTCTTTTGGATATTTTGTGTTGTTTCCCATAGTGCTGGGTTTCCTAACTTCCCTATCTGCCGGACAGTTCGAGATGATGTTCACAGCGGAAAAGTATTTTCGGTTCATGATTAATTTGATCTTGCCTTTTGGGATTTTATTTGAAATGCCGCTTGTGGTCATGTTCCTGACTAGATTAGGAATCATCAATCCGAAGGTGTTGAAAAAGTCTCGTAAGATTTCTTACTTCGCCCTTGTTATCATTTCGATCGTGATTACGCCTCCTGATATCATTTCGGACATTTTGGTCATCATCCCTTTACTTGTGCTATATGAAGTGAGTGTCCAGCTGTCCAATATGGTTTATAGAAAAAGGCTTATGAAAGAGGAGTCAGCTTTACCTGTAACATGAAATGTATCTACTAACCTTTTGGAAAAAAACATTTCTTAGGAAATATTCAAAGGTACACAAAAAAGTTGAGGAGGAAATCCCCTCAACTTTTTTTATGGAAAAATAATACTTTGTGAAGTGATAAGGACAGTGTTCACTTTCTTTAGAATAAATTAACAAGAAAAAAGCAATATTTCAAAGGCATCTATAATGGGTTTTCATACATTGCCGGATAAGATGCATAAACATGCTCAGGATTAAACAGGGCATGTTTATTTATTTTTTTGGAGGAGTGAGGATTCTTAATAGCGAATAATTGTAATCACCTGAAATTTAGAACAGTACTAGATCAAAAACCTGCAATTTAACACTAGATACTTAAATTCCTGAATGATTCGAAATAAGTCGATGGAGTAATGAATGTTGATATTATCATTACAGTATAAATAGATATCTAGGTTCAAAATGCATGAAAGGGAAGGTGAGTACTCATGAAAGATTTAATGAAAATTATTGCAGGAAACATTTCCATGACCTTTGCTTATGCTTACTTAATCGTGCCCAATGAAATTATTAATGGGGGCGTAACTAGCTCTGCGTTGTTAATGAATGCTTTATCGGGTTATAACATTGCCATGCTGGCTAATTTAGTTACTGGATTTTTGTTAATCATTTGTTTAGTTTTTTTAGGTAAAGAGTACTTTGTTAAGTCGATAGTAAGTTCACTTAGTTATATGTTATTTTTCAATTTTTTTTATTCACTGAATATACGTTTTGATTTAAATATCGTTTTAGTGGTTTTAATATCGTCGATTTTGATAGCGTTAGGATACTATCTTTGTATAACAGCAAATGCCTCTACTGTTGGTTTTGATGTGATCGCACTAATTTTACATCATAAAAATAAAAAAATAGATATTGCAGTGACAATAAGGATTATAAATCTAATCGTACTGGTCCTAGGGCTACTTGTTTACGGTTATTCATCGATCATTAAGGGTGTTGCGTTTACCTTGATCTTTTCATACTTTTTAAAGAAAATGCTGGATAGAAAGCAAAATTCCTTAAAGGCAGAATTGGATCGTACAGTCGATGAAACTTCCAGAGTGAAAGAAATATGAATCATTTGAATGATCTTGTATTTAGGCTCTCCATACATTTCTTTTCAGATTTTTATTTTGTTATCTAAATATTCTGATTTTTAATTGACTTTAAAAAAATCAGAGTGTATTATACACATAGTAAGTGGTACTAACGTCATGACGTAGTGATGTTATTTCTTCTTGCAAAATTGGATGATAGGGAGGGGGAATAGTAAATCAAAATTAAAGTTATAGAGTTATCTCCTGAGTTGTTTGAATAGGCCGAGGTTCCAAGTTCCACTATCCTTGTGAAAATGTAAGGGACAGAAAGCGAAATTTTTACTTTTACATCGATGTAGTGATTATCTTTAGTTGATTCCCCAAAATATTGAAAGTTGGTGGAGGGTATGAAACATCAACAAGAAGAACTGAAACCAGGTCTGAAACAAAGACATTTAACGATGATATCATTGAGTGGAGTCATCGGTGCTGGTTTATTCGTAGGAAGTGGCATCATTATTGGTCAAACGGGCCCCGGAGCGATTTTATCATATGTTTTGGCAGGCTTGATCGTTGTTTTAGTCATGAGAATGCTTGGGGAAATGGCTACAGTAAATCCCAATACTGGATCATTTGCGGTTTATGCAAGAGAAGGAATCGGTGAATGGGCCGGTTTCACCACAGGTTGGTTATATTGGTTCTTTTGGGTCATCGTAATTGCATTGGAAGCGACGGCAGGAGCTGCAATCATACATGGCTGGGTTCCTTCCGTTCCGGTCTGGGTCATAAGTCTCTCGCTGATTATCCTTTTGAAGCTGACGAATATATTTTCCGTTAAATCGTTTGGTGAGTTTGAATACTGGTTTTCGATCATTAAAATAATCAGTATCATCCTATTTTTGTGTCTGGGCGTTGCAGTGATTTTAGGTTTTATCCCATCAATAAAACCACCTGGCACCTCTAACCTTTTGAACTTTGGCGGTTTTATTCCAAACGGGATAAGTTCAGTACTTGTCGGGGTCGCCATTGTTTTCCATGCTTTTGTAGGAGTGGAGATTCCTGCAATTGCGGCTGGTGAAACGAGTGATCCGGTTAAATCAGTAAGAAGTGCATTGAACAGTGTGGTTTGGCGAATCCTGATTTTCTATATTGGATCCATCGCCGTACTAGTGACCCTTTTACCATGGAATTCGGCTTCCTTGCTTAAGAGTCCGTTTGTTGCCGTTCTTGAAATGCTAGGAATTCCTTCTGCTGCCCTGATCATGAATATAGTGATTCTCATTGCATTGCTTTCCTGTTTGAATTCCGGATTATATACAAGCTCCCGTATGTTATTCTCCCTTGCACAAAAGGGTGATGCACCAAAACTATTCTCAAGGGTGAGCAAGAACGGTGTCCCTATCCTTGCTGTAATCGGCTCTACATTATTTGCCTTTATCAGCACCATTTTCAGTTACGTATCACCAGATAAAATCTTTTTCTTTTTAGTGAATTCCTCGGGAGGGGTCGGAATACTTGTCTATTTATCGATTGCGGTTTCCCATCTCCGATTAAGGAAGAGGATGGAGAAAGAAAATCCCGGAGTTTTCAAGATCAAGATGTGGTTATTCCCGTATTTAACGTATGCAACCATTCTTTCCATGATTTCCGTGATCATATTAATGGCATTTATCGATTCCCAGCGTCCTCAGTTTATCTTTACCATGCTATTTAGCTTGATCGTTATCTGTTCTTTCTTTTTCATTCGACGAAGAAAAGCGAAATATATGGAGAGTGAATTAAATATTGTTCCTGGTTCCCCTAATTCCGAAAAATTATAGCTTTTAGCATTGGCACTAAACCATATTAAAAATTCTACTATGTTTTTCGACTCAATTTAACTTAAGAATAGATTGTTTCGTATACTTCTATGATATTCCTCAGATAAAATTCTTCAAGCACTTTTCAACTAGAATATGATTCCCATAGAAAAAAGAGTGTAATGTACCAACAAGCACGAGGTGGCATTGTCTTTTTAATTCATTATGGAGGGATTACCTTGAATGTTTCCCGTTTATTTACCAATGGGCTCATCTTTGGCACCATATTGATGCTGTCAGCCTGTAACAATACAATACAATCGGACGAACACAACCAAGAAAAAAATCCGGTTACAAATGAAAAGTCCGATAAAAATGCAGCAGAGACCCAAGATGCAGAAGTTATTAAAACTGGTGTCGACGAAGTGGTTCAATCAATAGATGCTTTGGTAACAGAAGTAAATGCCGAGGCAGATCCAGAGAAAATTCAAGAACTTGGCGAAAAGGTCAGTTCTAACTGGGATTCGATAGAGAAGCAAGTGGAAGATGATTATCCCGACTGGTATGAACGAATTGAGAAAAATCTTTACCCATTAATCGGGGAGTCAGGAAATCCAGAAAAAGACACAGAAAAAATCCAGGAACTCTCTAAAGCAACGAAAGAAGATTTACGGTTATTTTTGAAAGAAGTGAAATGAATCTACGTTATATTCGGATCCAACACAAAATGAGACTTTTTTTCGGTTTTTAACCGTTTTTTTGAGGGGGGAAAGAGATGGAGAAGGGAGAGGAGATTGGCTTGGAAAGTGCAAAAGAATGGAACGAGGTACAGGCAGTAATATTTGATTGGGCAGGAACGACGGTGGATTATGGTTGTTTTGCGCCGGTCGAGTCATTTGTCGAGATATTCAGGATAAGGGAAATTGAAATCACCATTGAGGAAGCAAGGGAGCCCATGGGTTTATTGAAATTGGATCATATAAGGGAACTCCTGAAAATGACTCGAATCCGGAATTTATGGATTGTTAAATTCGGGAAAGAGCCGGACGAAAGAGATCTAGAATCATTATACAAGGACTTTGAGGCTTTGCTTTTTAAGGTTCTCAAGGAGAACGCCAAACCTATACCTGGCGTAATTGAATTAGTCAGGCGTTTAAGGCAGCAAGGAATAAAAATCGGTTCGACAACAGGGTATACTCGTGAAATGATTAATATTGTTAAAGAAGAGGCGAAAATATGGGGTTTTCAACCAGATTCCATTGTTACGTCTACCGAAGTGCCTACAGGAAGGCCTGCACCTTGGATGTGCTTTAAGACGGCGATGAATCTCCAAGTGTATCCACTCAGCAAAATCGTTAAAGTCGGCGATACGATCAGTGACATCAAAGAAGGCATTTCTGCGGGAATGTGGACGGTTGCCGTATTGAAAGGCGGCAGTGAAATTGGCCTTTCAGAAGCAGAAATCAACGAAATGGACCCTTATGAACTGCAATCCCGTATGAAAACTGCTGAAAACCGTTTTCTGAATGCAGGTGCCGATTTCGTGATTGATGAAATAGGCGATTTATTGGAGATCATTGATAGGATCAACTACAGATTGACCGAAAAAAAGGATACCTTTATTAGTTAATTAGACGTTTGTTCATATAATAAAGCTGCTGTCTCTTAATGGTGAAACTAAAAAATTCAAAAAATTCAATTTATTAATTGACTGTTTAATCTAATGGTAGTATTATACATCTTATAACTGGTACGGACGTCACAACGTCGTTATCAGAAATAAATATAAATTAAGGAGAATGTGCTATGGTCGAAACAAAAACGGTAAGAGGAACGAAAGTTAAAATGACACCAAGTGAAGCCATCGTTGAGACGTTAGTGGCCGAGGGAGTTAAACATATCTCGGGAATTCTGGGATCTGCCTTCATGGATATGCTTGATTTATTGCCAACTGCAGGCATCCGTTTTATTGGTGTCCGCCATGAACAAAGTGCAGCACATATGGAAGATGCCTATTGTCGTGTCTCAGGTGTGGCCGGGGTTGTCATCGGGCAAAACGGACCTGGAATGACCAATATGGTCACCTCTGTTGCAGCGGCCAATCAAGCTCATACTCCTATGGTGGTCATCTCTCCTTCAGCTGGTACACCAACGGTTGGATGGGATGGTTTTCAGGAATGTGATCAAGTTTCCATCTTCAAGGCCATCACGAAAGAAACGGTTAGAGTGACACACCCAGGCCGGGTCGCTGATTGCCTTAGGACAGCATTTCGGATTGCCTATGCCGAGAGGGGACCGGTTTTATTCGATATCCCCCGTGATTACTTCTATGGTGAAGTGGAAGATCAAATACTACAACCTCATCAATATCGTGTAGATGAAAGAGGTTGCGGGTCTTCTGCATCCTTGGATAGAGCGGCAGAAATTTTGGCTGAGGCTGAGTATCCTGTGATAATATCCGGCAGGGGAACGGTTGATTCAGATGGCATTGAGGAAATTAAGAATATTGCAGAATATTTAACAGCTCCGGTAGCTGTCTCCTATATGCATAATGATGCTTTTCCTTCTGATCATCCCTTATCAGTCGGCCCAATCGGTTACATGGGTTCAAAGGCGGCTATGAATACACTTAAGAAAGCGGACGTCATATTAGCGGTCGGTACAAGATTATCAGTATTTGGAACGTTACCATGCTATGACATTGATTATTTCCCTAAAGATGCGCAAATCATCCAAATAGATATTAACCCAAGGCAAATTGCCAGAACACATCCAGTGGAAGTTGGAATCATCGGAGATGCCCGTGAAGCGAGTCGTGAAATCTTGAAACGGTTGAAGGCTAATAAACCTAACGTAAAACAAGAAAAAAATCGGATAGTCGAAGTAACGAATGAAAAACAAAAATGGGAAGAAGAATTGGTGAAACTTGCGATGATCGATGGAACACCGATTAATCCGCGTCGAGCCCTTTTGGAATTGACTAAGGTGTTGCCTGAAAATGCCATCGTCACTACAGATATCGGTAATGTATCGTCAACTGCAAACGCTTACTTGAAATTCAACCAGAGCAGAAGACATATCGCTGCGCTTACATTCGGGAATACAGGATTTGCTTACCCATCCGCACTAGGTGCCAAGTTAGCTGAGCCGAATACGCCTGTTTTAGCCATTGTTGGAGATGGGGCATGGGGGATGAGCTTACATGAAGTGAGTACGGCCGTTGAAGAAAACATACCAGTCATCGCGTGCGTCTTCAATAATAACGCATGGTGCGCAGAGAAAAAGAACCAAGTAGATTTTTATAATAACCGTTTTGTAGGGGCGGATATCCAAAATCCTGATTTTGCAGAAGTTGCACGATCAATGGGTGCAGTTGGTATTAGAGTGGAAAAACCGGAGGAATTAGGGTCTGTTATAGAAAAAGCAATAAAATCAAACAAACCGACTGTCATTGACATACAAGTGGATGGAACACAGTTAGCTCCTCCATTTAGAAAAGATGCATTAAAAATGCCTACTAGATTATTAGAAAAATATTCTCATTTAGATCACAAAAACTGGGATAAATGATGGTGTGAAAAGAGTATAACGGTGAAGCGATGACTTTATGATGTAATTTAGTCGTCGCCATTCACCACTTGGTTCTAGTTTATTAAGAGTCTGTTACTGCATGGGAACGTAACTTAATAGCGTTCAATGAATAATAAGGGGGTTTCAATTGTGAAGTTGGAAACTGAAACGAAAGACCTTGTTCAAAAGGATAAAGATCATTTATGGCATGCAATGCATCGCTATAATGAAAAGGATGCTCCCATGATGGCTACGGAAGGAACCGGCTCATGGTTCACGGATACTAAAGGAGATAAATATTTAGATGGAGTTTCCGGATTATGGTGCTTGAACCTGGGCCACGGGCGGAAAGAAATCGCCCAGGCAGCCTATGAACAAATGATTAACTTATCTTATTTCCCTTTAACGTTAAGCCATAAGCCGGCCATCGAATTATCGGCAAAAATAAGTGAACACTTAAAGGGTTCCTATACAACTTTTTTCACGAACAGCGGATCCGAGGCGAATGAGACCGCATTCAAGATCGCTCGTCAATATCATTCTCAAAATGGAAACCCTGGGAAATATAAATTCATCTCTCGGTATCGAGCTTATCATGGTAATACGTTTGGCTCATTAAGCGCAACGGCACAAGCGAATCGGAGAGTGAAATATGACCCAGGTGTTCCTGGTTTCCTCCATGTGCCGCCGCCGTACAGTTATCGTAGCTCGTTTGGGGAAAACGTTGAAAACTCCGATCTTCTTGCAGCTGATTATATCGATCAGGTTATTAACTTTGAAGGATCCGAAACGGTAGCTGGCGTTATTCTTGAACCATTCATCTCTGGTGGAGGGGTCCTTATTCCTTCAAAAGAATACTTAACAAAAGTTGCTGAAATCTGTAAGAAACATGATGTACTTTTAATTGTGGATGAAGTGGTTTCAGGTTTTGGAAGAACCGGAAAAATGTTTGGGTTCATGCATTCAGATGGGGTTCAGCCAGATATTGTAACGATGGCAAAGGGTTTGACCAGTGGATATCTTCCACTTGGGGCAACAGCGGTGAACTCAAGGATTTATGAGAAATTCAAAGGTGATGGTCATTTAAATCACTTTAGGCATGTGTCAACATATGGAGGACATCCTGCATCATGCGCAGTAGCTCTTAAGAATATTGAAATCATCGAAAAAGAAAAAATTGTTCAAAGAGTAGCTGAACTAAGTGAAACAAAGCTAAGTGAGCTCTTTGAATTGACAGCTCTTGATAAAGTCGGGGAGGTACGCGGGGTTGGATTCTTATATGGAATTGAATTAGTGGAAGATAAAAAATCAAAAACGCCCGTTTCCGATGAGTTCATGGGAAAAGTAATAGGATCATGTAAGGCTAAAGGGCTTATCATCGGCCGTAACGGTGATACAGTTCCTGGATATGGGAATGTATTGATCATTGCACCCCCTTTATCTTCAACAAATGAAGATTTAGATTTTGTCATTGAAACAGTAAAATCCGTTTTATATGAATTATGCTAATCGATAAAAGGTGATTGGCCTTTAGAGACATATCGTAACCGATTAAGAAAGATGGGCATGATATGTCTACCTGTTTTGACATCCATGTCCATTTTTTTATGTTGGGTCTAACTGTGTGGGATCTGGACAATACGAAGTAGGAGGAACTATGCAAACACAACGCAGGTTATTGGTGGTACTTGCACATCCCGATGATGAATCATTTCTGTGTGGCGGAACCATTGCCAAAATGTCAGAGCGGGGTATTCAAATAACTTTACTATGTGCGACCAAAGGCGAAATGGGCAGGCGCATGGGAAATCCCATTCTTACAACAAGGGAGGCATTGCCTGGACTTAGGGTAAGGGAGTTGAAAAGCGCTTGTGAAGAATTAGGGATCAAAGACCTGCGATTTTTACATGTAAGGGATAAAACGATTGAATTTGAATCCATCGATTTATTGGCGGAGAGAATCATAAAGGTGATTCGTGAAGTTCAACCGGATGCACTCGTAACATTCCATGAGAAATATGGGGGACACCCCGACCATTGTGCGATTGGCCGTGCTACCGAATTTGCTTTTCTAAAATCCGGTGATCCCGATTTTTATCCAGATCCCGTTTTTCCCGCTTTTAGGATTCATAGTCTGTACTTTGTCCTTTGGCACGCTTTTTATGAGGATTGGCTAAATAAAAATGGTCAGAGCAGTATCACAAGAGTGAATATAACAGGGACTTTACAGAAAAAGATCCGTGCCCTAAGGTCCCATCGTTCCCAAACTTTAGCCGTTCCGGAATTGTGGGGGAACCAAAATCCGAGCTTGCCTTTTTTAAAGAAATTCGAGTATTTCATCAAAGGATATTCTCCTTCTAATATAGAAGAAACTGATCTTTTTCAAACGATTGAAAGGATGGGATGACCCATATATTAGCTGTTAAAAGTCTTTAGTATATGGAAAGGGGGAAGGAATGTATGGAATTAGAAAAATATGAGCCACTGGAAGAAGTCATTGAGGAGCCAAAAAAATCGAAATCACCGCTTCAAAATAGCAAACTTTTGTGGTTAAGCGGTATCGCCTTCACTTTTTTTATTGCCCTTTTAGGCTTGGGGCTATCTAAAATTTCAGGATTCAATCGAATTGGTCCTCTTGCGTGCTCGATCATCATTGCCGTTATTTATCGTCAAATCGCGGGATATCCAGAAAAATTCCGGACTGGAATTGAATTTTCCGCTAAAAAACTATTGCGTTTGGCCATTATTTTATACGGGTTGAAATTAAATATCGATGTGATTTTCAATCAGGGTTTGCCATTGTTGGTCCGTGACATAGGGACAGTAACATTTGCCATCGTCGTAATGGTCCTGATTGCGAAGTGGTTAAAGGCAGATACATCCATTTCCCTTCTACTTGCGGTAGGAACAGGGGTATGCGGCGCAGCAGCCATCGCGGCAATTTCTCCAATCGTGAGAGCTAAGGAAGAAGATACAGCCATAGGCGTCGGGATAATCGCTTTAATGGGAACACTATTTTCTATTATATACACCCTAATTCGCCCGATTCTTCCGCTATCGAATGTGGATTATGGTATATGGTCAGGGATCAGTCTTCATGAAATCGCCCATGTTGCATTGGCAGGGGCTCCGGCAGGTGAAGATGCGCTAGCGATTGCACTCCTTGCAAAATTGGGCCGTGTCTTTTTACTTATCCCATTGTGTTTCATATTTATGTATTGGATGAAAAAGCGCACAAAGGAAAAAATGGGCCATGATGCAAAAATTGATTTTCCGTGGTTCCTCGTTGGTTTTATTATCATGAGTTTAATCGGAAGCTATGTGTTTGGAACCTATATTACAGTGTCACCAGCCGTAATGGATGGTATTTCTAAAACGACTACATTTGTTTTGACAATGGCCATGATCGGTCTAGGACTGAATGTAAGCCTGCAGGCACTTCGCACAAAAGCCATGCGTCCCCTTATAGCCATGACCATTACTTCTTTGCTTCTTTCCATCATATCGTACTTTATCGTTTAATATATGTATGGAGGCTTTCCATTGTTGTCCCACTTGATACCGGATAAAGATCTACCCTGAATAGGCGATGCTATTCGGGGCTTTCGACTACATACAAATAAAACGGTTATTTACACCTGAACAAGAGTTGTATTTGAAAAGAATGGTAAGGAAATGTGAAGTGTTGCCGTGTTTGAATATTATAACTATTTGGTTTACAATAAAAGAACTGATACGAACATTACAATGTCTTTATCTGTTTGGAGGAAATTTTATGGAGTTAGACTTTAATAATCCACTCCCTTTACATGCTCAATTAAAAACTATATTGGAAAATCAGATTTTGGAAGGGTATTATAAGGACAAAATCCCGAGTGAAAGGGAACTCATGGATATGTATTCTGTCAGCAGGAGCACTGTACGGGAAGCCGTTTCCATCCTGGTCCGTGAGGGAATATTGGAAAAAAGGCATGGCAAGGGAACGTTCGTATCCCTAAAACCTGTACAGGAATGGCTTAAGATGATAAGTTTCACTGAAACTACAAAAAGCATGGGAATTAAATTACTTGATCATGGCCGTGTATTGACACCTGAAAATATAGCTGATGCAAATGGGTTTGAGGATGGATCATACCATATCAAAAGGTTGCGCTTACAGGGGGATATCCCCATAGCCATTGAATTACATTATTATTCTATGGAACTAGGAAAAAAATTGACCCAATTCGATTTAAGTACCACAGTATTGTATGATGCACTCGAAGGAGATTTAAACATTAACTTTTGTGAAGCGGAACAGATCATTACCTGTGGATTCCCAACAAAAGAAGATGCAGAGCATTTAGGCGTGAACGAAACGATGTGCTTACTGATTACGGAACGTATGATTTTTGATTCCGAGGGAAATTTGGTAGAGTACTATAAAGGTTTATTCCGATCTGACATGTATTCTTTTGCTATGAAAATGTCGAGAAAGAACAATTGATTTTGCTTTTCCGACGCTTAAAGTGACCTAGGCTTCTAGTAGGGAGGCTTAGGTCGTTTTCGGTTCTATAGTATTTATAGATGGATGATTGATGAACTTGAACGGATTAAAAACACAAGTCAAGTAATTCAATAAAAACCCCATTATCTACATTCTTTATTTGGAGAGGTGAAGTATGATAGGCTTGTTGGCTGCCACCTGTAGTGAAAGCCTTCCCGTCAACTTATTATGAGTTGAAATTTTCAGCCCTTTCGTAATGCCGTTGGTACGACAGCACATTAAAAATTCCCCGATTCACCTTTTCCATGAGCACTCCTCACTCCAGACCAGTCCACCTTATCTGGGAATTATCTTCTCTCTTTTGATACCCAAACTATACTTAGGCCGATCCAGGCGGATCAGGCTTGCTTTTTTTTCGGGGAAAATCCTTTTTCATATTAATATTTATAGGATTGGTCGCATAAGGAAAATCTATAACGGAAGATTATTAACAAGGGTGTTAAGGGTGACTATGGAATTGAATAAGATCAAGGATATAACTCCGGAAAATGTAAAAAAGATACAGACTGTAATCAAGGGAATGTCTTTCACAAAAAACTTCAGGTCTGCTACTGCTGAAGAATGGTTTGTTTTTATTCCCGGCTTTAAGGATCCAAATACTGGAGGCGCTGCTGGAAAGGCTATTGTTCACTACAATCTATATGGAAACAAAGATATGTTTATTAACACAACGGTCATTATAGATGACCAAGCTCTTTTTGAAGATGGAAATTTTCAGCTGCTTTACTCCATTTGTGATGAACTTGTAAATCGACTGGTGGGATATGCTGATACACTCCTGTCAGTACACGCAGGTTCAAATTCTTATAATGCTGAGTACAAACGATGATGGTCGTAAGAAGAATGGGAGGAAAAATCAGTGCATCATAATCTGGTTCAGTCAATAATCGAACATTCAGTACCTTTTACAAGTGAAGCTGATTGGGATAAGCTCGTTCAGCAAGTTGAAAATTCAAAATTTGTACTGCTGGGAGAGGCATCACATGGAACATCAGAGTTTTACACGGCACGTGTTGAAATGACAAAAAAACTGATTAAAGAAAAAGGGTTCACCTTTGTTGCCGTTGAAGGCGATTGGCCCGCATGCCAGGCAATTAATAGATATGTTAAAGGGTATGACCTAGTAACTAAATCCGCACAGGATGTTCTCAAAAGTTTTAACCGCTGGCCGACCTGGATGTGGGCAAACGAGGAAATGACCGACCTGATTGAATGGATGAAAGAATACAATGAGTCTGGTCAAAATCAAACAAAAGTTGGATTTTATGGGATAGATATCTATAGTCTTTGGGAATCCATGGATGAAGTTATCCATTACTTAAAAGAAATTGATTCACCTGACCTTGAAGCTGCCAGACAGGCGTTCACATGTTTTGAGCCATTCAATCGGAATAATGAGGAGTATGCAGTTTCCGCGGGCATTTTTTCGGAAGATTGTATAAAGGAAGTTGCCGAATTACTGACAACGATTCAGCGAAAAAAAGAAAAATATCCCCATCACGAAGAATTGAATTTGAACCTTCAAGTGAATGCATTGGTAGCGTATAATGCAGAAAATTATTACAGGACCATGGTGGTTCATGACGATAGATCATGGAATATTCGAGATATGCATATGGTGGATGCACTTAATGCAATCATGGATTTTTACGGTTCGGAAGGAAAGGCGATAGTATGGGAACATAATACACATGTCGGCGATGCCAGCGCAACGGATATGAGAGATGCCGGGATGATTAACGTTGGCCAGGTAATTCGTGAGCAAAATCCACCTGAACATGTATATATCATAGGATTCGGAACCTATAGTGGAACTGTTATTGCGGCAGATGAATGGGGCATGAATCTTGAAATAAAAACAGTACCGCCGGCAATGAATGGAAGTTGGGAGGAGGCTATGCACCTTTCAGGAGCATATGATAAGATGCTCATTTTCACCGATGAAAATCGTCAACTATTCAGAGATAGGGTTGGACATCGGGCGATCGGGGTTGTATACAGACCGGAATATGAACAACATGGAAACTATGTACCTTCTGTAATGTCAGATAGATATGATGCTTTTGTTTACATTGACGAGACTCAAGCCCTTCACCCGCTTGTTCATGAAAAAGCACCTGTTGTGTAGTGAAAATAAAAAGCGAAGCCGTTTTGTTTGTGCTTAGTCAATGCTACCCAATGTTGATGTATGAAAAATTGCTTGTCAATTTAAAAACTTGAAATTCAAAAAAAATGATGATGAAAACAAAAAAAATTAAAGGTTATATCCTACTGATAAAGGTGAAAGGATTATCCTTTTTGAAAAAAGAAGGAGAGTATAAAGTTGCATTATCCGAATTTTCTTGAGGCAAAACGGAAACGGGTTTTCATCTTCTTCAAGACGTCAGAAAAAATATTGAGGTAGATTGGGAATTTGTGAAAAAGGTTAATAATAGAGGGTATTGATACTGTTTATAACTTATCCGCTTCATGGATGACCGAAGCATTGGTTAAAATGCTTAAGCTGGTAGTGGAAATACATATATAAAAAGAGGCTCGATTTCAGTTTGAAATTGAGCCTCTTTCTTATTATCCTGCTACACTTTCAGAAAACTGGCTATTGTAAAGGTCTGCGTAGAAACCAGATGCCTCTAAAAGTTGTGAATGTGTTCCTTGTTCAATTACTTTCCCTTGATCCATAACAAGAATCAAATCAGCATCTTTAATGGTAGAAAGACGATGGGCAATAACAAAACTGGTTCGTCCTTCCATCAGCCGGTTCATCGCCTTTTGGATAAAGACTTCTGTCCGAGTGTCCACACTTGATGTCGCTTCATCCAATATCATGATTGGTGGATCTGCAAGCACAGCTCGAGCGATTGTCAAAAGCTGCTTTTGTCCTTGTGAGATGTTTGAAGCTTCTTCGTTTAAAACTGTCTCATATCCATCTGGCAGTGTTCGAATGAAATGATCGGCATGTGCCATGCGAGCAGCTGTAAAAATCTCTTCATCTGTTGCTCCATTTTTTCCATAAGCGATATTGTCCTTGATGGTACCATTAAAGAGCCAGGTATCTTGAAGCACCATCCCAAAGTTCCTACGAAGATCACTCCGGGACATATTCCGTGTATCAAGACCATCGATCTTGATCTTTCCGCCATTGAGTTCATAAAATCTCATCAAAAGATTTATCATAGTCGTTTTTCCAGCACCGGTCGGTCCTACAATTGCGACCGTCTGTCCAGGCAATACATCGATGTTCATATCTTTAATTAACAAGTCGTCACCATACCCAAAGTCTACATGTTCAAAAGTGACAGCACCATTTGCTCTATTTAAATTAACTGTGGTTTTTTCTTTTATTTCCTCTTCTTCATCAAGTAGCTCAAAAACACGCTCAGCTGCTGCAACAGTAGACTGAATAATGTTTGCGATGTTTGCCGTTTGGGTGATCGGCTGGGTGAACTGCTTTGAATATGTGATGAATGCTTGAATATCACCAATTGAGATGGAACGTTGCGTTACCAATATTCCGCCGACAACGCTGATGAGGACATAGCTCAAATTTCCGATAAAAAACATCATGGGCATGATAATACCAGATATAAACTGTGCCTTGCGTCCCGCTTTATATAATTCTTCATTAACCTTAGTAAACTGGGCACTTGCCTTTTTTTCATGTCCAAATGCTTTAACGACTTGATGACCAGTATACATCTCTTCAATGTGCCCATTCAATTCTCCGAGTGTACGCTGTTGATCGGCAAAATGTTTTTGGGATCTTTTTAAAATGGGCCGGATTGCAAATATTGACAAAGGTAAGCTCACAATGGATATTAGTGTCAATAGTGGGCTGATTGAAAGCATCATAATGATAATACCCAATATTGTTACAATGGATGTGATAAACTGGGTTAAGCTTTGTTGAAGGGTGCTCCCGATTGTATCAATATCATTCGTCATTCTGCTTAGTGTTTCTCCGTTTGGACGGCCTTCAAAATATTTAAGGGGAAGTTTCTCAAGCTTTTTATTAACATCTTCCCGTAAATCATATACCGTATCTTGGGCAACACTGGACATAATGTATTGTTGTACATAGTTGAAAAGGCTGCTTAAGACATACAGGCCAGCAAGTAGTAGAAGGATCTGGCCAATTTTATCAAAGTTAATAGCAGCTCCCGGTATTCCTTGGAATTTACCGTAAGCCCCTTCGAATAATTCCGTAATCGCCGTTCCCATGATTTTTGGTCCGACAATCATGAAAATCGTACTCATGATGGCAGCGAAGAACACGGCAATCAATTTGTTGCGCCGCGGTTTTAAATAGGCCAAGAGACGTCTTAGTGTTCCTTTAAAATCCTTTGCTTTTTGACCCATCATCATCATGTTACCGCCACCAGGACCGTGCCCCATCTGACCGCCGCTTTGAGGTTTTTTTCGATTACTCATGCAATTTCCTCCTCTGAGAGCTGTGATAAGGCGATTTCACGATATACGTCGTTTGTGCTAAGCAACTCTTGGTGTGTACCAATGCCTACAATGTGGCCTTCGTCTAAAACGATGATTCGGTCAGCGTCCACGACTGTACTAACACGCTGTGCGACGAGTAATACGGTCGCATTCTTCGTTTCATCTTTCAAAGCTGCACGAAGGTTGGCATCTGTCTTGAAATCAAGAGCAGAAAAGCTATCATCGAATATATAAATGTCCGGTTTTCGAATGAGTGCCCGTGCAATCGAGAGCCGTTGTTTTTGGCCACCTGAAAGGTTTGATCCGCCTTGTTCGATTTCTGCATCATAGCCGTCTTTCAATTGACTTATAAAATCTTCTGCCTGCGCAATACGGGCCGCATGCTCAATTTCCTCCTGGGATGCAGTTTGTTTTCCAAAGCGAATGTTGTCAGCAATGGTACCCGTAAAGAGTATGGCTTTTTGTGGCACAAAGCCAATTTTAGAACGAACTTCATCTTGTGAGGCATTACGAATATCAACACCATTGACGCGAATGGATCCACTTGAAATATCATAAAAGCGGGGGATCAAATTTACGAGCGTTGATTTCCCTGAGCCTGTTCCCCCGATGATTGCGGTGGTTTCACCAGGTCTTGCAGAAAAACTAATATCCGATAAGGCAGGTTCCTCTGCTCCTGGGTAACTGAACGTCACATGTTCAAATTCAAGGGTACCTTGGTCACGATCTGCCTTTTCCGTTCCTTCATCTAGGAATGAAGGTTCCATATCAAGGACTTCGTTGATCCGAGTCGCCGACACGGCCGCACGTGGAACCATCACGAACATCATGGATGCCATGACGAGAGCGAACATAATTTGCATCACGTATTGGATAAAGGCCATTAAGTCCCCAATCTGCATACCGCCGTTATCAATCCGAACTCCACCAAACCAAATGACACCAACAACCGTCAAGTTCATGACAAGCATCATTATAGGCATCATAAATGCCATGATTTTATTGACTTTTATCGAGACATCTGTCAAATCTTTATTCGCTTTCTTAAGACGTTCCTTTTCTTGGGTTTCACGATTAAAGGCACGAACTACGCGAATCCCAGTTAAATTTTCTCGTAATACAAGGTTCAAACGGTCCAAACGTTTTTGGACCAACTGAAAAAGAGGGACACCCTTATATAGAATGAGCAGGATCGAACCAATCAACACAGGCATTGTGACGACAATGACAAGTGATAATTTGGCATCCTTCGAAACGGCCATAATCACTCCGCCTATTAACATAATGGGTGCACTGATAACCATACGCAGCATCATAATAACCACTTGCTGGACTTGTGTTATATCATTGGTCGTTCGTGTAATGAGAGAAGCGGTACCGACTTTGTCAAATTCTTGTAATGAAAATTTTTCAACATGATTAAAGACTTTTAAGCGGATATCGCGTCCCATTCCCATTGCGGCTTTGGAAGAAAAGTAACTTGCGATAATGGAAGCACATGCGCCAAGTGCTGAAACTAACAGCATTAATCCACCGATTTTCCAGATGTAGGGAGTGTCTCCAGGGACGACACCTTTGTCAATAATATCGGCCATTAGTGTCGGTAAAAATAGGTCGGACATCGATTGGATAAAGACGAGTCCGAAAACTGCTAAAATAATCCATTTATAAACGGATAAATTTTTCAGTATTTTTATCATTTTGAACACTCTCCTTGTTCTGTTGCTTGTGCTTCTAAAAAGTTTGTAATTTGAAGGTGTGTTTCAATCAATCCTTCAAATTGTTCTTCAGTAAGCATTTCAATGACCGCTTGAAAGGATTGGTGAATGCTGCCTTCATGCAAATGAATCGTTTTCAATAGATTATTTCCCTTTTCGGTGATGGTCAGCTGAATCTCACGACGGTTGCCCTCCACTGGCTCACGATGGAGCAGGCCTGCACGAACAAGACCATCGACCGATTGGCTCAGTGTGCTTTTTGGAAGAAATGTTTTCTCCCCAACATTTTTTTGCGTCATCTCTTTGTAAAGGATAATGGTCATCAAAATAGAATATTGCGGAACTGATAATCCGTATTCTACTGCTGTTTTTTGAACGATCCGCATGATATTTTTCTGCACGTACCAAAATGAACGTAAAAGTTGTGCGGAACGCATTAATTTTTGATTTTCAGTCTCCAAAGGACATCACATTCTTTCTTTTTTGAACTGTTCCAAAATGAACAGTTATTTTTTTGAATCATTAAAATTTACAACTATTTTCCCACATAGTCAAGCAAAAAAATAATTTAAACAGTTCGATTTATATTTGCCTTTGGTCCTTGCATAAAAAAGTGTAAAATCCAGCACAGGAAAGGAAGTAAATAGATAAGAAGATTCTAGATGCTCGTTATTTTTCTTTATTGTTAAGTAAAGGTTCTAACAGATAAAGAGCTTTCATGTCATGCTCTTATTTCGAATAGTCAGAAAAACGATCTTGTTAACATCGTTAAATAGTTGTAAAAGTGATAGAAAAAGTGTTAGGATAAAATTGCGATAAATTAGTACCAGGTAATAACAGCAGATAGTATAGTTAATTGATAAGTTTTAAATGGTTTTATATCGAAATTAGAATACCTAAGGAGGATGATGACGTATGGTAGAAAACCGTCATCTACAGGCAGGCCTAAGTGATGAAAAAGTGCTTGAGATGTATAAAGTGATGTTGTTGGCAAGACGTATAGATGAACGTATGTGGTTGTTGAACAGATCTGGGAAAATTCCGTTTGTCGTTTCTTGTCAAGGTCAGGAAGCTGCTCAAGTGGGGGCTGCGTTTGCATTAAATCGTGAAAGGGATTACGTTCTTCCTTATTATCGGGATCTTGGGGTAGTGCTTGCGTTTGGGATGACCGCTAGAGATTTAATGTTATCCAGCTTTGCAAAAGCAGAAGATCCGAATTCAGGGGGACGGCAAATGCCTGGGCATTTTGGGCAAAAAAAGAATCGTATCGTGACGGGTTCTTCGCCAGTTACCACTCAAGTGCCACATGCTGTGGGGATTGCACTAGCAGCAAAAATGGAAGGAAAAGATATCGTTTCATTCGTTACATTTGGAGAGGGATCATCGAACCAAGGTGATTTCCATGAAGGGGCGAATTTTGCAGGTGTTCATAAACTTCCAGTTATCTTGATGTGCGAGAATAATCAGTATGCCATTTCCGTCCCGATTGAAAAACAGTTGGCTTGTGGGAAAGTGTCGGACCGGGCCATTGGTTACGGCATGCCAGGGGTAACTGTTGATGGAAATGATCCGATTGAAGTATACCGAGTGGTCAAGGAAGCGGCTGAGAGAGGAAGGCGTGGTGAAGGACCAAGCTTAATTGAAACGGTTTCATATAGGCTGACACCTCACTCAAGCGATGATGATGATAGTCAATACAGGTCCCCTGAGGAAGTATCGGAGGCAAAGAAAATCGATTCGATCATTACATTTGGTGCCTATTTAAAAGCAACGGGGGTCATGGATGATCAATTGGAAAAACAAATGAATGAGGAAATAATGAACATAGTGAATGAAGCGACGGATTATGCGGAAAACGCTCCATATCCAAATGAAGACACGCTCGCAAAATATGTTTATGCAGGTAAGTAAGGAGGAAAGAAGATGGCAGTGATATCTTATATAGATGCCGTGATAATGGCAATACGTGAAGAAATGGAACGTGATTCCCGTGTATTTGTATTAGGTGAGGACGTAGGAAAGAAGGGCGGGGTTTTTAAAGCGACATCAGGGCTGTACGAACAATTTGGGGAGCAACGTGTCATTGACACTCCACTTGCTGAATCGGCAATTGCCGGGGTTGGCATAGGAGCGGCCATGTATGGAATGAGGCCGATTGCGGAGATGCAATTTGCTGATTTCATCATGCCTGCAATTAACCAAATCATTTCAGAAGCTGCAAAAATCCGTTATCGCTCCAATAATGATTGGCAATGTCCGATCGTGATTAGGGCGCCATACGGTGGGGGTGTTCATGGGGCGCTATATCATTCACAGTCCGTTGAAGCCATTTTTGCCAATCAACCGGGACTGAAAATAGTCATGCCTTCCACGCCCTATGATGTGAAAGGGTTGTTGAAAGCAGCCATCCGTGATGAGGACCCAGTACTTTTCTTTGAGCATAAACGTGCCTATCGCCTGATTAAAGAAGAAGTGCCGAATGATGATTATGTTTTACCCATTGGTAAAGCGGATGTTAAGCGTAACGGTGAGGATGTTACAGTGATTACTTACGGACTTTGTGTCCATTTTGCACTTCAAGCAGCGGAAAAGCTGGCCAGTGATGGCATTTCTGTTCATATCCTTGATCTACGAACGGTTTATCCACTAGACCAAGAGGCCATCATTGAAGCAGCATCGAAAACTGGAAAAGTGCTATTGATTACTGAAGATAATAAGGAAGGAAGCATCATAAGTGAAGTATCGGCGATTATTGCAGAAAACTGCCTCTTCGATTTGGATGCTCCAATCATGAGACTGGCAGGACCAGATGTTCCAGCGATGCCATACTCCCCATCATTGGAAAAATCCTTCATGGTGAATCCTGAAAAAGTGGAAAAGGCACTGCGTGACCTAGCTGCCTATTAATCGAGCGGCATGGAGGGAAGGACCCTTGAAAATAGAAGATATGAAAATGCCCCAGCTGGGGGAAAGTGTAACGGAAGGAACGATTTTAAAGTGGCTCATTAAGCCTGGGGACCATGTGAATAAATACGATCCAATTGCAGAAGTGATGACGGATAAGGTGTCAGCAGAAATTCCCTCATCCTTCACAGGACGGATCTTAAAAATAGTTGCAAGGGAAAATGAAACAATTCTCGTTGATGAAGTGATTTGTACGATTGAAGCAGAGGGCGGTAGTGAAAAAAATGAAACCGGTGACCAACATTCAACAGAAAATGAGAAAATGTTAGAAACAGTTACTAACCCTGAACCGATTAAACCAAGGTACTCACCAGCCGTTTTGAAAATTTCCCAGGAAAATGGGATTGATTTATCGAGTGTCAAAGGGTCTGGGAGAGCTGGAAGAATAACCCGGAAAGATTTAGTCAAACTCCTAGAAGGAAGAATGGATACGTATGACGCGAATTCTGTCCCTTCAGTTACTGCTTTTTACGAGACTAATGAAAAGCTGAGCTCACATTTTGAAAAATCAATCACTTCAGTTGGCGATCTAGAGATTCCAATTACGGGCATGAGAAAAAAAATTGCTGCCAATATGGTGAAAAGTAAAACCGAAATCCCTCATGCTTGGATGATGGTCGAAGTCGATGCAACGGAGCTTGTTAAGCTTCGTGATTCATTAAAAGCTGAATTCAAACAAAAAGAAGGCTATAATTTAACTTACTTTTCTTTTTTCATCAAAGCCATTTCTCAAGCAATAACGGAATTCCCGGAAATGAACTCGATGTGGGCTGATGATAAAATCATAGAAAAGAAAGATATCAATATTTCAATTGCCATTGCTTCTAGTAACGCTTTATTTGTTCCCGTGATCAAGCAGGTGGATGAAAAATCAATTAAGGGAATAGCAAGGGATATCCATGAACTAGCCCTGAAAGCGCGAACGGGTAAATTGAAGCCTGAAGAAATGCAGGATGGTACATTTACGATTAATAACATAGGTGCCTTCGGGTCCATTCAGTCAATGGGGATTATCAATCATCCACAGGCAGCCATCCTTCAAGTTGAGTCAATCGTCAAACGTCCCGTAATCATTGATGATATGATTGCCGTAAGGAATATGGTAAATCTCTGTTTATCGATCGACCATCGGGTCCTTGATGGGTTGGTTTGCGGTAAATTTTTGGCCAGAATAAAAGAAATCATTGAAACGTCCTTTCAAGAGGGTACAAACATATATTGAGACATCATGCAAGGCCGGTTCCATTTACGGGAGGTATATGTTGAATGCGAACAGAAGAAGAGATGTTTTCATTAATATTACATATCGCAGAAAATGATGACCGGATTCGAGCCGTTGGAATGAATGGGTCACGGACGAATTCAAATGTCCAAAAGGATGTGTTTCAAGATTATGATATCGTGTATCTTGTTACGGATTTGAAGTCTTTTCTGCAGACCCCTGATTGGATAGATGACTTCGGTAAACGGATCATCATGCAAAAGCCAGAAGACAGTCATTTGTTCCCACAAGAATTAGGAGGACGTTTCTCTTATTTGATGCAGTTTACTGACGGAAACCGAATTGATTTACAATTAGTCCCTTTAAGTGAAAAGGATAGATATTGTAAAGAGGATAAGCTAACGATCATTTTAATGGACAAAGATTCGTGCCTTCCTTCCATTCCCTCTCCGTCTGATGAGGATCACTGGGTGAAAAAGCCTACAGTTGAATTTTTTGATGATTGTTGCAATGAATACTGGTGGATTTCCACGTATGTAGCAAAGGGCTTATGGAGAAAGGAAATTCTTTACGCACAGGAGCATCTTACTCATATACGGTCGATGCACATTCAAATGCTGGAATGGAAGGTGGGCATTGATACGGATTTTTCAGTAAGTGCAGGTAAGTCAGGTAAATACCTTGAGAAATTTTTATCGGAAAAGAGCTGGGAGCAATTACTTGCCACCTATGCAGATGGAAGCATTGATGGTATATGGAATGCATTATTTGCAATGTGTGATCATTTTGACCGTACTGCCGCATATGTGGGTAAACATTTGAATTATGATTATCCTTATCAAAATGATCGGCGTGTGTATAGTTACCTGAAACATATCCAGGACCTACCCGCAAATGCGACTGAAATTTATTAACTTCTTGGCTGTGTGTGTAACAAGGAAACGGTGATTCTTGGGGTATGGATACCGAGATTCTCTTAAAAACAATAAGAAAACATGCACCTTTTACAATCCTAAAACAAAATAGGAATGTTGACAAAGGTGTTTTATTTGTGTAAAATTACTTTTAAATTGAGATATATTAATTCGAGGTAAAGTGGATTCCATTTCATGCTCTTGAACATTTCTTAATCATTGACAGCAATTGTTATCCATGGTAAATTACCTTTAATTAAAGATATATTAATTCGAGATAATGTTGCTCCTTGAAAAAATCTTTATATGTTTACCTTTCATGAATAGGCTACTCATATTGAAGGGAAAATGTAGGGAATTAATTTTAAAAGCTAACAAACAAAAATTTGAATCGTTTAGAGGAGGAATAATGAATGAATGGATTAAAAGGAATACACCATGTAACGGCCATAACTAGCAGCGCAGAAAAAAATTATGAATTCTTCACTTATATATTAGGTATGCGTTTAGTCAAGAAAACAGTGAACCAAGATGATATCCAAACTTATCACCTATTTTTTGCAGATGATGTTGGCGGTCCAGGCACGGACATGACTTTCTTCGACTTTCCTGGCATTCCAAAAGGAGTACATGGAACAAATGAGATTTCAAAAACATCTTTCCGTGTACCGAATGATGCCGCATTAGAATATTGGGTTAAACGTTTTGACCGTTTAGAAGTGGAGAACACAGGAATTCAGAAACAATTTGGTAAAAAGGTCATTTCTTTTGTTGATTTTGATGATCAGCAATATCAATTGATATCCGATGAAAACAATGAAGGGGTAGCAGCCGGAATCCCTTGGCAAAACGGACCGATTCCTCTGGAATACGCCATAACAGGATTAGGACCCATTTTCATTCGTATCGCAAACTTCGATTATTTTAAAGAAATGATGGAAAAAGTTCTATTGTTCAAAGAAATAGACAATGAAGGATCATTCCATCTATTTGAAGTAGGTGAGGGTGGGAATGGAGCCCAGGTGATTGTCGAACATAATTCGGACCTTCCTCAGGCGCGTCAAGGTTTTGGTACTGTTCACCATACAGCATTCCGTGTAGAAGACCGTTCCGTTTTAGAAGAATGGATCAAACGAATGGAAAGCTTCCAATTTCATACGTCTGGCTATGTTGATCGTCACTTTTTTGAGTCACTTTACGTACGAGTGGCGCCACAAATTTTATTCGAGTTTGCCACGGATGGTCCTGGATTTATGAGGGATGAGCCGTATGAAACACTTGGAGAAAAGTTATCTTTACCACCTTTCTTAGAACCGAAAAGAGATCAAATTGAAAAAATGGTTCGTCCCATTGATACAGTAAGAAGTACCAAAGAATTAGTTAAAGAATAACTGGAAAACGATTAGTGAATGATATATAGGTTAATGCCCATACTAAAACAGGTAGAAATAAAAAATGGTTTGATATATATCCAGATATACAGGAGGAACGAATGATGACAAAAGATTTTTACACCGCTATTAAAGAGAGACGTTCATATTATGGAATCAATAAAGAGATACAAGTATCCGATGAGAAAATTAAGGAAATTGTTGAATTTGCCGTAAAGCATACGCCATCGGCTTTTAATTCACAATCTTCCCGCCTTATTGTATTAACAGGCGCAGCACATGATAAATTATGGGACATTACGACGCAAGCCTTAAAAAAAGCAGTTGGTGAGAGAGATTTCACAGGCACTCAACAAAAAATGGATTCCTTTAAAGCTGGATATGGGACAGTATTATTCTTTGAAGATGAATCTGTTGTGAAATCACTGCAAGAACAATTTGCCACATATGCCGATAATTTTCCAATCTGGTCCCAACAAACATCCGGTATGCACCAATTAGTTGTTTGGACTGCGCTCGAAGGAGAAGGATTAGGAGCGACCTTGCAGCATTATAACCCTCTAATTGATGATGAGGTGAAAAAAGAATGGGATGTTCCATCTAATTGGAAATTAATTGCCCAAATGCCATTTGGACAACCAACAGCCCCAGCAGGTGAGAAAGAATTCCAACCACTTGAGGATCGTATTAAATTTTATAAATGAGTTGAAATGATAAAGAGTCTTAAAAGAGCCAAGCTTGAAGTGAACCCAAAAAGTTAGACACTTCATTTAATTAGGCAGCCTTGAGGGCATGAACCCGGTAATCTACCGGGCTCATGCCTTTTAATTTTAGCTTGATTCATCGATGATTGTAGTAACGGATATATTCTTCTGGAAAAATCTTGAAGATAGAGTAATTCGGATTTTAATAAGTCAAAGAAGTTTTCGATGACCGGATTGTCGAGACAATTTGAAGGTATGTCTTTCAAATCCTTCGGAGTTGGATTCGGTACGAGAAATTTTTAACTCTATATTTGAGATAATCAAAAGGCACTAAGATTTTGTAGTGGTCCTGTGATGAAAATATTACACAAGATAATTGGCTTAGTTCAAAAGCAAACTAACTTTAATTTAATACATAAAATTAAGTGATTATATAATATGTAATAGAATATTTTGATTACCAATCGGAATATTATTTGCAGCATCAACAAGACATACAGTTAAAATTACAAATAAATTGTAGAATCCATTAAAAGCATAGTTGTAAAATGTAAATCGTATGAACCAACAGGTTATAGCTGAAGATCGGAGCTGTCTTAAGGCAGCTTTAGTCAACTAGCGGGGCAGGTTAGTTCTACATTCTTTCCACCTTTTATAATGTTAAATTAATAATGTTAAATTAATGGAAGAAATAACGGAGTATTACTATTGCAAAATTATTGATGAACAAGAAAACAAGAAAAAAATGGTAAAATAATATTTACAGAACGACAAAGACACTGTCAGTATATAAATAATGAATGAGATAAGTGAGGGGAAATTTGGGAGGGGTAAAAATGGAATTATCAGGAAAAGTAAAGTTGGTTAAATCGATTGCATTCAGCATCATAATGAACGGAATTATGCCGCTGGTGGTTTATAATCTCTTATTAACACATTTCTCCAGTTTTACTTCTTTGTTATTCGCAACAATTATCCCTTTGGCGGATAATCTGTATCATTTTATGATACACCGAAAGGCCGATGCGTTTGGTTTGTTTATGCTGACTGGGTTCGTCCTTAGTCTTTCGGCCTTTTTATTTGGTGGAAGTGAAAAGTGGATTTTAATGAGAGAATCAATGGTTACCGGATTTTTGGGGCTTATTTTTATCGGTTCTTTATTGTTCAACAAACCGTTAATTTATCACTTCGGCATTCGCTTTAGTGAGAGTGGGGAAAATAACAAGAAGGGTAAATTTGAACAGAATTGGGATGTAGCGTATTTTCGTTTTGTTGTCAGGTTGATGACCACTGTGTGGGGAATCGCTTTGGTCGGGGAAGCAGTTGTTAAAATGCTCTTGTTGCTCCGCTTGTCAGTAGCATCCTTTTTGGCTGTATCACCAGTTGTTTTCTATTCGATTCTAGGGGCGACCATTGCCTGGACAGTTTTATACCGTCGGCATGCAAAAACAAAAATGGATGACATCCTGCCACCAGATAGGAAGAATGGAGAATTCAACAATTTATGATAATCCGGGAATTCAGCGGATGATAAAAACAAAAGATAAATCAAGTTGGAAAAAGTCTGCCGAAGTATCGGGAGCACCAGTATGTCAAACTTTTTTAAAAAAAACGGAAGAAGATTTCCATCAGAAATGTCCCAGGGAAAATGCTGTGATTCCCACATTGACATACACTACAACGCGAGGCCGTATATTTCCTATGGATTGCAGGTTACTTAAATATTGACTGCTGCAGAAGATGAAAAGATTGAATGGCCTGATGTTTTTCAACTGCTCAAAACCCTCACTAAAAGGAATTAATTTGAGGTGAATCTATGGGAATTATACCGATTGGAAAATGGAATTTTAGCTGATTAACTTCTTGTACTGGAATGTAACGAAAGTATTGCGGAAGAAGGGAAAGTATAATAGTGACAAACAAAATATTATATATCCAGGAATACACCACGCTAGAATATATATACAAAAAGGTATGGTTTGTAGCTAAGGAAAACATTAGAAGGTTGCTGGCATAAGCGAACGATGCAAAGGAATCTCGCGTAGCTCAAACGATTTAAAAACGGATTTTGAATCTTTAGATTCCGAAATGATGACGGTGAACCCTATTTCTATAGAAGTATCATGTTGAAAATTGAAGTAAATAAAGTGAAAGAGACATGAGGAAGCGACCTAAAAGAACGATTTTAGCTACGGTAAAGGATGATGCATTGCATGGTATGGCTGGATTTGAAAGACTTTTAAAAGAAGCTGGCAACTAGTTTGCTGTTTTTTCGTTCTAGTGTATCTTGACTTCAAGATTGATATATTAAAAGAAGCATCAGCTTTGGGTGAAAGCAGATGCTTCTTTGCAAAAAAGAAAAAGGTGTTTAAATTATTCATCGAGGGAAAGCGTTGTGGTTTTCCCCATCTTCATCATAATAAAACCACTCCAGGCAAACATGAGGGATGCAAGATAAAAAATGCTTCCGATCGTTAAAAAATCCACTAAATATCCAGTTGCTATAACGGCCGCTGCTGCACCAATGGATGTCCAAACATGGTAATTTCCAATTTCCTTCCCCGCCGTCGTTTTCGTAACATATCTTGCAAGAGCTGTTTTTTCAGTGTTTTTTTGCATAGCGCCAAGAATCCCCATTACAATCTGCAAGAGATAGACATGCCAGATTTCATATGCGAGAGGAAAAGCAAGAAGGATTAGAGCCATTCCCCATGAATAAATAAGGAGAAATACTTTGTCACCTGCTCTGTCCGTTAATTTTCCGATTAAAGGATAACTTAGTGCTGCTGTAAGTGAGAATATTCCATATGCCCAGCCAAATTGCGAATAGCTGGTACCTACATTTTTAATTAGCAAAATATAAAATGGGAAAATCATGCTGGCAGCCATTCCTACAGTGCCTTGGTAAACAATGAAACGTTTATAATTCATGGATGATACTCCTCATAGAAAAGATTCATGAAGCGATTATCGGGATCATATTTCTTTTTTAATTGAAAGAAGTCCTCAGTACGCGGATAGGCTTCATATAATTGCCTCTTAGTGGGATAACCATAATAGGGCAAATAGTAGCTGCCGTTATGGTTAAGCGTCACATCAATCATGTTCCGGATGACCCTGCCCGAAGTTTCCTTGTTCTCCCTATCAGTTCCTTGATTGATGAGCATAACAAGAGCGAACATATCTTCCTTGGCATAAGACATCATGGATTCATCATTTTGCTCCACATAACGAATGGTAATGTTTAATAAATTAAAATCCTTTTCGTCAGATAAAGTTTTTCTTAGATCATCGATATAATCAGCAAATTGATCGATCGGAACGAAATATTCTTGAAGTACTTCCGTTTTAGAGGGATTGCTGTAATCCATAAAGGCTGAGTCCGACCGCATCGCATTATTCCTGGAAATCAAATGGTCATTTATATTGGCGCTATAGGTCTCTTGAGTTTCCCAAAACCTCTCTTTACCCCAGTCATTATAACGCGATAGACCAAGAAATAATTTAGGCACGGCAATGATCGTTTCACGTTTGAGAGTGTCATAGTTTGATAATTGTGCTTGGTCATTTGCCCTATAATAATCCGTTACATACATTTCGTCTAAATAGGAGCCGGGAGCAACGGATATTCTTGCTAGATGCATCTTTACATCATCGTTTTCCAAAACCTCTTTTTTAAAATACGACGTATATTCATCATAATGGAGTGATTTAGTTTTGATTTTATAAAGTTCGTCATCGGTAAGCTGGAGAGTCACATCAAGTATTACGCCAAATAGACCATATCCGCCGATGACCGAAGAGAAGAGCTCCGAATTTTCTTTGCGGCTAACTGTAAGGATTTGTCCTTTCGCATTAAGCAATCTAAATGATTCCACGGTTTCTATCAAGGCATGGTGACGGATATCGCGGCCATGAACATTAACGCTCAAAGAACCGCCTATTGTAAAAATATTTTGAGATTGGCTCACTTTCAATGCAAGTCCATAGGGGTTGATATATTCTTGCAAATCAGCCCAGGTTGCCCCGCTTTGAACGGTGATGCGTTTACCTTTTACATCTAAATCGAGGACTTTATCATAACGCTTCATATCGAGCAGGATTCCATTTGGATATAATGTCTGTCCACCTTGGCTGTGCTGCATTCCGCCGATGGAGATGGGATCATCGTTTTCGTTTGCTTCTAAAATGATTCTTTTGATTGCTTCCTCATTATCTTCTGCTTGTATCGCTTTCATTTTAACCGGCATCAGCCGGCTGATATCTTCTGCAATAGGATGGTCAAGTTTGAAATGAAAAGCCTGTAGTGATAAACCGAATAATATAGCATATAGGATGACAAAGAAAAATCGTTTCATGATAAATAGTTTTCGGCTCCTCTATTAATTTGTCTGACACTCTATTCCAATAGTAAAAACAATAATGGAGTCACCCTCACTGCACAGTGGGAGTCGACGAACATTCAATGAACTTTCCATTTATACAGGAGTGTATTAGGACTTCATTTTCAAGCCATTAATGATTGTTTCGGTTAGTGGCATGGATAATGATTCCAGTGTTCGTTCGGAGTTGTTTAATCCCCAATGATAGATGATTCCCATCAGGCTTTGTGTGATAAGAGTAGAAATTTCATCAACGGTTTGGTCTGATCTAATCCCGTTTTGTTCTTTTGCCTCTTCAATTAAGAACCGAATAATTTTGAATAGTGAGCGATTTGAATTTAAAAAGTATGTATGTTCTTTTGAATCCAATGCGGAACTATATATGACTTTCATTAAATCTTTGCCCATTTCTTCTTCTAGAAAACGCATCAATTTACGAATGAAAATAGCTAATTTATCAAAGGCGGCCATATCAATTGGAAACGATTGATAGACTTTTTGATAATAATCATCAACTTCTTTGAACCTCACTAAGAAGATGTCTGATTTCGCAGAAAAGTGTTGGTAAAATGACCCCTTTGATGTACCGCTTTTTTTTACGATTTCATCTACTGTAACTTTATCATAACCTTTTTCACTAAAAAGCTTTAATGCTATTTTTAAAATTTTTTCACGAGTTTTTTCTCCCCTAAGTTGCTTTTTTCTAGGTTCAATCATTCAAAAAAACCTCCAGGTAATAATTGACAGAATATTCACGCATGGTTTACTATCAGACTACAGTCTAGTTAGAAAGTTAATGGTCTTTTCAATCTAACCTAGATTATCAGTATAGACAACGATTTGGCTGCAATCACCTTCTTAGCTCCTCCCACTGCTCTATTCACAATTATAAACGCTTCCACATTAAATTCCTTATTCGCTCCACTAAGAACGCCTGAATGAATCAAAAAACTTACCTGTTCGTGGTGTTTGTTATCAAAAGTTTCTATCTAATCGGTTAATAGGATGTTTGAAAAGGAATATCCCTTTTAAAAGCCTTGATGAAATGATGCCGTTTAAAATGTTGTGACATTTGCTGCTTAATCTCCGACACTGATAAAAATGCTAGTGAAACAGTAAACGCAAATGGAGGGGAGGTGGTTCTAGGCTTTTTTATGGTCCCATTAAACTTAGTAAATGACTTTATGAAATCCAGGTTGTAAAGAATCGCAAAAAAGAAATGAAAAGGATTAGCGGACAGCGTATTTGTTTAATGCAGTAAATAGTAGCTTGCTTGAAAAGGGAGGAAATAATGATGAATCGATCTATTGGTGAAATAGAGAAGAGGACGATCAGTAAAACGATGAAACGCATTCTTCCATTTATCTTGATTCTATATATTATCGCTTACTTGGATAGGGTTAATTTAGGCTATGCAGCTTTACAAATGAATGCAGAATTAGCCTTATCAGCTGAAGTATTTGGGCTGCTTTCTGGTATTTTCTTTATAGGTTATTTCTTTTTTGAAGTTCCAAGCAACATGATCATGCATAAAGTTGGGGCTCGGATATGGATTGCCCGAATCATGATTTCATGGGGAATCGTGGTTATATTAACCGGTTTTGCGCAAACGACGATGCATTTATATATGCTCCGTTTTTTATTAGGTGTCGCTGAAGCTGGATTTTTCCCCGGGATCATTTTGTATTTAACTTATTGGTTTCGAGCCCGTGAAAGAGGACGGGCAACAGCCGTATTACTTCTAGCATTACCGGTTGGTGGATTAATTGGAGCTCCTGTTTCGACTTGGATTCTTGATAATATATCCTGGTTCGATATGGCAGGGTGGAGATGGATGTTCATCTTGGAAGGAATTCCAGCGATTATGATTGGAATTGTGGTTGTTTTTTATTTAACTAATAGACCAACTAATGCAAAGTGGTTAACAAAGGAAGAAAGCGATTGGCTAGAAACTGAATTGAGTGCTGAAAGACAAGTAAGCTCGAAAATAAATAAAGTTACCAAGCTTGATATGCTGAAGGACTCGAAGATTTGGAAGCTGGCTCTATTTTATTTCGCAGGATACACAGCAATCTATGGATTGTCTTTTTGGATGCCCACCATCATAAAATCATTATCGGAAAATGCAACATCCAATTTAGAAATAGGCTGGTTAGCAATGATACCTTCGTTAGTTGGTATACCTGCGATTATTTTTGTTGGCTGGAATTCAGATCGGACGAATGCACACAAATCACATTTACTCGTTTGCCTCATGATAGCCGTGATCGGGTTTATCGGATGCGGCTTCTCAAATAGTGTCTTTATGATGGTGCTAATGTTAACGATTACATCTTTCGGGTTGTATGGGTTTACTGGATGCTTTTTTGCCTATATGACATTTTTCTTCACTGAGTCCACGGCACCTGTTGGCATAGCACTAGTTAATTCATTTGCCGCTTTAGGTGGTTTTGTAGGACCGATGATACTTGGAACTGTTGCATTTACGCAAGGTATGTTTATTTTATCTGGATTACTCGTGATAGGTGTCATCACTCTATTATCATTAAAATTAACTAGTTCTTCAGGTGAAAACATCGTCAAGGAGGTTGAAGCCCATATTAATCAATTATAATATCATTTTTAATGGTGCCATATAAGGACTATAAATAGAAACATCACTGGAAGCGTAAATTTTTCTCTGGTGTTTCTATTTATATTTTCATATAGTTATATCGTACATAAAGTAAAAATGGAATGGTTTTTAATCGAGGGACTTCTTATTTAGAAAAAATACCGTTTGAACATGTCAAAATAGTTAATCCTATCGCTGGATTTTCTGGACATGGCTTGTCCGAAGCTTTCGCTTTCGAATAAAATGGAGGAAAGACAGTACTAATATTTGTTCGAAAATGGAATGCAGCAAGAGATGGGGTGATGATGTGGAAATTCATTTGGTGGCAAAAGATGAGATAGAAGCTCAAGGAATTCGTTGGATAGTGGAGTCCCACCTTACGGGAGTCAAACTGATCTTGTGGAAAACAATTGAGGAATTTGAAAAGGATATGAGTAATCAGCAACCGGAATTCGTCATTTTGGATATGGATATATGGACGAATGAAAGTGAAGCGATGGGTGCTTCGTTAAAGCGGAGGGGAATCCGATGGTTAGGCATCTCATCTGAGCGAATCTTTCAAACCGCTTATCGGGCCTTGCGTTTTCGTGCCGAAGATGTGCTATTCCGTCCTTTTTCTTCAGCGGATTTGGTAAAACATATTCAACAATTGCGTTTTCGATTGAGAAATGGACAGGGGTTTCACTCAACAAACACAATAGGTGAGGAGAATACATTGGATATCGGTTATCCCGATTTCTTCTTGACCGAGCGGAGGCATGATATTCGGATAACCATGGTGGCCTTTTTGACACCTGATAATAAGACCCTTCCTTTGGTTTATGATGAACTGCAAGGATATTCTTTTACTGGGAAAAACCAAATATTCGCTTTATCGGATTTTATTCTATGCGTCCAGGAAACAAAGGAGGTTGAGGTATATAAAGAAGAATACCAAGCGTTCCTTGCTCAATGGAAAGAAAAAATGGATGAGCCTCTTGCCATCATTATCAAAGTGGGAGCTTCAGGTGAGTCATTAAAAAGGATATACCAGCAAACTCGTGAATTCACGAGGCAAATCTTTTTCGATGGTTATGATATCATTTTAGCGGAAAGCCAACAAACGTCCCATCAAGAGATGGATCCATTCCTCACACCTCTTGAACAAAGGCTTTGGATAGAAATGCTCGAAAGGCGTGATGCGAAAGCCATCAGGAACTGGATCGAACGCGAATTTCTTACTTTTCAACAACCATATCCTGACCCGGAAATAGTTCGTATCCGTCTTACAAGTGTACTTGCGCAAATCCGAAGGCATATGAAATCGTACAACTTGCAACATGCTTCTCTAGAAGCCATATACTATGACGTCTTTCAGCAAATCGTGCATAAACCAGTCATTCATCAAATCGTTAAAGAGCTGCATTCGTTTACCACTCATTTGCTTCTTCAGGATCATGAACAATTACAAGAAGGAGCACGCACTCTTAGCGAAAAAGCAAGGGAACTGATTGAGTCCAACTATTGGGATGCCCAGTGGAATTTATCGACATGCGCTGATGTTCTGCGGATCAATAAAAGTACTCTCAGCCGACGTTTTGCAGCTGAATCCGGCGAGTCATTTCGCCAAACACTTCATCAAGTTCGAATTAGAGAGGCTAAACGACTATTAAAAGAAACGGATTTATCATTGGAAGAAATCGCGCAACTAGCAGGTTATTCTCATCAAACTTATTTTAATGCCAAATTCAAACTGCTTGAAGCCTGTACTCCATCAGCTTATCGGTCTGGATTATAAAAAAAACTGTAGACAAACTCGATAATCATGAGTTTGTCTACAGTTTTTTTTAGGTTTTTAAAATATGACCGTTGATTTCCACTTCAGGCACCCGCTTTCCGCGGGCGGTCCGCCCTCGGCGCTGCTTGCACCTGCGGGGCCCTCCCTTGGACGCGTATTCCCGCAGGAGTCTCGAACAACCCTTCCAATTAACTTTGTTTTGAAATGTAGATCGTTCGTAAGGAAACACGGGACCTATCAAAGACACATTCAAGAAGAAACAAATCAAGATCGTAAAACAGTGGAAAGAAGCCTTTTTCCACCAGATAAATGTATCAAGAAAGAAACCAAGAGGTTAAAGAAGTTCAACTCGACGGTTCGGTTTATGCTGAATCGTTATTATATTTCATTAAATTGAAAGTTCTAATATAATTCATAAAAAACTAAAGTTAACTGTAAAATGTTGAAATAATTTATAAAATAATCATTAAATTATAATTAATTATCTGAATTTTTCCTATACAATGAAAATATAAGAAAACAACATAACAAAACAAGGAGGCAACAAAAATGAACACGATTACAAACAAGGTTATCCGTTATACAGGAACAGAATTGCATACAAAAGGATGGCAACAAGAAGCAGTGCTTAGAATGTTAATGAATAATTTGGATCCTGAAGTCGCTGAACGTCCAGAAGATTTAGTGGTATACGGAGGGATTGGGAAAGCAGCTCGTAACTGGGAATGCTTTGATGCAATCGTCAAATCACTAAAAGAGCTTGAAGAAGATGAAACTTTATTGGTCCAATCAGGTAAACCGGTGGCCATTTTTAAAACGCATACGGATGCACCACGTGTCCTTCTTGCAAATTCAAATATCGTCCCTGCATACGCGAACTGGGAAACATTCCATGAACTTGATAAAAAGGGATTGATGATGTATGGGCAGATGACAGCTGGTAGCTGGATATATATTGGTTCTCAAGGAATCGTACAGGGTACATACGAGACCTTTGCCGAGCTTGCAAAACAACATTTCAATAACTCGTTAAAAGGCACCATTACACTAACGGCAGGTTTAGGCGGAATGGGAGGGGCACAGCCGCTAGCAGTTACGATGAACGGTGGTGTCTGTATCGGGATCGATGTTGATGAGACAAGAATTGACAGGAGAATTGAGACGCGCTATACCGATGTGAAAACGGATTCTTTGGATGAAGCCATTCGTTTAGCAACAGAAGCCAAACATGAAGGGAAAGCATTATCCATTGGTCTGATTGGGAATGCTTCTGATCTTCTTCCTGAAATGATCGCAAGGAACTTTATTCCGGATGTCTTGACGGATCAGACGTCCGCCCATGATCCACTAAATGGATATACTCCTTCAGGCCTGTCAATGGAAGAGGCTGCAGAATTACGGAATGCAAATCCAGAAGAGTATATTAAACTTTCTAAAGCTTCAATGGCCAAACATGTAAAAGCGATGCTTGAAATGATGGAAAAAGGAGCCGTGACGTTTGATTATGGTAACAATATCCGTCAAGTTGCTAAAGATGAAGGGGTAGAGAATGCTTTTGACTTCCCGGGCTTCGTTCCAGCTTATATCCGTCCACAATTTTGTGAAGGTAAAGGTCCATTCCGCTGGGTGGCTTTATCTGGTGATCCAGAAGACATTTATAAAACAGACCAAGCGATTTTACGTGAATTCGCTGATAATGAACATTTATGTAACTGGATCAAAATGGCTCAAGAAAAAATCCAGTTCCAAGGTCTGCCATCCCGCATATGCTGGCTTGGTTATGGGGAGCGCGCCCGTTTTGGTAAAATCCTCAATGATATGGTTGCAAGCGGTGAATTGAAGGCTCCGATAGTGATTGGGCGTGACCATTTGGATTCAGGATCTGTTGCTTCGCCGAATCGTGAAACGGAAGCCATGAAGGATGGTTCGGATGTAGTGGCTGACTGGCCGATCTTAAATGCAATGGTGAATGCAGTGGGCGGTGCAACCTGGGTTTCCGTACATCATGGCGGCGGCGTAGGAATGGGTTACTCCATGCATGCAGGCGTTGTAATTGTAGCAGACGGCACAAAAGAAGCAGGAGCAAGGATTGAGCGAGTGTTGACAACGGACCCTGGGATGGGGGTAGTGCGTCATGTTGATGCAGGTTATGAACTGGCAGAGGAAACAGCTCGTGAAAGAGGAATTAATATCCCGATGCTTGATAAAGGAATTGATAAACAATGACAAAACCAATTTGGATAAAACATGCCACTCAACTTGCTACCCTTACCTCTGATAGGAAAGGTCCTCGTTCCAAAGAGGCAATGTCGGAGCTTGGGTTGATTGAAGATGGAAGCATATGGATGGAATCTGGTTTGATTCAAGCGATAGGTACGACCAAAGAATTGGAAGAACTTTATGCAGATAGAATGCATGAAGCGGAAGTCTTTGATGCAACTGGCCATTTGGTGACACCTGGGCTAGTTGATCCACATACGCATGTTGTATATGGCGGGAGCCGGGAACGTGAATTTGAAATGCGTCTTGAAGGCGCAACATATATGGACATTATGAACGCAGGTGGTGGCATTCATGCTACCACCCGCATGACCAGGGAAGCAAGTGAAGAAGAATTGATGGAGCAAACCACCCGACGCCTTGATTCGTTTCTCGCTCATGGCGTGACCACAGTAGAGGGTAAAAGCGGTTACGGAATGAACTTGGAAACCGAATTGAAGCAGTTACGGGTGATGAAGAAATTACAGGAGGAGCATCCGATTGACCTTGTTCCTACATTTATGGGAGCCCATGCGGTTCCAAAGGATTATAAAGGCCGTGAGGATGAATTTGTCGATCATCTGATAAATGATATGCTTCCAATCGTGTCTGAAGAGAAGCTGGCTGAATTCAATGATGTATTTTGTGAAAAGGGGGTCTTTACCCCTGAACAATCGGAGCGGATTTTAACGGCCGGAAAAAAATATGGCTTGATTCCTAAAATTCATGCTGATGAAATTGAGCCATACGGTGGAGCTGAATTAGCTGCGAAGATAGGGGCCATTTCAGCTGAGCATTTGTTAAAAGCTTCCGATGAGGGGATTACTGCTATGGCTAAGTCAGGTACCATTGCCTGCTTGCTTCCAGCCACAGCCTTGTATTTACGGGAAGAAGCGGCCCCTGGAAGACGAATGGTTGATGAAGGCGTAGCTGTTGCCATTTCGACCGATTGCAATCCCGGATCTTCACCGACGACTTCCATGCCGCTTGTCATGAATCTGGCATGCATTTCGATGCGGCTTACCCCTGCAGAAGCTCTTACGGCGGCGACATACAATGCTGCTTGTGCAATCAACAGGCAAGAAAAGGTCGGATCGCTTGAAGTCGGAAAACAAGCTGATGTCGTTTTATGGAATGTTGAAAACTATCAGGAGTTGCAATATTTATTTGGGGTCAATCACGTTAAGTCTGTATGGAAAAATGGTGTGCAAGTAGTGAATGATAGGGTGAAGACTGAATCTAAAAGCCTGACTGGTCTATAAAATTCACTAAAAGAAGAGAGACTATACCCATCGACCCATCATTAGGTTGACCGTATCTCTCATGAAATGCACATTTAATGAACTTCAATCTATGTATCAGGAGCCTCTTTATATCCGCTGGAATTTTGGCGGATGTAAAAAGGCTTTGATACGTACAACATGATCTAACAGAATTCCAAGTTGCCAAAGCAGGTGAAGTATCTGATACTTCAGTTGCACTGGTATACATGCTTCTACCCATGGTGGAATGCCTGCTAATGGGTTTTTTGATATTTTACTAGAAATTGGCCAGTATCCGTTTGTCATGCAAATTGATATTGTCTGTCTTGATCCGAGCTACTCTATGGGGGTCAATACAGTCAGAATCAGGGTGTTCATGGCTGCAATTTATTACAGGCTGCATAATGCAAACTAGATTTAGGGTTTTAGGATGACTGTTTTTATGTTTAAAGTCAGTCAGTATTGCTGCTCTCTAACAAACATCAAGGAGTGATTACATGTTGAGAAATAACTATCGTTACTTTATCATTTTTATGATTATTGTTATTACAATCATAAATTATATTGATAGAGGTGCACTTTCATATGCCCAAGCTGAAATAATCAAGGAGTTCAATTTAGATCCTGTAAGTTGGGGAGCAATCCTGGGGTATTTTGGATATGGTTATATATTCGGTGCACTATTTGGTGGTGCTTTAGCAGATAAGAAAGGTCCTAAATTCATGTGGATCATTGCCGGAACTACATGGTCTTTTTTTGAAATTGGGACAATATTCGCAGGTCACATAGGTGCAGCATTATTTGGAGGCTCTGCCTTGGCAGGATTTGCAGTATTTCGTGTTTTATTTGGTTTAGCTGAAGGACCTACCTTATCAACGATGAATCGAACGATGGCAAACTGGGTATCCCCTAAAGAAAAAGGGTTTGCTGTAGCACTTGGATTAGTTGGAACGCCAATTGGAGCATTAATTACTGCACCCATCGTAGTAGGTCTTCTAACTTTCACTAACTGGAAAGTAACATTTGTTATTCTCGGTATATTAGGCTTTATTTGGGTAGCAATTTGGAACAAAGTATTTACAAACTTACCTGAAGATCATCCAAGAGTCTCGAAAACCGAACTTGAAGAAATTCGAAGAGCAGATATTTTAATTAAAGGTGAGACGAAATTAGACGAACAGATAAATGTACCATGGTACCATTTTTTTAAAAACCCTACGTTAGTATTTAATGCCATTGGATATTTTGCCTTTTTATATGTAAATATTTTATTACTTACATGGACCCCAAAATATCTGCAAGATGAATTTAATTATTCACTTTCTTCTCTTTCATATATTGGTATGATTCCCTGGATAGGAGCTATTATCACTGGATTATTAGGTGGTAAAATCTCGGATATATTACGTAGAAAAACAGGGAATTTACGTATTGCCAGATCTTGGTTCACAGTAGCATCCTTATTTTGTACAGCTGTTTGTTTTATGTTGATCCCAACTGTCGAGAGTGCTGCAGCAGTACTTGCATTAATGTGTATAGGTAATGCCTTCAATTATTTACCAAATTCCATCTATTGGATTGTTGTTCTTGATACAGAACCAAATAAAGCAGGAACTTTTGGGGGAGTAACTCATTTCATTGCGAATCTAGCGACTATTATTGCTCCGACCCTGACAGGGAGTCTTGTAGCAAAACATGGATATAATGCAATGTTTATTGCAGCATCCGTTGCGGTAACAATAGGAATGATCGCGATGGTTTTTGTGAAACCCGGTAAACAAGGAGACTCGTCTACATCAACCAATAATATGGTGAGTTAAAAATATAATTTTTTTTAGGAAAGATAGTAGATTGGAAAGAAGCTAATTAGACCAATAAATAGAAAGTTACAGCTTATGATGAGCAATGGTTACGGCGATTGCTCCTTTTTCGTGAGAGGATGTTTCAAGAGAATCACATATTTATATAGAGCTGATGCTTCGTGTTTCCGTGGCTGGGTTAATATGTAATAATCTCTAATGGAAATAAGGCTTAAGAATAAATCCTTCTGAGGGGAGGAAATTTTCATGTGGATAATCACTATTCATGCGAAGAACAGGATAAGAATGTTTGAGTATGACACTGAAAAGGAAGCAAGGGCAAAATTTGAGGAATTACAAGGATGTAAAATCCTTAGTGAAGTCATTTATTTCAATGATTGAGACTCTTTTATAGAAAATACAGGTGAATGAGGATAGTGCAACTATCTGAAATCTACTATTCTTGAGCTGTATTAATTTGGCAACATATCGAAAAGACTTTTTTTATAAGTGTTAATATTTATAAATGTTTAATATTTTTTTTATAAAAATACAATAGATATATAATATAGTAATATAAATTATAAGAGAATCATTAATTTATAATGTTTTTTGTGAGATTATCATAATAAAATTAGGTTAATAGTTAGGAGGTAAAAGTATTTTCAAGCGAAAACAATTGGTGAAATAGTGAATGTAAAGTAATGCATGCTGGAGTGGGCAATTTGTGTTTAGCTTATTCAGGTTGAATTAGTTGATAGAGGACGGAGGTCCTGCCTGAGTGTATTTCATTTTAAAGTATTTTTTTAAGTTAATATATCTGAATAGTCAAAAAATGGAGGGGATTCTTTGAACGAACAAAAGATCACTATGGACGATGCCCCATTTAATAAGTTTCATTTTCGTATTGCTGGCCTTACCTTTGGATCAAGCTTCTGTGATGGTTACTCACTTGGAATCATTGCGATGGCTCTGACAGTACTTGGTCCTCAATTGGAGTTAAATGCAATGTGGACTGGATTGATCGGAAGTTCTGCATTAATCGGTCTTTTTGGGGGAGCGTTGGTACTTGGAAGACTTTCTGATCGTATTGGCAGACAGAAAATCTTTCTCGTAAACTTTTTACTGATCACGATTGCTACTATTTTACAATTTTTTGTTAGTGGTCCAGAAGAACTTCTCATTTTACGGTTACTAATTGGTTTTGGACTTGGAGGCGATTATGCTGTCGGTACGACTCTACTCGCCGAGTTTTCACCAAAAAAGTATCGCTCCTCGCTTCTCGCATCTATAAACGTAGTATGGACGCTTGGATATGTAGCTTCAAACTTTGTTGGTCATTACCTGGGACAGGTTGGGCCAGACTCATGGCGTTGGATGCTTATTAGTGCTGCTATTCCCGCTATTGTGGTTTTGGTCTTACGAATAGGAACGCCAGAATCACCAAGATGGCTTGTCAGCATGGGACGTGTCGAAGAAGCTCGCCAGATAGTAAAAAAACACCTTGGATTGAACGTTGAAATGGGAGAAACGTTTACTGGTACGGAAAATCAAAAGACTCTAGGGTTTAGTGGACTTTTCAGCAAAAAGCTTCGTAAACGTACGGCTTTTGGTGGAATATTCAAATTAACTCTTGTTATTCCGTACTTTGCAATCTACACTTTCCTTCCATCGATACTAAGTACAATGGGTTTTGAACAAAACTTTTTTGCCGATACCATGTTAAATCTATTCTTGCTTGTTGGGGCAATTTTCGGACTTTGGTTGCTCGCGAAATTTTCTCGTAGAGGATTTACGATCGGGGCTTTTACGATCCTTACTGTTTCATTGTTTTCACTCAGCTTCTTACACAATGGTTCTCAATTCTTAATGTTGACAGCCTTCTTGATTTTTACATTTTTCATGTCAGCAGCATCAAACCTTACATTAGTATACCCAGCAGAGCTTTTTCCAACTGAGATTCGTGGATCTGGAATAGGTATGGTTACGGCCATTAGTCGGATTGGTTCTGCAATTGGTACATTTCTGCTGCCTATTAGTCTAAATTCATTCGGATTAAGTACATCAATGATTGGTATGGCTGTGGTTCTGCTAATCGGTTTGATTGCATCGATTGCCTGGGCACCTGAAACGAAGAATCTTTCCTTGCATGAAGCGAGTGACCCATTACTAGAAGCGGGGAACTTTTCGAAGGGAACCGATATTCCCTTTACAGAAAATAAGAAAATAACATAAGATTAATTTCTAAATGAGAAGGACCAAAACTTTTTTCTCCTTCTTGATGAGTCATAAGAGAGGAGATGGGTAAGGATGATAACGACCGATTGTTTACATCCTAAAGATATTAAAGAGGTTGTACTAGGTGACGGTGCAATCTCAATCAATGAGTTGATAGCGGTTGCAAGATATGGTGCAATCGTTACCTTCACACAGGCGTATTGTGAAAGGGTGGATCAATCACGAAGCTTAATAGAAAAGTTTTTAGATGATAATAGATTGATTTACGGTGTGACGACAGGGTTTGGCAGTAATATGACGGAGGTGATTTCTCCAGAAGACGCAGAAACCCTTCAACGGAATATTGTTCGTTCTCATGCTGTTTCGGTTGGGGAACCTCTTGAAAAAGAAGTAGTAAGAGCCATTCAATTGATGATACTTGTAAACTTAGGTCAAGGCTATTCAGGTGTCCGTTTACAAGTATTAAAACTTATTGCTTCATCTTTAAATCACGATGTATTTCCCTATGTTCCAGGTGATGGGTCAGTGGGATATTTGTCTCCTGAAGCACACATGGCCTTGTTGTTGATCGGGGAGGGACGGGCGTGGTACAACGATGAGCTTCTATCGGGAAAGGATGCGCTAGCCAAATCTGGATTAAAGCCTGTAACGCTTGGGTGTAAAGAAGGACTGGCTCTCATAAGCGGAACTCCTTCCGTCACTGCCCTGGCTGCTCTGGCTTTATACAATAGCATGCAAGCAGCTAAAACCGCAGACATTACAGGTGCTATGTCCTTAGAAGTGCTAAAAGGTACAATTAAGGCATTTGATCCCCGTCCCCATGCAATAAAAAAGCATGAGGAACAGGCCAAGACAGCCAGAAACGTTACAAGGATACTGGAAGACAGCCAAATCATTGATACATACAAGGAACATAGATTACAAGATGCGCTTAGTTTACGATGCATTCCACAAGTCCATGGAGCCATCAAAAGAGTTTTGAAAGACGCTGCTGTTTCAATTGAGAATGAAATGAACTCTGTTAGTGACAATCCATTGATTTTCCCGGAAGAGGAAGATGGGATAGCACTCATGGCTGGAAATTTTGATGGTTCATATATAGGGATATACGCGGATACGATAGCCATAGCGTTAGCAAACCTAGCGAAAATAACTGAACGCAGAATAGATCGACTAGTAAACCATCACCTTAGTGAATTACCTAATTTCTTAGTGGTCAATCCTGGTTTAAATAGTGGCTACATGATCCCACAATATACAGCCGCCGGACTATTAAACGAGATAAGGGTGCTCTCGCATCCAGCCACAGTAGATAATACCCCTACATGCGCCAATCAAGAAGATTTGATAAGTTTTGCTTATTTCGCTTCGAAGAAAGCCTATCAAATCTCAAAGAAACTTGAATATATTTTAGCCATTGAAGTGATGACGGCAACGCAAGCAATGGATTTTCATCTACCATTGAAACCGTCACCGGTTACGGAGGGCGTATATCATTTAGTTCGGAGCCAAGTCCCTATGGTGGAAGAAGATCGCTTTTTTCACCCTGACATTGAATCGATTTATAGACAAATTCATGAAGGGGAAATAGTTATGCTAGTTGAAAAGGCGATCGGGGAAATGGAGTTTTAAAAAAAGATGGAAGCTGTTTTACTTTATTTTATAGAGTAAAGGGGCTTCCTTTTTCATTAAGGATCATATGAATGATTGCTGTTAAACTAGAATGATTGTATGATTCATCTAAAAAGGAGGGAAGCAAGATGCACTATGATGTAATTGTAATTGGAGCTGGATCCATGGGAATGTCTTCAGGATATTTTCTATCAAAAAAAGGACAAAAAGTACTATTATTGGATTCCTTTGTTCCTCCTCATAATAAAGGCAGCCATCACGGGGAAACAAGAATTATTAGACATGCTTATGGTGAAGGCAGGGAGTATGTTTCTTTGGCTCTTAAATCCCAAAAGCTATGGGGGGAGTTGGAAAAAGATACGGGAAAACAATTGTTCCTTCCAACGGGGGTCCTGAATGCTGGAAGTCAAAATTCCGCTTTCATTAAACAAGTGAAAGCTGGTTCGAAGGAATATGGTTTACCAATGGAAATCTTGGATTCAAATCAAATTCATGATAGATGGCCAGGTATTAAACTGCCAGAAGACTTTATTGGGTGTTTTGAATCGACTTCGGGCGTGTTAAATAGTGAAGAGTGCATCCGAGCGTATCAACAACTTGCGAAATCTCATGGTGCTGACTTCCTTGTAAACAGTCATGTAAGGAAGATAGAAGTTCATAGTGATGGGGTCACGATTAAAACGGATGAACAGACATTCCACTCAGAATCTTTAGTGGTTACAGTTGGAGCATGGGCTCCAAAAATATTAGCGATGTTAGATTTAAATCTGCCTCTAGAACCTATCAGAAAAACATTTGCATGGTTTCAGGCAAATGAAAAATTGTATAATCATCATAACTTTCCAGCTTTTACTTTCGATACTTCTATTGGTACATATTATGGCTTTCCAAGCATAAATGGTTCTGGAATGAAAATAGGAAGACATGATGGTGGAGACCGCATAAATCCTGATGGTAGCATAAAGGGTTTTGGTGAATTGGAAGAAGATGAAGGAGATTTGGTGGAGTTTTTACGGCAATATATGCCGTCTGATCAAAAAATGAAATATGGGAAAACTTGCATCTACACCATGACCCCTGACGAGAACTTTATAGTGGATAAACATCCTTATTATCCACACATTGCTATTGCAGCAGGATTCTCTGGACACGGGTTTAAATTCAGCAGTGTCATGGGAGAGATCCTGAGTGATCTGATCATTTCCGGTACGAGCAAAGAAGATATATCATTATTTTCAATAAATCGATTTAACTAAGAAAAGTCCTGTCTCAAACATCGAATGTCATTATATGCGCCCTAAATATTGTAATCAAGGCCGTTGTTTCCTAATCAAAGGGAACAACGGCTTTTTTATATTAGTAGTTAATAATTCACCTGAAACATGATAGTAGCTAAACTATATGTTAGGTTATCTAACAAAGTATTGTCGAAATAATTAAATTATGATAGAATATGAATATTCCGAAATATGAAACTAAAGTTCCGAATTTCGGTATATTCATATGGTTTAAGTGAAATGAAGCATTCTTACATATTTACGCGAAAAATAAACAGAAATTTCCGGTAAAAAGGAGAGGGTAAAATGAAAACGGTTGATTTGAATTGTGATTTAGGCGAAAGTTTTGGTGCTTATCAAATTGGAAATGACAAAGAGATTTTAGATTATGTAACTTCAGTCAATATTGCTTGTGGATTTCATGCCGGTGATCCGACGGTCATGAGAAAAACGGTACAACTTGCAATGGGGAAGGCTGTCAAAATCGGGGCACACCCAGGTTTCCAGGATTTAATTGGTTTTGGCAGACGGAATATGAATGTAACACCACAGGAAGCTTATGATCTTGTCGTCTATCAAATTGGCGCTTTAAATGGCTTCTTGCAATCAGAAGGTGGCAGTATGCAGCATGTGAAACCGCATGGAGCTTTGTATAATATGGCCGCAAAGAACAAAGAGTTATCCAGGGCCATAGCTGAAGCGGTATATAACGTGAATCCTGAGTTAATTTTATTTGGTTTGTCGGGAAGTGAGTTAATAGATGCTGGACAGGCTATCGGATTACAAACGGCCAGTGAAGTATTTGCTGATCGGACCTATCAAAAAGATGGTTCATTGACCTCTCGCTTGGAGAAGGATGCACTGATAGAAAATGATGATGATGCCGTTGCGCAAGTCATTCGCATGGTAAAAGAAGGAAGGGTCTTGTCTCAACAAGGCTCCGATGTGTCTTTAAAAGCAGATACCATTTGTATACATGGGGATGGCGCACATGCTTTAACCTTTGCTCGCCATGTGAAAAAATCTTTACAATTATCAGAAATAACAGTCAAGTCATTCAAATAAAAATCAAAACAATCAGGAGGCAGATTCCATTGGAGCCAATTAAAAATATAACACCACAGGGAAAGACTCCCACTAAGCCAAAAATAAACCGTACTTTATTGTTAGGTGCAGCATTCCTAATGGCAACATCCGCAATAGGACCAGGTTTTTTAATGCAAACAACCGTTTACACCCAAAGTCTTGCGGCAAGTTTCGGCTTCGTTATTCTTATCTCTGTTATTCTTGATATTTTTGCCCAAACAAATGTTTGGCGCATAATAGCTGTTTCTGAAAAACGAGGGCAAGAGATTGCAAACATGGTACTTCCTGGACTCGGTTATGTCCTTGCGGCACTTATCGTTATGGGTGGTCTCGCATTTAATATCGGAAATATCGCAGGAGCTGGGCTTGGTCTAAATGCAATGACGGGAATATCCCCAACTGTAGGTGCGGCAATAAGCGCCGTCATCGCCGTTTTGATATTTGTCGTGAAAGAAGCAGGAAAGGCCATGGACCGTTTTACGCAAATTGCCGGTTTTTTTATGATCTGTTTAATGATTTATGTTGCATGGACAACCTCACCTCCTGTAGGGGAAGCGGTAGTGAGAACTTTTGTGCCGGATAAAATCGATATTATCGCCATCGTAACATTAGTAGGAGGATCTGTAGGCGGCTATATAACTTTTGCTGGAGGACATCGTCTATTGGATGCAGGCGTGAAAGGTGTTGACGCATTACCACAAGTCACAAAGAGTTCGGTAATGGGGATATTGATAACGACGGTAATGAGGGTTGCTTTATTTCTGGCAGTACTTGGTGTCGTATCGAAAGGTTTACAAATCGATTCAGATAACCCTGCTGCATCCGTTTTTCAACTCGCTGCCGGTGATATAGGATATAAAATCTTTGGTATCGTTATGTGGGCCGCTGCTATCACATCTGTTGTTGGTGCTGCATATACTTCTGTTTCATTCATCAGAACATTCAGCGAAAAAATAAATAAAAAGGCTAACTGGATTATTATTGGCTTTATTGTCGTTTCAACCATTTGCTTTTTGTTAATTGGCGAACCGGTTAAAGTTCTGCTTGTAGTTGGAGCGATAAATGGTCTGATTTTACCAATTGCCCTTGGTACGCTATTGGTTGCCGCCTATAAGAAAAATATTGTAGGTGATTACAAGCATCCTTTATGGTTGACGATTTCCGGTGTATTTGTAGTAATCGTTATGGCGTTAATGGGCGCATATACATTAGTGACACAAATACCCAGATTTTTTTGATGATAATGAATGCAAATCAATGAATGCGACTGGCAGTTTACTGCTAACTGCCAGCCGTCAATAGGAGATGAATGATTAATGATCGATCTTTCCCAAGCAACCCCGGCAGAATTACGTTCCATGATTCGAAATAATGAATGGATTAAACCGACTGCTGGCATGGCTAACGGTTATGCACAAGCGAACTTAGCCATCTTAAAAAAAGAGCATGCTTTTGATTTTTTATTATTCTGTCAGCGCAACCCTAAATCGTGCCCATTGCTGGATGTAACGGAAATGGGTTCACCTATACCTGCATTTGCTGCCAAGTCTGCAGATATACGCACCGATATTCCTAAATATAGGGTATATAAATATGGTGAATTAGTGGAAGAAGTAACGGATATTTCAGATTACTGGGAAGACGATATGGTAGGATTTTTAATCGGATGCAGCTTTACATTCGAACACGCTCTTTTAAATAATGATATATCGATTCGTCACATTGATGAGGGATGCAATGTACCAATGTATAAAACTAATATTCCGTGTATCGAAGCGGGAATTTTTCATGGGAATATGGTAGCAAGCATGCGGCCGATTCCCCAAAAAGATGTAGTCAGGGCAGCTCAAGTGACATCGCGTTTCCCGGCAGTTCATGGTGGTCCGATTCATATCGGCGATCCTGAAGCAATAGGGGTGTCCAGTATAGAGAATCCCGATTTTGGTGATGCAGTAACGATTCGTGAAGGGGAAGTCCCGGTCTTTTGGGCATGTGGTGTCACGCCTCAATCCATTGCTATGGAAACCAAACCTGAAATCATGATCACACATGCACCTGGACATATGTTTATAACGGACATTCGTGATGAAAAATTAGGCGTTTTATAATGGACAGAAAGAGATGAGTTCTATGCCGGAAAAGATTTTGAATAAAACTGCATGTAAACTGTCTCCCTTGGGCGATTCCGCAATCGTGATTACATTTGGGAATGGAATGGAATACAGCATTCACAAAAAAATAAAATTGTTTATGGATTCACTGGAAGATGAACCCTTTGTAGGATTTATAGAATGTGTACCGGCATTTACGAATTTGACGGTATTCTATGATCCGCTGATTATCTATAAGAATCAAAAACAAAGCAATGGAAGGGAAGACATTTCTCCCTATGAAGTGGTTCGTTGCATCTTGGACATGAAATTACAGGGTATACAAGAAGGTAAAAAGCTGACACATCGAACGGTTTCCATTCCCGTCTGTTATGGAGGGAAATATGGACCGGATTTGGAATATGTAGCTCGTTATAATAATTTGACCACGGATGAAGTCATTCATATTCATTCAACCGGTGAGTATTTGGCCTATATGATCGGATTTGCACCTGGTTTTCCGTTTCTAGGGGGGCTATCTGAAGAAATAGCGACACCTAGGCGTTCTTCTCCCAGAATGACGATACCAACAGGGGCAGTTGGAATTGCCGGTATGCAAACGGGTGTATATCCCATATCAACACCTGGAGGATGGCAGTTAATCGGACAAACGCCAACGAAACTATTTTTGCCAAATATAAATCCGCCAAGTTTATTACAAGCAGGAGACATTGTAAAATTCCATCCGATTTCTAATAAAGAGTATGAAGAAATGGTCCTTAAGGAGGGGTTACAGTGAGCCTGCGTGTAATCAAGCCGGGATTATTGACTAGTATACAAGATCTTGGAAGAAAAGGATTTCAGCAACATGGGGTGATAGTAAGCGGGGCAATGGATGGATATTCTTTACGAATTGCCAATATGTTGGTTGGTAATGAAGAAGGAGAAGCGGCCTTGGAAATAACATTAATGGGTCCGACTATTAAAGTGGAGAAAAATTGCTTGATCTCGATAACGGGTGGCGATTTATCACCTACGATCGACAGTCGGATTGCACCGATGTGGAAGCCCATATATGTGAAAAAAGGATCGATTCTTCGATTTGAAGGGTGTAAATCAGGTTGCAGGGCTTATTTATCTGTGGCGGGAGGTTTCGCCATTTCTGAAGTTATGGGTAGTAAAAGCACCTATTTACGGGGAGGGATTGGCGGCTATAAGGGCAGGGCAATAAGAACTGACGATGTGTTGGAATGTAATGAACCTACCAGAAATCTTGGTGAATGGGAGGTCGAAGGTTCATTTGCCTTCCCAAAGTGGTTTGTTAATCATAAGGAGTTTTTTCCAGATCGAAAGCCTTTCATCCGTTTCATCGAAGGAAGCCAGTACGAATATTTCACAAACTCAAGTAAAGGTAGTTTTGTAGAAGGTTCATTTAAAGTTTCCAATCAATCTGACCGTATGGGTTATAGAATATCAGGCCCTAACCTAGAGTTACAGGATAACGGGGATCTATTATCAGAAGCGGTTACAAATGGGTCCGTACAGGTTCCTCCTGATGGAAACCCGATCATACTCCTTGCAGATAGCCAAACAACAGGAGGATATCCTAAAATAGCACAGGTGATTACAGCAGATTTACCAATAATCGCACAAGTTAAACCAGGGGAATCCATTCAATTCTCACGGGTGACCTTAAAAGAGGCAGAACGGCTTTTCCTTCAAAAAGAGGTGCAATTGAAAGAATTACAGGTTTCGATTTCATTAGCCCTGAAAAAATGGTTTGTCATATAGTTCCTTCAGCAAGAAGCCGTAAACGATGAGAAAGTACTCTTTTTAGAGTACTTTCTTTTTCCTTTTCCCTTATATGTATTTTTTACTGTATACCATTCTATCCTTTTTTCCTTGTTTTATTATAGAATGATAGTATGTGAGTACATCCAGGAAAACTTGTATCATGAAAGGAGACAATGTATGCAAGCACATAACAAAACCGTCGTTAAATCCATGCAAATCCTTACCCTTTTCATCAATCATCCGAAACTCAGCTTTAATGAAATGATGGTACTTTCCAACCTGCCAAAAACCTCATTGCACCGAATGCTGGGGTCATTGGAAGAAATGGGGTTTCTAACTAGGGATGATGATGGATATTATTCACTTGGGCTTATATTCCTGCAGTTTGGTCAACTGGTGGGAGAGCGTTTGGATATCAGATCAATTGCCTATCCCATCATGAAAGACCTTCGGGATGATGTTGAAGAGGCAGTGAATTTAATTGTGAGGGATAAGGACGAAGCCATGTACATTGAAAAGGTGGACACCCTGCATCCTGTGCGTCTATATACCTCTATTGGAAGGCGCTCTCCACTGTACGCTGGCGACTCCCGAATCATCCTCGCGCATTTGCCGGAAGAAGAGCGTGAAGCTTATATGGACAGTGTAGAATTAAATCCAATTGCGATTGGAACGATAACGGATAAAAACATCCTCCGTCATGCTTTGGATGAAGCGAGAATGAAAGGATATACGATAACTTCATCAGAACTGGAGAATTACACAAAAGCGGTGAGTGCTCCGATATTAAACGGCAAAAATCAAATTGTAGCTGGTATTAGTGTGGCTGGGATTGAAGCAAGATTTCAGGAAGATCGTTTGCCTGAATTGATAGACAAGGTAACGAAAGCTGCCAAAGAGATTTCCATGAAACTAGGTTCACAAACTCATTAAGGAAAATAGAAATAACATGTTTTCGAAACAATCAACATTTACGAAATCGATTAGTTTCCTTACATAAGATAGTTGATTCCTAAAAAGTGGGCATCTTCGATAAAGCAATGAAAAGGGCATAATCTGCAAAGCCACCGCTTATGGTGGTTTCTTGTCATTTGGCATACTCTGCTGTAACTGGTGTGATTCGGCAGCTACTTTTGGAAGGGCTTATCAGCAACATTTTCAATGAACGTCATCGTTCTTGGGAGAGTAAAGACTCACTCGGCCAAGACGCAAACGAGAAACCATTCAAGAGGGTACACCTTTGTTAATATCGTTAGCAATCTGCATTGCTGATGAAAGTATTGTTTCGTGTTGTTTTCAACGAAACAATACTTTATTTCGTTTTGTATACAAAACTATTTTTTGTCTTAGAAAAAATAATTTGAATATTATTGACTATTATGAAAATTCGATATAACATTAAATATCGGTAACATTGTTTTTTATATAAAACAATGCGTTGCTGCTATTTTTTTGAAAGGAGGAGTAGGTCAAGTTTAATAGTATGATAGACATTTTCTTTGTTGGAAATCATGAAAGCGCATTCAAAGGAGCCTATTTATAAGGGGGAAATAACATGTTACAAGGTCAAAAAAGATGGTTGTACATTGCAATCCCTATTTTTTTCTTCTGGTTTTTCGGTCAGATTGATAAAGTGGGTATCTCCGTTATCCAAACGGATCCGGGATTTTTAAGCGATCTTGGACTAACCGGCCCGGATAAAAATGCAAAAATTGGTTTGATCTCCTTTATATTCATGATTTCATATTCCTGTTCCAACATTTTTTGGGGCGTTATTATTGACAAGTTAGGCGCACGGAAAACAGCAGTTTTAGGTTTACTGGTATGGACAGCGACCATTGTGATGGGGGGGCTGTCAACTTCATACGAAATGTTTTTAATCAGCAGGGTCATCCTCGGAATTGGGGAAGGTATGATGATTCCGATATCTGGTAAATTTATTTCGAATTGGTTTAATAAACGAGAACTTGGCAGGGCACAGTCATTCTGGATTACGGGCAACTATCTTGGCCCGGCATTGGGTACCGTTATGCTCATTCTGATTATTTCAACGTTTCATTGGCAGGCAGCATTCTTTGCCCTCGCCGCCTTTAACTTATTTATCAATATTCCAATGTTCCTGTTATTGACTCGTAACACGCCAGAAGAACATCCACGCATCAGTAAAGAAGAAGTCTCCTATATTCGCCAAAAAGACGAAACAAATGATGTGCAGTCGAAGCAATTCTTCGCTAAGGATTATCGTTATTGGATTGTCTGGTTTGGCAATTTGATGTCGTCCTTTCTTTTCTTTGGAATCAGTATTTGGCTGCCTACATATCTTGTTGAGGCCAAAGGCTTTGAAAGGGAAGCGATGACTGGGATTACTTCATTATCGTGGCTATTCGCACTTGGGTTTGTCCTGGCTGGGGGATTTCTGGCGGACAAAACGAAGCGCCCGAGTTTACTGGCGACGATTCTTTTCATACTGACAGCAGTATTTTTGACAATTGCCGTTATTGCACCAAGCCCTATTTTGGCTGGCGTTTCCATGGGGCTCGCTATGGGATCCCAGGGAGGAATGTTTCATCTAACCAATTTTTTCATCATTAAATTTTCAACACCTGAAACAGCGGGCCGTGCAGCCGGTTTAATGGGATTCACAAATATTATGGGTGGATTTTCAAGCTATATTATGGGGTGGAGCCGCGATTTGTCTGGCGGTGATTTTGGTCCTTCCATTGCCATGCTCATTGTAGCAGCCACTTTCGGGTTTGTCGCGTATTTGTTTATGATTAAACAAGAAGCTCTTGAATATCACCTAAGTAATACGACAGGAAATAAAGTAACTTTTTAAATGGGTGAATCTAGCGGACAGCAGCAACCCACTTGGCAAATGAAGTAAAGCCTCAAGCGGTTCAAGCGGAATGGGTGTTCGATAATCGATAAAAGGCTAAAAGTTTAAGATCATGCGTTTTTTAGAAGTGGTTTCTCAGTAAGAATACGAGGTGGAATCTTACTGAGAAGCTACAATGAAGTCGTCAAGAGTCAAATCTTGTAGACCTTTTAAAAGAGTACATAGGAGTAAGGATAACCACAGATTAATATATTTTGGAATCACGAGTTGCGAATCAAGTAGGGTATTCCAAAAGGTGGTTTCATTTTTTTTACAGACTACTAAAATCGTTTATATTAAAACGTTGTTTTATATAAGAAACTAAATATCGTGAATTAAGAGAAGATTAATGACCCGTAAGGAATTTGAAAAAATATGTGCTCGCTAACAAGACCGTATACTTGATTCTAACCTAGATCTTTGTATAATCGTTCATCATGAATAAAAGATAATTAAAGGGGTGGAGACCATGGGAATGACCTTAAAAGATAAAGTCGTAATGATTACAGGGGGAGCTTCAGGAATAGGGGAAGCTGTCACACGCCGTTTTATACAAGAAGGGGCAAGAGTGAGCATTATCGGCCGCTCTAAAGACACATTAGCGAAAATGAAAGAAGAATTTGGTAAAAATATCCTTACTTATCAGGGAGATGTAAGCAAATACGAAGACAATGAACGAGCGGTCCAAGCTACGGTTGAGCAATACGGGAAGTTAGATGTTTTCATTGCGAATGCCGGCGTGTTCGATGGATTTGCTAAATTTGCCGATGTGACTCCTGAGGCGCTTTCCGAAGCGTATGATTCCCTTTTCAATATTAACGTAAAAGGGTCTTTTTTCGGAGCGAAAGCAGCTCTTGAAGAACTGCAAAAAACAAATGGCACTATAATTTTCACTGTGTCCGGTGCAAGTTTTTATCCAGATGGCGGCGGTGTTTGGTACACAGCGAGCAAACACGCCCAAATTGGATTGATGCGCCAGCTTGCGTTCGAGCTCTCGCCTTCTATCCGGGTAAATGCGGTAGCTCCTGGGGGCACATTGACAGCACTTTCGGTGATCCCGCCACTGCGTCCATTTGTGAAAATCGTCGATAATGATACGAAAGCAAGCAGCATAAAAAAAAGAAATCCTCTTCAACTTGCCCAGGTGCCGGAAGATCACGTTGGGGCGTATGTACTGTTAGCTTCTGACGAATCACGCGCGATTACCGGTGAAGTCATTTCCAGCGATGGCGGATTGTCAGTGCGAGGACTTGGCTAGGTTGGCACAGGTTTTGGAATACTGTATTTTGCTTTATTTGTAAGACCGGAACTGAAATGGAATTTCTGCTGCTTAAGTTTCGTGTATTGTTACATAAAAAAATCCCTGTATCAGTCCGCAATTTGTCGGCGTGTGCTTAATCCCTATTTTTTAGCAGACAGGTCGTGGTTCTTTGGAAACCCGTAACGCTAATGATGTTGATGCTTTACGACAGTGTCAGGGAAACGTATCGATAAACAGGTCAAGTTCTGCTCATTGCAGATAAGGAAGCACTTTCCATATCGAATCAAAACGAAAGCTATTTCCGTCAAGAGTAACTAAATGAGGTGAATCATTGGCTACTTTAAGAAAAGATATGCCAAATACACATAAGGGGGAATGATATTATGCCATACGTAAAAGTGGAAGATTTAAGGATTCATTATGAAATAGAAGGTAATGGAGAACCTTTAGTATTGTTACATGGTATGAGTAATAATTCACAGTCCTGGAAGGAGCAAATCCAGGAATTAAAGGAGAATTATACAGTAATTGCATGGGATGCTCCGGGTTATGGGAAAAGTTCAGATCCAGCAGAGGAATTTAGAAATTTTAAAGAGTTTGCACGGATTCTGAACGGCATGCTAGATCAGCTGAATTTGGAAAAAATCCATCTGCTCGGCCATTCAATGGGAGCGGCAATTGCAATAGAGTACTGTAGCTTGTACCCAAATAAGATTAATAAACTTATATTAGCCGATTCGACAAGAGGGGCTGCTGCTCTAACCCCAGAAGAGAACGAGACGAAATTGAAAAATCGATTATTTTCGATTGAAAACCTTTCTACTGAGGAGATAGCGGAAAAGAGGATACATGCCTTGCTATCTCCCCATGCTTCAGAAAACGTTTATAAGCGAGTAAAAGAGATCATGACACAGATAAGACCGGCAGGATACCGTTCGGTAGCCTATTCACTTTATCATCTAAATCAAATGAGTACGTTATCTCATATAGATGTTCCTGTCCTTGTAATTTGTGGTGAGTTGGATACTGTAACCCCTATAAAGGAATCGGAAGCAATTCATGAAGAATTAATAAATTCAGCGCTAGTGATCATTCCAGATGGCGGTCATTTGTGTTACCAGGAGAATCCCAGAAAGTTTAATTCAAGCATCCTGGAATTTTTAAACGATATTGAGTAAGGAAATAAAGAATAGGAATTGCCTAAGGTTTCAAAACCTTATAAATGCTTTAGTAAAAAAACAGGGCTTATATTAGAGAGGGGAATGGATAGTAAAAATGGCTAACTATACAATCGTGGATAAAGAAACTTGTATTGCATGCGGAGCTTGTGGTGCTTCAGCTCCTGATATTTATGATTACGATGAAGAAGGTATTGCGTTTGTTATATTGGATAATAATGTTGGGGCAGCCATCATACCTGATGAACTTGAGGAAGATATGATAGATGCTTCAGAAGGATGTCCAACCGATTCTATTAAAGTAGCTCAAATATCTTTTGATGGTAATCCTAATAAATTTGAATAATATTTATAAATGTTGAGGACGTTTGTAACGGATTATAGATTTATATGAATTAAAGAAATTGACACCTCTAGTTTATTCATTGTAGAAGCTTTACAAATCTATCCCTTACAATCGGCAAATCATTTTCAGTAGGAGCAACCAACATAGAATGACAAGGAGTGATTACAATGACAGAAGAAAAGAAGGTCTATGACATAACAATAATTGGCGGAGGTCCAGTTGGTTTATTTACGGCGTTTTATGGGGGAATGAGGCAAGCAAAGGTGAAAATCCTTGAAAGTCTTCCTCAATTGGGAGGACAGCTCTCTGCTCTTTATCCCGAAAAATTCATTTATGATATAGCTGGATTTCCAAAAGTAAGGGCTCAGGAATTGGTAGAGAATTTAAAAGAACAAATGAAAGTGTTCGAACCAACAATTTGTCTTGAAGAAGCAGTTGAACAGTTGGAAAAACAAGCAGACGGAACATTTAAGATCACAACAAACCGTGAAACTCATTTCTCAAAATCAGTAATCATTACTGCTGGAAATGGAGCTTTTCAGCCTCGTAAACTAGAATTAGAAGATTCAACACAGTTCGAAAATAAGAATTTACATTATTTTGTGAATGATATGAACCGCTTTAAAGGAAGGAAAGTGGCGATTCTAGGCGGTGGAGATTCTGCTGTTGATTGGGCCCTAATGTTAGAACCGATTGCTGAAAAAGTAACATTGATACACAGAAGAGATAAATTCCGTGCTCATGAACATAGTGTCGATAAATTAGTGAATTCCTCTGTTGAGGTGAAAACACCTTATATTCCAGCAGAACTGGTAGGAGCAGATCAGATTACTCAAATTGTTTTAGAACACACTAAGACTCAACAAAAAGAAGTGGTGGACATAGATGATTTAATTATTAATTACGGCTTTGTCTCTTCTCTTGGTGCGATTAAAGAATGGGGTCTAAACATCAATAAAAATGCAATTATCGTTAACTCAAAACAAGAAACAAATATTTCAGGCATTTACGCAGCCGGGGATATTTGTACGTATGATGGAAAGGTTAAATTAATTGCTTCCGGATTCGGTGAAGGTCCAACGGCAGTCAATAATGCTAAAGCCTATATTGATCCTAAAGCGAAAGTCCAGCCGATGCATAGTACTTCCTTATTTAGTTGACCTCTAGCTACAACGAGGCTGTGCGAGACCCCTAATTAAAAAGTGACAGATATGGCTTCTAACTAAACTGATTTAAATGTAATGAAGGGTAAGTGGATATTGTTCAAATTATGATGACTGAAAAATTATCTGTTTAATTGTCCTCATTATATGGGGACTGCCCAAAAGTTAAAACATGTATTGGATTCAATACGAGAAATTTTTGTATAGCAAAAAGTCGAATTCCTTCACAGCTAGGAATTCGACTTTTTAGATTGTTTTAAGGAAGACGCCTGTAACAAATATCCGATAATACGGACCATGTAAAGTTAGAACAAGATTTTTTAGAAGAAAGGTAAATACCAGGCGATGCCTATAGGAATCCAAACAATGCAAGACATGACAATTTTCCGATAACGTGTACCCTGTCTGTTATTCATTCAAATGTTCCTTTTATCAACGTAACCCCCTTTTCTACCATAACTTGTCCTCTTGCCATTACAGTGTCAATTATCAATGTTTCTTTATGTAACAATACGATATCAGCATCCTTCCCGGATTGTATGCTGCCCTTGCTTGAAAGCTTCAGCACTTGTGCGGGATTTGTGGTGATGACCTTCAGTGCGGTTTCCAGAGGGATGCCTTCCTCTAAAATAGCATCACGCACTTCTTGATAGAGCGATGATACTTTTCCTACTTGAAGGCCGGCATACTCCCCATGGGAGTTAAAAAAGGGAAGGCTTGCTTGCCCGTCTGAAGAGAAGGTGATGTGACCGACTGGAACGCCTTCTTCAAGCATCATCCGCAAGGCCATGCTGCACTTCACTTCGCCTTCTTCTAAAAACTGAGGAATGGTACTTGTAGTAAAGTCAACGTATCCGCCTTTCTTAGCGTAATCAATTCCCGCCCTGAATAATCCTTCATTTCGGTTGATATGTGTCGGATGGAGCTGCCGAATCGGAATGTTGGTTTTATCAGCAATTTCATGTAACAATGAGAGTTCTCCATCTCCGTCCCCTACATGAACTTCTATAATACCGGCCTTTCCTGACAGAATACCGCCGTTGCGAGCCGCTGCGGCGATTTTAGTTAATTCTTCAAATATGGGTTCTGATGATCTATGGTCTGAGATGGCAATCTCCCCGACACCGATAATTTTGTCGATTAAAATAATGTCGTCTTCGATTTTACCTGTCAATGTTTTAACTGGCACTTGATAGGAGCCAGTATGAATGAAACAGGAAATACCCTCTTCTTCAAGCGCACGCGCCTTGGCAAGAAGACTCTCCATTCTACGCGTAGTTCCGTCCGTGCCAAGTAAGCCGACCAGTGTTGTAATTCCTGAAGTTGTAATATCAGTGAGCTTTAGCTCGGGGGTGCGGGTTTTGAATCCGCCCTCGCCGCCCCCGCCGATTATATGAACATGTGAATCTATAAAACCTGGAACAACCAAAAGATCAGTCGCATCAATGATTTGAATAGGAGCAAAGTTGTCAGGAATCTCGATCCTGTCATCTATGAATGCGATTTTATCATTTGTAATCAATATGTCTTTCCGTCCTAAGTAATTGGGTGAGTATATTTCGCCATTTTTGATTAAAGTAAGCAATGAGTTTCTCCTCCTGTGTATAATTAGTAACCTATAAAATCAGAATGGACCATATCCGATGAAGTGAGCTGTGATGACAGCTATCAATCCGATGAGATATTGAATGAGCACCAGCGGGAGAATCCACTTCGCCCACTTTGTCCAAGGAATGCCTGCGATTGCCAAGCCCGCCATCAAGGTGGTAGCGGTCGGGAAAATCATATTTCCGATTCCGTCCGCAAAAGAGAAAGACAACACTGCGGTTTGGCGTGTAATTTCCAATATGTCTGCGAGCGGCACCATAATTGGCATGGTCAGCATCGCATGACCGGTGCCGGACGCTAGAATGAAATGAATAAGAGTTTGGAAACTGTACATGCCGGCAACGCTTAAATAGGCTGGGATATGCTGGATATATTCAGATACTTGATGAAGCATAGGGTCAACGATATGTCCTTCATTCAATACGACCAGAATGGCGCGTGATACGCCGATTATCAAAGCACCGCCGAGCAAGGCTGCTGATCCATTGATAAAGGAGTTGACGATGTGATCTGCTGACAATTTTCCGATGACTCCAATTACGATAGTCAATACGATGAATAAGGCAGCGATTTCTGTCATGTACCATTGAAACTTGATGACTCCAAACGCCAAGACGATATAGTTAATTAAAAAAGCACCTAAGATGAACTTATGCCCCGCTGTTAACTTCGCACTTGATTGCAGAAGTTTTTTCGATTCTTCTTTTGTATATTTTCCGTAGATTCCTAGAGAAGGATTTTTCTTTACCTTCATTGCGTACCGATAGATATAAAGAACGGAAACCAGGTAGACGATAACAAATAAAATAAGGCGGAAGCCTATGCCTGAGAACATCGGCAATTCTGCGATTCCTTGGGCAAGCCCAACTGTGAATGGATTCATGACGGCAGTTGTAAACCCTGACATTACTCCTACTATGACAATGGCGGTTCCTGTAATAGTGTCGAATCCCAGAGCCAATGCCAGTGGAATGATAAGAGGGAGATAAGCAAGTGTTTCTTCCGCCATCCCCATTAAGGAGCCGCCTACAGCGAAAAACAGCATCACGACAGGAATCAATAACTTTTCACGCGTCGCTAACTTCCGAGCCATTGTGGCGATCAGTACATCGACCGTACCTGTTGCTCTTAAAACACCGAAAAAACCTCCGATGATCAATAAGAAGAAGATAATATTTCCGGCTTCTACCATGCCTGTGTGAATAGCTTTCATCATTTCGAAAAATCCGACCGGTGCGGATTCTATCCATTTGAAAGAATTGGCGTCAACAGTTGTCCGTCCGTCCGCTTCAATCCGTACATATTCCCCTGCAGGCAAAATGTAAGTGAATAGAGTTGCTATTGCAAGAATGCAGAGCAGCAATACAAACACATTGATTTTTCTCTCTTTTTTTCCTGATGTTTTCAGTGAAACAACCTTCTCTTCTATTTGGCTCATAAGTATCTCTCCTTTGTCTTTAACATACATGCATAGAATTAAAACGCTTTTCCTCCTTTATACAGACATCAAGCAAAATCTGTGCCAATATGTAAAGATTGATTTTTATGAAATCTTTATGGTTGGATTGAAGTTTAAGGTCTTTATTGGTTCTTTTTGGTGGTATAATAGAACCAATTTGAAGGAAGAGGTAGGTGTTTTTATGTCAAAATCCTCACTTACACTTATAGCGGGAAGCTCAAAAACAAAGCAAGCCTTGCAGGAACAACTGGAACAATTGCTTGGAGACTATGTTCATGTCACAAGCTATGCTGCTGATGAAGGAATACCTCTTTCTCTGGAAGATAGAATGATCTTGTATTCATCAGATGCCGCTTATGAGAATAAAAGGGGTATGTATAGCGTAAATGCCGAAAAAATAATTGTGGGAACGAGAACAGTTAATCATGAATACATTGACAAACTTTTAAGAATACCTGATGGTACAGCAGTTCTGCTGGTAAATGATGATGATGATGCCACTATAAGTCTTATTGAAACCTTATATCAGCTTGGTATCGATCATGTTAAATTTATCCCTTTTCGGAAGGGGATATTGTTTTATGAGGATGTCCAAGTTGCCGTTTCACCAGGGGAAACTCATCTGTGCCCCTCATACATAAAAGAAGTTATCGATATAGGTGTGCGTCTTTTTGATATAACCACTATTCTGGAAGTTGTAGAATGCTGCGGTTTGAACAAGGATATATCCTCTAAGATTTCAGAAAGGTATATTAGCAATATCATTGAATTACAACGTAAGCTGTTAGATGCAGAGCGGGATGCCTTGCAGATGAGCGAGCACATCCAAAATGTGTTGGGAACTGTGGATGATGGAATATTGGTCGTTAACGAGGAAGGGCGGATTACGGTATTCAATGATCGTCTTGCGGCATTGTTTCATGTTGATGCGCAAGATGTGGTAAATAAGTATATAGAGCATATTGTTAATCGCAGGGATATTACCGAATTCATCATGGAAGGTAGGGATGAGAGTAAGTTCTTCGACATAGACGGCGTGGATGTGGTCATTTTTCGCTTGCAAATGATGAAAGAAAATACAATTGTCGCAACCTTCAAAAGTGTACATCAAGCCTTTGAAATAGAAAAGACAGCACAAAGGGAACTGCGAAATAAAGGGTTTTATACGAAATACTGCTTTGATGATATTATCGGCGAGGAAGATGTAATGAAAGAGCGGAAGCAGATTGCCAAGAAGCTTGCTTTGTCAGAGCATCCGATATTGATTCAAGGCGAGACTGGAACAGGAAAAGAATTGTTTGCACATGCAATTCATGAACATTCATTGCGAAAAAACGGGCCGTTCCTGGCTGTGAACTGTAGCGCATTAACAGAAACTTTACTTGAAAGTGAATTGTTTGGCTACGAAGAAGGGACATTTACAGGAGCAACAAGGGGAGGCAAGAAAGGTTTGTTTGAATTGGCTGATAACGGGACGATCTTTTTGGATGAAATTGGCGACATAAGTCTCACAGTTCAATCACATCTGCTGCGAGTTCTGCAGGAGGGGGAAATTCGCAGAATTGGCGGCAGAAGAATCATTCCTATAAATGTTAGGGTGATTACCGCAACGAATAAAGATCTTCAAGTGAAAATTCGGGACGGTTCATTCAGAACAGACTTGTTTTACCGGTTGAATGTCCTCAATCTCTACATTCCATCACTCAAGGAGAGAAGAGCGGATATCCCTCTTTTAATAAAGCATCTCATCACAAAGAGCGGGAAGTGGGTAAAGGTAGAGCAAGACGTTCTGGAGTATTTCATTAAATATGAATGGCCTGGCAACATACGAGAACTGAAAAGCACAATTGATTACATGCTGACTGTTTGTGAGGGAAATGTCATGACGAAAAGTGACCTACCGTTCATGCATGGACAAGCGGAAGGCAGTGTGGCGTCGGAATATTCCGCGTGTGAAAGTATGCTCGAAAGGCGGGAACGCACTTTCATTTTGGAAGTAATCAAGCAGTGCAACGAAAAAGGAAAAGCTGCAAGCAGAGATCTGATTTCAAGTCAAAGTAAAGAAACGGACTTTGGCTTGTCCCCTCAACAGATCCGTCGCCGCTTGGATATTTTAGAAAGCGAAGGATTTGTCGTCAAAGGCAGAGGGCGGGCCGGCACGAAGATAACTGCTGCTGGAATAGAGTATTTATATTTTCTTAATCAAAGCATGTAATACATTGAAATGCTTAGCCAGCCACTACTATTAAGGTTGGTGCGCACATTGAAACGTTTTATATACGTTATCGAATTTCTTAAAACTCAATACAGAGGTCCTTCCCCATTATTATTTTTTCAAGGAGACAAATAGTGAGTTTGAATACATAATATATATGAACAAGGTTTTTGCGCTGAAAGACTCACTTTGCCGATCCAACTAATAGTGCCTACCCAACAAGCAATTTATCTTTTGGAGTAAAAGATGAACAATTTGACAAAATAGAGGTTCACTAGAGCCGATTATTTAATATGAAACCCAAAGCTAAACAGATTAAATGATGAGATAGGGGAAATGGAATGACAAAGAACATGGAGCATCAATTTAATACATTACTTCGTGAAATACGCAAGCAATACGTTGGAAATGGACCAAAGGAAATCACCACTCGTTTTGTAGGTCCCTGGGTAGTTAGTGAGATGAAAGGTAATCTGACGAATGTGGAAAAGTTTATGATTGGCTCCACAGAAGGGCAAAAAATGGTTCATGAAGCACGAACTAAATTAGTAAAGGATATCTATCAGGATCCTGCCGTGATGAAAAAGCTTGAGGAGTTGATGCAAGCGAGCATTTTGAGCATCTATACGGATATTAATATAGAGATTGATACGGCGATGACGATTTTTGTGTTCGATAAGCTTATTCAGCCATAGTCTTAAAATTGATTAGGGGATATTTTAAGATACCATTGCTTTTAATAGTTAGTAGAAGGTCATCAACAAAAAAAATTGGGGAAACATTTTTTGAGATATCGTTACTCTAAACCACTTATTTAAGGATAGTTTTTGTAGCTTTACTTGTAATTTGCTATTGAGGTGGGACATTTAAAGTATTATAATAAAAATATATTAAAAATCATTGATATTAGGTAATGAAAAATTGCCATAATGTCCTGTTTTTTATTTTTGTTATACGTGATGAGATGGATCGCTAGTAGGAAAACTGCTTAGTAATTAGCCCATCATAAAATTGACTGTGTATTGCATGTGCATGTACACATTCTATTTTATGGTGGGCTTTTTGTTTATAAAAAAGGAGAGTTCAATAGGCAATGAATAACCCAAGTAGATTAATGGAGAATATCATGAAATAGAACAGATCATTCAAACAGTGAATCATAAAAGTAGCTCAACTTATCAGTTATTCTGTGATATTTAATGATAGGCATTTTGCCATGATCTCTATAATCTTTTCAATTTTTTCTCTGAGGCAATTAACCAATAATGAGAAGGAAACTACTAAATAAAGAAGGACTGAGAGTTATGTTGACACATGAACAAATAATGAACGCTTTAAAACATGTTCAAGATCCCGAGCTGCATAAAAGTATCGTGGATTTGAACATGGTGAGAAATATTGAAATGGATGGTACACGTGTTCAACTTGAAGTGGTTTTAACGATCCAAGGCTGTCCATTAAAAGCAAAAATAAAAGAAGATGTTGAAAATTCGCTTCGAAATATTGGAGCCTCAAGTGTTTCGTTAACCTTTGGATCTATGACACCAGAAGAACGAGCTGCATTAACGCAAACTTTAAAGAAAAGTGCTACAACAGAGACCGGAATGCCTAACATGTTGCGCCCTGATTCAGGTGTACAATTTATTACAGTGACAAGCGGAAAAGGTGGAGTGGGAAAATCAACGGTTACCGTTAATCTGGCTACTGCTTTGGCCCGTATGGGGAAAAAAGTCGGAGTGTTAGATGCTGATATTTATGGATTTAGTATCCCTGCGATGATGGGAGTTGGAGAAAAGCCGACCATGATTGACCAGACGGTCATTCCAATTGTAAGTCAGGGCGTTAAGGTCATGTCCATGGGATTTTTTACAGACAATAATAACCCCGTTATGTGGCGAGGGCCGATGCTAAACAAATGGATTCAAAACTTCCTTGCCAACACGCATTGGGGAGAACTGGATTACCTCCTTCTAGATTTACCTCCTGGTACAGGAGATGTAGCCATAGATGTAGCTGCCATGATTCCTCAGGCAAAGGAAATTATCGTAACGACACCTCACAATGTCGCTTCTTTTGTTGCTTCAAGAGCAGGTGCCATGGCGAAACATACCAATCATGACATCTTAGGTATCGTTGAGAATATGGCATATTACGAAGAACAAGATGGGTCGAGGAACTATCTTTTTGGGAAGGGTGGCGGAGATATGCTAGCTCAACAGCTGCAATCCGAAGTAATCGCAAGAATCCCTTTTGCCAAACGTGAGGAAAATAAAGGTTCATGTGTATACGATGACGATTCGCTTACTGGAGAGATGTTTACATCTCTAGCTCAAGACCTGGTTCATAGAGGGTAGTTTTTCATCAAGAATCATTCTTTTCAATGAAGTAAGTCGGTATCCAAATATTTCTCATAATGATGCAGAAGTGTTTTTTTCCTTCATTATATTGGGTACTTATGCTAACTGAAACTTTTATTTTAGGAGACTTAAAATGATAGATATAATTCATCGAACACAACTAAAATGATTAAAGGTGTATATGTAGGTATCCCTTTATAGAAATAGATAAGGCATTACCCAAGTTAAATGAAGAAGGTAGAAATTTTCGTCAAAAAATATAAAGGAAGTAGTGCTATATGAAACCAGCAGTGGAGAAAAGGGGAATTCTTAGATTCACAAACGGACATATTGAAAATGCTGAAGATATAATTGTTACAGAGTTTCCAGTTACAGTAAAAATTAACGAACAAGAATTTGTTACGATGGTTTGTACACCTGAATATATTCAAGATATGGTTATCGGTTACTTAGCATCTGAAGGAATTATACGGAAATATGAAGAAATCAAAGACATTTGGGTTCAAGAAAAAGAAGGATATGTACATGTGAAAATAGATAAATTGAATCCTTATTACCAAAATTTCCAAAACAAGCGTTATATTACATCGTGCTGTGGAATGAGCAGACAAGGGTTTGTCTTCGTTAACGATGCATTAACCGCTAAGAAGATGAATGAAATCCGAGTCAAGCTCACCCCGGATGATTGTTTTCGTTTAATGAATAATTTACAAATTTCCGCGACTATTTTTCAAGATACAGGAGGGGTTCATAATGCCTCTCTCTGTGATTTAAACGGTTTTATGCTAAGTCGAATGGACATAGGAAGACATAATGCGTTGGATAAAATATACGGATATTGTTTAAAAAATGATATCTCGATTGGAAATAAAATCATTGTTTTTAGCGGTCGGATATCTTCAGAAATCTTATTGAAAGTAGCAAAAATTGGTTGTGAGGTAGTACTTTCAAAATCGGCGCCGACTGAATTGGCCTTACAGTTGGCAGAAGGATTAGGGATTACGACAGTAGGTTTTATTCGTAATCAATCTTTGAATATTTATACATGTCCAGAGCGAATTCAACAGAAACAGTAAGAAATAATATGCAATTAATGTTAGTTGGTTATCAAAATAGGAGGAGACACGAAAAATATGGAAAATGATATTTTGGATAAATTAGAACGCCCATTAAGAGATTTGCGTTTATCTGTGACCGATCGTTGTAATTTTCGCTGTCGTTATTGTATGCCTGAGGAAATATTTGGGTCTGACTATCCTTTTTTATCCTCTGATAAAATCCTCTCTTTTGATGAAATGGAGCGATTGAGCCGTATATTTGTTTCATTAGGTGTCAGTAAAATACGTATTACAGGGGGGGAACCTTTATTACGCAAGAACCTTCCTGAATTGATTCATCGTTTGAATTTAATTAATGGAGTAGAGGACATTGCTATTACGACAAATGGATCTCTTCTTAAAAAGTTTGCGCCTGAGTTATTTAATGCTGGGTTAAGACGGGTAACAGTTAGTCTTGATTCCTTAGATGATGAACGTTTTAATCAGTTAAATGGGAATAGAAGCAAAGTTGCGAGAGTTTTAGAGGGAGTAGAGGCAGCTTCTAATGCAGGCTTAAAAGTGAAAATGAACATGGTTGTTCAAAAAGGGAAAAACGATCAAGATATCATTCCAATGGCGAAATATTTTAAAGAACATAAACATACTCTTCGGTTTATTGAGTATATGGATGTCGGAAATTCAAATGGCTGGAGAATGACTGAAGTAATGACCAAGCAAGAGATTTTAAATCGAATTGAAGAAGTCATGCCATTAGAACAAATTAAGCCAAATTATGTAGGAGAGGTGGCAACTAGATATCGGTATATAGACAGTGATCAAGAAATTGGAATCATTTCATCTGTGACCGATTCATTTTGCTCTACCTGTTCCAGGGCTAGAGTATCTGCTGAAGGGAAATTATATACATGTTTATTTGCATCAAAAGGTTATGATCTTCGTCAATTACTTCGCTCAGAAGAGTCGGATGTTGTGATTACAAATAAAATTTCGGATATTTGGAATCATCGCAGCGATCGCTATTCTGATGAAAGAAAAAATGGGCATGGTTCAAGAAACAGCACTAAAGTAGAAATGTCTCATATTGGTGGCTAACATTGAAAGATTGGAAGTATTCTCAAATATGCTTTGGAAACATTGTGGTTTGCACTAGAAATAATATGATGGATAAGGAATGTTTATTTAAGTCACCTAGTGTTTCTGTTCTGTGCAAATAGGAGGAATCTGATTAAAAAAATAAATGATTTTAGAAAAAGAGACTGACTTTCAAAGTATGTTAATAACCTTTGTGAGTCAGTCCCTTTTTCTGGACTAAATCTTCTATGACGAAGCTATACAATTACTGTAGTTAAATATCTTAAGCATATGAAGGTGGCAAATGATGAGCAATTTCTCGCACTGGAATGAAGAAGGAAGGCCAAAGATGGTCGATATTTCTCCGAAAGACATTACAACTCGGACAGCAATTGCAAAATGCACTCTTTCCTTATCCAATGAATTATTCGAAGCAATTGAAGATGGATTAATAAAAAAAGGGGACCCGCTCCAAGTAGCACAGATTGCGGGTATTATGGCAGCAAAAAAAACCGCGGATGTCATTCCAATGTGTCATCCAGTCATGCTCCAAGGAAGCGACTTTACGTTTAAATATGAAAAAAAAGAAAATGGATACGACTTAATTATTCATGCCAAGGTTAAGTGTAGTGGAAAAACCGGAGTTGAAATGGAAGCATTAACCGCGGTATCCGTTGCTGCACTAACTTTTTATGACATGTGTAAAGCAGTTGATAAAACAATGGTTATTAAAGAAACATTGTTAGTACAAAAAACTGGCGGGAAAAGTGGAGACTTTCTTCATAACCAATAATTACGTTCTCTTAATGTATGTGTCATGAAAATTATGCATTAATCTAACAAATGGATATGGCTGGTGTAAACGGAAATGGTATAGATAATTTTCGAAAGAAAGGAAGAGAGTTTGTTGAATGATCGTTATTCACGGCAACAGCAGTTCAAACAAATAGGTTTTGAAGGACAAGAAAAAATCAGGCATAAGCATGTACTCATTATAGGAGCTGGAGCATTGGGAAGTGCTGGGGCCGAAGCCTTTGTCCGGGCAGGTATTGGGAAATTGACTATTATTGATCGTGATTATGTTGAATGGAGTAACTTGCAGCGCCAGCAGCTTTACAACGAGAAAGATGTTGAAGATAAACTACCAAAAGCGATAGCTGCTGGAAAGCATTTGAAACGGATTAATTCGGAAGTTGAAATTGAAGCACTGGTTATGGACGCGAGAGCTGATAATATGGAAAATTTACTCGGTAATGTCGATGTTCTGATAGATGCTACAGATAATTTTGACATTCGATTTATTTTAAATGATCTTTCGCATAAATATAACATTCCATGGATTTATGGATCCTGTGTAGGAAGTTATGGGGCTACCTATACAATTCTCCCGGGAAAAACACCGTGTGTGCATTGTATTTTAAAAAGTATTCCTTTCGGCGGGGCAACATGTGATACAACAGGAATTATCAATCCTTCAGTTCAAATAGTTTCTGCTTATCAAGTAGCAGAGACATTCAAAATATTGGTAGATGATTTTTCAACGCTAAGAAACACCTTTTTGACATTTGATGTATGGAGCAATCAGCATTACTCCATTAAATTAGACAAAATTAAAACAGAAAGTTGCCCATCTTGTGGATTAGATAGAACGTATCCATATTTATCGTATGAAAATCAGACAAAAACAGAAGTATTATGCGGGAGAAATACAGTTCAAATTAGACCTGCAAGAAATATGGAATATAGTTTTGATCAGTTAGAAAAACAACTAAAAGCTAATGGTGAAGTAATTAGAAATCCTTATTTATTATCTTGTCAGCTTCATGATTATCGCGTGGTTATATTTAAGGACGGGCGTGTTTTTATTCATGGAACAAATAACATACAGCTTGCTAAAAATTTTTATTATCGTTTATTAGGCTAATTGAAGGAATAATTAAAGAAAAGTGCTATTTGGACTTTTTAATGTAAGTGTGGTGAAAAAAGGTGAAGCAATGTTTATTTAAATTGGTAAGTGATCCTATTTCAGTAAAGGAAGTAACCAAACAAGTTTCACGAAAAAAAGCAGGTGCCATTACAACATTCATTGGAACTGTGAGGGAATTTTCAAAAGGAAAGAAGACGTTATTTCTTGAATATCAAGCTTACGAATCAATGGCTGTAAAAATGCTGAGTCAAATAGGTGATGAAATTAAGAAAAAATGGCCGGATACAAGGGTAGCTATTACCCATAGGGTAGGTAAATTAGACATTTCAGAGATCGCTGTTGTTATCGCTGTATCCTCACCACATCGTAAAACAGCATACGTGGCAAATGAATATGCGATTGAACGAATTAAACAAATTGTGCCCATTTGGAAAAAAGAATTTTGGGAAGACGGAACGATGTGGGTTGGAGATCAACTAGAGACTACTGAATACCTAGAAGGAAATCCGGACAAGGAGGAATAAGGAATGATTACGGTTTTATTTTTTGCGGGAATACGTGAAGAAATTGGATTAGATGAATTAAAAATAGTAGAAAAAGATCATATAACTGTTCAGCAACTAAAACAATATCTTCATAGTAAATATACTCTATCTTCTTTTAATCAAATGATGACGTCTATAAACGAAAGCTTTGTAACAGACGATGAAATAATAAAAGATCAAGATATAATTGCCTTTATCCCTCCAGTAAGCGGAGGATAAAGAGAACGGTATTTTTTATGTTGTATAAATAAAAAAGATGATTTTAGCGTTTAAATCACATATTATTGTTGAGGTTAAACGTATAGAGTATTATAATAGGAATATAGACTCGAATATAAAAAAGTCATTGACATTGGGTACTGACGAATTGCCTTAATGTCCTGTTTTTTTTATTATATGATGTGGTGAGAAGGATCACTAGTAGGATAAAAACTGCTTAGTTATTAGCCCGCCATAAAATAGAATGTGTGTTGTATTTGCACAATCTATTTTATGGCGGGCTTTTTTGATTTTTAAAAAAAGGAGAATGTAAAATGGCAACAGTCCTAGTGAAAATTAATGGACAGCAACATGAAGTAGAGCAGGGGACTCGAATTCTTGATTATCTCCTGGAACAAGGAGTAGAGCACCCACATATTTGTTATTCAGGAGTTTTAGGTCCCATCCAAACCTGTGATACCTGTATGTGTGAAATTAATGGGAAAATTATGAGGGCGTGCTCGACAGAAATTGAGGAAGGAATGAATATTTTGACTTCCTCAGAACTGGCCAAAACTGCCCAAACAGAAGCGATGGACCGTATTTTGGAGAATCACTTACTGTATTGTACGGTTTGTGACAATAACAATGGAAATTGTCGTGTTCATAACACAGCAGAGTTGTTGGAAATTGAACATCAAACTCGTCCTTATCGTGAAAAAGGATACGAAGTGGATATGTCACATCCTTTTTACAGATACGATCCGGACCAATGTATCCTTTGCGGACGCTGCGTAGAAGTATGTCAAGACCTACAGGTGAATGAAACCCTATCTATCGATTGGGAACGTGAAATCCCACGTGTAATGTGGGATGATGGTAAATCCATCAATGACTCTTCTTGTGTATCTTGCGGACAGTGTGCCACAGTTTGTCCATGTAACGCCTTAATGGAAAAATCAATGTTGGGTGAAGCGGGGCTTATGACAGCCATTCCGAAGGATTTGTTAAATCCAATGGTTGATCTCATTAAAGAAGTAGAACCGGACTATAAAACAATCTTTGCCCTATCAGAAGTAGAAGCAGCCGCGCGGGATACTCGTACGAAAAAAACGAAAACAGTATGTACATTCTGTGGGGTAGGATGTTCATTTGAAGTATGGACTAAAGGGCGTGAAATTTTAAAAGTTGAGCCAACTGAAAATAGTCCTGTAAACAGTGTTTCAACCTGTGTGAAAGGGAAATTCGGTTGGGACTTTGTTAATAGTGAACAACGCCTTACTACTCCTTTAATTCGGAAAGGAGATGCATTTGTTCCTGCTACTTGGGATGAAGCACTTACTTTAATTACAGAAAAAATGGGTGCCATTAAAGAAACGTACGGAGGAGATGCACTCGGCTTTGTAAGTTCTTCGAAAACGACGAACGAAGAATCATATCTCATGCAAAAATTGGCTCGTCAAGTGTTTGAAACAAACAATGTGGATAACTGTTCTCGTTACTGTCAATCACCTGCGACAGATGGGTTACTTGCCACTGTTGGATATGGTGGGGATTCAGGTACCATTCAGGATATTGCAAGTGCAGGTCTTGTTATCACGATTGGGGCAAACCCAACTGAAGGACATCCTGTTCTAGCGACACGAGTTAAGCGTGCGAAGAAATTACACGGACAAAAATTGATTGTGTCAGATCTTCGTAAACATGAACTGGCAGAGCGTTCTGATTTATTTTTACATCCAAAGCAAGGAACAGACTTTGTATGGTTGACTGCTGTTGCAAAATATTTGATTGATAAAGGTTGGCATGATGAAAAATTCATAAAAGCTCGTGTAAATAACTACGAAGAGTATCTGCAACTTCTTAATAAATATACGCTAGACTTTGCTGTGAAAGTGACTGGCCTTCCAAAAGAACAACTGGTTAAAACAGCTAAAATGATTCATGAATCAAAAGGAACATGTATTTTATGGGGAATGGGTGTTACCCAAAATATTGCAGGTTCCTATACATCAGGAGCCATCGCTAACCTTCTACTTGTAACGGGTAATTTCGGTCGCACTGGGACGGGAGCCTACCCACTTCGCGGTCATAATAATGTGCAAGGTTCATGTGATATGGGAGCTCTTCCACAATGGCTCGCTGGCAATCAGCGTTTAACAGACAATGTCGCACGTGCTAATTTTGAAAAAGCTTATGGCGTAAAAATCTCTGAAAAGTCAGGATTTACGAACATTGATATGCTAGAAGCATCAGAGAAAGGTAAACTGAAAGCCATGTATCTCATGGGGGAAGACATGGCATGGGTAGATTCAAACTCCAATCATGTGCATGACACGCTCGGTAAGCTAGAGTTCTTTGTTGTACAAGATGTGTTCTTAACAAAAACTGCACAATTTGCAGATGTTGTTTTGCCGGCAGCCCCGTCTCTTGAAAAAGATGGAACATTCACCAATACAGAGCGTCGCATTCAACGACTGTATCAAGCACTTGAGCCACTAGAAGAATCAAAGCCAGACTGGTGGATTATTCAGCAAATTGCTAAATATATGGGTGCGGATTGGAACTATGAACACCCAAGCGATATTATGGACGAAATTTCAAGTCTTTGTCCAACTTTTGCGGGTGTATCATACGAGAGACTTGAAGGATGGAACAGTTTATTGTGGCCCGTGCAAAAAGACGGCACAGATGAGCCACTTCTTTATACAAAGCGTTTTAACTTTCCTGATAGAAAAGCGCGTTTTTCTCTTGCAGAATATGTTCCGCCTATTGAATTCACACAAGATTTCGATCTTACATTGAACAATGGACGACTCTTGGAGCATTTTCACGTAGGGAATATGACAAATAAATCAAAAGGACTTCAGTATAAATTACCTGAGGTATTCGTAGAAGTTTCGCCTGAACTTGCAAAAGAACGTAAGGTAGAAGATGGGTCATTAGTACGTCTCATTTCTCCTTATGGTGCAATTAAGCTTCATGCAGTCGTAACAGATCGAGTTACAGGAAAAGAACTGTATGTTCCCATGCACTCAGTAAGTCATGAAAATGCAATCAACCTTTTAACAGGAAGTGTTGGCGATGTTAATACACAGACTCCTGCATATAAACAGATAAAAGTAAAAATGGAGTTAATGAAAGCAAAAGGAAACAGACCACTTCCAATGTATAACCCTCGTTATGCAACGCGTAATCCCCAGTTAGGCGTACAAGTGGAACGAAAATGGGCACGGAAAGATTACGAGCCAATTGCAGACTTGAATATATCAGGAGTTAAAAAGTAATGGAAACACCGAAGAAGACTTTAGATTTATTAATTCTGACAGAAGAAGAAATACGGGATCAAATGCTTAAACAAGTCGTTCAAGATTTATCCGAAAAAGCAGATGTTATTGGCAAAACTATTCTACTACTTCTCCAAAGACTCAATAAAATGAGCATTCTTGAAGCTCTCGCAGATTTGAATACACCGGGAGGTAAAAAATAATGGCAAAACCAATTACGAAGATAGATGAACCAACCTTTACCGAAAAAGAAAAGCAAGATCAAACGCTTGAAAAGGTTTTACAAGATTTATCCGAAAATGCAGATGGGATTAAAGAAACAATTAAGCTTCTCCAAGAACTTCACGAAAGTGGAATTCTTGGAGCTATCAATAATCTCGTTGAGGCAAAAGAGAAAGTGGCAAAAATTGCAGTGGGACAATTGCTGCGTCCACCTGTAACAAATGCTGTTAACAATGCAATGGAAGCGGCTGGAGTATTGACTGAACTTAATCCTGAAATGACGAAAAAACTGGTGGGAGGACTGTCAAAAGGTCTTCAAAAAGCAGAAGAAGGATTTCAGTTAAATAAAAAAGTGAGTGTTTTCGATTTAGTAAAATTAATGAGAGATCCTGATGTTAATCGTGTTATGAGGTTTTCTCTTGATTTGTTAAAAGGGTTAGGCGAAGGATTAAAGGGTCAATCAAAGTAAGTGTTTTGTACTCAAAGGAAAACTTTTCAACTGTTCGTACTCATGGACTATCTTATTATCGATCGCTGTGAGTATGTTCTTTATTAGCGCATGCTTTTTTGCATGATTTGCAGTGGAAGGTAGAAATCGAGCTAAATTATTTTTTAGGGCAATTTCATTTAGATAAGGAGATATGATAAAAATGGAGGATACTGATGTTTGGGCCATACAAGTTTAAAAAAGCTAAGTGGCTGATAAAACTGTATCAAACGGTGTTGAATACATCATTGATTATACTTAGTTTTATTCTTATATATTTTCTTTTTCGGCAACTTTACTACATTTTGAATGATGTTTATTGGGGAAATAAGGATGTTCATGGTACTTTCAGTAAAATATTAATATTTTTCTTATATTTCGGATTCATTTCCATGATCGTACAATATTTCAGGGAAGATTACCATTTCCCATTAAGATATCTTATTTATATTGGGATTACAGCTACCATTCGATTTATCATAGTAAATAATGCAAATTCAATCCAGACTTTATGGTTAGCTGCGGTGGTATTTGTACTTACAATAAGTTATCTAATGTTACCTCACCCGGAAACTAAAAATGATTAAAGGATAGATAGGAGAAATGGAATGAAAAAAAATAGAGAACATCAATTCAATATGTTACTTCGTGAAATACGCAAGGAGTATGTTGGGAATGGACCAAAGGAAATCACTACTCGTCTTGTAGGTCCTTGGGTAATTAGTGAGATGAAAGGTAATCTGACGAATGTTGAAAAGTTTATGATGGGCTCCACAGAAGGACAGCGGATGGTTCATGAAGCACGAACTAAATTAGTCAAGCAAATTTATAAGGATCCTGAAGTTCTGAGAAAGATTGAGGTAATGATGGATGCGAAAATTCTAAGCATCTTTACTGATATTAATATAGACATTGATACTGCGATGACGATTTATGTGTTTGACAAACCTATTCAGACATAGTCTAGCGCCGTTCTCGATTAAGGGAGTTTCAGAAGTAAAGGTTTTACCCATGAAGCATAAAAGTCCAATCTTTCATTTATGACACTGAGATTTTATAGTGGGGGAAGGCCACTGGATTGAGTTTTAAGAAATTTGATAACGTATATAAAACGTTCCAATGTGCGAACCAACCTTATTAGTAGTGGCTGGCTAAGCATTTCAATGTATTGCATGCTTTGATTAGCCACAATTATAAAGGACACATATTTGAACGTTTTTTGGCGAACATGATGTAGTGGAAGAGGGAACACCGAAAAAAATTTGTGAACCCAAAAGAAGTAAAAACGAAGAAGTTCTTAAAACGGGTCTTGCTCGGAGGATTGAATTTTTATACTTAAAGAGTTTTTACATGGTTCTCGAGTTATTCTATCAGCCCGTTATTCATAGGAGAAGAAATGGAACAGCCATGTTTTTAATCAATACGATATTCATACTTGGCGTGGAAGTTTGAATGAATAAAAGAAAACACATGAAACTCCGACAAATTAGGGGTGGGAAACCTTCATAATTGGCAGGAAGCCTAAAGTGTTTTCCTTTCATTCAATAAGGGATGGAACGGTGTATTATTCATTAAATTACATCTTAAAAAAGCTACGTATCTCTTCAACTAATTTACATACTGCAGGAGACAGATATCGATCTTTCAAATAGGCCAGGTAAACCGTTCTTTCCAAAAAATTCGAATCGATTGCACGAATTACAGTATTGGGTGTTACAGCGGATTTTATATAGCTTTCCGGTAAAATTGTAACCCCAAGTCCCTCTTCCACCAAACTGCAAGCTGTTTCAAGTCTTTCTATTTCGTAAAAAATATTGGGATTTACGTTTTCCTCTTTAAAAGCTTTCAAAATATCATCTCTTGTTTGAAAACCAGTTGTACTGATGATCAATTCTTTCTCAGCAAGGTCTTTGAAAGTGATGGAACCTTTTTCATTTAAGTCATCATCTTTATGAACCAAAAGCATGAATTTTTCATTATAGAGGGGAATAGATATGATTTCATCGTTGTTAATTGGCTGGTTCGTGATGGTGAAATGTCCATTATACTGATTCAAGAAATCGATAACTTTCTCTTCCCCCAAGATTTCTTTAACTTTTATATGAATATTAGGATATAGGATTTTAAACTTCCTGATGATCTTGGGGAACCAAAATTTGAAAGATTCAATGGAGCCTATAGATATTGTTCCACTTCCAACCTGCTTCATTTCCTCAAGTTCCACTTGCATATTATTGAATCTTCTAAGTAAATCCACAGATCTTGTATAAAAAATACCGCCTGCTTCCGTCAACTCCAATCCTCTTGTATTACGTTCCAAAAGCTGAAAACTAACTTCTTTTTCTAATTTCATGATGGCATTACTTAAGGAAGGTTGAGAGATATGAAGTATTTTAGCCGCTTTAGAGTAGCTCTTTTCATGAACGATCGTAATAAAATACCTAAGTTGGCGAAGATCCATATATTCTCCTTTCTATAGTTTTAAACTATGGATATATTAAAATTTTGTATTGGTAATTATATATTATCTCAATTATAATTTTAAAAAAAGATATTTCAGAATTTTTTATAAAGGAGAAATTATGTATATTAAACCGACTTTAGAATATTGGAATGGAAGAGTGGATTCCCAGACTGATATGGACAGCTTCAGATACCACCAAAGAGTCCGCTTGGCACAGATATCCGATTTAACCATCTCTGACAAAGCTTCCAGGACCTTTGGTATGATAGGCTTCAAATGTGATGAAGGTGTCAAACGGAATAAAGGCAGGATTGGTGCTGCAGAGGGCCCTGAACATATAAGGCAAGCGCTGGCAAAATTACCTTGTCATTTATCTTCGCAAACAGAACTGGTAGATGCTGGAAATGTGGTGTGTGAAGGTAAAGAGATGGAGGCCGCACAAGCTCAACTTGGAGCAGCTGTTGCCCAGTTATTGGAGAGTAAAACGATACCTATCATTTTGGGCGGAGGACACGAAACATTTTATGGCCATTATCTTGGGATTAGAAAATACATTGGACCAAATGCTAGATTAGGAATTATTAATATAGACGCTCACTTTGATATGAGACCTTATGAAATGGAAAGTTCGTCAGGAACAATGTTTAAACAGATTTTGGACGAAGATCACAGTTGTGGATATTTATGTGTTGGAATCCAAAAACAAGGCAATACGAAAGCACTCTTTGAAACGGCCAAAAGAAGTAAGGTAGAATACATATTGGAAGAAGAATTGTCATTGAACGAAATGAATGATACTACGCAACGGATAAATGAATTTATTAGTAAAAACGACTTCATTATCCTTACTTTGTGTACGGATGTTATTGATTCAGCCTACGCACCTGGCGTAAGTGCACCATCGCCGTTTGGACTGAATCCGAAATTGGTCCGTTCCATAATTAGGCATGTCGTATCAAATGAAAAGATCCTTTCCTTTGATGTCTCGGAAGTGAACCCTTCGTTGGACGAAAATAATAAAACCGTTACATTGGCAGCACATTTAATAAATGAGGTTTTGCTGCATTTTAAATAATATATGGATAGGGATTAGGGGCAACTCCCAACAATGACAAATCTGCCATTGCAAGTAAATCTGCTCCTTCAAGATACGTATCTTATCCGACGGATTCTTGGGCATTCCCTATTAGATAATGATTTAGAACAAACAAGAAGCCCTTCAGGATAAAATCTGAAGGGCTTCACATCATATATGAAATGACTTCAACCAAATTGAATATATGAAGGGGGGCATTGTTGATTTATTCTAGTTTAATGAGGAGCTTTTGTTTGCAGCAGCTTTATCCCCATTACGATAAATATCATTCCTGTAATTTTGTTTAAAATAGTTCCTATCTTTTGGTTTCCTCTTAGTTTTTTTGTAACGTAGGAAGAAAAATAAGCAATAAATAGACACCATAACAGGCCAGTGATCGTAAAGGTCAGTCCTAGAATGATAAATGGGACTGGTCCTGAAGCCTTTGTATCGATAAATTGCGGAAGAAACGCAATAAAAAACAAAGAAACTTTTGGATTTGTAAGACTTGTCAAAAGCCCTTGTATGTATATTTTCCTTATGTTTAGCTGGTTGGTAGCGGCATCCTGAAAAGCTAAATTTGTTTTATCAAACAACATTCTAATCCCTAAATACACTAAATAAATTACACCAACAATTTTGATGATATTAAATAAGAGAATGGATTTTACAAGTATGATTGATAAACCAAACGCAACGAACAACGTGTGAGTCAAAGATCCAGTAATAATACCTAAAACAGAATAAACACCTGCTTTTCTGCCTTGAGAAATACTTCTCCCGACTATATACATTGTGTCTGCACCTGGAATTAAATTTATTAAAATTCCAGTTAATAAAAATACCTCATAATTTATTACTCCATACATATTATGCACCTCTCTCAATTTTAGGGGTGCCCTTATCGATATTACAGTATCCCGTATGAGAAAAAAAGAATTTTTTATCACAGGTTAAATGTTTCTTCGTTAGCAGGGAATTATCTTCCACCACTAACATTTATTATCTCTCCTAATATGTAGTTTGAAGCATCGGATGAAAGGAAAGCTATACTTTCTGCTATCTCAATTGGTTTTGCTATTCGTTTAATTGGAATCGCTTCAGACATACGGGCAAGACGGTCATCATTTGGTGCGAATTTTTCATGGAAAGGAGTTTCCACTACGCCAGGAGCCACTCCATTTACAATGATTCCGTGTTCGATTAGTTCCCTGGACATGCCAATCGTCATCGTATTTAAAGCACCTTTCGTCGCCGCGTAATGAATACTTTCGCCGGCACCACCAATTCTTGCAGCTGTTGAAGAGATATTAATAATTCTCCCTTTTTTTCTAGGGATCATATACTTTAAGACAGCTTGTGAACACAAAAGGACACTCGTAATGTTTAGCTTGTATGTTTCTTCCCACAATTCTTCACTTGCATCTAGAAATGTGCTCTGTCGAATGCCACCAGCAGCATTATTTACTAACACATCAATTGATCCAAAGTAATCTACGGCTTTTTTAACCATTGCATTTACTTGTTCTTTATTTGTAACATCAGCCTGAATTGATATTGCTTGTCCACCATTTTCATGAATATTTTTTATAACTTCTAAAGCACTTTTCTCATTTGAACGGAAATTAACGACGATTCTTGCTCCTTTAGATGCAAGTAATTCAGCTGTCGCACGACCAATACCAGAACTTGCACCAGTAATTAAAACCACTTTCCCCATTAAGTCTTGCATGTTTTATCCCCCCAAATGGATTTCATAAGAAAACCGCCTTGGTGAAAAGACGGATAATTGAGCTATCGTCCCCGTAGTTAAATAAGTTAGTTGTGTCTGTTTTTATTGAGTGTCTTCGTCGCTTTTGTACTCCAAAAATCACCTGGCTAACAATCCAAAGTCTTACATATCCATTAATCATTCATTTTTTGACTTTATATCTGGGACATTTTTTAATGGCTTTTGAAGTGCGTCCACAATGGCTGCGATGATACTTGTTGCTAAAATCCCCATTAGACATAATGATGTAGGACCCGCTGCATCATCACTACCTGTAACTTTAGCAAGCACCCTTAAGCTTACTATTCCTAACAAAATGAGGAAAATGACTGTAAAAGCACATTTCTTTATAATCTTCAAAGATTTAAGGGATAATTCAGAGAAAGCATTGTTCTTTTCGATGTAGGTTAATAGTTTATATGCTTGATACAACGCAACAGAAAACGCAATACAGAATCCGTATGCACATACTAAAAAGGGGATTAGGAAGTAAGCCGTATCTGGATGTACCCTTGCATCTTTAACGGCTATCTCAGGCAACCAGATACACAAAGCAAGCACTGCAATTCCAGCCAGAAAAATAATTACCTTTAAGAAAGTGGTTGAACCTCGTTTAACATTCATTTAAAACACCTCACTTATTTAGTGACAACATGATTTTAGCATATAATTTATCGTTTAACAATAAATTTATATTGTTTTTATTTATATTATTATTGTTATTGAAATATCCTTTTAATTTTGACAAAAATAAAAAGCACTTCTCATTACAAAGAAATGCTCTTACTTTAAAATGTTAAATTTACAACTTGTTCAACAAAACTGCCCGTTAGCTTAACAAGAATAAGCAGAGAGCCGAAGGTTGGTATTCGTGTCGGTCACAGTAAATAGGCTTTATCTTCTTGCTCTAGTGAAGTTTGCTTTTAAATTATTTTAGAAATAACCTCGATAGAATATATATTTCGTTCTAATATGCAAGTATACAAGGTGATCCAAAATAAATGTTTCAAAGTGATTTGATTATGATATGAATTGTATACAGGATGAGTTGAAGGAAGTATGGTGATGAATACAGAATAAGTCAATAAGATGATTTAGGAGGGAATTGCATGACATACTTGGAACAATTCGCACGTAATCGGAGAAGAAGAGAAAAGACCGAGGTATTAACCGCACGCATTCCAGAAAGCTTGTACGGTGATTTCAAAGGTTACTGTGACGAACTGAATTTATCTATCAGTGAAGCGGCTGGGTTTACTGGTAAAAAATGGAATAGAAGGGAGTGAAAGGGTATCTGGAGAACTAGCAATCACGGACGAATACAAAATGAATGATGATGTAGTCGATTTGAATACAGAGGTAGTCAAAAAGGTTGCAAAAAGAAGTAATTCAAATACAAATAGATTCGTAACGACACAATGGCAAGTACACGCACAGCTTCCATGTCCATATTGTGGTCAGTGGTTGGCAGCGACTAACTTCTCGAGACATGCCAAGCGACACTTAACAACCACACAGGATATTTTCACGAATGAGAAATTTAGAGAGAAAATCAAAGAAATGATCCAGGCGAAAAAAGAAGAACTAAATTAGAAATTATTGTCATTACTAGGGTGACCCACCAACTGCTTTAGTCGTCAGTGATGTCTTATGGTATTTAGCATTGTACAATCTCTTCGGAGTACGGACTCCTGAGGAAATATCGATTGTCAGCTTCAACCATGCTCTTTTCTCTTAACTATCATTACCTGCCTTTTCTTCTATAGACATTAATATTTTCGATTTGGGATATCAGGCCGCTAAAAGCATAATACAAAAGTTACAAACTGGAGATACTTCTCCTAGATCCATCATTGCACATCATTTTGTGGAAAGGCTTTCATACAAATCAATTAAACAAGACTAATAGGGAGAAGAATTTCTGGCGAATAGCCTCCCACGCACACACCAAAGTACAAACATTAAGGCGTTACAGTTTTAGTCTTACGTAGTTGTAAATATCGATGAATAGATATTCTTACCCCTGATGATTTCGAGGATTTTGTATGGATTTTGGTCATGCGCAAATTTACAACAGATATAAAAGTAGAGGATGATCAAGAAACTGATATTAAGATTATACTGAAATAGTAGATAATGAGGGCATAAATCTATGAAGTTTAAAAAAAGGTTTGAAAGAAAATGATGATACACTAATAAGCAAACTGTTTGAACAAAATGAGGGTTGGGTTAATGTATGGACCGGTTAAAATGAGTATCCTGAATTAGGTATAAAATTGAGGGGAGCATTAGAGTTTAAACTCCATTCGATGATTTAAGAGAGCCTTTTGGCTCTTTTTATTTTTAAAAAGTTTTAACTTTGTAAATTTGTGTTTTGCTGTCCTATCCTACGCCTACAGGGAATATTTCTATTAGGATCATGGTCCTTTGCTTACTCTAAGCTATATTTATATTATGTAAACTGGGGGATTGCTGCTGTTGACCAACCTGCTTAAGCTTTTCAGCTGCTTTACCGAGATAAACTTTAAGAGAATTAGTTGAAAGTTCTTGAATGGATATATTTCCAAAACTATTCACCAACAAGTTAAATTGGACGTTATAGGTCTTTAATGTTTGTGGAGAATAACCTTGGATTTGCTTATCTGCCTTCACGACAAAGTTATTCCATTTGCACAAGCTCAGGAATTAAACCAACAAATAAGAAATTCACAGCTTGTTCCGTTTCATTACAGTGGTCATGGTCCTTTCTGGGAAGAACGTGACAAGTTTAATCAGCAATTGAGGCAATTTATTGGCTGGTAGTCCTCTTCAGCTAAAGGGGGTATTTAATGGAATAGGACATTATAAACAAAACACTCAGAGATCTTTCACTCTGAGTGTTTTTTTATGCCAATTGTAATGTTATTTACATTGATAATTCGGTTGCTAAATCTGTTTCGATTTTGCTCTCTAAATGCGTTTTTGTACTTTAAAACCGAACTACTTATTAACTTGTGGAAGTCTTTTTCCTGAGACCTTTTATATGGGGGAAAGTTAATTCGTGAATAAGTTACAAATTTTCTTATCAACTTAAGGTATATACAAATTAGAAGAAGGTGTATTATGGCGAAAAATTGTTATCGGTTATTCACCATCATTTCTTTAAGCATGGCGTTATTAATAATGTCATCCTGTAGTCAATTACAACGAAAAGAGGAATACAATAAGAATAAAACTCCTCGTGAAGTTTTAGGTTTCTACACAGAACAGGAAGGAACGTATCCAGGGTCTCAACCTACAGTTAACTCGCAATTCACCAGTTTAAGCATCATTGCACCCTTTTGGTATAAGCTTGATGATAAACGTCCAGGCAGTCTTATAGTTTCCGTTACAGAAGATCATAAGATAAAGGTTATTCAGAGTGCTCATAAAAAACACCTGAAGGTATATATGGTTGTACATAACCTCTTCTATGAAACCGTGGAGAAGGGCAAGCAGGTAGCGAGTAATGTACTCGAAAACGATAAGAACCGCAATGTTTTCATTCAGAACTTACGCAATGAAATGAATCAGTTAGAATATGACGGTATTAATATTGACATGGAAAATTTGTATTTGACTGACCGAGATTCCTTTAGTCTGCTGATAAAAAAATTGTCTGATGCTGTGCATCGTGATGGAAAAGTAGTTACGGTTTCAGTCCCTGCAAACACAGGTGATTCCCGTGCTAATCCCTGGTCACGGTGGTTTGATTACGAAAAGCTTGGTCTATATTCAGATGGGTTAATGATTATGACATACGATGAACACAACCCAAGAACAAAACCCGGGTCAACAGCATCAGTCAATTGGACAGAAGCAACGATTCGTTATGCTTTGAAACATGGCGTACCACCATCAAAAATTTTACTCGGTATCGCTGGGTATGGATGGGACTGGGATACGACAGCAGATAAAGCCTTGTATAGCTCCTACGCACAGTTAATGGATCAGAGAACAAAATATAAAGCTAAAGTTATATGGGAATCCCGTTCGCAAACACCTCATTTCAGTTACGTTGATCATAATCATCATAGCCACCAAGTTTGGTTTGAGAATAGCGATAGTCTGCGGTTTAAGTTAAACCTAGTAAAAAAATATAACTTGCGGGGAATCGGGATTTGGCGGCTCGGCTTAGAAGACCCAAAGTTCTGGACCACTATACCCGAGGAAATAAAAGTAAAAAAGTGATGAATGGTCCTCTAAATCCTGAACTTGTTAAATTGTGAAGATTTGTACTTAAACTAACGGGGCAGTTTAGTTTAAGAGCGCTGTTTGATCTTTGTTCAACAATTGGGCCATTAAATCGAATAAGTGTATATTTGAAATAAAGCTGCACTGCTTTGAAAAAACTCTGTATATAAGCGTGCGTTTGTTGAACAAGAAGTAAAAGGGGTGATACATATTATACATGACTAATATGTATCATCCCTTTTTGTAACTTTGTATGATTTTAGGTCTTGAAAAATTTCAAACCAACATAAAAATCGGTATTATTTCTCTCTAATCTCCTCCGTTAGACGGTAGGTTATTACCCAATACAAAAGGGCCAAAGCGCTGACAGAGGCACCAAATAGACATACTCCGATCCATCCATAGTTTGCGTATATATTGGTTGAAACAATTGAACCCATGGCACTGCCGATGGAATAAAAAATCATGTAAGCAGCAGTAAGTCGGCTTCTCGCTTCAGGACGCACTGTGAAAATCATACTCTGATTGGTGACATGTACTGCTTGCACAGCGAGGTCAAGAAAGATAACACCAATAACTAATGCGATTAGTGAGTGTTCGGTATAGCTGATTAGGAACCATGATGCTAGCAATAAAACTAGGGCTATGCAGGTTGTTCGCTGCCCTAAACCTCGATCAGCCAGACCCCCAGCACGAGCAGCAGCTAATGCTCCGGCAACTCCAGCAAGACCAAACGCTCCAATAGCGGTATGTGAAAGAGAGTATGGTGGAGCACTGAGAGGAAGCACCAACGAAGTCCACAATGTACTAAACGAGGTAAAAATCAGCAGAGCCAATACTCCGCGGATGCGTAGGATTCGTTCTTGCATGAACAATGTGAGCACCGAACGAAGGAGCTGCGGATAGGATAGTGACTCTCTTTCGCTTTCATCACGCGGGAGGACTCGGAATAACACGCCAGTCATGATGAGCATCATGGCTGCAGAAACTAGATAGACCGAACGCCAACCGGCGAGATCGGTTAGTACACCAGCGAATGTTCGTGCGAGCAGAATGCCAATCACGACTCCACTTTGCACCAAGCCGACTATACGTCCACGCTCGGCTGGGGCAGCCAAAGTCGACGCGAACGCTACGAGCACCTGAGTCACCACAGCAAGCAGTCCGACCGCAGCTAACCCCGTGAAAAGCACTGTGATGATGGGGGCAATGCCAACCACAATCAGAGACAACACGGATAAAAGCATCTGACCGATGATTAGCCGACGACGATTCAGTAGATCACCGAGTGGTACCAGCAGTAGCAGTCCTAGCGCGTAACAAAGCTGAGTAATGGTAATGACAATGCCGATGGATGAATGGGCGATACCGAACTCGGTCGCCAGAGAGTCTAGCAACGGTTGTGCATAGTATATGTTGGCGACAGCCATCCCACAGGCTGTTGCAAACAATAGTGCCATATAGCGAGTCATGGTTGATCCGGATACTATTTGTAACTGAACCGTTTTCGTATCATGATCTTCAACTTTTATTGTTGTTTTTTCTTTAACCTTCACCTTTACCATTACTTACATCCCCTTTTGTACTTAACAGTATAATATATCGTTCGGTATGAAATAATTCCTTATAAGGATAACCAACAAAACGTTTTGATGTCAAGTTAGTTATGCAGTTATTTGAATGCTGTCCTTGAAAGAATCATCACAATTTGACAATAGAACTTTAATTAAATAAAATCATAATATACCGATTGGTATTAAAAGGAGGATTAATTATCCATGAATCAAATACCGGGGAATAACGAATTAACTGAATTATCTGGGGGCGATTCACCATCTCCAAAATTCCTACAGACAAACGAACAAATTATAAAAAGCTTCTTTGAAGTTGTCAGATCAGGTTGCAATCCCGAACAAGCTAAGTTTTTTATGGCGAAAGAGGTAAGAGCACATCAAGTGAATTCAGAAAGCATGGTGACAATTAAAAGGTCACCTGAGAATTATGCTGATCATATAAGAGAAATGATAGATTCATGGGGGAAATTTAAAATTGAAATTCAAGAATTAATTTCTCAAAATCAAAAAGTTCATGTCAGATGGAAGCAGACAGGAATGCATATTGGAGAGTATGAGGGTTATCTGCCTACAAATAAAGAGGTTATTGAAATAGGTAGTGCCGTATACCTATTAGAGGATCGAAAAATAGTGGAATACTGGATTCAAGTGGACAGATTCGGAATCATTGAGCAAATAAAAAAGAATCAAGAACAAGATTAATAATCTAGTGAAGAAATTTTGTTTTTTGAAATGAGGGATTTATTATGGTTCGACAACGTGAATTTGATGAGGAAAAAGCGTTGGATAGTGCTATGTTGCTTTTTTGGGAGAAGGGGTACAAGGCTACTTCGCTAAGCGATTTGACTGCCAAAATGGGGATACAACGACCAAGCTTATACTCAGCTTTTGGAGACAAAGAGAAATTGTTTGAGGCTGCATTACGCAAATATACAAAGATACATGCTTCCCATATTCGAACAAAACTTCAAAACAATCTATCTGTAAAGGAAGCATTTCACACATTTTTTGAAGATTTGGTGGAAGAGGAATATAAAGAAAGTCCGAACAAGGGATGTTTTTGCATTAATACAATGGTGGAACTTGCCCCTCACGATGAAAAATTTGAAATCCTTACAAGGGAGCATCAGATGTATCTTTCGATCATATTTCAAGAAACGATTGTCCGAGGTATTCGCTCAGGTGAGCTCGAAAGCAGCCTTAATGCTAAAGTTTTAGCACAAACACTAGTCGTTTCATTAATCGGACTTACCGTGTTGATGAAATCCCGTCCAGAGCGTTCATTTGTAGATAATTCTGTAGCGATGATATTATCATTATTAAAATAAATTTATCAAAATTCCAGTTTTATCAATCATGTCAGTCTCTGTGAATAAATGGGGTTTGTATAAAGCTCAATCTATAAAATCGATTGCAGCTGTAATGCTAATTAAAGGGAGCGATTCTTGAAGAAGTTTCGCTTTTCTTATAGAACTAACGGGTGCTTTAGTTCATTAACAGGGGGTGCTGCGGCAGCCTTTTTCTTATGGAACTAAAGGGGCAGTTTAGTTCAAGAGTGCTGTTTGATCTTGCTCAACAATTGGGCCATTTTTTTGGAAGACAGCAGAAATTTTGAGATCTTAATCAAAATAGTAATTAATCTATCGAAGTTGTAAAATAAAGGTAAGAATAGTTCTGGGGGGATTTATATCAATTATAATGCTATTAATCTAAGCAAGAAACTGTCCAAATTCAGTGAACACTGGTCGCCCAAAGTCATTGGTGAAATGAATGACTATCAGTTTAAGTTAGTTAAGATTCTGGGGGATTTTGTATGGCACGATCATAAAGACACCGATGAGGCATTCATCGTGATAGACGGTGAGATGTCCATCGCATTCCGCGATGGAGAGGTTAAACTTTCCAAAGGAGAAATGTATGTGATACCAAAAGGTGTGGAGCATAAGCCTTATGCTGAAAAGGAATGCCATATAATGCTGGTAGAGCCTAAAGGTGTAGTCAACACTGGTGAAACTAATTTAAAACTAACTGCTGAAAATAACATATGGATTTAAACCAATAATTCAGTTACTTTCTTTGGATCAACATATAAAAGGTATGCTATGGGGCTGGTCAGTTGTAATTTTATAAAGGAGTTGTGAGAAGTTGAAATATCGTAAAGCAAATATCGATGATATTGATAAATTGGTCGAGTTAAGAAAAAAGCAATTAGTTGATGAGGGGATAGAACCTAATATAGATATTGATAGAGAACTATATGTTTTCTTTAAAAATAAACTAAGTGATGGTACTTTAATTCAATGGCTAGTGGAAGATAATGAAGAAATTATAGCTTGTGGTGCAGTAATTTTTTATGAATTTCCACCTTGTTACACCAATAAGACTGGAAAAAAGGCTTATATCACAAATATGTATACTAATGAAAATTATCGTGGGCAAGGAATCGCAACAAAGCTGTTAACTAAATTAGTTGATGAAGTTAAGATTTCAGGTATTTCACAAATATGGCTTGGGGCTTCAAAAATGGGTAGACCTGTGTATAAGAAGTTTGGTTTTATGGAAACTGATGAATTTCTAGAATTAAATATTTTTTAATAATTTGTGAAGTATAACACTTAAACTAACGGGTGCGTTAGCTGAAGATTAGAGCTGTCTTAAGGCAGCTTTTTCTTATACAACCATCGGGGCAGGTTAGTTGAAGAGTGCTGTTGATCTTTATTCAACAATTGGGCCAGTTTGTTAAAGATACTTCTTAAAGACGCTTGGAAATTTATGTTAAAATAAGGGAGGTATACATCAATCTAAATCAGCTGTGAAATTTAGGAAGGGGAGTAACAAAAGATGGCATTTGCCGTAGGGTATGGAATTGCATTTATAGGAGTACTTGTAGCTTATCAACTTAGCAAAGGCAAGTCGAAAAAAAGGGAAATGTATTGTTTGGGGCATCGCTCTTATGTTGGCAATTTCACCATTCTTATCTTTTGCGATTGGTTTATCATACGCATTTATTGTTGAGGATCCTTGGGCAACTTTGGTTATGTGGTACTTGTTCCCAATCGGTTTCATCATAGGACTTATTATGCTACTGGTAGGCATATTTAAGAAAAAAGAAATAGAGAATGTCATGTAACTTCTTCAACTAAAGGGCGCGATTCTTAAAGAAATTTCGCTTTTTCGCTTTTCTTAATGAACTAACGGGTGCGTTAGATCATTAAGGAACACAAAAATGATCAATATTTTTTATAAAAGGTTAATCCAAATATATATTAAAAGGGCATTTTTGATTAATTTTTTTCAAAACATGCCCTTTTATTTATTCATTTATCAGGGTTTCTTGTATTAATTTGACCAAACTTTGTTTCAAAGCTACATAGCCCTTTAAGGGATCCTACCAGCAAAACTTTTGGAAAACATATGTTAAGGGAGTATCCAACATTTTAACGTAAAACCCAAGCAAGTAAGGTTTAAATACACGATGAATCTCCATAAATAATTTACACATTTTTACATCTATTTTTAATGCATGTTTTACACAAACTAAAAAGGGTGATGAAATGTATGATACAGCTTTTTATCAGAAATTCTTAAATACGGGATTCGGTTTTGCAGTATTACTCTTAATTGGAATAGGATTTATTGTTTTAGTATGTTGGTTACTATATAAGTCGGAGGATAAACAGAAAACGAACTCTCATAATATAGGTTCAGGTAGTTCTGATGTTTCATCTGAGTCAATTTCAAGTAGTACAGGTGAGGATTCAACAGCAACCAATGGTTCCAGTTCTTCTAATGTTGATTCAGGAAGTAGTTCTACTGGTTCTTCAAGTAGTTCTAGTGGGTCAAGTTCAAGTGGTGCGGTTGCAGTATCAGCCAATTCTTCTAGTTCTTCTAAAAGTGGTGGTTCTTCTTCGTAAAATAACGTGGTGCTGGTGACGATTATGGGGCGATTGACTTTTACTTAATGCGGGTACCGCCATATCGCTTCAATTTTAAATTTTATGCACACTGACTTCTTATAACATTTTTCGTTTTGGGGGTGACCTGTTTCATATGGCTGTCCCCTAGCATTAAAAGGTGGTATTGGAATGAGTAAGAGAATAGTCAAAGGGATTTTTATAGTAGCTTCCACACTTTCATTTTTAAATGGAGTGTTGATAGGTTTTCGTCTTATGTTTTATCCAAATGTAGGTTTTCCTGATTCGGAAGACTGGAAGTCCATGCTTTTTTATTTTGGGTATGGCTTATGGTCACAGTATATCGCCTTGCATTCGTTTAACGAACAAGGCGATCAAGAGGAAAGTAATAAAGTTGTTAAAACAAACCTTTCCCCTTCTTTTGGGGGGTGCGAAGGCTGTCGCTTTTAATGCGTTTAACTTAATAAAGAACTGGGTATGGAATGACTGTTAATCTGTTACTAAGTTAAAGACGAAATTAAGAGAGAAAGAATGGCAGGATGGGCGAAGAACTCTACATAGTAAAACGATGGATAGCTTACTGTCACTCTACTCAACGCCATGTGAATCCTTTGGTAGGGACGGATGAAAAGAAAGAAAGAATCGCTACTTGTACGGGTATCGAGGATTGCTGCAGCGATTGTTTGTTTCTTCTTGGTTCTCAATCCATAAAGGAATCAAAAATGAAAACATCAACCTTATTAATTCAATTCTCAAAAATAAATAAATTTTTATAGTTCACTTAGGAAACATAAAGTTATATTTCTAATTTCATTTTAGAACCGTCCCAAAATTGGACAGTTTTTTTCTACTTAAGAAAGTAGCTACGACGCTTTTCTTATTGAACCAACAGGTGTGTTATCTTAAAATCAGAGCTGTCTTTAAGGCAGCTTTTTCTTATGGAACTAAAGGGGCAGGATAGTTTAGGAGGACATAACTTGTATTGTAAACTGGAATTTAGATTTGAAACCAAAATTCATCCTGGAGGAAACAATGATAACAAAGTTTGAAACCCGGTATTTTTACATTATTAGCCCTTATGATGATAATTTTATTAAGTGGAACACAGTAAAAGGAATTCTCAGCGAAGATATAAATGATGACTACAACGTAATTTCCGATTTAATGTCTATGGACGTTAGAGAAAAATTTGGAGAAGAATATGAAGTTTGGGAAATTACCAAAGAGGAATTTGAACAAAGAATTAAGCCTGAAATGAAATAAAGTTCCTTAATCAAAACGGGTGCGTTAGCTGAAGATCGGAGCTGTCTTTAAGGCAGCTTTTTCTTATGGAACTAACGGGGCAGTTTAGTTCAACAAGGAACTTCCAGTTTTCGCACAAATGAAAAGGTGTTAAATGATATGATTAAATAAGAAATTGTACAGAACTTAATAGGGGGAAAGAGAAAAATTGTTTAAAGAAAATAAGATTTTGTATTTATATATGTTTTTTGGAACGGTAGGTATAGTCCTTGTAGGATTAGGAGCTTTGAGGTATCAAGTAATCGTTTCTGATTTTGATTTTGAAGGATACATATTTACATACTTGGGTTTTACTTTAACTATTAGTTACATATATTACTTAGAAAAAAAGCAGGGATAAGCAATAAAATAACAAGGATTAAAATAGCTATTACTTTTGCTCTGTTTGTTATTAGTTCATATTTTTTGTATCTCTAATTCTTCTTATAGAACTAACGGGTGCGTTAGCTGAAGATCAGAGCTGTCTTTAAGGCAGCCCTTTCTTATGCAACTATCGGGGCAGGATAGTTGAAGAAAAACAAGAAGGAACAGAAGAAGTAGATTTATTCGCATAAACGATTGAGGTTGAACGGTTGGCCGAAGTATAAGGCTGGCCCCAATCTCTTTTTTAACGAATTTATTCCTAATTTTTGTTAATATGTATAAATATAGGAAACAGGGAGATGGTTTTGTTGAAGAAACTGAAGAAATTAGATATTGATCCCGAATTACTCGAGCAAATTAAGGTTGGTGCTTTAGTTGTTTGTGCAGTAAGCCTTTGGGTTATCGCTTACCAGGTATATACATACTTTGGAGATCTTATTGACCTTTTAGCTGCACTTGTAAACAAAGGGAATTGAAAGGAAGAATTAAATTGTCTACTATAATTAATATATTAGGTTTCGTGGGTATTTTTGGATTCATCATTTTTTTAGCCATAGCAAAAACTATAAAAGATAAATCCAAAAGGTAGTTGAGTAAATAAAGGGATCGTATCAAACGTGGATTCATCAGGAATACGGATCAAATGGGATATGAAGGAGTCCTGGGATTACCAGGCCTTTTTTGTTGCGTTTGTTATACATAAGATTGGGATATAAACAAAAGCCCCCAGGGAGCCACTTCGGGGCTTTTTTACAGTACCGTGGAAACTAGAAAAATGGGATAAGATCATAGTTTTGGTAAGTTAGCAAAAAAATCATCAATACTTGAGGTAGTTCAGAATTTAACGAATTAAGTGACAGACCGGAAGAAAAGAAAAAGGCTTATAGAACTAACGGGTGCGTTAGCTGAAGATCGGAGCTGTCTCTAAGGCAGCTTTTTCTTATGGAACTAACGGGGCAGGATAGTTCTATAAGGGGTACCGCCAGCAAAACGCGGATTTTCAACGTTAAGGGGATCTGGATACAAAAAAAGCCGATTTTCACCATGTTAAGGATGTAATCGGCTTTAGAACTATTCTTGATTTAAAGACCTCAATGTTTCTTAGTCGGTAACTTCTTTTTGATCAAAGCGATATTCTCCAAGGAAGTTGATTTGTTCCCATCCTAATGGTGATATATGTTTTAATAAATCCACTCGTAACATTCCATTACTCTGTAGTAATTCGGTAGCTTTGCTTAGATAAACGGTATTCCATACACTAATTGCATTAATCAAAATGTTCAAAGCACTCGCACGTTGCAATTGTTCCTGTAGAGCACGTTCTTAGTTCTCCATGTTTTCCAAAGAAGATGGCTCAAGCCAGAAACAGCTACCCTGTCATCAGGCCAACAGGTTGCTAATTAACCAATAGATTTTCAAGTAGTGAAGAGACTTTCTCTGTTTCAATTTCATGATTTATTCTTTGTGTTTCTCAAAATTCTGCTATGCTTTTCCTCAGTTCATATAATAAATTAATGCTGACTTTCTATACCTTCATGTTTTATTGTATCCTCAAGTAATTTTAGCATGGGTTCCATAATGTTATCTCTTCTATAGATGAATGAAGTAGTTACAGTAGCGTCTTTTTTCGGAATAGGGTGACAACGAACCAATCCATTTGCCTCATATGGTTCAGCATAGGTTTTGACCATTAAAGCAATACCTAACCCTGCTCTTACACAATTCAGTATAATATCTAAGTTTCCAAGTTCATTAATTTTTGTAGGAATAATTCCTTCATCTTGTAACCAGGACTCAAACTTTAATCGATAATAACAGCCTGGCCGATACAAATACAACTTCGAATCATACAAATCCTTCAACTCTTTTATCGGGGGGTGAAGTGGATGGGTGACAAAAACAAGTTGTTCATGAAAAACTGTTTCTTGAACAATTTCCGGATGATCTACATTACCGGCTACAAAAGCGCAATCAATTTCGCATTTTAACAAAGCTCGCATTAGTTCTTCGCTTGTGTCTGTTACTAAGGTTATGTCTACATCTGGGTATTCCTCATGATAAGTAGAAAAAAGGAGAGGAAGTCGAACGGTTGCGGTGGATTCAATTGCACCAATTATTAAAGAACCACTAGGGGTTGAAGTATATTCGAAAGCCCTTTGAGCTTCGTCAAATAAAGGAAGAATTTTATCGGCGTACGAAAGCAAAGTTCGTCCTGCTGAAGTTAGAGAAATACCTCTATTGTGACGGTGAAGCAATGGTGTATGAAGTTCTTTTTCCAGATGCTGAATCCGGGTAGTTACGCTAGATTGTACATAGCTCAATAAAGATGCAGCTTTAGATATACTTCCCTGATGAGCAACGGTACGGAAAATTCTCAAATCCTGAATATCCAAAGAAAGTACCTCCTGTTGGTGTTTTGGTATTGGTAAAATCGATATCTGGTATCTTTTATGTTCATTATACTTAATACCAAAAAGAACGTATAGTAAAAATGTATTTGAGTATTCCAAAGAGGAGGATTAACAAGATGAATATGAAAAAAATCATTTTACCCGTCACTCACACAAGAGTATTTTCTGCTTCTCCCTACGGAGGAAATCCATGCCCGGTTGTATTTAATGCAGACCAGCTCACTTCGCAGGAAATGTGCACAATTGCAGCCCAGTTCATGCAGGAAACTGTGTTTGTATGTAGCCCTCAAAACGATGGTTCTGATGTGCGATTACGTTATTTTGTACCAAACCATGAAATGGAGATGTGTGTTCATGCAACAGTAGGTTGTACAACTGTTTTAATTCAGAAGGGGTTTCTTAACAAGACTACAGTCCAAATAGAAACACCACTGGGAATTATCTCTGCCAATTCTGAAACGTCTTCCGATAATCTTCTTAATATTATAGTTGAGCAGTTTCCTCCTCGGTTTTCCCAGGATAATCCGAGCATTTCTCAAGTGGCAAAAGCGTTGGGTATTAATGTTTCCGATATAGATATTACTGTTGGACCAGTCCAGTCAGTCTCAACATCCAGAGCTAAGCTTATGGTACCTCTAAAAGATTCGGAAGTATTGAACAGTCTAAATCCTGATTTTGAATATCTTTGGGAAATTTGTGACCAATATGAAACGACTGGTTTTTATCCTTTTTCCATTGAACACCGGGAAGAAAGTCCAATAGTTTCTGCAAGACAATTTCCTAAGCGAGCCGGGTACAATGAAGATTCTGCAACGGGTGTAGCTGCCTGTGCACTAGGATCTTATTTAGTCGAGCACCATGTTTTCAAAGAAAAAGAATCTGGTTGGCATAAAGTGCAAATCAATCAAGGTTTTTCAATGAAAAAGCCAAGTGTGATTTATGCGGAAAGTTTCGTACAAGGTAGTGAAATAATAAAAACTCAAATTATGGGTCAAGCAGTAATAGAATCAGATAAAACGATAATGATCGACAAGACCGTTCAAAATTAATGCCTATTTTTGTTACTGACTTAATAACGATAAAAATTTGGGGACATCAGATGGAACACTGACTAGCCTTATTTTACGAAATTGATTCTAAATCAATAGATTAGACAATATTGATACAAGAGTTTCACCTTAACGTTGTAAATTGTCAAAATCCTGACGCTAACCCTATAAGGGAAAAGCGCGAAAAAGTATTGAATGAGGTGGGAAGATGAATTTGGCTAAAGGTCAGATAGAGCAAAGATTAGAAGAGTTAGGTTTTACCCTTCCTCAACAGGTGAAAAGTGCAGGTAATTATGTCCTTGCAAAAAAATATGGGAATTTATTGTATATGAGTGGAGTTACTTGTAAGATGAATGGTCAACTTATGCTGACTGGAAAATTGGGAGAACAAGTAACGATTGAGGATGCCCAACAAGCAGCTCAATTATGTACTTTAAATCATCTTAGTATTGTACGAAATCATCTTGAGAATCTAGATCAGGTAGATCAGATCATTAAATTGGTAGGTTATGTAAATTGTGTCGGTAGCTTTCCGGACATGCCAAAAATCCTTGATGCTGCCTCAAGTCTCTTGATTGATGTTTTTGGTGAAAAAGGACAGCATACAAGAAGTGCGATTGGAGTCCAGTCGTTACCTGGAAATGCAACTATTGAGACTGAGTTGTTGATTGCATTAAGAGATTCATGACGTTCTACACGATGCGTTCGAGAAATCATTTAATTGAAAACTCAACATATTAGGGACGGAATTAACAGATTCCGGTCCGGTTAAATTTAAGAAGAAAGCTAGCGGAGCTTACCAACTCACTAGATAAATGATGAAAAGGTGTTTAATTACCATGGAAAAGTAGTTATGAAGAAGATTGGTTCGGCTAAGCAAATAGAGGATTAACGGGGATGGAATATAAATAGGGGCATACCCCCCCTATTTATATTGTGGTAAGAAAGGGCGGATAGCAAATTTTCATAAAAAAATCAGTGCAGGAGTTTGGGCGGGATCTGTATTTCTCGTTCAGTCGTTTCAGTGTTCCCTATACGAGTGAGTAGGAATGGGAGGAAAAAATAAAATGAAAAAACTCGGATTGCCACTCCAGATCTTAACTGGTCTTCTTTCGGGTATTATTGTAGGTGCTGTTTTCTATAAAAATCCTGGAGTTGAAACGTATTTAAAACCTTTAGGTGATATCTTTCTACACTTAATTAAAATGGTTGTTGTTCCCATTGTTATTTCTAGTATTATTGTTGGGGTAGCTGGATTTGGTGATGCGAAAAAGCTTGGAAGCCTTGGTTTTAAAACCATACTCTACTTTGAAATCATTACCACTTTGGCCATAGTTTTCGGAATCCTTTTTGCAAACATCTTTCAGCCTGGGACGGGCATCAATTTAAGCGAACTTACAAAAGGCGATATTTCAAGCTATGTAGAAGCAGAAAAGACAATTGAACAAGGTGGAAATTTAGACTTTATAATTAATATAGTTCCTACCAATATTTTTGATGCTATGGCAAACGGACAGTTATTATCTATTATCTTCTTTTCTTTATTATTTGGATTAGGAGTCGCAGCTATCGGTGAAAAAGGAGAACCAGTATTACATTTCTTTACAAGTGTTTCACATGCAATGTTTCATGTAGTGGGTCTTGTCATGAAAGTAGCCCCATTTGGAGTTTTTGGATTAATAGGTGTAACTGTTTCTAAATTTGGTATCAGTTCACTTATCCCCTTGGGGAAATTGATTCTTGTTACTTATGGAGCCATGTTCTTCTTTGTTATAGTTTGTTTGGGTTTAGTAGCAAAGCTATTTAAAATTGATTTTATTAAGATGCTAAAATTTCTTAAGGACGAATTAATCCTTGTGTTCTCTACAGCTAGTTCTGAAACTGTGCTTCCAAAACTAATGGAAAAAATGGAGAGATTCGGATGTCCGAAATCAATTGTTTCTTTTGTTGTCCCAATAGGATATTCTTTCAATCTAGACGGCTCTACTTTATACCAAGCAATTGCTGCAATATTTATTGCTCAACTTTATGGAATTGATATGCCTTTAACTGAACAAATTACTTTAGTTTTACTTCTTATGGTGACATCTAAAGGGATTGCTGGGATTGCTGGCGCATCTTTTGTTGTACTTTTAGCCACTTTAGGAGCTGCTGGTCTACCACTTGAAGGCTTTGCATTTATCGCAGGGGTTGATTTTCTATTAAATATGGGGCGTGCTACTGTAAATGTAGTAGGAAATGCACTAGCTGTAGTAGTAATGACCAAATGGGAGAAACAATTTGACTATAAAAAAAATAAACACTTAATATTAACAGATAAAGAAGTCAGCTAGTAAATTTAACATTATTCATAAAGGTCTACCTTATTATCAAAAAGGAACACTACGGTGTAGATAAAACTAAAATTGTAATCGTTCTCTTTAGTCACTACTTTGATCGTGTTTTTAATTATGACCTTTTTGATAACGCTTACTTTGGTTCTGGTGTAATAATCATTTAATAGAGACATAGAGTCTACGTAGCCTGTTTAATTTCGGACTATGAAGCAATTCCAAACAAGTTAAGTATAAATTTGGAATAACGTAGCAACAACTGAATTACTCTCTTCAATTGCACCTAAAAAGGTATATTGTAAGCGTATCACTCCAATGATACTAAACAAAATGAGCTGGATTCGATAGGGAGATGATTTCCAAACAACAAAGATATCTTTTGTCATAATTAATAAAAACGCTATAACAATATTCCAGAATCAAACGAATAGTTAATAGATGCAAAATACAATGTAATAAAGAGGCATTTTAAAATGTCTAACGGTGACTAATTTTATTATGAAGATATTCTATTTGCATATTTTACTGAAGAGATTGTGATATATTGTACTTAAACTAACGGGTCCGTTAGTGAAATAGGAATTAAGTGATTTTAGGACTGAGGCCATATTTTAGTTATTCTATTAAAGGGCGCGATTGTTGAATATTGTGTAAAAGGGCGATACATATTAGTTATGTCTAATATGTATCGCCCTTTATTTTTTATGACTTTTTACAATTTAGGTCTTAATAAGTAATGAAAAAACTTTATTTTCACTTAACGTCTGAAATAACTCAAATGGATTTCATAGCGAACATATATGTCTTTGAAATGTGTGTCTGCAGATAGAAAAATAATAATTTTGACCACGATGATATGGGCGAAATATAAAATAACCTGCAAGGCACAAGCACAAATTAATTTCGACCAACTAATTTTATATCTATAACCGTTATATATGAATCATCATCGAAAGGATGATTAGATTTCTGTAATAACATTTGTGATATAAACATTTCAAAACACCTCATAATAATTTTAACACTTCAATAAATGTAAATTTACTGGTAATTAGAGTTGGTTTAAGAAATGTACAATACGAAGAAAAAGCGAAAAAAAAGAGACAGCAATATGCTGTCTTTTTTTCACCACCTACAAATCCAAGTCCAACCAAATCCATGAACCCATACTCTCCTACAGCGGGGAACCCATTGCCCGTGTTCCCAATGTCCGCCACCATGACCACCGCCATGACCACCACCGTGTCCGTCCCATTGACCACCGCCATGACCACCACCGTGTCCATCCCCATGTCCGCCACCATGACCACCACCGTGTCCGTCCCATTGACCACCGCCATGTCCGTCCCATTGACCACCGCCATGTCCGTCCCATTGACCACCGCCATGTCCATCCCATTGACCACCGCCAGGGCCCGGTATTCGTTCTCCGTCTATATAATAAGGCACATTATAAGGGTTAAAAGCGTAATTATAGTTATACATTCAAGAGATCCTCCCTTTTTGTTTACCCTTTCAGGCTATGTACAAAGAGGGGTTAGTGTCCTATATGGACAAAAAAATTGGGCTGCCTATTTATTGTTGTCTAAAAAAAGAGAAACCGTGGGAAGGGCGATTAAAAGAAGTAGTGTGCCACATGAAGAGTTATTCATTACTACTAAGTTAGTGATAACAGATACTAATTATGCAGGGGCAAAAAGAGGTTTTCAAAATTCATTGGACGTTTAGGACTAGATTATATTGATTTATATGTGATTCACCAACCATATAATGATTACTATGGTGCTTGGCGGGCTATGGAAGAATTTTATCGAGAAGGTAAAGTTCGAGCAATTGGTGTTGATAATTTTCAACAAGATTGTTTAGTCGTTTAAATTCTTTCCTAATTTCATTTTTGCATATGCAATGATTTTTTCGGATTTCCATGTATTCAAGTGGCATATCAGCAATAGAAATTTTTGAACTTTTTCATACAGAACAAGTTTGTGAAGAAATGTACTTAAATTAACGGGTGCGATAGCTGAAGATCGGAGCTGCCTTTAAGGCAGCTTTTTCTTATGGAACTAACGGGGCAGGTTAGTTGAATAAGACAAGTAGGATTAAATAAATCTATTATTGAAAAAAAGAGTGATTAACAGAGATAATTTTATTAAGCTAACTTGTGCTCTAGTTCAAGATGTGTGGCTGCCACCACCATTATCAAATGAATTGAGGATGGAAATTGAAATGAAGAAAAATATGTTTAGTTTTACGTCAGCCATAGTTGGAGTTATGGCTCCATTACTTTTATGTGCTGCAATTGAAATAATTAAGTTTAGTGATATATTACTAATTAGTAGTTTGAGCCTGTATGGTGTTTCTATTATATGTATGATTATCGCTGTGATAAGGAAAGAACAACATAAGATGAAGTACATCCCATTCCTTACACTAATCCCCTTTACTATTTATCAATTATTAATTTTATTGGTTTATTCATTAGGGAAATTCATAAATGGGTAAACTAACGGGTGCGTTAGCTGAAGATCGGAGCTGTCTTTAAGGCAGCTTTTTCTTATGGAACTAAAGGGGCAGGATAGTTGTATAAGGGGTACCCGCCACATACCCATCAAGCTAGGGCAAATCATTACCTCCAAAACGCAAAAAATGCTATTATTCCTGTAATATCATGGAAATGCTGGTGTTTTTTTATGTGTCGCGAGATTTCAGACGAACTTACCCTCTTTTCACAGGAACTACAACGATCTTATCTCCACAAGCTCTCCAAGAGCTAGCCAAAAAGTAGTGAGTACTTCCCTAACAGAGTTATGTAGTTTTCTAGAATCTACAACGGGAGTCTTGATAGGTCCTAAAGGACTCAATCAACTATTTAATCATTCGGCTGTCAAGCTCTTACGACAGGTATTTACTTCCTTGTTTACTCAAAATCTATATACCTCTCAGGTTCTTCCTCATCGTTACGCTTCTCAAATTAACGTATTAAAAAATAGATTGATTTCAACAAAGAGTAAAGATATAATCATCATGATAATGATTATCAATTTCATTTATTGAAAAGTAAAGGATGAATTAAGAATGTTACATAATCCCTCTCTAAAGGGACTCAAAAATCGTTCAAATGTTTTTCTGCTAATGTGTTTATTCATTCTGGTGATTCTTGGATTAGTGGTGTGCCTATTTTTGGCTGTAACATTTGGGGCGAAAGAGGTTACCTTCAATACGGTGTGGTCAGCGATTTTTAATTATGATCCTACACTGACACAGCAACAGATTATCCACGAACTACGGCTTCCAAGGGTGATTGGCGCTGCATTAGTAGGAGCAGCTTTTGCAGTTGCAGGGGCTTTAATGCAAGGAGTAACCCACAATCCCTTAGCTGACGCAGGAATACTTGGTATTAACGCAGGGTCAATGTTTGTGGTAGCCCTTAGTTTTGCTTTCTTTCCAAACATTCCATATTCTATCTTGATGGTTTTTTCATTTATAGGAGCTGTATTGAGTACATTATTCATTTTTATAATTGGCTCATCTGTGCCGGGAGGATTAACACCTATACGGCTAACAATCTCAGGTGCAGTGATAGCAGCGCTCTTACATTCACTTAGTTCAGGAGTGGCTATTTATTATGATTTGAGTCAAGATTTAGCATTTTGGTATGCGGGAGGTGTTGCAGGGATAAAGTGGAATCATTTGAAAGTGTTAGTTCCTATTATTCTTATCGCAATTATTTGGGCAATATCGTTAGGGCGATCTGTGTCACTCATTTCGATGGGAAATGATATTGCCACCAATCTTGGTGTGAATACGACTCGTATTAGAATACTTGGAATGATAATAGCCGTTATTCTGGCAGGAGTTTCTGTTTCGGCCGTTGGTTCAATAGGTTTCGTTGGACTTGTAATCCCACATATTTCACGAAAATTGGTTGGAGGATATTATCAGCTCATCATTCCAATGTCAGCATTCTTGGGTTCGATACTGTTAATACTGGCTGATCTGGGAGCTCGAACGTTGAACCCACCTAGAGAGCTGGCTATTGGTATAATGGTAGCCCTTGTCGGAGTTCCTTTTTTTCTCTATATTGCTCGTAAAGTAGGGAGGGACTTATAGGTGAAATATCATATGAATGCAGACAACAAGAGGGCATATACAGTTACTATGGTATTTATTTTAATTAGTATAGTTGCAGTATTAATAAGCTTGAATACAGGTACACTACGACTTTCACCTTTTAAAGTAATCCAAACGCTTTTTGGCTACGGTGATTTTAAAAGTTCAACTGTGCTGTTTGATTACCGTATGCCACGAATCTTGATTACCATGTTGGCGGGAGTTGGATTAGGAATTTCTGGTGCAATCTTACAAGGATTATCACGTAACCCTTTGGCAGATCCAGGAATTTTAGGCTTACATGCAGGTGCGTCCTTTGGCCTCATTATCTTTGTTACATATTTTCATTCATTAGATGAAAAAGCGTCAATTCTTATACCGTTATTTACCTTTTTAGGCGGAGTCTTAACTGCTTTTCTTATTGTTTTACTTGCCTATGATCGTTATAAAGGCATGCTGCCCATTCGACTTATTCTCATTGGAATTGCAATTTCTGCTGGTTTTAGTGCTATTACCCTTTTTCTGTCTCTTCGTCTTGATGAAGAAACCTACTCATTTGCTTCAAGATGGTTAGTTGGAAATGTATGGGGAAGAGATTGGATTCATGTTATTGCCCTTTTTCCTTGGATCCTTATTTTGGCACCTTATGCTTGGTTCCAATCTAACACATTAAATGCCTTATCACTTGGTGATGACGTAGCAGCTGGACTTGGTACTTCTGTTCAAAAACAACGTTTGCTGATGCTGGTAACTGCTGTGGGTTTGTCATGTGCGAGTGTAGCGATGGCCGGTGGTATTGGATTTATTGGTCTTGTCGCCCCTCATCTTGCCCGTCGCCTTGTTGGCCCAATGTACCAACATTTCCTTCCTGTTGCAGGACTTATAGGGCTCATTATTTTGGTGCTTGCGGATACCATTGGTCGATCTATATTTCAGCCAAATGCTATTCCAGCTGGTATAGTAGTCGCTGCTATAGGAGCTCCATATTTTCTTTATTTACTCACAAAAACAAAATGAATTTTTCAATAAGGAGAAAAAATGAACAAGAAACTTACTATTTTATTTAGTATTATGTTAATTCTTATTTTGTCGGCTTGCGGACAAACTTCTTCAAATGATAATAAATCAGCACACAAAAATAAATCTGACAGTGAAGAACCTAGAATCGCTTCACTTTCCATCCACCTAACAAATGATTTACTTGCATTAGGTATAACTCCAGTTGGTTCTGTTATTGGTGGAGACTTAAAAGATTTTCTGCCACATGTGAAGGATCAATTAAAAGATACGCAAAAGCTTGGGCCAGTAAAAGATCCAGATATGGAAGCGTTGATTGAACTAAGCCCTTCTGTGATTTATCTTGATAAGGAATTTTCAGGACAAGATGTATCAAAATATGAAAAAATTGCACCGACTCATGTATTTAATCTTGATGAAGGAACATGGAGAGATCATTTAAAGTCCGTAGGTAAACTTGTCGATCGTCAACAGCAAGCAGAAAAATTCATTTTAGATTATGAAAAACAAACAAAAGAAGTGAAATATTTGATTGAAAATAAACTTGGTGAAGACAGTAAAGTAATGGCAATACGCGTTACGGCAAAGGAGTTACGAGTATTTAGTACAAAACGACCAATGGGACCTATCTTATTTCAGGATTTAGGTTTTAAACCTGCCAATGGTATTGAAGACATTGATAAAAATCTGCCTTACGAAGTCATATCTCAAGAAGTTCTTCCAGATTTCGATGCAGATGCTATATTTGTCATTGTCAACAGTGACGATGAGTCTCAGACAGCTTTTAAACAGTTAGAAGATACACCCATTTGGAAAGGGTTGAAAGCAGTTAAAGGAAAACATGTTTACGTAGTTCCGGATCAGCCATGGCTTGACTATTCAGCACTAGGAAATAAAATGGCCATGGACAATGCAAAAGAAATCTTTTCAAAATAATAGATAGAGATATTTTTGTTGGTATATTTTATAGTATCTATTAGGCGTTTCAGTTACCATAATAAATAGTATTAAGGTAAAACCTATGGAATTATCTTATCCCCGTCTCGTAGATTATTCAAAAAAAGCCTGCACAGCCTTTCTTGAATAGTCATTAGAGGAACTAAGCATGCAAAAAAGCTCTTATTCCATTTAAGTCGGCTTATGTTTCGTCCAAGTGTCATCATTCCATTGCATGGTGTGAAATCAAAAACAAAATTGTACCAATTTTTTTATGATGTAATGAAGCCTTTGAATCCATTACAATTGAAACTGAACAGTGTCATTACATCTGAACAATTGGGAAAAGCCATGATTGAAGTAGCAAGAAACGTTATTCTAATCCTATTATTGAAAACAACCAACTAAAAAAATAAGTATGTGAGCTCGGTAAGGGAATTCCTAACTTCATTTCAAGTGGTAAAAATTTCATTGAAATATCGGGTGCTTTACTTTAATAACGATCTTCAACAATCGGGCGCAATTCTTTAATAAGAATCGATTTTCTTAATGAACTAACGGGTGCGTTAGTTCATTAAGGGGTAGCGTCAGGAAAATGCGGATTTACAACGTTAGGTATATTCCAGTATTAAAATTCCCAATTTCTCATTTATATCACTGAGAAGTTGGGAATTATTCAACAATCGCGTCCGATTGCGGAATATCGAAATATGGTAAAGGAGCAGTAAAAGTGTTCTTTAGTTATTTTGCTAGTAACACCCTAAGTCAAAAACCAAATTTATTCCTTGTTTTACAGCTTTTCCCACTCACTTAAATACATGACATCTTGTACCACATTTTTTTTCTTTTCAGGAAGTAAACAAAGGAACTCTAATGAATTGCCGTCAGGATCGTAAAAATAAAGATTAGCAGTAGGTGTCCAGGTTTGTACCATGGGCTCAGTAGGTTCAAGACCAAAAGCCGATCTTGGACTTATACCTTTATTGAGTAGCCATTCTCTTGCATTAATTATATCTTCATAGTTAATCTTGAATGCAAAGTGGCTTTTATGAAATTCTTCTTCTGAAACCTCCCAAACGCCCAGCATTTGTTCTCTCTTTTTATTTTTATCAAACCAAAAAAATGCTACACGGCGTTCTTCAATATAATGAGCTAGATCTAATCTTAGTTTATTATAAAATTCTATTGCTGCTTCTAAATTTTTTGTTTGAACATGTGTTTCATATAGAGTTCCTGGAAACATTAGTAAGTTCCTCCTTGTTTTTTGTGAAAATTCTTATTATTCATTTCCATTGTAACAAATAAGAAATTGAGGTGATATCGTATAATTGGCTGAGCATGTATACATTGAAAGTAGTACGACTATCGACTTCACTCGATAATTTTATAAAATGACCCATGTCGTTCAAGAAAAAACGGTCAATTTAACAAGAGGATTTCTGATGACAAAACAGAATACATAAACAATTGGAACGTTAGTTAGAGCAGCATCAATATCAATCCCAACAGTAAAACAATAGACAATACGGTAGTTTGGAAAGACCATTAACAAAGTATTAGCTCAAAAAACACTTGGAGGAATATATGTTTAATGGGATTACATTAAGGTACATGGAGATGGTGTAAATGACATTGGAAAAGAAAAAGTATGATGCTGCCGTAATTGGAGGAGGATTGTCAGGATTGACTGCGGCTATTTATCTAGCAAAGGCAGGCAAATCGGTCATTGTTTTTGAAAAAGCAAGAAAACTGGGCGGAATGGCTCAAACAACAAATATATATGGTGCCCTATTCAACTTTGGTCCGCATGCTATGTATGAAGGAGGCGGAGCGCTTCAAATCCTTAACGAACTCAACTGCATTCCAAAGGGAGGGTATGCTTCCAAAGGTAGATTAATTGGGATTTTGCAAGAGGGTATGGTCCAAATTCCAACAGATTTGTCTCAAGAAGAAAATATGGAGTGGAGTAAACTCATGAGTGGTTTAGGTCAAGTCGATACAGATTCGATTCGATCGATTAACTTAATAGATTGGGCACAAAACCACATATTTTATGATCGTGTCCGTCTATTTTTTCTAGCAATGTGCAGGCAATGGTCGTATTGTGACAATCCTAGTGTTTTAAGTGCTGGTTTTGTGATCAAGCAAGGACAGCTAGCTGGACAGGGTGTCAAATATATTGATGGAGGCTGGCAAACCGTTGTGGATGATCTGCATGGACTAGCCGTGAAAGCTGGGGTAACCTTTGCCACCGGATGTAAAGTGAATCAAATTCTGCATAGTTCTGGTACTGTTCGTGCCTTATCGCTATCAGATGGTAATACAGTCTTAACGTCTTCAGTTGTCATTACTGCAGGACCAAATGAAGCTTGCCGGCTTGTTGAGGGAGCAGATCATATGTCGCTTGGAAGGTGGAAGAATGAATCTCGTCCCCTATATGCAGCATGTCTAGATGTAGCATTGAATCGTCTGCCAAATTCGGAAAGAGCTTTCGCCCTTGGCTTGGATCAACCATTCTATTTTTCGATTCAGTCGCTATCGACTAAATTAAGTGAAAATGGAGCGCATGTACTTCATGTCATGAAGTATAACGATAATCGGAGTCAGACAGATCCAAAAGAGGACAAGAAGCAATTGACTAATCTACTGGATCTTTTACAGCCTGGATGGGATAAGGAAGTTGCCTCTATACGTTTCTTACCTAAAATAATGGTTGCCCACGATTCGCGTACGATTCACCACGATGGAGCTGGTTCGGCTCCGGGTGTATTCGTTCCCGAAGTAAATGGGCTTTATGTTGCTGGGGATTGGGTCGGCTTAGAAGGCCGGCTGGCCGATGCGGCAATGATCAGCGCAAAACTTGCTGCACAGGGGGTTATTAACAATTCATATTAACGACATGATAAATTGGAAGTGTCTGAATGATTCTTTTAAATTGGAGTTGAAAACAGATTTGACAACTAACTTTTCTGATTCCATGCACTTTATATCATCTTCCTATTGTACGTAACTGCCCTTCTAGCTAACGGGTGCGTTAGCTGAGATAAGAGCTGTCTTTAAGGCAGCTCTTTTCTTATGGAACTAACGGGGCAGGATAGTTGACTAAGGATTAAGCTAAAATGAAATACGAATTTATATTCTTATTTATTTGAAGTAAAGGAGGATAAGATGAATACATATTGTAAGAGTGCATTGCATCAAATTAAAGTCGCTGTAACGACAATTGTTGAGATGATAGAAAAGTTAGCAGAAAATGACTTGCAAAAAAGACCTACACCCAATAAGCATTCCATAGGAGAGCTGTTAGAACACATTGCTATTATTTGTGAAGCTGATTCGCTTATTTCGGATGGGGTATCTCAAGACACGATGAATAAATTTTATTCAAATGTTTCATGTAAGAGTCTAAGTGAGATGAAAGAAGCATTGATAAAAAATCATCAATTTTTAGAAGATAAATTTATGAATTTTACAGAAGTCGAACTTCAAGAGGAAATTACTTCTTACTGGGGTGTTACATACTCACGATATGAATGGTTGTTAGAGATCGTAGCTCACGTTTATCATCACAGAGGGCAATTACACTCTATGCTTGTTCATTGTTATGGGATAGACCCAAAAGTAACATTATTTGAATAGAACTTTACTAGGGTGCTTTACTTCAATAACAGGGGGATAATTAAGCTATGATAGATTTTCTTTTAGGCATTTTTTCCGCAGGATTCGGTGATTATTCTTTGGATACTCGAAAAATTGATCGAAATATAGAAATGCTGAAGAATCATAATTGGTTTAAAGATATATACGAAGATGAAAAATATCATCGATTGTTTTTTGTAAATAGAACTGTTAGGCAGTATTTACAAAAAACAATGCGTGTAAAAAGAATTATAAAAAGGGAAAAATCTCAAAGAGTATTTCTTTTATTTTTAAATAATCAGTTAAAAAATAAAATATCCTTAATCAACTAACGGGTGCGTTAGTTCCTTAAGAAAAAGTAAAAAAAGTCGATTCCTTAACGTTGAACTGACCCCATAAAGTTAGACAGGTTATTTCGTTAGGCAGCCCGTTGGGCATGAGCTCGGTATTGTACCGGGCTCATGCCTTTTAATTTGCCTTGATTCGTTTGTGTTTATAGTATTCTATATATTTTGCTAGTTCTTGTTTCTAAGGATCGTTTCGTGAGAAAAGCCCGCCTCTTCAGCACGCATTGCGAAAACTGAAGAGCCGGACTTAACATAAGTTGAAATTATTTTACTTCTACCCATCCGTTTTTAATAGCTAGAACAACAGCTTGTGTACGGTCGTTTACAATCATTTTTTGAAGAATGTTAGTCACATGGTTTTTTACTGTTTTTTCACTGATGTATAAAGTTTCGCCGATGGCACGGTTGCTTTTTCCATATGCTGAAATTTGAAGAACTTTACACTCGCGTCAAGTCAATAGGTGAAGCGGTCTTCTGATCTCTACAGCATGCACTGAATCACGATCAGTAGCTAAACGGCGATATTCTTTGACTAGATTATGTGTCACCTTCGGATGAAGGTATGAGCCACCTTCTGCAACTACACGAACAGCATCAATTAACGCATCTGCGTCCATTTCTTTCAACAGATAACCTTGTGCTCCTGTTTTCAATGCATGCTGTACATAGTTTTCATCATCATGAATCGATAAAATGATGACTTTCGTTTCAGGGGAACGGTTTACAAGCATTTTAGTTGCTTCGACACCGTTCATACTCATACTCTGCATGTTGATATCCAGGATAACGACATCTGGTTTATGTGTTTTAACAAGATCCATAGCCTCGCTTCCGTCATCTCCTTCGGCAACAACATCAAAGGATGATTCAAAATCTAATATACGCTTAACGCCTTCACGGAAAAGCTGATGGTCATCGATAATGATGATACTAGTCTACAAAGAATAGCATATTTTTTCGTTTTGGGGATAACCCTTTTACTTAGCTTGATGGCGATGTGGCGGTACCCCTATAGTAACTAAACTGTAAACGGATTGTTATACAAATAGCATTGTTGGAGGAGAATTCATTGTATATAATTAATCCTCGTTAAGGAGTGTTGAAAAATGATAAGCGTCACAGTAGATAAGTTAAAGTTCAAGAAACAATTATCGGTGATTGAACAAAACACACTGAAAGATTTTCTGTATACCTGGGTAGGTAGTTCAAGCAAGGGATTTGATGATTTTTTTCACCTTGAGTACACAGTAGATGTATTTGCCAAAATGGAAAAAACGACGAATGACACCGATTTGTTGATTTCTGATGATGATTATTTCAGATACATAACATTGACGGAAGATAATCAAATTGTGATAGGTGTTTTAGATATGAATTCAGAATTAAAACATAGAATAATTGTTCACTAGATAAGATTAAATAATTCTTTGTTTTCTTTAACCCATACAACAAGAGGCAGAGTGGTACACTGTCTTTTTTTATTTGTTCACTATATGTCATTGTTTGTTACACCTTGGATAATGATATTAAACGAGAAAAAATATTAAAAGGGCCTGATGTAAAGAAGGAATACGTTCTACAAGATGCATTAGATGAGATAGTACGAAGTGATTACTTTATTGCGAAAACCGACCAAGGAGAGTATAGGATAAATTCTTCCTTAATTCGTTATATACAGGTTTTGCATGAAATGCATTGTTATAAATACCATACTGACCATCAATGACTAGTGAGTAAATAAAAGGTTATTTCTTTGCATAGTTTTCTAAAATTTTGTTGAATAACTTGAATATGGGAGAGAAGATTAATGTCAGAAATGTATCGTTCTCGTCAGGAACGAAAACAAGTGGAAAAAACAAAACAAGATCAAAAAAAAGATAAAAATCCCCCTAAAAGAAGGTCTTTCTTGAATAAAGTTTTACTTTGGTTTTTACTGTTAGGTGTTGTTTCAATTGGAATAGGGGCAGTTACGGTTGCAGCAATGATTAAGGATGCACCTAAAATAGATGCTTCAAAACTAGTCGATCCGCTTTCTACCAAATTATACGATAAAAACGGGAATTTCCTTTACGAATATGGTAAAGAAAAGCGGACAAAAATTGAGTATTCTCAAGTTCCAAAAATGTTGGAACATGCTTTCATTGCCACGGAGGATGCACATTTTTATGAACACAATGGCATTGATATAAAAGGAACTGCGAGAGCAATCTTCAAGAACCTAAAAGGGGATTTCGGATCTCAAGGCGGAAGTACCATTACACAGCAGGTCATTAAAAACTCCTTTTTGTCACCTCAGAAAACAATAAAGCGGAAGGTACAGGAATGGAGCTTGGCCTATCAGCTTGAGCAAAAGTATTCCAAACATCAAATCTTAATGATGTATTTAAATAAGATATACCTTGGAGACGGGACATATGGTGTAGCAGCTGCCGCCAAAAATTACTACGGAATCGATGCCGATCATCTAAATAAATTAACGCTTCCGGAGGCCGCTATGTTGGCGGGGCTCCCACAGAGTCCAAGTAATTACGATCCCACTGAACCCGAACATGTGAAGGCTGCAACAAATCGTCGTAATATTGTTTTAGAAGCTATGTATAAACAAGGGTATATTACGAAAAAGCAATTGGAGGATGCAAAGAAGGTTTCAGTTACAGCAGGACTTGTTCCAAAAACGAAACAGCAAGGAATGCCGTACGAGGCGTTTTTGGACGCTGTTGTAAAAGAAGTTGAAAGAAAGCTGAAAAATGTAGATATCAGTTCGGATGGATTATCTATTTATACGACGCTAGACCCAAAAGCTCAGACCTTTGCGGACAAAATAATGAACACCGATACGATTATTTCTTATCCAAATGACAATTTTCAAGGAGCCTTCGTATTTTCAGATACAAAAACAGGAGAAGTTCGAGCTATTGGAAGCGGTCGAAACCAATATAAAGCTTCCTTCCGAGGCAACAACTTTGCGGTTGATATTAAACGTCAGCCAGGATCTACTTTCAAGCCAGTCTTTGATTATGGTCCGGCTATTGAAAATTCAAAATGGTCTACAGCACACCAAATTAATGATCATGAGATAACCTACTCAAATGGTCAGTCTATTTCTAACTGGGATCATCAATATCACGGAATGATGTCGATTAGAACAGCACTTCAATGGTCATACAATATTCCAGCACTTCTTTCCCTTCAAGATGTAGGGATGGATAAAGCACAAAACTTTGCAGAAAATCTGGGTATTACTTTTAATAATAATAAGGTGTACGAATCATATGCGATTGGAAGTAATACGGTTAATCCATTAGAGTTGGCAGGGGCATATAGTGCTTTTGGAAATAACGGTGAATTCAATACACCACATTTTGTTCGTAAAGTTGCCTATCCTGATGGCAGAGTTGTTAATTTAACTCCAAAGCCAAAACGTGCTATGCATGATTACACAGCTTATTTGGTGACGGATATGTTACGGACAGTCGTAAAATCTGGTACAGGAAAAACAGCAAATGTCCTTGGACTAGATGTAGCTGGAAAAACTGGCACAACCAATTTTGACAGTAAAACCAGAGCACAATATGGATATCCACCCGGTGCGGTAAATGATAGTTGGTTCGCTGGTTATACACCGCAATACACTATGGCGGTTTGGACTGGATATACTAAAAATGGTCCAGGTAATTATATGGATGGAAATTCAACTAAAATCTCGCACCAAATGTTTAAGGCCATGCTGGAAGCGTTTGGAACAGACCAAAGTAGCTTCCAGCAGCCTAGTGATGTATACCGGGTGAATAATGAACTGTTCATTAAAGGTGCAAATCCTGAAGAAGCTCCACCAGTTACAAAAAATAATAAAGAAAAATCATTGGATATTGGTGGAAATAAAGAGGGTAAAAAACATAAACAAGAGGAAGAGAAGCCTAAACAACAAGAGGAAAAGCAACACAAACAAAAGGAAGAGAAGCATAAACAACAAGAGGAAAAGAAACAAAAACAAGAGGAGAAGAAACAAAAACAACAAGAGGAAAAGCAACACAACCAATAAAGATTTTTAGGATGGAATCGGATTGGTTCCATCCTTTTTTATGATACACATAAGAGAGTGTGAGGGTTTCTACTTAAACTAACGGGTGCGTTAGCTGAAGATCGGAGCTCTCTTTAAGGCAGCTTTTTCTTTATGGAACTAACGGGGCAGGTTAGTTGAACACTATTAAAACTAAAATTATTTAAATGATGAAATATTTTACTACTTCTAGTATCTTTATATACCATTGACATTTGTTTCGAAAAAGACTAGTATGAAATCAACTTCATGTGAAGTTAACTTCACGTTAAATAAACTTCACTCCAGGTGAATAAATTGGTTAGGAGAGGTATGATTGAAAAATCTATTCATACAGCGTTTTTTAGTCTCAACTGTGATAATTATATTGGGAATCATTCAAATAATTCTCGATACATCACTAAGATTTAATTTTGGTTATATCATAGTATTCCTAGGTGGAATAATTTTGTTGTACTCAACAATTTCTTACATTACATCCCGTAAGAATAAATCACTAGAAGAGGAATTATCGAAGGAGTACGACGAAAGAGATGCTTTAATTGATGGGAAAGTTGCTCGCTTTTCCTTGCATATTCTGATGTGCGAAATTTTTATTCTTATGTTTATAACTAATTTTGTCGTTATCCCAACAAATACTGCATTATTTGTTGTCGTAGTATCATTAATGATTAGTCAAATTGGGTCTAGAAAGTATTACAATCTTGTCCTTTAATTCGGAGGATTTATGAAAAATAGAGTAAAAGAATTGCGAATAGAGAATGGAATAACGCAACAACAATTAGCTGATAAAGTAAGTGTATCTTCTAGAACAATCATCTCATTAGAAAAACAAAAGTATAATCCATCTGTGCTACTTGCGTATAAAATAGCTTCAGTTTTTAATTTATCAATTGAAGAAACTTTTATTTTTGATGAGGATAACTAATAAGACATTTCACCAGGATGCACATATTAAACAAACAACGGAGGAAAATAAATGCTTATTGTATTATTTATTTTCGGGACTGTTTTACTAGTTTGGGGTATTTATCGTATGAAAACAGATGATGGCTTATTTGGAAAAAACCGAAAAAGTAAAAACATATTCAATTTACTGCTAATGGGAGAAGCTTCAGGATTAGGGCAATTTTTGAGTGGAATTCTGTGTATTATTATTGGGATTATCGCATTTGTTTTGAAGTAGTAATATATAAGAATTTCAATTTTCCACTGAAATATTGTGAATGAAATCACTTAAACAAACGGGTGCGTTAGTTTAATAAGAATAACTAAAAAAGTCGATTCCTTGAGATGGAAATCGGCTTTTTTTATAGGTGACATTTCCTTAGCGTTGTAAATCCGCATTTTCCTGACGCTACCCTAAAATCGGGTGTCTTAAAGTTATAAGTTCTGGAGAATTGAAAAAACACCTCATTTCCCACTCAAAATAACCCTTTGCAGAATCCGAAAGTTAGTCTAAAATTTAAATACAAAAGTTATTTAACTTTTAGACAAATGAATAGAGGTTATACATAATGGCTATTATTGGATATGGACGTGCTTCAACTAAAGATCAGGACTTGGCTTTACAGGAAGAGAAGTTAAAAGAGTATGGTTGCGAGAAGATATTTATGGAGAAACAGAGTGGTGCTAAACCTGATAGGGAAGAACTTGCTAAGGCATTGGACTATTTAAGAGAAGGTGACAAACTGGTGGTCTACAAGCTGGATAGATTAGCACGTTCCACTTTTGACCTACAAAAGATTGCTAAGGATTTAGAAGAACGTGGAATAGCTTTAGTATTCATCAAAGAACAGATTGATTTTAGTACCCCATCAGGAAAGCTAATGTTTACTATGCTGGGTGCTATTGCTGAGTTTGAACGTGATTTAATCAAGGATAGAACCACTGAGGGACGTGAAAGGGCAAAAGCTAAAGGCACTCATATGGGACGTAAAGGAAAGGACGAGAAGACCGTTAAAAAGGCTTTGAAGCTGTATCAAGAAAGAGAATCTAATGGATTAAGTGTAAATGAGATAGCTAAAATGACAGGTGTTCCACGTTCCACTATTTACGCTAAAGCGAAAGAGGCGACACTTTAATAGTGTTAGCCGTATGTTTTCTGCAAAATGTTGGCGGGGCCTCTTACTAATCATGAAGAAGAGAAGAAGAAGTAACAACACGAACAAAAAAGGGAGGGTGGCATTTAAGCCACCCTCTCTTTTTTTATTTGTTTACAGCCCGAAGAATAGAACAATCCATTTAGCTGTTTCCATTGCAATGTCTGGTGGTAATCCACCAGAGATTAATATAGTAGCAATACCTTTCTCTTGTACATTCTGAACTTTTTCAATATAATCAGCAATTTTATAAAACGAATTATGAGCTTTTTTTGCATAGTTCTTTCCAATTACTTTAGAAAGTGGTCCCTCTAAATATGTACCAGATTTTCGTAAACCTTGAACCGCCAATTTTTTTGCAATACTAGTCACTACGTTTCGAGTAGATATTTGACCTGGTTGTTGACTTCTATCTACGTAAGTAGCCCCGTTATTTAAAAACATTTCTACTTCCTCAGGTGTAAGTTGTCCAACACTAGGATATTGAGACTGGGATACACTACTTTGTGAATTAGTACTTGCTGCACTAGTTATACTAGGAGATACTCCAGTAAATACAATGACAGAAGATAAAAGTACAAGGCTGCCTTTAATCATTTTCTTTTTCATATGACAAACTCCCTTTAAAAAATCTTTTTAAATAAATTAATTTATTACTGCCTTAGAAGTAAAAAACTATGGCCGTTTCAGCAGGGCTATTATACTTTCTTATCTAAAAAAATAATGAGAAATACAGATAGATAGGTAGAGTCCCTCGGGGCAAAAACTGTAAATTTCATTTTTAACATAGCATTACATGTCTTTATGTCTTTTTAGAAAGTTTCGTAAATGCAATTAATATAATTAACGATGCTATTAAACAAATAAACAATTCCTTTAATCCCAGAGATCCTAAATCAAATAAAACTTGTATTCCTTTAAATAAAGCAATACAAATCAAATAAATTGTAATAGCTTGAATTATGAAAAGTCTGAACCATCTAGGTATTTTCAACCATATTTTCAATATATCTTCTGATCTTTTATTCAATCTCTTTCACCTACCAAAATTGTATTTTTAAATTAAAACCTCCCTATTTTTACCATGTAAAATTACACAATTATAACCATAAGGGGGGGGTGCAAAATGTCAATATTTATAATAAAAAAACTAAATATATTTAAATTATGTAAATATAATATAATTATGTCACTCAAACTATAACATTACAAGTTTAGAAAATTTTCCTAATATTTAAATATCAAATTATATTTAGTGTTCTTTTAAGAAAAATATTTATATGAATTAATTTTACAAATGAAATAAGATATATTGAAAAAATAAGGGGAGTTTAACCTGTAATGGGCTGGACTTTTTTACGGTATAGCGTTAACCATTCAGAATCTTTGCAGAATCTAGTAATATATATTGCTAATGTAGATTGATAGGATTAAAATAAAGGTCACTTAATACGAACGGACAACAAAAAAGCCATTCCCATATGTTAGCGTTTCTCAGGCACTAACGGAAATGACTTCTTCTATAACCTAGTGTTCTCACCACTGGTTAAAGTTTTAGCCCTGTCTCAACCAGGGCTAAGTTTGATACACCTATTATAAACTCTACGTCCACTGGATTCAACTAGTAAATGCTAGTATCTTTTATACATAATCGGACAAAGTTTAACAAAAGGCGTTATCTCTTTAACTTGGTAAGCTAACAGGTTATTGGGGTAGCGCCTTTCTTATCTTAATATGGTTTGTTGATAATACTATCCCCTTTCTTATTGGCTACTTCCTTATTTCATTAAGTTTTCGTGCTTTCATGGAATGGAAATATAAAAGAGAAAAAAAGGACTATATCTTAACTCTATACTCTATGTTTATTTACCTTTTTGTTTTGGTCATAGGCTTTTATTTAATTTAATATTATCTAAATAAAAACAGCCCAATAAGGGACTTTTTTTACTGTGTTCTTAATGAACTAACGGGTGCGTTAGCTGAAGATCGGAGCTGTCTTTAAGGCAGCTTTTTCTTATGGAACTAACGGGGCAGGAGAGTTCCATAAAGGAATTGGGTTTTTATGTTAAAATATAAAGTGAAACTGTTGGGGGGGCAGGATTACTTGGAATCATTTATTATGGTTTTATTCGTATTTTTAGTTTGTATATGTATTAGTTCGGTTCTGAATTCAAATATTAGCACTAAGGATACATCAACAAAAAACCATAGGGTTGTAATTAACAAAACTAAATCAACTTGGAGTACTCAATATCCCTTATCCTTTAAAAACTAGGAGTGAGGAAAATGAAAATAAAAAAAAGCCAAAAGTTCGTACAGTTAGACGTAAGGAATTGGGATAATACAGAGTTAGTAGAAAGTTTATCTGAGATTTGCGGGACTAGTAAAGAGTATGAAAATGATGAAGTAGAGGTTCATCAAGTTGTGGATTTAGGAAACTTAAAAACGAATGGAGATATTTAATCATTCTTAATATTTCACAAGACTTGGATAACCTAGGAGCACCAGTAGACCATTATTAAAATTTAAATAGAATTAATTATAGCTTAAGCATCGTTTTAAACATACATGGTTTATTCTTGCGATAATAGTAGCTTTCTCAAGAATATGGGGAGGTGTTCACTATCCTTTAGATGTAGTTGAGGGAATTTTAAATGGAGTGATAATTGCAGTATTTACACATTACCTTTTGTTCAAGGTAAAACCATAACATTACTAATAGAAAGATCAATTTTCCAAGGACAAGGTGGGTGAAAGATTGGTTAGCTATGGAAGATTATAATAGTCTCGTTCAACTTAACAGGTGCTTTACTTCATTATCAGGAGCTGATCAGCAGCTCCTTTTCTTATGCAACTATAGGGGCAGGATAGTTCAAGAAGGTATTAGTAAATCTTTTGACGAAAATATAAAGAGCTTAGTAAGAAGTGCTTAAATACTATCTGATATTTAATAAAAAACAGGAAAAAACTAACTGCTAATAACTTTAGGGGGGAAAATATTGAAACAAACATTACTGATAATCGATGCTCAACAGGAATTAATAGAAGGTAATAAAGAAGAACAAGGAGTCTTTGAGAAAGAAAAAATCGTTAATAACATTAATACTGTAATTGAAAAAGCGATAAATGAAAGTATCTCCGTTGTTTTTATAAGAGATTTAGATGTTTCAAATGGAGAAGGACCTGGATTCCAGATACACAGGGATATTAAAATACCATCAACTGCTATCATATTTGATAAAGCTGCCACAAATTCGTTTTATGGCACTCCATTACACGAACATTTAAGTAAAAACAATGTAGACCATATTGTAATAATGGGATGTAAGACCGAACATTGTATTGATACAGCCGTTAGGACTGCAACTGTTAATCACTTTGATGTAACACTAGTTGGAGATGGACATTCAACATCAGACTCGGAAATTTTATCTGCGGAGCAAATAATTCGTCATCACAATGAAACTCTTCACGGACACTATAATGTAGACAATTTTTCACTTGTTAGAAATTCAAATGAAGACTTGTTTAAACCTACTCACGATGACCATCGATAAAGATAATAGTTTCATCGTCTTTTTCAACAAGCAGGTAAACCAGTTACTGGTTTGTGAAGTGCAATACTTAAACTAACGGGTGCGTTAGTTCTTTAAAGAGCTGTGACGATCAGTTCCTTTCTTATAGAGCTAACGGGAGCAGGATAGTTTGAATAAGATATAAATAACTTTCATAATTTTTATTTCAAAATAGATGCGTATCCGTTTCGGATCTATTCATTAATTCATATCCTATTAATACTAGGGAGGAGATGAATAGATGGCATCTAATGATGAATTAATTTGTCAAGAGTTTGCAAGAATTATCGGCGGCCAAGAAGGATTTGCGGGTGGAAAATGTGTGACAACCATAAATCGAAATGACATAGAAGCAAAAATTTCAGGAAAACGTTTTAGAGTGACCTCTTCTTTCTCATTTGAATCAAGAGATAATAAGACTGGACGAGCATTGTGTCTAGGTAGGGTAGCACTCTTGCAAAAAGAAGTTGAGAATTTTGTTGCTTCCATTCTTAAACAAGGAATAATAGTTTCTTCCATACACAATGAGTGGCTTTTTGATAATCCGAATTTGATTTACGTTAATATTGAAGCTGTTGATGACCCATTAGTTTTTGCAAGGAAAGTCAGAAAAGCGTTAAGGAACTAACGGATTTCTCACTAGTGGTAAACCGGAGCTGTCATAAAAGCAGAAAAGCAGCTATAAACTGATTTTTAGAGAACATAATACACGGCAAAGACCCAGTTTTGTTGAACTAACGGGTGCGTTAGCTTAAGATCGGAGCTGTCTGTAAGGCAGCTTTTTCTTATGGAACTATCGGGGCAGGTTAGTTCAATAAAAAGAGCGAACTTACATATTTATAAAGACTTACCAAGATTAATCGAGAGGACTAAATAAATGGAGAAAATAAATGAAATTATTTATAGTCTTGTAAACCAAGGCATAATAAAAAGTGAGGATACAGACTTCACAAAATTAAAAAGTAGTACTACAAATGGAATTTTATATACTCTACATAATAATGAAATACCGAAATATGTAATAAAAATAGACCAACCTAAAATTATAGCTACAACAGAGGATTTTCTCCTTACTTATAAAGATGTAAATTTGTTGCCTAATGTACTTTATACAGACGAGAAAAAAGAATTTATTGTATACTCTTATATTTCTGGAGAAACTCATTTTAATCGTGGATCTAAATTAGAATGGATGACTATTTTAATTGAGGAACTATTAAATAAATACAAAAAAGTAAACAAATATAACTGGGGAAGAGTAAATGGAATACATAGAAATTCTTGGGCGGACTTCAATCTAAGTAGTTTGGAATTTGCCAAAGAGGATATAGGCGATTTATTACCAAGTGAGGATCATAAAAAAGTAGAGTTATTGGTTAATAAATTGAAAACTTACGAACATCAAAAAGAAAAGTATTACTTACATGGAGATGCTGGTGTTCATAATTTTGTATATATGGGCAATAAATTAAATGGGGTTATAGACCCTTCGCCTTTAATCGGTCCAAAGATTTATGATTTTACTTATGCATTTTGCTCTTCTCCAGACAATTTAAATTTAAGGACACTATTGCAATCTTTCTCATTATTGACTCAAGATGTCCCCTTTAATACAGAAAGGCTTTTGGATGAAGTTCTTTTTCAATTATACACACGTATAGGCGTTTGTATTAGAGTTCACCCGCATGACTTAAGTGGCTATCTTAAAGCTTGGAAAGAATGGAGAGTGTATCTTCCTTCTATGTAAATTGCAATTCTTAATGAATTAACGGTTACCTTAGCTGAAGGTCGGATCTTCCTTTAAGGCAGCTTTTCTTATGGAACTAACGGGGCAGATTAGTTCAACAAGGGATAATGCATTTGAGATAGAATTTATATTGTAAGTTAAATAAAGGAAGAAGGTTGGATTTTGATTAAGATTGATACAGTTTTTTCATATGTTCTTCTCGGTGTGATAGTTTTTTACGCCTTGGAGTGGGTAGCTGCTGATTCAGGTTTTAAGGTACTTGTTGGTGGGGGTTTTGGTTTACTGTTATATATAGCTAATCATATTAGTAAGAATGAAGAAACCCAGCTTATCTTCTCGTATGAAGGTAGCTGGTTTTTAAAATTGCATGTACAAAATACTTATTACCAAAAAGAGGGTTTGTAAGAAATTATTTCTGAATGTGATAAAAGTAAAAGCGGGAAACCCTGAAATATCAATGTTTTTCCCGCTTTTTATCATTTTATATTTGAGTTACATATAATCATAAACAGAGTCATCAAAATAGAGCCAGTGATAATATTCAATCTGTGAATCTGTCATCTTGGAAATGTCTTTCTCATTGAATTTTTGTTGCTCAATTAATTTCTGCACTTTGGAATTTCTTTCTACTTGGCTCATCTTAAATCCTCCTTATAGTATGAGAAGTAACGAAGTATTTAAATTTTGAAAGCGATTTCTTTTTTTCATTATATATCTCAATGTGAGATTAAACAAATATCAAATATAGATGAATTTTAAGGAAATAATATAGAAATGTTATTTATCTATTTACTTTGAAGCAGTTAAAGAGGGAAGGGCGAATAGCCAAAGCCTGAGTTTTGTTGATGAAACATGTACGGTGGTTTTTTTGTATTCATTAACAAGATGGTTTCAAGAGGATGTGTTATTAGAGATTCTTATTTTGCGGATTAAATGTTGACACTAAAGTAAAATAGAAGTATGATAATAAAGTCGCCTAATTAATGAGCGATTTTAACAAAAGAAATACTTCGTAGAAGTTGACAACTGTTCAAACGTTATGTTAAGATGAATATGTTGAAAAAAACAACAACAATTGCTCTTTGAAAACTGAACAAAACAAAGCGCCAACGTTAAATTTTAAGTGAGCACACACTATTAAAAAAGCAAATGAGCAAGTCAAACATTT
>NZ_JBNNSH010000006.1:0-216205 GCF_050277555.1 Peribacillus sp. NPDC097895 | reverse complement strand
CTGAACAACAATTAGGCGGAAGAACTCGTTAATAGAAATCATATGTAATGTTAGGGATAGTGATTGGACTATCCCTATTTATAATTTTACAAATTCCAAAAAAAAGAAACAGAAACATCAGTGGCTGTTATTTTGCTATGTCACAGTACGAATAACCCGAGAGACTGTACTACATATATCCATACAGTCATAATATGAAAGCAAACGTCATTCACTGTGCGTTTACACTAAGCTTTTCCAACTAAACTACCTCTAGTTCAATAAGAAAGAGGCTGCCCCAGCAACCTTCCTTATTGAAGTAAAGCACCCGTTTGTTCAGTAGAAAATGCTAAAAACTCTCACATAAGGATTCATTATATCTCTGTTAGTTTGAAGCACTTTCTTTTTCTACTGAAATAATCAAGAACATTGGCCTTCGTTTCTCATCTTTCATCAGTGAATTGTTCTTCAACATTTCTTCTGAAGGCATGGGTTCTTTAACGGCTTTTAATGCAAATCCAGCCCTAAGTAAGTCATTTATATATGTTGAGATTGTACGATGATATTTAATTACATTTCCTGTTAAGAATGAAGTGTCTCGTACCCCCTCTGACTGATAATTATCTACTGGCCAATGCAGACGATCTCCTTTATTATCGAGATACCAATCTTGTTCATTTCGAGAAGTAAATATGGGATGTTCAACTGAAAAAACGAAAGTACCTCCTGGCTTTAGACATTCATGCACCTTTTTGCAAATACCTTCAAATGATTCAATGTAGTGGAAAGCCAACGAACTGATAACCACATCAAATTGTGAGTTTGAAAACTCGATGTCTTCAATTGGCATTTGTAAATATGAAATTGAAGGATCATCTGTTTGTTCACGAGCCTGTTGAATCATTTTTTCAGATATATCTACACCTACCACTGAACCTGCTTGTTGTTCACGAGCAAATCGACAATGCCAACCGAAACCGCATCCTAAATCAAGCATATTTTTATTTCGTAATTCTGGTATCAATGATCTGAATACATGCCATTCTCCCGCACCTTCAAGTCCTTTGATTGAACGTGGCATTTGTTTATATGCAGAAAAGAATTTCGAATCATCATATTTGTTTTGTTTCATCAAATATACATCTCCTATATTCTAAAATTACCTCGTAAAATTAAAAACACATGGATTTAGGAGTTCTTAATCATGGTTATAGCCATAAATCGCCAAGTCTCCCTTTACTTTACATGATCTGCGAATTATATAAAATGCAGAAGATAACTAAGAAACAAACTCGCCATATTAAATAGCCACCACCTAGTGATTAGATAACCCGTTCGGTTGAGGTGTAGGAAATGTTATTTAACGCTTGAATTATCAATCGACATAACAATTAAAAAGAGCCGTCGATTTCACAATAGAAATCACGGCTCTTTTTTAATGAATTGGCTCTGTTAAACCATACTGTTGATAGTAAGGATAAATAATAAGGGAACCTCTTTGGATGCGTTCCCTGTGCTCTTTACAAAAGATACCTTAGCGAAAGAACGGAATATTTAATTTAGTAATACTAATTACACATAATTTAAAAATCAGGTAACCAATATAGGTACCAACAACGTTTAAGATAATATCATCAACATCGAATTGACCAATAGAAAGTATTAGCTGGACTAACTCATAAAATAAACTAATTGCAAATCCTAGAAACACTATCTTTTTTGCATTTATTAGTTTTGTTGATAACATCGGTAAAAATAATCCCAAAGGTACAAATGCTACAATATTTCCAATTAAATTAATGTACCGTATATTACTGTTTAAGTCCGAAATGAATAAATAGTCTATTATCGTTCTAAATGGTATGAAATTACTGATTTTTATTTTCCATAAAACTCGTTGTATGTCGAAGTTAAATAAAACACTATAATCAAACAGCTGTAAACGGAATTTAAATAGAATCCCAATAGTTAAAAATACTAAGTATATGGCGAATAACATCCATACTCCAATTGTTATTGTCTTTCTTTTCATAAGTTTCACCCACGTTATAACTCTAACTTTTCTTCGTCCTAAATGTTTATCATCTATTTAACATTTTACCCGATAATTAATTTGGTAAACGGTCACAATTACTCCATCCATATTGTTACCTGAAATCTCAAAATAACTATTATCAGGTACGTTAAACGTCCTGCTTTGAGAAATGGAGTAATAAGTAATCGAGTATTTTTCCCCATTAATACTTTCAGAAATATGTTTTTCTTCTTTTAGGTAATCTAAATATTCTTCTAAAGCAAAGTTCTTTTCCTTCATAATCGCACTATGTGGCAAACCAACATAGCGGATATGCCACGGTTCATATTGAATTCCTGTTACATCCGTTTTATCCTTTGGATAGCGTAAAATGAACCCGTATTTCCAAGCGTTTTTTTCTATCCACTTTCCTTCAGATGCTTCAGCCATCTTCATTTGAGTAGATCCTACATCAAGCGATAAGCCCAAGTTGTGTTCGCTATAGCCGGCTGGCAACGCATAGGCAGAACCCATTTCTTGATAAAGTACACTTTGCTTATCAAAGTCTCGAAAGCCACTAGTAATGGAGAAATTACGAACTCCTTCTTTTTCTGCAGCAGTAATCATCTCTGAAAATCTACGTGCTATATCCTCTGACAAATAAATTGCGCTTTCTAACAATCCGTACCCCTTTGTCAATACATTGTGCGTAGATAGATTGATGACATCCGATTTTATACTTTCGGGGTGAACCGGATATTCACTGTTGACCAAAAGCAGATTTCCTTGATAGATTTGTTCTTCTGTAATCTCTTTTTTTTGGAGATTTCCAGAAATCCTTCTATCCTCTACTTTATCATTTTCATAGTGATCATAATTTTGTATTTCTTCTTTTGGTTCAAAAAACGGTTCAATATTTATGAAAGTTAAACACAAGCACAATAATAATAACAATAAAAATCCCCACTTCTTCATTTTTCAGTTTCCTCCTTATTCTTCTTTACTTAAAAGAATAGGTAAAACTATTTAAAAAAAGAGTAGGGTAAATATTAAATATTTCTTAAATCATATACTTGAATTTAACTTTTCTAAATTATTTAGTTCACTTTCCAGTGGTAACCTGACTTCAAAAATTGTCTGTATTACGCTACTTTCGGCAGTAATCGATCCATAATGCTGCTCTACAATATTCTTCGCAATGAATAAGCCAAGACCTGTGCTATCTTCTTGATGAGTTCGTGCTTTGTCTCCGGTATAGAACATATCAAAGAGATATGGGAGTTCATCTGGAGGAATGCTATCTCCATAATTCACAATTTGAACTACTACTTTATCTGCATCAATAAAACCGTTAATATCGACATATTGACCTTCATATCCATATCGAATTGCATTAGTCATAAGATTTTCAAACACACGTGCTATCAAATCTCCATCACCAAAAATGGGTAAATGTGGAGTACTATTCATCCGTGCAATCAAATGATTTTTTTCGAATACAGGATACAATTCTTCCTTTAATTGATTAAGTAAGTCAGTTAAATTTATTTTCTTTTTTTCAACTGGCAGCATTCCATAGTTCATTCTAGTTATCTCGAATAATTCATCAATTAGCCTTTCTAAACGTTGAGATTTAGTAAAGGCTATCGTTAAAAAATGTCGTACTTGTTCTTTAGTCAAGCTCTCATCCTTAAGGATTAAATCCAAATATCCTAAAACAGAGGTAAGTGGAGTCCGCAAATCATGAGCTAAATTTACGACCAATTGATCCTTACTGCTTTCCGAAAAATCTCCTCGTTGAATCGCTTCTTCCAATTTTTCACTTGCCAAATTAATGTCTAGCGCAATATCCCTAAACTCATCATTTGATCGGATATGTACCTTGTGTTTAAAGTCACCGCGTGCGAGGTAATGAATTCCTTTTGAAATCTCATTAAAATAGGTAGAATAGGGCTTAGTAAGGAAAAAGAAAAAAAGGAAAGATAGTAAAATAAATAATATAAAAAAGATATTAAAGTCTCCGAATCTCCTCGCAAAAAAACGAAACTGAGCCATAGGATCATCATAATGAACCATTGTGTGGTAATAGTACTGCAGTCCTATAAAGATTAGATACGTTATGATACCTGATAGAAACATACTTAAACCAAATAACAACACCATCTTTGAACGAAAACTGCGCATCATTTTAACCATTGAATGTATACCCTACTCCCCATACTGTCTTAATCCATTTGTCTTTCCTTTTATCTTCTTCAAGTTTTTTCCGAAGCGTACGTATATGAACCATAACGGTATTACCATCTTTAAAGTATGCTTCACCCCACACCTGTTGAAAAATATTTTCCACACTAAAAACTTTCTTTGGATGAATCGCTAGTAAATACAAAATATCAAACTCTTTCGGTGTTAGCTCGATACTTTCCCCATGTATAGTAACTGTACGTTGATCAGGAGATATAACTAATCCACCATATTCCACGCAGGTTTTATTATCTGTATCTGTTTTAGGTTGATTTAGCTTCATAAAACGTCTGAGCTGAGCATTTACACGAGCAACCAATTCTATCGGGGTGAATGGTTTAGTCATATAATCGTCTGCTCCAATTACCAGGCCCTGTACTTTATCGAAATCAGATGTTTTAGCACTCAAAAATATGATAGGCATATTATGCTTTTCACGAACGCGGCAGGTTACTTCATACCCATCCATTTTCGGCATCATAATATCCAAAATCAGCAAATCAATCGATTGAGTCTCGACAACACTAACAGCCTCTTGTCCATCCGATACTTTAATAACATGGTACCCTTCTTTTTCTAAATGGATGGCAATCAGATCAGCAATTTCCTCCTCATCATCAGCAATTAATATCGAAATATCTCTCATCTTCCCACTCCTAAATAAAAGTTAACATACAGCTATATATCAAGTCCTATTCATTTTCTATTATTTCTTTTTCTTTTTCAAAAATATGGTCACATTGTTACACATAAAATAAACACAGCTCTTCTACTAAAATGCCCCGTTACTTTAAGTACAATCCTTTACAACTTCAAAAAATTAACATAAATACCCATTTTACCTTTTGATGTTACTCCGCAATCTTGCCCTAAAATGAAAAATGAGCGCTGAACCTTGTTCAGTATGAAGTAGTAGTCGATTTCAGATGCATTTGATAAAACTTTGTAGTTTGCTCAATACTCCTTCCTCCATAACCTCCCTTATTGATGTAAAGCACGTATTCCCTGACTTTCTTTGAGTGTGGGGTGTTTAGAAAGTATCTTGCTGAAAAGATCGAGACTTATCTTTTTATTCAGCTACCTAAGCCAGGTGAGTATCCAAATGTTTTAAAAATTTCTGCAAAATAACGGCTGGTCTATTGATTCTGCTACTGAAAATTTTAGTGAGGAATGGATATCTGATGACGAGTTTTTTGTCACCGAATCTGAAATTTATGGGAATAATAAACTCTATCATCAATTGAAAAAAGAACTTCGAATAAGAAAAACATAGGGAGATTTTAGTCTTCCTATGTTTTCATTCATATTATTTATCTGTTTGTTTTTGCTTCTTTTTCAAATAATCCGCACGTATCTTTTCAAGTTGCTGCTTTTTATCAAATTTGGCAGGCTTCTGTTTTTCATGAAACTTTGTCACAGCTACCTTACCTTTGGTATCCAACTGATATTTTCCCACTTTGTTCACCTACTTTTCTTGTCTTTAAAGAGAATCTATTCAACAAATATAATATACCTTATTTTACTGAAGTAAACCTTATTACTTTATTAGTGTACTGCTAACTTTGCATATATCAGTAAAAACATTAAAAACTTAGTAAAATAATTCATCGACAAATGGTATTCATTTCATTGCTATAATCAAAATAAAATGCCTTGACACTCTGCATAAGCCTCAATAATTCTATTTCTTGTTTGTTCAGCTCTCTTCTAAATGTCCAATTGTTTGGTAAATAAGGTTTAAAATATTAAAACAATCTAAGTCTACTCCATATTTTAAATGGTTCTTAATGCTAATAACCATTACGTTCTCGATGATTTCAAATTTAGGTTTCTGAGGGGAAATATTGTTTTTTTCAAAGTCTTTTTACTACTTGTTTTAAAAAATCTACATCCCCAATATTTTTCTCCAAAAAATCACCCCTTGTTATTAACTTTTCTACTTATATCTACTTTAATCCAAATATCACCTTATTCAACTATCCTGCCCCGTTAGTGCCATAAGAAAAAGCTGTCTTAGAGACAGCTCCGATCTTCAGCTAACGCACCCGTTAGTTTAAGTACATTTCTTCACAATAATGAACGATTTACAAATGAAGAAAGTAGTTCCACTTCTAATGGAAGAGCCGATAGTAAATTTAGTGATTATAGCTTAAAAGAGGGCTCTCAAGAATTTCTCGACAGCCTTTCAGCGATTATCATGGTTTCATTGGTTGTTTGTTGTTTGTTTTTTCTTTACTCCCACCAATGCTTCTTTTCACTGAATCCAACGTCCCATAGTTTAGCGTTCCCGGAAACGATAATCGTAATTTCGTTTACCTTATCAAAAAATGGTATCTCTAAAGATTCTGCCCCTTTATTATTGTACTGAGCTCTTACGTTTCCATCTGCCAGTATAGTAACTTCTCCCTTGAAATTACCCTTGTCTGGAATGCCATAATAAGAATAGAACGTCACATCTTTCTTGTTCCCCAAGATGTAAGTGTATGATTTGCTTTTATCCCCTTCACTGTTATACACGTTCATTTTAGGTTCTATTTTCTTGCCTGCTACGGTGAAACTTGGAAGATTTTCAGTCATAGGCATGGTTCCATTCATTTCTTTCACATCGTGTAATGCTTGAATCGGGCTTTCTCTTGTCGCTACAACATAATTGATAGTTTCCGAGACCACGATTACCCCAACTAGAAGAACACCAATAGATAGAGCCGAAGCAATAAGCTTTTTATAAGAAATTTTTGAAGAAGATCCTACTCTATAGGCGATAAAACCTATCGTTGCACCTAATGTATTGGATATAACATCATCTACATCAAAGCTGCCAAGATAAGTTAAAGCCTGCAGCGATTCCAGAACGAGAATCGTCAAGACAAACAAGGATATGAACTTCCCAAAACTGGAACGATACAACAAAGGAATTACTACTCCAAAAGGGATAAAAGCAGCAATGTTTCCAAATTGGTATAACCATGAAAAAGTTGGGTTTGGAAATCGAAGAGGAACGTTTTCCGGAACAAGCATAAATACATATTCATAATCGCCGGTTGCATGATCTAATCTATTAAAAGCAAAGAACATAAAATATAAAATTAAAATTGTATAAAAAATAGTTCCTACTAAGATGGGTTTCCTTAATTTTATTTCCATAACGTCTCCTTTGATTAATCATATAATTATCCATTATTGTATTATTTCACTAACATTGATGAACAAATCCTATATAATCATTATTTTCTTTACTCCATTGTTGAGTTATTTTCAAAATGATCTCTCCCACTCATTTAATAATGTTTTCTCATTATACCGCACAGTCCAAACACACTTTGCTTATTGAACTATCCTGCCCCTTAGTTGCATAGAGAAAAAGCTGCCTTAAAGACAGCTCTAATCTTAAGCTAACGCACCCGTTAGTTGAATAAGGTCATTCAGCATCACTTGTATATTTTTCCGGTAGTAATTGCATTACATTACACTTTACTAGTTTACCTTTATAAGAAATGATTACATCGGTATCTTTTCCATAATCACTTATTAACTCACGACACATACCACACGGTGCAACTACCCAACATTTCTCTATATCCTCGTGTGGATGAGGATGAGCTACTGCAACAATCGTTTCAAATTCATGGTCTCCCTCAGATATAGACTTACCAATAGCCATTGCTTCGCCACATACTGTAATTCTTCCTACATTCGCTTCAACGTGTACTGCTGAGTAAATCTTTCCCGTTTTCGTCCTTACCGCTGAACCAATGTGATGCCGTTCGTATCTATAATTCTTTTCAATAACTTTTTCTGCTTCCTTAATCAATTCATAATCTATATTTTCTAATGGTCTTACTTCTAACATAATAATCTCCCTCTCACTATTTTTTTATCTCTTCTTACTACACTAACCTGCCCCTTTAGTTGCATAATAAAAAGGTTGCTTCAGCAACCTTCCTTGTTGAACTAACGCACCCGTTAGTTTAAGTGCATTTTTCACAATCTTATGGTTTGAACATTAAACATTTAAGAAACACTCTAAAAATATAATTTCTTTTTAACACATAATTAAGAATTCGTGATTAATTTAGCCTTCGCTATTCCTCGCTTAAATCTTACATTGTTTAACCATTCAACAATTGCTTTTGCATCATAATTAGGGTAAATTCTTTCCCCATTTTCTAAAGCCCAATATTCTGTATTCTTTTCCTCGTCAAAAATCCAATTTAGAAAGACCTCCTGAATACTGTTGATCTTCCTGCCTACTTTTGTTGAACAAGAAATGTATTGAATAAAATCATCACCAAAGTCAATTTATATAATCATAAGAGTTTAACTCCTTGAAATCGTTTTGAAATTAAGAACATTAAAAATTAATTTGAACTATAACCCTAAAATCTTAACAGTAATAATGAGGAACAATAATATAATATTTAGCCAGACAGAAAATTTAATCATAACCTCAGCCCAAAACTTCCTACGCAAACCAAAATAAAGGATAACACCAAAAAATAAAAGACTAATAACTATGCGAACTCCAGAAACTTTTTCAATTCCCAAGTCAAAAATGTCAATGAATGTATTTATTAAAACAGCGAAAATAAAATAAATATAGGTATATCTTATATTTTTTTCTTTTCTTTCAAACTCATCTTTAAATTCATACATTTCTATTACCTCAATTTATCTTCTTTTTTCTTTAGACTAACAAAAATGTTCTTCAATTATTTTACTTCGTTACTTTAATAAAAAAGGCTTTACTCTTAATTCAAGTAAAGCACCCATTAGTTGAATAACAAGGTTTTACATAAATACATCTCTAACTTTATCCTTTGTAAATAAAGATTTATCATTGGTTCCTAAAGTAAACATAAGACCATCATCAAAAACTTCTGTCAAAGTTTCATTTTCACCTAATTCGAATACTGGTCTTAAAATAAATTCTTTCCCCATTATAAATTCTTCTTCTACCATTACAAATTTAACTTCTTTAAATGAATTAGTAATATAAAAATTACCTTCATACAATTTCCAACCTACTTCGTTTAAGAGGCTATTTAATTCTTCATTTGAATTTATTACATTAATTCTATAATTTTCTCTTTTGTCATCATCGTGTAAATCATCAATTTCAATTACTTTTGTTTGGATTACTCTTAATGGAAAAACATTATAACCTTTCCAAAATTCAAATAAGGTTTCTTGATATTCACCATTAACTGCGTACATATACAATGGTTTTGGTTTACATTTACAAAAAGCAAATTTGAGGTTATTATCTTCATAATCTGTTGGTGTATCAATCATAATCATTTATCATCACCAGCCCTCACCGTTTTTCATCAACTTCTAACAATATACTGTAAAACCTATTTTAATCATAATTACAATTGAATGAACTATTCTGCCCCGTTAGTTCCATAAGAAAAAGCTGCCTTAGAGACAGCTCCGATCTTCAGCTAACGCACCCGTTAGTTCATTAAGAAAATCGATTCTTATTAAAGAATCGTGCCCGTTTGCTGAATAAGATTTTCTATCTTATTCTAAAAGACTTGCCACTGAATCTGTGTACGCTTCTACCCATTTAGAAAATGGAAGTTCGTTATCCCAAGTGACCATATTCATTGCTTTTGCACAACCCCAATCTAAAACCCGTTGATGAAGCATATGTACTTTAATACGTTTTTTTAAATCCTCTTTTTCTTCTAATTCACGACAATACACATTGACTAAATGCTTTGCAATTTTACGTTCATTGTTATCTAAATAATATGTAATCATCTTTATTAGATCTGAAATAGGGTCTGCAAAATAAGAATTCGTAAAATCAAATACACCACTTATTTCCCATCCACTGTCCCCTAAATATATCAAGAAGTTCCCAGGCTTAAAATCACCCATTACAAAAGTCGGAGAGGATAAATTATCAAGTGCCTCTTTGGATTCGTCCAATAAAGTTTCTACCCATTCAAAATCCTTTTCCGTTATTTCTGAATATTTTTTTGCATCTTCCAACCAAAACTTTATTCTATTGAAAAGCCATTGAGTATAGGTATCCTTAAAGGGAATAATGTCCAATTTTTCGGTATTAAGTTCACCAAATTCGTTTACTTTCCAAGTATGAAATTCATATAAAGTTTTAGCAATTAATTCAGCAATTTTATAATTGTCATCTAAATTCAGATTAGCTTTTAGATGTTCGCCTTGAAGGCGAGGCATCAGCGAATAACTCCAACCAAAAATTTGTTCCGAATCATCAATTATATATGGTATTGGTACAGTTACATTTGTTCTTTTATGGAGATTCTCTACAAAGAACTTTTCCTCAACCAATTGACCAGTATAAAGTGGGTTTCCTTTAAAAACAAAATCTCCTTTCGTTGATGAAACGAACATTGTTTGACCCATAGCTCCAATTTCTGTTTTTTTGGATGAAATGAGTTTACCTAAATTAAATTTATCAAGCATTGACTGTAATTGACCATCATGTATTATTCCTTATTAGATGAAAAGATTATTTCTGCAGTCATATTAAATTCCCCAAGTCCTCTCTATATTTTTAAATTAACTTCAATATAATAATGACTTCTTTACCCATTTAAAATTTCCTGCTTATTCCACAATATGGCCCAATTGTTGAACAAAGATCAAACAGCACTCTTGAACTAACCTGCCCCCTTAGTGCCATAAAAAACATTACGAACCACTTATAAATGCTATACCAAAAAGACTACGAACCATATAAAAGCAATACCAAAATCTAATAACATCTGCCTCTTATCTTCCTTTTTTAAAAAACTTTCAAATCCATCTATTATTGAACCAATTCCTAATAAAAGAATAATATATTTAATGAAATCAAAATTAAAATCATTAATTATAACTAATATTAGAATTAAGCCCATTAATATCCTCATTAAATATCCAATCAGTATAAATGGTTTAGTACGTTTAGTACTTTCTCTTTTTTCAAAAAACAATCCCATTACATATTTCAACTTATTTGACACTAAATTTCCCCCATAAATTACAAACTGAATTTAATAAACTATACCATAAAGCAAACGGCTCTTCGTCAACTAACCTGCCCCGATAGTTGAATAAGAAAAAGCTGCCTTAAAGACAGCTCTGATCTTCAGCTAACGCACCCGTTAGTTCTAGTTCAACAACAAAATTTATTATGATCCTATTACTTCTCCCACAGCTCTATACGTCTTCCCTCTGGATCTTCAATCCAAATAAACTTTCCAAATTCATTAATCGTCTTTTCCATAACAAGGGGAACGCCCATTTTTTCTAGATGTTTGATACTGTCATCCAAATTTTCAACTTGAAAGTTTAACATCACTTGTTGTTCTGTTGGAAAATAGCGGTCATTTTCAGAAAAGAAGGAAAAGACAGTTTCATTGCCTGATTGTGGTGTAATAATGGTACCATTCCAATTTTCAATTTCCATTTTCAAGACTTTACTGTACCATTTTTTTATATCCTCTAGATTTTTAGTCCTCCAAAAGATTCCTCCAAAACCCTTTATTATCATAAGAATCTCCTTTCTATCTCATTAGTTATTATTTAAATTCTAGTTTTGAAAGCCAATTCCTTCTTTAACTAACCTGCCCCTTTAGTTCTATAAGAAAAGGAGCCGTTTCCAGCCCGATATAGAAGTATTGCACCCTTTTGTTTAATTTTGTGCTTGTTAGTAATATCAGAAAGTAAACTAGTTATTTCCTTTTATGACTGTTTATTAAGAAATGAATAATGCTGATAATCAGAAAAATATAACCAAATCCAATTAACAATTCAGGATTATTCATTTGCGTAGTAAGCTCTTCTAATAAACCTTGAGCCAAACTTGAATAACCAATTGCTAAAAATAGTCCTCCTCCTAATAGATAAAGACTTCCTATACTATATTTTTTCAATCTAAGTCTCCTCAAAAAATATTGTTCGCCTGATGTTAATTTTCTCATTCCATTGTAAAAAAATAGTAGAATTAGAACCAGAAGCAACGACTGATAATGTATTTGACGAGGTAAAGTACATTGTTGTTGATGGAGAAGAAGGTACATATATAGCAACAGAAAAAGAGATATCTGAGCCAATTCCTACTATTTCGACATTAGCAACTTCATCAAAGTCAGCTTGGGTAAAGGCAAAAACTGATGATCCTGTAGGAGTTAACTTATGTACTACAAAACTTAACTTCTCATGGTATGATCCTGGTTCAACTGTTGGTTATAAAAGTAGATCATTAAGTACTTGGTCAGCTAATCCATCTTCTCTAGGAACACATTGGTACACGAAAGGTTCAAGTGTATCAAATCCTAGCCAACCTTCAAGTAAATCAACTATAACGCAGAAAGCCTATGGTTATTATTATAACTATGATTTTCTAAATGATGATAAAATAACAAATGTTAATGAAGCTAAGATTAATCCCCAAAAGATTAGTCCGCCCCAATAAAATTCCATGTTTCTACCTCCTTCGTAATAATTCGTAATACATAAACTAATTTATGCAGCTTTAGCATTAAAACTGCATATTTAACTTCTAATAAATTAATTATCCATTTATATCCAGAAACCTTTTTATATTGTATATCCTATAGATATTTAGATAACATAAAGTGCCTTACGGAAGCGACCAAAATAGAAAAACCTTGTCTTAGCGTAAAGAAGAATTTGGCTAAATATATGACGAAATTTGCTTAGAAACAAAATTTCCGTTTCGCGCGGTACCCCGATTAGGAAAAATCATCTTTTTAATTCTATAAAATGTCTTAACGTGGGTTTTATGTCAAAATGCTGGCGGTACCCCTATATGTAATGGCTTCTTGTTCGACTATGTGTGAATTAGCTTTTGTATCAAGGATTTAGGAATATAAGAAGCCGTAAAAGTAGAATCTAAATTAACATCCTTACGTATATTTAAGTTCTTTTTCTTGCTAGTTTCTAAAACACCACGAAAAAACAGCTGGATACAATTCAGCAGCCTTTCACTCAGCAAACACATATTCTATGGCACAAAAAAAGAATCCACTTTGAAATAGGTTAATCAAAATGGATTCTTATCTTTTTGAATAAATATTCTGTTTTATAAAAAATGTAGCATTTACGAATCAATCCCAAGTTTTTTTCATTCAGTTAGTGAATTAATCATAAAAGATTAAATGCATATCACTGTTAGTCCTTGATTTCGCAAAAAATTCTGCTTCATTTCCTCCATCAACAAAGTTACCAATACCCCGGAAAATACCACATTCGCCTCGATCTAAATATCTTACCCCTACATAATCATTATAACTGTCAGGATCATACTCCCATAATTCAACTTTTAACTTACCAGCTGGACCCACGTAAGAATCCCGACAAATCTTATAATCACCACCAGTAGAGGGAAACTGATCACTTTCAGCACCATTAGAAAAAAGAGATTGTTCTCCTAAGTAATCCCAGCCACTTGCAAATGTAGCAGAAGGGAACAACAACGCAGCGACCAATGCCACAGCACTCATTTTAAACATTTTCATACTCATTCCTCCTCACCCGTTTTGACTTGAAACACATTATTCTCCATATAATTTTAATCAATATTTTTTATATTTTCATCTATCCAAAGATTCACTTTTTCATGAAGCGTTTTTGTAGTATCCACAACTTCATGCGCTACATATGAAATTAGAGAAAAAAGTAAAATGTGCTCGTCATTCAGTTTTGAAATGTATTTCTGAATCATCTTTAAACTTTTTAGCCTTCCCGGATCAAGTAAACCAATTACCTCTGAATCCACCATTTGTGTAAAGACGTCTCGATTTCTAATACCAGCAATCAGCAGCATAGTTGTGGCTAAACTAACACTACAATCCATGGAATAGGCCAAGCCTGAAATTCTTTCATGTTCGCAAGCTTTGAATCTTAAATGTAACCTTTCCTTTTGTATTATATTTCTCTTCTGAATCTTTATTTACAATTTTTTGCATTAAAATTTATTATATTTCATTTTTTATTTCCTTCTTCAACTATCCTGCCCCGTTAGTTGCATAACAAAAAGGTTGTATCAGCAACCTCCCTTATTGATTCTGTAAATTTAATTCGCATACAAGCGATACTGGTCGCTTAATGTATCTCCATTACCGTAAATATAAGCTTTAGAACCGGATGTATAGGTGGAATTGTCATACTTCCATTTGATTCTGAGGCCCATATTCCCTCCTGCTCCATATGTGTTCGTGCCATTCTTCTTTATATATTGCGAGAAGCTGTCCCATGTCCGGGGGCCAACCACACCATCTACTTTCAAGTTGTTTTCTTTTTGATATTTCTTTACACCTGCTTCGGTTTTCGGTCCAAAAATCCCATCGACGTCAACGACTGCTGAATCCGTATAAAAGCCCATGACATTCAGGATATATTGCATATTCCTGACCTCCACCCCATGAGTGTCCTTCCGCAAAATAGAGTTCTTATCCCAGCTATCAGGGTGGTGAAATCCTCCAGCAGATGCTGAAGCAGTGGAAAAAGATATCCCTAGGGCCATTGCTAATACTACCAAACTAGTAAGTAATTTCTTCATAGCGCCATCTCCCTCTTTTTTTGTGCATCCTATCCACCTTACTATTTCTTTCCAGATAAGATATTCCCCTTCCGACCAATGTCCTGTTTTGAACTGCAGCAACAGTCACCAAAAGACAAAGGGGATGTCTACGTTTCTAAGCGGTCCATGAAAACACTGTACTTTGCCTACTACTACAACATAGTTGGGGATCACCTACAAAAAATTAATAAAGTAAATCCTAAAAGCATGAAAAGAAGGTGCTCGTACCTTTATAGTTCTCACTTCTTACTCTGCCAGACAATCCCTTGATTTGAACACGAAAGTTAGGTCCAGCACCGCCGATATTTTATCGAAATGATATATCCGTCCAAATATGAAAGTGAAGGGGATCATTAAAATCAAAGCCTCAAAATAGCCCTTTTTCATTTCTTAAAACAAGTTATGAGATACCATATCAAATTCTTCCCTCTCCCTTTATTCCATTCATAATTTGGGCAGCCACGAATCTTCTCTTCCCTTTTCAAGCTCTGCGAAGATCCACGAATATTATTGCAAGGCTGATGGTCATAATAAAACCAATCTAGAATAGAAGAATTTATTGTCCCCCAAGTGTTTCTTAGGAAGGAGGGAAGAATGATTCCTAATCAAAAAGTAAATAAAGGACTCATTGTGTTTGGTACGATCATCATCCAAATAGGTCTTGGGACGATCTACACCTGGAGTTTATTCAATCAGCCCTTGGCAGACAAGTTCGGCTGGAAGCTCAGTTCAGTGTCCATCACCTTTTCCATTACAAGCTTTGCTCTAGCATTGGCCACCCTATTTGCGGGGAGACTTCAGGAAAAATGGGGGCTACGTCGGTTAATTGCTTTGGCAGGATTAGTGCTTGGCACGGGATTAGTCGCTAGTTCGTTCGCTTCTTCGTTAATGATTTTGTACATCACGGCAGGGATTGTCGTGGGGTTCGCAGATGGATTGGCCTACATTACTTCATTGTCCAACCTAATCAAGTGGTTTCCGGAGCGCAAGGGGCTAATTTCAGGAATTTCTGTTTCGGCTTACGGAATGGGGAGCCTGTTATTTAAATACATAAACACATGGCTATTAAATAATGTGGGAGCCTCACAGACTTTTTTGTACTGGGGAATCATTGTAATGGCCATGGTAGTGGTTGGGTCGCGTTTTATACGGGAATCATCCGAGACAGCTGAAACTAATGTGTCCTCTCTCAAAGATTCGAACAATTATACCGTCAAGGAAATGATGCGGACAAGAGAGGTATATCTTTTGTTTATCATGTTTTTTTCCGCTTGCATGAGCGGGCTTTATTTAATCAGCATTGCGAAGGATGTGGGTGTAAAGTTAGCTGGCCTGGATGTAGTCACTGCCGCGAATGCTGTTGCCATGATCGCCATTTTTAACACATTCGGACGTCTGATCCTGGGAGCCCTTTCAGATAAAATCGGCCGGATGAAGGTGATTGCCTTTAACTTCTTTGTGACAGCTGCGGCAGTTCTGGTATTAAGCCTGGGGAATATTAGATATGGTCTCTTTTTTGCCTGTGTAGCTGGCATCGCCTTTTGCTTCGGAGGTAATATTACCGTATTTCCAGCCATTGTGGGTGATTATTTCGGCTTAAAAAATCACAGCAAAAATTATAGTATCGTATATCAGGGATTCGGCCTTGGTGCCCTTTCAGGCTCCTTTATTGGGGCAATCATCAATGGATATAAGCCAACTTTCATGATTATAGCCATATTATGCATCGTGTCCTTCATAATTGCACTCAGGGTGAAGCCGCCTATCGCGCGCAGCGGAAACCCGGTATAAAGTTCCCTTTGAGCAGCTAGGTGGCCTATGCAACAAAAGGCTTACGACTGTATCCGCAAATAAAAAAAACAGATACCACTATGAACAAACAGGAGGAAAAGAATGAAGCAAACAATCGCAGATTTATTAATCGACTCATTATTGCGTGCAGGGGTGAAAAGGATTTATGGGATTGTTGGAGATTCCTTGAATGCTGTCCTAGATTCCATCAGGCGTTCTGGAAAGATTGAGTGGATTGGGGTTCGCCATGAAGAGGTAGCGGCTTTTGCCGCAGGTTCGGATTCCCTGTTGAGTGGCAGCATTGCTGTTTGTGCAGGCAGCAGCGGCCCTGGTAACCTTCATCTTATCAATGGTTTATATGATTGCCATCGCAGCCGGATTCCCGTTTTAGCCATCGCAGCCCATATTCCAAGCAACGAAATCGGCAGCGAGTTTTTCCAGCAGACGCATCCCGAACATCTGTTTAAGGAATGCAGCCACTTCAGTGAGGTGGTGACAAAGCCTGAACAGATGCCTCGAATGGTTACAATCGCCATGCAGCATGCAGTTTCAAGAAAAGGTGTAGCTGTGTTGGTTCTGCCAGGAGATGTAGCAGCAATGCCTGACAATCAAACCGTTCCGGAACAGGTTGTACATGTGACACGGCCTGTTGTTCGTCCATCCGATGACGAATTGAAGAAACTGGCGGAATATCTAAATGGCGGAAAACGGATTACTTTATTATGCGGTGCAGGATGTGAAGGCGCCCATTCACAACTAATGGAACTCTGTGACCGATTGAAGTCCCCTATGGTCATTGCCCTAAGGGGAAAAGAACATCTAGAGTATGATAACCCTTACTCTGTAGGTCTTACCGGCCTAATCGGCTACTCTTCCGGCTTTCACGCAATGATGGATTGTGATGTATTGCTGATGCTCGGTACCGATTTCCCTTATAGACAATTCTTTCCTAAGAAAGCCAGTATCCTTCAGGTTGACCTAAGGGCAGAGAATCTTGGGCGCCGGGCCAATCTAGCCTTGGGACTTTGCGGTGATGTCAAGAACACGGTCGAAGCTTTGCTTCCTTACCTAACAGAGACGCATGGCTCACGGCACCTGGATAAATATGTGGATCATTATAAAGATGTCCGCGAAGGGCTTGATGAACTTGCGGTAGGGAAACCAGGCCATACACCGATTCACCCTCAATATTTAACGAAAATGGTCAGTGATCTTGCCAGTGAGGATGCTGTATTTACATGTGACGTCGGAACACCTACCTTGTGGGCAGCCAGGTACCTCGAAATGAATGGGAAAAGAAGATTATTGGGATCATTCAACCACGGTTCGATGGCAAATGCCTTGCCACAAGCAATTGGGGCTCAGTGCATCGATTCAGGTAGGCAAGTTATTGCCCTTTCAGGCGACGGTGGCCTTGCCATGTTAATGGGAGATATGCTAACTCTCCAACAGCATAACCTGCCCGTAAAGATCATCGTTTTCAATAACAGTGCGCTAAGCTTTGTCGAATTGGAAATGAAGGCAGCAGGCTATTTGGAGACCGGTACAGAGCTTAAAAACCCGAATCTAGCAGCCGTTGCCCAAGCAATGGGAATCATGGGGATACGCGTAGAAGATCCGGCAGACCTCCCGGATGCACTGAAGCGGGCTTTTGAACATAATGGACCTGTGTTATTGGATGTACTCGTGAATCGCCAGGAAATATCCCTTCCCCCACGAATCGAATTTGGCCAGGCACAGGGTTTCACATTATGGATGGTCAAGGCAGTTCTGAATGGTGACGGTAATAAATTAATTGAACTTGCCAAGACAAACCTCCTTCGCTAGCTTCGATAAAAAGGGATTCATATACTAACTTTGAATTCCTGATTTTTATGGGTGATTAATGAAATGATTATTTAACACCTTTTACCTTGAAAATCAAAAACAAAACCAAGTAACATTAAAGGCATCCAAAATTGGGGTTGGTCTTGGTTTATATAACTTGTTAAACTTTGTAGGCATGGCTTTTGATCCAGCAGTAGCAAGTAATATTATGAAGTCAATAAACAGCTACAGTTTGAATTTTTTATTAATCTCTCTATTGCTAGCTGTACATTTCTTTTTATTGTTTAAGCTCTTTGCAGTTCGATCAAATGGGTAAATGCGTGATATAATTAATAACCAAAATCTATTTGTAAAAATAAATAAGGACCATCTCAGATGGTCCTTTAATTATTTTGGCTTACAATTATCCAAAGAGTGAATGAGAACTTTATACTCTCTTAAGGAGTATCCACAACATAATGAAAAAACTTTTAATTAAATCAAAATGTCCCTTAATCAGCTAACCTCCTCTTCCGTTCAATAAGAAAAAGAGCTGCTGATATTGAAGTAAAGCACCTGTTAATTAATTTAAGGAATTAACTATTTTCTTTTGCTTTTGTGAACGCACTAGTCATGTCAGTAAACTTCGCTTCTTTTCTGGAAAAAGTGCAGTGGTGAAGCTCAATTTTAGTAAATTATACAAAAATATTTTGATTATAATTAATTTAGAAACTTTTCATATAAAAAGCTACCCATTAAGAATGAGTAGCAAGTAATACAAGTTATTTGAAAATAATTTGTAGTTTTCCATATACTTTGCCAGAAGAGTAGCCATCTTTTACATCAACATAAAATTTACCTATTTTCATACCTGTGAATAATGTCTTTCCACCTGCTAAGCTATGATAGCCTGTGCACTTTCCAGTACTAGCATTGCAAAGACGAGCCCATACGTTACTATAATTAGTCAATAACTTACTTCCAGAAGAGGTCTTTAAATAGATTGGAGAAACTAGTTCTACCTCTAAATCACTACCTTTGTTAGGATTTCCAATTTCACCATCCCATTTTCCATCTTCTGTTTGAAAAGAATACTGAGGAACACTCGCTTGAGCAGAAGAAGTACTTAATACCATTCCACCTACCAGAACTAACACAAAGGTACTTAAGATTGAAAATAAGCTTTTTATGTTATTTCCTCCTCCCATCTTTATCCCTTTCATAATATCAGAATAAACTGATTATTTAAATAGTTAAAAATGACCAAAGCTTCTTAGGTTCAAGCATCTTTTGGTTGCGTCATCTTCATCAACCTTTCTTAAATAAAGTTCATGAACCGAAAACTATCTGTAATTTCTTTTTTTTTACTATATCACCGTTATTGAAATCCAAAAAAATCCGCCTTGCCTTTTTTTGATTAATTATCACATATGTTCACTGGGCAGAACGTCTACACTAAGCTTATTCAACTAACCTCCCCTTAGTTCCATAAGAAAAAGCTGCCTTTAAGACAGCTCCGATCTTAAACAATTGCTGGTTCATCAAGGTATGAAATACTATTTTCCCCATTCCTTAGCTAACATACCGTAAACAATGTGGTCAACATACTGGTCATACAACCATTCTGCTTGTCTGATACACCCTTCATTAACAAAACCCAATCTTTCGGGAATTCCTCTACTTTTCTTATTCTCCACAGCCACCCTAATTTCCACTTTATCTAAATTCAATTCATTAAATGCATACTCAGTCAATGACTTAGCTACTCTTGTCATAATTCCATTTCCTTGATAATCTTCTCCGAGCCAATACCCAATATATGCAGTTTTGTTTGACCAATTTATTTGGTTATAACCTGCTACACCAACAATTTGTCCGTTATACATAATAACTGTATGAACACTCTTGTTTTCAGCAAGACCTTGTAAAGCCATATTAATGAACCCTTTTGTATCTTCAAGTTTTGTTGTACTATCCAGCCAAGGAAGCCATTCTCGTAGGTATTCTCTGGATTGATTTGTTATTTCGAAAACTCTTTCTGTATCCTTTAATTCTAACAGTTTCAATGATAACTCCTCATCAATCTTATGTAAGAACATACTCATCCCCCTAATTTTTCTATTGGTTTATTTTGTATATTAACATATATGATTAATAGATAAATACTTGAGTCTGCCCCTTTCGTTCATTAAAACCAAAATTGAGTACCGACTTTATAAATAAGCTCTTTAAGGACATGACAAAACCCCACCTGTTTTCGTTATCGACTGGTGGGGTTTCTATTTTGATTCTACATCTACATCAACCGGGAGGTCCATCTTGTGCAATCACGCCCTTTCATTAAACAGCTAATTTACTGTATTGATCCAACTGATCTTTGGTTAAATTTTTAATGAAATGGTCGAAGTTGATCGACTCCATTTCATATCTTTCACAAATCTTTAAATAACTTTCATAGGCTTTAACGTAAATGTTCATCATCTTGACTCCTCCTTCTGTTATATAACAATTATTTTAACTTTTAAATAATATATAACAATGTTAATTTATTGTCAATATAGTTTTCTGAAAATTCTAATTAAGTATCCTTTCCTTTAGTATTTCCCCCATTCTTCTTCGCTAACCGTCTCACTAAAAAAAAAAGCCTGACATTGCTCTTTAATTGGATAGTTTGCCTTTATATAAGCTCTTTCAAGTATACCTATCCTATTAGTTCCTTAAGAACATCTTGAAGCAGGACAATTGTTAGCTGATTTAGGATTTCTTAAACATAAAAAAAAGCCCACAGCTAGCCATCTCGACCTCCCTTTTCCTAAATTAGCTAATTAAGTGTTTAACTATCATGTCTTGGGCAAATAAGAATAAAAGCCATCCTCCCATTCCTAGACCTAATGAAACAAATAAGTGAATTGAATGCTGTAGTGCTATCCATATTATCACCAACATAACAACTGTTGCCGGTATACCCCATACCACACTTAAAGCAAATTTACTTAATGTTTCCATCTGTTCACCTTGTATATATAGCCATAAAATACTTAAAACGCTAACGATAGGTAATGCAGCAATGATTCCGCCTTGAGTAGGATATCTTCGTGAAAAATCTGTAATAACCCCAATGATAATAGCTGATACGATGATTTTAACGATTGTAAACATCTTTTGCTCTCTCCTTCATTAATGTAAATGCTTCTAAGATGAGTTGCCTTTCCTCATGACTCATTTTTTCAAAGAGAAGTTGTTCAAGCTTTTCTTCATCGAGACTGGAATGTCGGTGCAAAACATCACTTCCCAATTCAGTAAGCATTAGAATCACCTTACGCTCATCCTTGATGCTGCGGGTTTTACATACATACTTTTTCTCTAATAAGCGTTTAATATGTTCTGAAGCGGTGTTATGGGACACTTGAATGGCTTTAGCAATTTCTTTTATCCCCACTTCATTTTCTTTTTGAATAACTTGCATGATCCTTATGCTTTGGTGAGTGATTTTTTCTTGATGGGTATAACGCAATTGATAGTAAATATCCGTCCAAAGTTGATTTACCTGCACAATTTCTTTCAACATTTCATCCCTCATTATATCGTATTTTAAGAATATACCTTATAATACGATATATATGAATGGAAAGCAATTTCTTCAACAAACAAAAAAAGTTATGCACATAGTCAGGAGAAAGATTTGAAGAATAAGGATTTTCCCTATTCCCCTTCCTTTATCCACAACTTGTGCACAACTTTATTGAAATTTCTTCACGTACATCTGAAAAGCACTCATGATTTTTGCGATTATCTTCATTCTTAATTGAACCGATACGGCTTCAATTGTTATGGGGCCACCTTTTCATCCTATGAAGTAATGGACCATCTGAATGATTATTTTCCCCTATTACAAAATCCGTCATATAGTAGGTCAAATATTGTCCATACTGATTATTCGTTTTTAACAATAACTCATCTACATAATAAACCCCTTTTGGGATTTGATCCATTAGCAGCACCGATAAGGCAGCATATATACCGCAGGCCACTTGAAAGTATGTGGCATTGGTTTTGTATTTGGAAAAGATATCGGCATTACTTAGTACATTATACATATAATGCTCTTTTTGTTGATAAACAATAAGGACACCTACTAGATCTTCCCCTTCAAGTTCGTCTTTAAGCGGATCGAGAACCTCCATTTCATGGTCCCATAATTGATCTACGTCATCCAGTTTCGAGCGGATTAACTCCGTCGTATGGTCATTTACCTTATATAAAAAGCCGCCTTCCATATCAAACAATTTGCCCAAGGTATATACTTCTTCATGAGGCATTAAACAACCGTAAAACTGCTTGTCCCCTAGAGTGACTTTGAAATCCACATCATAAACATTTTCATATAAAAAGAGCGGCGTATGGTGATTCATAAACATCGGGTAGCTTGATATGGCCTCATCCAGAAAGCCTTCGGGCGACCAAGTTGTATAAATGACGTCCTTTTTTGCCTTCGCTTTGTCCTTAAAAAAATAATTGTCATGCTCTACAATATAACAGCCAAGCGGACGTTCCTCTGAATCTTTCTTTAAAAGTTCAATGGCCATCCATTGAACCACACCTGGATTCATTCCCGAACCAATGATGGCTGTTGAATTTGAAAATTGATCTTTATACTTTTCAAAATGCCTGAATCGATCAATTAAAGGAAATCCATGAGATAATTCTTCCTTTTCATCGATCGTTGTTTTTTCTAAAGCGGAATTAATATAATTTACGCCTAATGCATTACAGCAATCTAGTATTTCAACCGTATCCGCCCGTGATAGATCTATTACACAAAATGTTTTTGTGCTTTCAAGATGCTTAGTAAACCTCTTTATATCTTTTAAATCAAGTTGATGTAATACAAAGTGATTTTTTAGCTGTGGAAATAATTCAAGATAATATTTTTCTTCTTTTTGTTTAATATCGATTAAATGTAAAGTACAACTAGAAATAAAATGATGGATTGGATCCTTCTTATCAATAACTGATTTATTCAATATGGAAAGTATTGATTTTGCGGCCCCTCCCGCACTTCCTAGAATGGTTATCACCTTTTTGTTATCATCCATTTCTACACCTCGTCACCTTTTACTTTAAACTATGTAGTTTAGGATGAAATGCAATGGACAAGTATCATTTATTCTTGAATTGAGCAATATGTACAAGCTATTTTCTCTACCATTTTTAAAAAAAGAAGCAGAAAGGCAGTTTCCTCCCAACAAAAAAAGTCTTGCGCAAGATTAGGAAAAAGAAAAAAAATAAGGACTTCCTCATTTCTCTTCCTTTGTCCACACTTTATGCACAACTTTACATTTCATTCGGATCTATTCCCTCTAACGAAACAGTGCCCCATAACCTTTAGACTAAATTAGATTTCCATGCCCCATCTATTCTTTTCGGTTTCCTTCATCTGTTTTTCCGTTTTCTCGGGATGGACGGTACGGAATTTATGGTGGTCAGCAGGGATGATTTCAATCATCTTTTCAATCATGTCTCCCGGACCGAATTGGTTCTTTAATCCCTCTTCTTGCTTTTTCATATCCTCCGCTTTTGTGATTTCCGTTGTGGCAATTACCCGGTGACCCCTTTTTTGCATGTCCGAGTGCGGCGCCTCTTCCAAGCCCGCTGCCCGCGCCAGTAATGAAAATTGTTTTGGCCACCTTCCATTCATCCTATCAAAGTTCTCTACTGTTTCTATTTCCATAAACGAATGACATAAACCATTAAAACGTTCTATTAAGGGGAAAATGATAGATATCACCCTAATTCCTGCATCTATTATCCTGATATGAGTAATAATTAACAAGAAGAGATACACCAAGGAAAAAGGAGAATCGCTATGAATTTTAAAAATATCACGATTGCCGGCAGCGGTGTTTTAGGTAGTCAGATTGCATTTCAAACCGCTTATAAAGGATTCAATGAAGTTGTATGCAGGAGCAGGAGATGTCATTGGACCATCTCCCGTTATTTCATTAGTGTTCAAAAAAAGACCCCGAAATCAGGGTCAATTGATGATGTGCATGTTAAAATAGTGATATTTTGATTGAACCTTATCCCCTATATTTATAAGCTAACCCTTTTAAGAAATTCCTGGCGAATTTATCCCCGCACTCTTTATAATTTCTATGACCAACTTTTCTTAATATGGCGCTTAATTCTCCTTTGGTTATCATGACTCCTGCTTCTTCCAAGATATCAATCATATCCTCGCTTGTTAATGTCAGCGCGATTTTCATTTTCTTTAGCAGAATATTATTCATGCTTTCCTTATTCTTTGCAGTAGGTGCCGGGTTTTCTGGCTGGCCGGGTTTTGGTTCTTGTTTCCCTCTTTTAAAAATGATCAAGCCATTTAAAAAGGACTCCAACATCGTATTGTTACATTTTATACCTTCATCATCTATATCATCTTCGTCGTACTCATCATAGAAACCGTCTTTCGGCTTTGTGAGCATCTGCATGACTTCTTCTCTTGTCACTTCAATATCCCCGAGTTTAAATATCTCTACCATATCTTTATTTTTTATATCCAGCGCATATCTTAAACGAATTAATATATCATGATTATGCATCCATAAACCTCCTGTATATTTTTCTTTTTTCATAGTACCTTCATTATTTCACAAATGGATGGGAATAAACGCAGCTGAAAATCCTGGAACCATTTACGGATTCCCGGATCCATCTGCCTATTATTTTCTTTTTAGTTTCGTGACTACTTCCACATGTGCAGAGTATAGGTTGCAACACAAGGGTGCTGGTGGGTTCATTACATTCTTAACACCTTTTTCTTTCAGAAAACAGACTTTATCAAAACAAAAGTTGCCGGCTGCAAAGAAACTTGTGAGAGCTACATCGTTTCACTGTCCCCGTCCCATCAACATTCTTTTCCAAAGTTATCAAGCAATGCACGCACTTCATCTGTTGATTTCGTGTTCATTAATTGATTTCTTAATTCACCTGCTCCACGGAATCCTTTGACATAAATTTTGAAAAAGCGATGAAGCCCTGTGATTGAACGTGGCAGCACTTCCGCATATTGATCTTGAAGATCAAGCTGCAGTCTTAAAAGATCAAGGTATTCTTTACTGCTATGCTCTTTTGGCTCTTTTTCAAAAGCAAAAGGATTTTTAAAAATACCTCGCCCGATCATAACGCCATCAATACCATATTGTTCAGCAAGCTGCAGCCCAGTTTGACGGTCTGGAATGTCTCCATTGATTGTTAGCAGCGTATTTGGTGCGATACGGTCACGTAATTTTTTGATTTCCGGAATTAGCTCCCAATGTGCATCCACTTGGCTCATTTCTTTTCTTGTACGTAAATGAATAGAAAGGTTCGCAACATCCTGTTTTAAAATATGCGTTAGCCACTCCTCCCACTCATTTACATCTTCAAAGCCAAGTCGTGTTTTCACGCTGACAGGCAGTCCGCCCGCTTTTGCTGCTTGAATAAGGTCTGCCGCAACGTCTGGACGCAGAATAAGGCCACTGCCTTTCCCTCTCGATGCCACATTCGGTACAGGGCAGCCCATATTAATATCGATGCCTTTAAACCCTAGCTCGGCCATGCCAATACTCATTTGGCGGAAATAATCGGGATTATCCCCCCAAATATGTGCCACCATTGGCTGTTCATCTTCTGTAAACATCAAACGGCCACGCACACTTTTCATACCCTCTGGATGACAATAGCTATCCGAGTTTGTAAACTCTGTGAAAAATACATCCGGTCGACCGGCTTCACTTACTACGTGACGAAAAACAACATCTGTCACATCTTCCATTGGTGCAAGTACAAAAAATGGTCGTGGTAAATTACGCCAAAAATTATCTATCATTTCAAACTCAAATCCTCTCACTATGGATACAACTTCAAACTCTCGGTCAAAAAATATAAAGCCCAATGTTCCACTTCTTTTAACACTTATATCATGCTTAATAACTTATTATCAAACACAAGTACATTTGGACATTTATAATTTGTGAAAAACTATTGTAAAAATCGGCAATGTTTATTTTAACGAAAATCAGTCCTGAATGGTATATTCTTCTTCAAAATCTAAAGGAAGTGATAGACGATTCATATTCTTCATCAACACTCTCCAAACCATATTCAATATAAATTTGTTAATCCGTTACAAATAGAATAAGGAAAAGGCAACTCCCGTATAGGGTTAGTTGCCTTCTTTTAAAATGAGTTGCGAGACACACTCCACATGGCTCGTCTGCGGGAACATATCCACAGGCTGCATGGATTTTACTTCGTATAATGCGCTCAATTCTTGAAGGTCCTTCGCCAAAGTAGACGGATTGCAAGATACGTACACAATGGTTTTTGGTTTTACGTTCAAGATTGTTTGAAGTAAGGATTGGTCACAGCCAGATCTTGGCGGGTCGACGACCAGCACGTCCGGTTTCCAGCCTTCTTTCGTCCAGCGTGGAAGGATATTCTCGGCTTTGCCTGTTTCATAGTATACATTGTTGCGATTATGTTTTTTTGCATTTTTCTTGGCGTCCTCAATCGATTCTTTAATAACGTCCATTCCTCTGACTTCCTTGGCATTTTCAGACAGCCATAGTCCAATGGTTCCAACGCCGCAATATGCGTCAACGACTTTTTCCGTGCCGGTTAAAGCTGCTGCTTTTTTCACTTCATCATATAAGCGAACGGTTTGGACCGGATTAAGCTGGAAGAATGTACGGGCTGAAAGTTCATATGATAGGTCACCCAATGTTTCGTTGATGACTTTTTCGCCTGCCAGGTGAATCGTTTTTTCCCCAAAGATAAGCGACGTGTTTTGGTTGTTAATATTTTGAACGACTGATTTCACTTCAGGCAGTTGGTCACGTATTTGTTTAAGCAGCTGATCCTTTTGTGGAATTTCCTCTGCTCCTGTAACAAGGACAACCTGCACTTCGCCTGTTTCAAAGCCTACCCTTGTGATGACTGTACGGATTACGCCTTTTCTTTTTCTTTCGTTATAAATCGAGATGTTCAGGTTCTTCAGGATCTTTTTCACTGTACGTGTAACCTTATTTGTTGCCTTATGCTGTACAAGGCAGTTCGGGATATCGATCAGTGTATGGGAATTCAATCCATAAAGGCCAGCAATCAATTTACCATCTTTTTGGCCGACTTGGTACTGACTTTTATTGCGGTAATTCCAAGGATCTTCCATACCGATCGTTTCTTGTATATTTAATGAAGAAACCGGGAAATTCGAATGACGTTCCATCGCTTGAATGACGATATCACGTTTTTCAACAAGCTGCTGGTTATAGCTTAAATGCTGTAACTGACAGCCACCGCATTCTGCGTAAACCGGACATGGTGCTGCAATGCGGTGCGGTGATTCTTTCCGGATGGTTTTAATTTTCGCCTCGGTAAAGTTTGGTTGTACCTTTGTGACCAATGCTACAATTTCTTCACCTGGTAAGGCTCCCGGGACGAAGACGACTTTCTTTTTGAAATATCCGACTCCCTCTCCGTTAATGCCTAGCCGTTTAATGGTCAGTGGAAGGGTTTGGTTCACTTCTAGTTTTGTATCTTGAATGTTTGTCATTTCTTTTCACTCCGTTTTTCGATGCTTCTCCACAAATAGAGGGAAGCGTAGCTTAGATATGGAGACCATTTAACACTATAGGTTTCCATTTCTTCTTGAGTTGGCTTTTGCGGTAGGCCATATAGTATTTTCAAGGCATTTTGAATGCCAATATCGGCTTTTGGAAAAAGGTTCGGCCGTCCGAGTCCAAAAAGCAGGAAGTTTTCAGCCGTCCATCTGCCGATCCCGCGTATTTTTATTAGTGTATCCATAACCTCTTGATCGGATAGGTTTGCCATTAAATCAAGATTAAGATGACCTTGAATGATTTGCTCGGAAAGTCCGATCACATATTCGGCTTTCCTGCCACTGAACTGAATGGCCCTTAATTGCTCGATTTTTAGTTGGGCGGTTGTTTCCGGTGTCGGATAAAACCATGCCCCATCTATCTGATGGCCGAATGTTTTTACGAATCTTTCTGTGAGCGTATGCGCAAAAGATAAGTTTAACTGCTGATGTATAATGCATTTGACGAGGCAACTGTAATAATCAAAGTCCAAGACTATGGCTGTACCGCGGTGCTCTTCGAAGATTTCCCGTAAATCGGATTCCCGGAAATGCTGGGAAACCCCTTCTAATGGTTGATGCCAATGAAAAACCTTTTTTAACCGTTCGATTGCTTTAGGCTTGTACGCCTCCGAATGGCCTTTAATGATAAAAACTGGTTCTTCGATATTTCCTATTGCCTGAACCTCCAAAACGATAGGTTCTTTTTCTATATATAGCGGAACTTTTACCGTCCTGTTAGTAAAATCAACTACCTGAAGTGGGTCTAACGATAATCGTTCGAGAACTAGATCGAAATTATATGGTCCTTGGACCAGTAATTTTTCAGTCCACACAAGCGATCCATCCTTTAGCAGTTTTCCACGTATTATAGCATGTTTCCTGAAATATTACTTGAAATTGAGGAGAATGGAAAAAAGCGGGACCTGTATTTTCCCTGCAGGACCCGCCTTTTATTAATAAAGCATTCGGTTTGGCAATTGTTTTTCAATCATTAAATCATCAAGGCTCCTGAATGTGTACCCCTGTTTTTCAAGATCCGTCAAAATCGAGTCCATTGCCTCCGCATTATCTTTGGATACGGTATGCAGTAATAAAATTGCGCCGGGATGAATCTGCTTAAGCACTTCATCATGAGCGAACGCAGCACCCCTTTGTTGGTCAACGATCCAGTCTTTATAGGCGAGTGACCAGAAGATGTGGTAATATCCCTCTTCTTTGGCAACCTCCATGGTTCTTTCATTAAACACCCCACGGGGCGGCCTTAAGTAATTCATCCCTTGTTGCCCAGTTAATTTTTCCGTAGCTTTTTTAACCCGCTCCAGCTCGGTGCGAATGACATCGTCCGTTACACTGGTCATATCAGGATGGTTCCATGAATGGTTCCCTACGATATGCCCCTCATTCGCCATACGGACAACAAGCTCTGGTGCCGTTTTTAAGTAATGACCCGTGACGAAAAAAGCGCCAGGAGCCTTATGCTTCTTCAGAACATCTAGAATTTGTGCTGTATAGCCATTTTCATAACCGTTATCAAATGTTAAATAGATAGCTTTTTTCTTCGTATCCCCTTTATAAATCGCATCATATTTAGGCAGCATCTCATTGAAGTTTTTTCCAGCATCAGCTGGTGTCCCATTTTTCCCTTTATTGAAACCCCAGTTATAGGACTCCGCCAAAGCCGGGCTTGCCAAAGAGCAGATCAAGCATATAAAAGCTGATAAAATCACGATTTTTTTCATTGGAATATCCCCCATGTCCATTTTTCTTAGTGTTTGGAACATGTAGATTTATATGCATGTTATTGTGAAGGTCGAATTCCTCTCGCTTTAGGTCGAATTATCAACCCGAAGGTCGAATTCTTCTCGCTTTAGGACGAATTATCAACCCGTAGGTCGAATTATAACCCCATAGGTCGAATTCTTCTCGCTTTAGGACGAATTATAACCCCGTAGGTCGAATTCCTCTCGCTTTAGGTCGAATTCCTCTCGCTTTAGGTCGAATGATTCCCACTTGCGTGCGAATCCAACATACAAACCTGATTTCACCACGCAAAAAAGGGCCTTTCCTCCGAAAAGGATTGACCCCCCATGTTATTTTATCCTTTAAATAGCGCTTGTGCCGCCTTCCAAACAATGACGATTGCGAAAATGATAACGATTACAATTCCGACTACGTCTAGGAAAGTTTCAAGACCGGAGAAGATCGTGTTTGCTACAGGAAGTTGGATGAAAGCAAAACCGGATAACATGGCAATAAAGAATAAGAAATAGCTATTCTGCATGAAAATCCCCCCTTTCTCTTCTAATGTATGTGCGAGGGTTCCAAAAGATTGTACTTTTTTGAGGTAATTATCGCCTTTTTTTTCATATACATTAGCAAGGGGGCGAATGCGATGCTGGAATGGATAATAACCATAGGTTTTATTGGTTGTCTTGGTTTAGGTGCTGGAGTGTTTGTTCATTTTGTAAAAAGTGGATTGAATTTAGAGGATTCATCAAGGATTGATCCATTGCCGGATATAGAGGATTAAGGATAAAAAAGACGCTCAACCGATTGGTGAGCGTCTTTTTCCGTACTATTATTTAAATACAGGCTCTTTGAATTGAGCAAGTTTTTCCAATGATGATTGTTGAACATCTTTATGCAGGCTGTTTCCATGTGAATCCATGGTAACCACAGCTGTAAATCCTTCAACGTTCAGATGCCACATTGCTTCTGGAATACCAAATTCAGTGAAGTTTACACCTTCGACGGATTTAATGCAGTCTGCATAATATTGAGCAGCACCGCCGATCGCGTTTAGATAAACGCCACCGTGTTCGCTTAGGGCTTCTAGTGTTTTTGGCCCCATTCCGCCTTTACCGATAACTGCACGTATACCAAATCGTTTCATGATATCGCCTTGGTACGGTTCTTCACGAATACTTGTAGTTGGTCCCGCAGCCTTCACATGCCATTTACCTTCTTCGTCCTTCAGCATTACTGGTCCACAATGATAGATGATTTGTCCATCGAGATCGATTGGTGCTGGGTTTTCAGACAAGTGCTTGTGGATTGCGTCACGGCCGGTATACATTCTACCGTTAATATGGACTACGTCCCCAACTTTCAATTCACGGATTTGTTCTTCCGTAATTGGTGCTTGCAGGGTGATTTCACGGGAAGCTTCAACGTCTGTTTCTACAGCTGCTGCCACTTCTTCCTTTGCGGCTTTTTCTGCTTCTAGAGCAAAGTCGATTTTCTCACCATCTTGATATAACCATTCATTAATATCGCCTGTTTCTGGATTCACTTTCACTCCTAAACGGCGGAAAGCCCAGCAGTTGTAAGCAACGGATACGAAAAAGCTTGCCGGGATACGGTGCATGACACCGATTTTACAGCCAAGCAGCGTGGTTTCCCCGCCAAAGCCCATCGTGCCGATTCCTAATTCATTGGCTGTCTCCATGATGTAATCTTCAAGTTTACGAAGATCCTCATTCGGATTCACATCTTCATTACTGCGGAAAAGTTGAGCCTTTGCCAGATCATATCCGGATGAACGGTCCCCTCCGATACCTACTCCGATGAAGCCTGCACTGCAGCCTTGTCCTTGAGCTTGGTACACAGAGTGAAGGATACATTTACGGATCCCGTCCAAATCACGGCCCGCTTTTCCCAATCCTTCAAGTTCCATAGGAAGACTGTATTGGATATTTTTGTTTTCACAGCCGCCGCCTTTTAAGATGAGACGGACATCAATATAGTCTTTTTCCCATTGATCGAATTTCATGACTGGAAGACCTTCCCCAAGGTTATCCCCGCTATTTTCACCCGATAAAGAGTCAACGGCGTTTGGACGAAGCTTTCCGCCTTTAGTCGCTAATATGATTGCATTTCGGATTGCTTCTTTTATTTCAAGTTGGTTCACGCCAACTGGAGTTTTAATTTTGAAAGTCGGCAGACCAGTATCCTGACAAATCGGTGATACATTGTCGTCTGCCATTGTAATATTATTCGTGATCGTAGCCAAGCTCAACGCAGAACGAGTACCTGCATTTTCACGTTGTTTTGCGCCTTTGACTGCACGACGAACATCCTTTGGAAGATTCGTTGAAGTTTCAACGATTAGACTGTACATGCTTTCTTGGAATTTTTGAATATCCAAATTTCTCTTCCCCCTCTTATTTCCCCTAGATTTAATCATTTCCCCACTTCTCTATAAAGAGCGAATGATACAACACCCGTTTTATTATACATCTAACATAATCTTTCGAAAACAAGTAATTCATTTTCTTAAAGTTAAAAGCAATCTGGCTAAAATGGATTAAGTCGGCAAGAATGGCTCCTGAGAATGAAATCATTCCCAATCATTACCTATTACGGGTTATGATTATCTAACTAAAAAAGGATGACGCTAACTTGCTCGTCATCCCTTCATGAATATTAACCTGGAAAAAATCATACTATCGAAACAGATATTATTCTTCTTCGCGCGTTTTGAATTGTTCAACCTTACCTTCCAAATCATCTAACATGCCTATTAAGCGGTCTATATCTTCCAATTCAGTATTTTCTGGTTCGATATGATCAAGAACCTCCATGAACATCGTGAGGCGTTCTTTTAAGTATGTTAATTGTTCGTTTTTACCTGTAATGGATTTTCCCATGAGGCACTCTCCTTCCGTTCTTCTTTCATCGTAACGAAATCCGCTTGAATGTGCAATGGCAAGCTAAAAATACAGCTCTCCACCATTTGACAATATTTGTCCCCATTGTTCATAATGGGTTAGTGCATTATTACGTAAGGAGTTATAAATATGGCTATATTCAAGCAAGATCTTTTAACACCAATTACACCCAAGTATGACCCTTGGGAAGCATATATGGACGTTGAACAATATGGAAAGCTCAGTCTGACCAATGTGGAATTCACCACCACCACTCTTTGTAATATGCGTTGCGAACATTGTGCTGTCGGTTACACACTTCAGCCCAAGGACCCGGATGCCCTTCCTCTTGAATTACTGATTCAGCGTCTTGATGAGATTCCTTTGCTTCGTTCCCTCAGTATAACTGGCGGAGAACCGATGCTATCAAGAAAACAAGTGAAGAATTATGTATTGCCTTTATTGAAATATGCCCGTAGCCGTGGGGTTCGGACACAGATCAATTCCAATTTGACCCTTGATTTGGAGCGGTATGAGGAAATCATCCCTTTTTTGGATGTCCTGCACATTTCCCATAACTGGGGAACAATCGATGAATTCATTGATATCGGCTTCGCCATGATGGATCGTAAACCGTCCCGGGAACAGCGAAAGAAATTATTTGATAAAATGATCGAAAATTCACGTGCCCTTACAAAAGCTGGTGTGCTCGTTTCCGCAGAAACGATGCTTAATAAACGTACCTTGCCGCATCTTGAGCATATCCATAGACAGATAGTCGATGAAATGGGATGTCAAAGGCATGAAATTCATCCGATGTATCCAAGTGACTTTGCATCGGCACTTGAAACGTTATCATTGGAGAATATGCGTGAAGCGATTCATCATTTGCTTGATATCCGTGATGAAAATGTCTGGATGCTTTTTGGAACACTGCCATTCTATCCTTGCAATAACAACAAAAAGGATTTAGAGCTGCTTCAACGCCTTTATGGTTCACATAAAGTGACCGTTCGGAATGACCCTGATGGACGCTCTCGGTTAAACGTCAATATTTTCACCGGGGAAGTCATCGTGACAGATTTCGGAGATGCACCTACTTTAGGTAACATCATTGATCGGCCATTGACCGAATCATATGACACATGGATGAACTCAAAACTTGCCAATGAATTGAACTGCCACTGCCCGGCGGTAAAATGTCTAGGCCCGAATGTTCTTGTCAAGAATGCTTACTATCCTAAGGAAGACTTCAAGATCAGGAAGTCGATCATATGAGAAAAAACTCGCCAATCCGGCGAGTTTTTCTATTTTACCTGGGTTGCTGCGAGACTGTAAAGCTGAAGGAAACATGGTCTTGAACCGGTATCCATGCCCCGATGCCTTGTGAAGTGATATTTTTGATCGTAATCGTTCTTTTATTACCTGTTAGGTTCAAATATACTTCCCCATATGTGACCTTCCCTTTTTCATTGACGGCGGAAGCATAACTGGATAAGTAACCGATCCTATTTGAAGCAACATTGTATACTTCATCTTTTTTGGTACCCCCTCCAATGATCGTTTCGAAAGCCAATGGCAAATGGGTCTTTTCCGTGGCTTTTAACAGCATCATTTTTTGAACATCCTCTGACTTAGGGATTTTCGCTGTCAGACCTCCGCTTACTGCCTTTTGACTTTCCTGGACGTAACGGATCCTGTATGGAACTTCACCGCCGCGATTATCATAGTAATTCATGTTGATTTTTTGGTATTCCCAGTTTGGAGCCGTTTCTGATGACTCATAGTTCAAGGCCCAATGGCCAAGATAAATGGTCGCTCTGTAACCAAAAGCAAGCGGAGCCTTTGCAACTGCTGATTCATTCAACATATGAATGAGTTCTGGATTTTCAATTTTTATATCCGACGAACTAATCAATTGTTGGGCAAACTTACTCGGCTGCAGCATCGGGAGATCCTGGGTCGGGTTCGGATACGTATTCTCCTTTGCTATATTCAATACGGAAGGCGGGATATTCACCTTATTCGGTGTTTCTTTATCCCTTGGTTTATCGGCTGCAAAACTTACATTCGCCTGAATGAAGGCAATTAGGGCAATCATCGTAATAAGAATAATTCTTCTCATGCTGTAGCACTCCTTTTGAAGGGTTCAATCATTTTGTTTATAGATTTTGTTTTTAGTCAACATTCTATACATTTCAATACGATGTCGATTTTGTAATATATTTGTAAAGTTCAGAATATTTACTTTTCTATACAAATCGTTTATAATAAATTTACATTATAAAAAGGAGGCGAACTCGTTCATACCTATTACAACTTCAGGAGGTATGCTTATCGATCAATCCATGACACCCTTTTCAAGGATGACAGAAAACGAATTCGCCTATACTTAAATTTGATGTAAAAGGATGGTGTGACACTCTAGAATATTTCTCAACTTTTACAAAAGCATGATGAAAAATTTTGGATTAACTTATGAATGGTAATTTACTAATATAGAAATGACTCTGCTAAATCTAACCTGAGCAGAGTCATTTTTATTTATAAAAAAAACCTTCCTAGTCGGAAGGTCTGGAAATCTTATAATAAGTAAAAACCAATCCCCATAATGAAGTAAGCAGCTAATAGTGTAAGGCCTTCAAACCAGTTCGTTTCCCCGTCATTGGATATCATGATCATCAGAAAGACAGCTGAAACCATTGAAATCAGCTCTGGCCATGTAAAAATAAGCGGCATATGTGTCGGATACATTAACGAAACCAGTACGAGGACAGGTGCTACGAACATCGCTACTTGCAGTGTGGAACCAACTGCAATCTCAACAGCGACATCCATTTTATTTTTATAGGCCATTATGACAGCGGATGCATGCTCGGCCGCGTTACCTACAATCGCTACGATTATGACACCGATGAATAACTCCGTCCACCCGAAGGTTTCCCCCACTTCACTGAACGTATGGACAAGTTTTTCCGATACGTACGCAACAGCCAGAGTAGCAACAGCAAGTATTGTTATCGCCTTTTTCTTGCTCCATTCCGGTTCTTCCTTTTCATGTTCCTCTATTTTCTCCGTATGCTGATATACCCCGCGGTGAGTAACCAATTTAAAGAACAATGCAGCAAGATATAACAGGATCAAAATAATGGAAATTCCGACACTCAACGACATCGTGCTTGATGCACTCATCTTTTGTGTGAACACTTCCGGTATCACGAAGGCTACAATAACAGCAAAGATTAACAGACCGGCATTATGTCTTGCATCGAATACATTAAATTTCTGCCGCTTGTATTTGGTTCCGCCAATAAAGAAGGAAAGTCCTGCCACCAATAATAAGTTTCCTAAAACCGAGCCAGTCAAAGATGCCAATACGACACCAACCAGCCCCGCTTTCAATGAAAAGATGGATATGATCAATTCGACTGCATTACCAAAGGTTGCATTCAAAAGCCCGCCAATCCTTGGACCCATAACAATCGCCAAACTTTCCGTCGCACGGCCCATGAAGCCCGCTAGTGCAATGATTGTTAAGCAATATACGATGAACATGATTACGCTCGGCCAATGCAATAAAGAACCAATGACAGATATAGGGACACCTATTACGACAAGTCCCAAAAATATTTTATTCACGATACTTCTCCTCACAATCTTCTATGTTCTTTTTATGTAACAAAAACTATCATACATAAACTTCGGACATTGACAAAGGTAAATTTTATCATTGCTCCTCATCTTGTCAATATTTACCCAAATTTCTATTGCTTAATCCTCTTCCTAGGATGTAACATCAACAAGGTAATCAATTCTTAGGAGACATGGATTTATGAATCAAAAATTGCTTATAACTGTTTTAATCTTTATGGTCGGCATATCAGGTTTTTCTCAAGGAATGCTTTTACCGATCATTGCCATCATTTTTGAAAATGACGGGATCAGCTCTTCCTTAAACGGCTTTCATGCTGCGTCCCTTTATATCGGGATTCTGTTGATTTCTCCTTTTATGGAAGCACCACTCCGTAAATATGGATATAAGCCATTGATATTATTTGGCGGAATGACAGTCATCCTTTCACTTGCCTTGTTTCCTGTATGGAAATCATTCTGGTTTTGGTTCGTGCTTCGTTTCTTTATTGGAATCGGGGATCATACGCTTCACTTTGCTACCCAGACATGGATCACCGCTATTTCACCTAAAGCAAAGCGCGGAAGGAATCTTGCCATCTATGGCCTTTTTTTCAGCCTTGGCTTCATGGTTGGCCCGATGATGACGAAGCTTCTCGAAATCAATCAGTCTTTGCCCTTCATCATCACATCCGTACTTAGCCTGCTCACTTGGTTAACGGTTTTCCTAATTAGAAATGAGCTTCCTGAACAGGATGAATCTGAAAACACATCATTCCTTGGCACACTCAAAAGGTTTACGAAAGTGAACCGCATAGCTTGGGTCGCTTTTTTACTTCCATTAACCTTTGGCGTGCTCGAAGCATCATTGAACAGCAATTTTCCAGTATTTGCTTTGCGATCCGGAATCGACTTAACTGCAGTATCCATTATCATCCCTGCATTTTCAGCTGGTACTCTGCTTACACAGATTCCTCTAGGAATGGTTAGTGACCGCTTGGGCCGGCGAAAAACCTTGCTGATTATCCTTTTTTCGGGATTCATCATATTTACACTGGCAGGGGTTTATTCCCATTCAGTGCTTGGCCTTTTCATCTGCTTTATGCTTGGCGGAATGATGCTGGGTTCGACTTTCTCGCTAGGAATCAGTTATATGGCAGATCTTTTGCCTCGAAATCTTTTACCTGCAGGAAATTTGTTATGCAGTATCTTCTTTAGTCTCGGAAGCATCGGCGGACCATTTTTGGGTGGCTTGGTCATTGAACATATACAAGGGGGGAATTTTTTCTATATGATCAGCATCATGCTTTTCCTTGTCTTTATTTCATTAGCCCGGTTTAAGGAAAAAATGCCTGCAACAGGTATGTAGTATAGTTTATTATCTGAACAACGCCATTTATTATTCAATTTGTTGGAGTTTATCAATAGTGCCTTTATTGAAATAAATGGCACTTTATATTTTTTACTAGATTAGAATCATTCTTCTTTATTTTTGAATAGGATATGTGGTAATATAATAATAGCAAAAAGGGAATCACGTATACAAACCTCTAAAATCATTGCTGTCATCGCAATTACGATGGCAGCTTTCATATTTTATCCAGAGATTTGACGTTGATTATCTTTCTCAATTACACGATATGCAAATGATAATCTATATCAATTACACAAAAATAGAGAAGAATGTGGGAGGGAATCTTATGACTACAGATACTAAACATTTAACCCAACCGGCTGCGTGCAAAACCTCTTGGTTGGAAAAAGTAAAACCTCATTTAGAACTTATTGCTGCATTATTCAGCGGTTTATTAATAGTATTCGGATGGGCTCTTTCAAAGAATGGAATGGAGTCCACCTCCATCGTCATATACTTGGCTTCTTTCCTGATTGGCGGATATGCCAAGGCAAAAGAAGGCATAGAAGATACGATTGCTGACCGGGAATTGAATGTTGAAATGCTAATGATTTTCGCAGCCATCGGTTCTGCGATCATCGGATACTGGACAGAAGGCGCCATATTGATTTTCATCTTCGCTTTAAGCGGTGCACTTGAAACGTATACGATGAATAAAAGCCATAAAGAAATTTCGGCGCTTATGGACTTACAGCCTGAAGAAGCCCTGCGCATCACTAACGGATATGAAGAAACCGTATCCGTTTCCCAGCTGCATATCGGGGACCTGATTTTAGTGAAACCAGGTGAAAGAGTACCTTCAGACGGAAAAATCACGGACGGACGCACCAATATCGATGAAGCGGCCATAACTGGTGAATCCATTCCTGTCAGTAAATCACTGGATGATGAAGTCTTTGCCGGAACGGTTAATCTTCGTGGAACGATTACCGTGGAAATCACCAAACCAGCAAGTGAAACGTTATTTCAAAAAATAATCACTCTCGTTCAATCCGCTCAAAGCGAAAAGTCCCCATCTCAGCTGTTCATTGAACGGTTTGAAGGGACTTATGTAAAAGTTGTATTGACAGTTGTCGGCTTGATGATGTTCGTACCCCATTTCGTATTGGGCTGGAGCTGGACTGAAACATTCTACAGAGCGATGATCCTGCTCGTTGTTGCTTCTCCTTGTGCCCTTGTGGCCTCTATAATGCCAGCTACACTATCAGCCATTTCAAATGGTGCACGTCATGGGATTTTATTTAAAGGCGGCATCCATCTTGAGAATCTAGGTAACCTCCAGGCAATTGCCTTAGATAAAACAGGCACATTGACAAAAGGTAAACCAGAAGTGACGGATGTTATCATCCGCGAAGATTTAAACGAAGAAGATTTCTTATTTCATATTGCATCCATTGAAAATTATTCAAACCACCCTTTGGCAACATCGATCGTTCGTTATGCTAAAACGAAATTGAAAAAGGACATCATCAAACCTGATAACATGGAAGATATCTCAGGTAATGGGGTTCAAGCTTATTTCAATGGTGTACTTTGGCAAGTAGGTAAAGCTGATTTCGTCGGTCGTAATGAAGCAGAACAATTCCAAAATGGCGTTGCGCTGACATTAGCAGAACAAGGAAAGACGATCGTTTATGCAAAAGATGATAAAGGGATTGCCGGTATACTCACTTTGAAAGATGTTGTACGTGAAGAAACGATTGCTGCCATCGAAGCTTTGAAAAATGAGGGCATCCATACTGTCATGTTGACAGGGGATGGTGAAAAAACGGCTAAAGCGATTGCGGAGGAGAGCCATATAGATGCATTTATTGCTGAATGCCTACCTGAGACGAAAGTGAATGAAGTGAAAAAAATGAAAGAGCACTTCGGCACTGTAGCAATGGTTGGGGATGGCATTAATGATGCACCTGCTCTGGCCACTGCTTCTGTCGGAATCGCAATGGGTGAAGGAACGGATGTTGCCTTGGAAACAGCGGATGTTGTTTTGATGAAGAATGACCTGCCTCGTATCGCGGAAGCCGTCAAATTATCCAAGAAAATGAATCGAATCATTAAACAAAATGTCATTTTCTCGATTTCTGTCATCATGATCCTGATAGCATCCAACTTCCTTCAATTCTTAGACCTGCCATATGGCGTCATTGGCCACGAAGGAAGCACAATACTTGTTATACTGAACAGCTTAAGACTTTTAAGAAATTAAAAATGGAAAAGGAGCCCCTAGGGCTCCCTTTTTTTATGGCAATTTCATTTAGTGATATCCGTTTTTACCGTTTGCTGAACCTGATGTTTTATGGTTCGAACCTTTTTTTCCTTTTTGCTTTGTGCTGCCATCCTTTTTACTCATGAAAGAACTCCTCCCAAAGTTGTCTTTTCAAAAATAGTATCTGCAGCAGGTTTGTACGCTATTACGGGAACTCCAGGAAGCTCATTCACATTCTGGATTATCCTTTTCACTTAAAAGGGCATTTATTTCCCCGCCCAATATAATGATGAGCCCCGATAAATAAAACCAAACCATTAATATGATTATCCCTCCAAGGCTTCCATATGTCGCGGAATAATTAGCAAATCTCTCCACATAAAATGAAAACAAAAAGGAAACGAGGCACCATCCTGCTGTTGCAAAGACAGAGCCAGGTAGCACGGTTAAGCATTTCAGTTTTTTGTTGGGCGCTATCCAATAAAGAATCGTGAACACAATTAAAAATACAAGCGAACTGATCACCCAGCGCAGTCTATTCCAAATCGTTAGAAACTCATCGGATTGTCCAATTTCGGCAAATAGGAATATTCCAACCTGTTTTCCGAATACCGGAAGCAATAAAACGACAATAAAAACAAAAATCATCGCTAAAGTGAGAAGAATCGACATTCCCCGGGAAATAAAGAAAGTTCGACTTTCTTTTACACTATATGCATGGTTAAAAGCTTTAATGATTGCATTCATTCCATTCGATGCAGACCATATCGTTCCTATGACACCAAATGACAATAAAGTACCATTCGCCTCCATCACTTCCGATAGGTTTGCCTCAATGATTTTCATCGAATCTTCAGGTGCGTATGTACGGACAGTATTTAATATATCTTCTTGGGAAAATGGCAGATAGGCCAATAAAGTGAACAAAAAAATTAGTAACGGAAACAGAGAAAGTAAGAAGAAATATGACAGCTGTGCGGCTAGTCCCGACACATCATCCATCTGTAACCGTTTTATGAAAGTCTTGAAGAATGAGCCTTTCAGCCATTCTTTTTTATTGGCCATACCTCCACCCCATTTTCTAATTTAAGGAAACACGTTCTTTCTGATCATCACTTGAAGACGATTCTTCCTGATCCTCTGAAGCAAAGACTTCCTTCGTCTCCATCACCACTTGAGCAACTTGCGAAGGAATATCTTTCATCTCCTCCACCTTTTGGGAAATGAAGGATACATCATCGGAAATTTTTTCAACAGTGGAACGGACTTTTGATGATGTTTCACGTACTTGTGAAAGTACCCTATTGGGATTCTTTACGAATTCCTTCATATTACTCATGCAACCTTTGCTGTTTTCCAATACAGACTCACGCGTGTTCTTATCAAAAAGGCTTACTGCAGCCCCTGCTAACGCCCCTAATAAGACTGCTTGCATAAATTTACTTTTCTTGCCACAATTATATTCTTCTCGAATGTTGCTCATATATTCTCCTCCTCGTCATATATTGGTTGATGGATAATGGTAGCTATCTCCATTATACAATGTATTAAAAAGTTTTTTCCTATCTTTTCCCAATCTCTCTCACTTTAAAACGTGGAGACACCCTTGTGAATTGGAGCTTATGCTTCGTTTACTACTTGAATATTCATTGACTTCTAAGGGTAATCATGCAAAGATGAAAATAATTTAGAAACGTATGAAAGGATGAGTGAAATGGATTTAACACAAAACACTGCCGAAAGTGTCGAGTTTATGGTCGAAGCAATTAAGGATAAGTTAAAAGTGATGAACTTCGGTGCAATCAAATCCACCCATTTTGATATCGAAATGTACGAAGAACTGCATGATATTTATAAAATGGTGATGAAAAAAACGAATTTCAGTGTCCGTGAAATGGAAGCTATCGCTGAAGAACTTGGAAGACTCCGTAATAAGTAACAATCAGGTCCTCACATATTGGTGAGGATTTTTTCATTTTTTTATAAATTCTGCTACATTTGTTATATAGATTATTGTTGAAAACAGACGGGAGTTGTTCGCATGGTGGAAAGAAGAAAACCCATCAGTATCTCAGAAGCAGTGGAAAAAGTGATGAAACATCAACTAGAAGGACATGTGGAGTTGATTCCCCTTGAAGAAAGCCAAGATCGTTTTTTGGCTCAGGATATAACAGCTACAAATGATGTTCCGCATTTTAACCGATCGCCATATGATGGATTCGCCCTAAGATCCAAGGATACCGTTGAAGGGTCCATAAATAATCCACTTGAATTCGAAGTGGTTGAAGAGCTTGCCGCGGGTATGGTATCAACTATTCCCGTACAACAAAACCAAGTTGCAAGAATTATGACTGGCGCTCAGATGCCAGCTGAATGTGATGCCGTAATCATGCTCGAGCTCACAAAAGAGTTTGAAAAGGACGGAAGAAAATACATATCATTTAAACGCTCCCTTAAGGAAGGGGAAAACGTTTCTTTTCAAGGTGAGGACGCAAAGAAAGGAGATATTCTCGTAAAAAAAGGCACGGCGATCAATCCAGGGATCATCGGCTTGCTGGCAACATTCGGTTATGCTGAAGTTCCAGTTGCCAGAAAGCCTGTCATCGGATTATTCGCTACGGGTTCGGAACTTCTTGATGTTAATGAACCATTGCAGCCCGGGAAAATCCGCAACAGCAATTCGCATGCCATATCCGCTCAAATTCGAAGGGCTGGAGGAGAAGTCCGTTATTATGGAAAGCTTAAGGACGAGTTTGAATTAAGCTACGAAGCCATTTCAACTGCCTTGGAGGAAGTCGATCTGCTCATTACAACAGGCGGCGTATCCGTCGGTGATTTTGACCTCCTCCCTGATATTTATCAAAAACTTGGGGCCGATGTCTTATTCAATAAAGTGGCCATGCGACCGGGAAGCGTGACGACTGTAGCCGTATATAATAATAAATTTTTATTCGGTTTATCCGGTAATCCATCCGCCAGCTATGTCGGCTTTGAACTATTTGCAAGACCGATCATCAGAAATATGCTGTTTTCTGAAAAACCGCATTTACGAAAAGAGAAGGCACAATTGGCAGAGGACTTCTTAAAGCCCAATCCATTCACACGTTTGCTGCGGACCCGGTTATTTTACGAATCCGGCCAGTTGAAGGTAGTTCCTAGCGGTGTGGATAAATCCAATATTACAACAAGCTTGGCAGGTGCCAATTCACTAACCGTCTTACCTGGGGGGACCCGTGGTTTCCAAAAGGAAGATAACGTGGACATCCTGCTTCTTGATGACCAAGAAGGATGCAAATGGCCTTGGTGAAGAAGCCCTTTATTTTTCAGGTGGTTGGCTATCAAAATAGAGGAAAAACGACATTCATAACGAATATAATCGAAAAGCTTCGCGCAGTAAAACTAGAGACAGCCGTTTTAAAGCACCATGGACATGGTGGAAAACCAGATATCATAGGTATGAAGGATTCCAAAAAACACTTTCAGGCTGGGGCGGCCGCTTCACTTGTTGAAGGAGATGGAACAATAGAGTTGCTCGGCCATTTCAAGGCTGGAGCCCCTATTACTGAGCTAATTCAATTATTGGGGCTTTTTTCTCCCGATGTGATTTTAGTAGAAGGCTATAAGCAAGAGGATTTTCCTAAGATCATTTTAATCAAAGAAGAAAGTGACCTCGTCTTATTGGTACGGCTTACGAATGTCAAAGCTGCGGTGGCTTGGCCAGAATGTCTGGAACGAACCAGGAATCATGCCCTAGTACCCGTCTTTCCTTTGAATTCTGATCAATTCTTTTTATGGTTTTTAGAACAAATTTGAAGGAGGACACAATGTTCATTCAATTTTCCTTAGAAAAACGACGCAAGATGATCGAACGTATCCAAGAGTATGTGTATCAGGAACACGGAAAGGAAATCGGAGAAATCGCTGCTGAAAATCACTTGCAGTTCATTTTCGAAAACATTGCTCCCTTTATTTATAACGAAGGTATAAAAGATGCTAAAAGAGTGATGGACGACAGATTAGGGAACATCGAAGAAGATTTATATTCATTGGAACGACCGATTGATTAAGACGAAAAAACAGCATCATACTTGATGCTGTTTTTTCCATTCATTGTTCGGTCAGAATAAGCGGACCGTTCTTTGTTATGGCAATCGTGTGCTCATATTGTGCCGAATATTTCCCGTCTGCTGTGGATGCCGTCCATCCATTTGCATCCCTGCTGGCTTTATATGTTCCTACGTTGACCATGGGTTCGATCGTGAATACCATACCCTCTTTAAGACGCGGCCCTTTATTCGGCAGCCCATAATGCGGAACCTGCGGCTCTTCATGAATGACATTACCTATGCCGTGTCCGATGAAATCACGAACGACCGAGAAGCCTTCCGCTTCGACATATGTTTGAATGGCATGACCAATATCACCAATCCGCTTGCCTTCCACACACACTTCAATCGCCTTATATAAAGATTCCTTCGTCACATGCACTAAATGTTCCGTTTCCTTTGAAACCTTACCGACCGTATACGTCCAGGCCGAGTCGGCTAGAGCTCCGTTATAATTGACGACCATATCAATCGTTACGATATCTCCATTTTTCAAAGGTGTTTTTCGAGGGAAACCATGGCAGATTTCTTCGTTTATGCTTGCACATGTCGCATATTCATACCCTTTGTACCCCTTTTGTTCCGGCTTTGCCCCATGTTTTTTTAAGAATCCTTCGACAAATTCTTCTATTTCCCATGTTGTCACACCGGGAACAATCATTTTTGCAATCTCCCTATGACAAGCTGCCAAAATTTTACCTGATTCATGCATCGCTTGAATTTCACGTGCAGATTTTAATACGATCAATCGTGACACTTCCTTTTTTATTCGTCTCTCCTTATATTTTACTGCAAAGCAGGAAGTATATGAATCCTTTACATCTTATTAAATAAAAAATCCCGGCATCTGCCGGGATTCTTTATTATTTCAATAAGTTAAGCGATTCCCGATTAAATGCCGGTAAATCTTCTGGTGTCCTGCTTGTTACAAGTTGATTGCCGCAAACTACAACCTCTTTGTCCAAATATGTGGCACCCGCATACTCCATGTCCACTTTAATGGATGTATATCCTGTTGCATGACGTCCTTCAAGTGTTTTTGCCGTAATCAGTAACTGCGGCCCATGACAGATCGCGAATACAGGTTTTCTATCATCCATGAATGACTTGGCGAACGTTACGAAGCGTTCGTCTGCACGTAATTGGTCAGGCGAGAAACCGCCAGGGATGAATAATGCATCGAAATCCTCTGGTTTCACTGAATCGATGCTTTCATCAATCTTGACTTCCACTTCCCCTTGTTTCCCTTTAACCGTTTTCCCTTTTTCCATTTCAATCGTCGTTACCGTATGTCCGGCTTCTTCAAATGCCTTTGCCGGTTCACTGTACTCCGAGTCCTCAAACATATTCGTTACTACACATGCGATTTTACTCATAAAAAATTCATCTCCTCAATTTTAGATCGAATGAACTTACTTTGTACTCTAGTTATGTTCCCTTCTGCATACTAAATAAAACACAGAAATAATAATGCTTCCATATTATCCCCTTCGTTTACACGTTAAATCTCACTTCTATTCCCAATCATGGATATCTTCCTGGAAAAAATCAAAAAAAAGATAAGGGGCTGCTTACTCTTATCTTTTTCCATGTTATCCATGTTTAGGATACTGCCCTACAACGTGTATGGTATTGATGATTCTCTTGTTGATCCATCTCCGGTTTTCTTCCGTATTTAAACTTTCAAACACCCGCTTACGCCCTTCTTCCGTGGTTACATAGTAATTAGGCAGGTTATTCAAAGATAATGTGATGATGTCATTTTTACATTTGCTGCACGAACAAAAAGTTTGATATTCTACACCTGTCATTAGAACCTGAACCCATGTCACAACGATCTCTTCCATCACATTGGTATATTCTCTTTTCATATAGGCTCCTTCAAAAACCAAAAACCCGTCCCTTCCAGACAGGTTTTCACTCATTTATTGCTGTCCGTGGAACAATCAGGATTTCAACTCTTCGGTTTTTTGCTCTTCCTTTTTTCGTATCATTAGAAGCAACCGGCTTGAATTCCCCATGCCCCTTAGCGCTGAACATTTCAGGATCCAACTCTTTATTTTCGAGGAGAAGTTTCATGAAATTCACGGATCGCATCACGCTCAGATCCCAATTGGATTCGTACTGGTGAGTCTTAATAGGAACATTATCTGTATGTCCGCTTACAATAATGTTTCGGGGTAAGTCCATAACCAGTAAAGCTGAAATTTCCTTAGCGATCTTTTTGTTTTCTCTTCTAACCTCCGCCACACCCGATTCAAACAGCACATTTTCCCGAATTGAAATCAACATACCTTCATCCGTTAGGTTCGTTCCCAATTTATCCGTTAAATCATTCTTTTTGATATAGGCATTTACACGCTCCTGAACTTCTGCAAGCTCTTCTTGCTCGTTTTTCCCTAACTTCTCGAGATCTTCTGCCCCTGCTTTTTGTTCTGGTGATGTCGGCTCATTGCTGGGGGAATCACTTGGGAAATCCATAAATCCCGTTCCGCTCGTAAAAACCTGGTTAAATACATTCGACAACTGTTGGAACCTGACTGCATCAACCGAACTTGAAGCGAATAATACGATGAAAAGCGCAAGAAGCAAGGTTAAGATATCTGCATAGGGAACCAGCCATGATTCATCGATATGCTCTTCATGCCTTTGTTTCTTTTTCCGCCTAGCCATCTTCTCTCACATCACCTTCTAACCACTTTTTACGATCGCCAGCAGGCAAATAAGAGGTTAGTTTCTGTTCAATCGTTCTTGGTGCTTCCCCTTCAATGATGGATAAAATCCCTTCTATCATCATTTCTTTGATCCGGACTTCCTGCTGCGATTTCCGTTTTAGTTTATTAGCAAATGGATGCCATAACACATACCCCGTGTAAATCCCCATCAAGGTTGCAACGAACGCGGCAGAAATGGCATGTCCCAATGCCTCCGTATCTGCCATATTGCCTAATGCTGCGATCAGCCCGATGACCGCACCCAATACTCCAAGTGTCGGTGCATATGTTCCGGCTTGACTGAATATCGCAGCCGCGCTTAAATGACGTTCTTCCATCGCGTCTATTTCCTCTGCTAAAATATCACGAATATAATCTGCACTCTGACCTTCGACTGCAAGATTCAAGCCATTTTTCAAAAAGGTATTATCCACTTGATCGGAAATGCTTTCCAATGCCAGTAAGCCTTCTTTCCTGGCAATGACCGCCCATTCCGAAAAAGTTTTTATTAATTCTTCAGGCTTTGTCAATTTTTGTTCCAAGAATAAAATCTTGAATATTTTTGGCAGTCTTTTTAATTCTGACAAAGGGAAAGCCGTTACGACAGCAGCTATCGTACCTACAATAATGATCAAAATAGCCGCCGGGTTAATCAACGCCGTTACACTAACGCCTTTCAACACCATTCCGACCAAGATGGCCACAATGCCAAGAACTACGCCCAAAACTGATGTTATATCCATAGTACTCACCCATTCATTTAAAGTCTCGTCTTCTCCTTATATCGGATGAAGTTTGGAAAAAATGAGGATTTTTTTACTTCCATTTTAAATTTCATTAAACGATTACAAAATCTACCTACTTTACTCCTTGCAAAGATTCGATTCAGCAGTATTTTTCAACAAGTCCAATAATATTTCCCTCGTGAATCAATTTTCATGCCATTCCGTTAGTGACTTTCGATCAGCTTTTGATGGTTATTTTTTTGTTGTGACTTTTTCCATATTGAAACAAGGACAAAGCATGTCAGCTTTGTCCTTGTTCTTGTTTTCCCTGACTTCTTCCATCCAGCCATTTGATGATGGGCGATAGAAAAAATAAAATGAATAATATCCTGAATAAATGAAAGCTTGTGACCACGGATAAATCTACATGAACAGACATGGCTGTGACTGCCATTTCCGCCACGCCGCCTGGCGCCATGCTCAAAAACAGTTCGTTTGCCTGTAAAGATAAGAGGGGCGCAAACTGTATCGCCAGATAATAGCAAAATCCGATTAACAGAACATTACTGACGAATACCGCTCCGAACATCTTTCTGAAAAGCCGGGGGTTATCAATCTTTAGTGTGTAGCCTAAATGAGCGCCAATCAATAGTTGTGACAAGTTCAACCAAAAGCCAGGAATTTGCGGGGCACCCGGGCCTCCTAAATTAAATAGAGCTGCCGCCATGAGGGGACCTAATAAAAAAGGCAGCGGGAAGTTCACCTTCTTTGTGATGAAGATGAATAATAGCAAGATTGCCAACATCATGAGGGCTGATTTCGCATCATACTCAAATAAGAAAAACGGCCGCTCCGTTATGGCTACAGCTGCACCTGATTCGACTGACATGACATGGATCACGAGCCAAGGAACAATGGATATTACCAGGATGATCCGAAGTGTTTGCATGAAACCTACAACCGTTTCATCACTTTCCTTCATTTCCTCACTTAAAACCACCATCTGGGAAAGACCTCCCGGAAAACTGCCAAGCATGGAAGTGCTGAAAGATAGATTCATTCTTTTCCCAATGAACCAGCCAGTCAACACCGTAAATAAAATGATTGCGATAGTCGTAAAAAGCATAACCGGTAAATATTCAATCATCTCATTTAACGATTGTTTCGTGAATGAACTGCCCAGTTGTAAACCAAGGATGACCAATCCGGTGCTTCTAAAGGTTTTAGACCAAAACATATACTTCCCTAATTTCACTTTCGCAATCATCACCACGAATAATGGTCCGAGCATCCATGGTAAGTATATTCCAAGGCAATCAAACGCATATCCGCCTAGGAAAGCTAGAAAAGCTGTAAATACGACTCTAAAACTCTTACTCTCACTTAAATATGTACTCACCACAAATTACCTTCTTTATCTATGTGAATTATTCATCTATATCTTAACATAAAATAAGGGCTTTTAACGGCCGGCATTCAGCAAGGTTTTGTATCCAAGCTTGCTCCTACACATATGCTGGGCCAATATTTTTGCTTCAGCAAGCTTACGTTTTACTAAAGGCAATACGTTAGCGCCCCACGCCATTCCGATGTCAGGATGGTTTGGTTACAATTGGACATTTGCCGTTCTTGACGCCCTTGCCATCGAGAGCGCATTTTTATATTTCATCATGTTTTGCTATAAAAAAAGAGAACAATATGAAACTTCCACTATTTACTAGATTTCCCACCCCCACAAATTCATTATAAAAGGTAGAATGATTATATAGGGGTCAAACTCTTATGGAGGGGTGACTAAATGTTATCAAATACAGAAATAGGCATTGATTTAGGAACTGCAAATACGCTAGTTTACAGTAAAAATAAAGGAATCGTATTTAATGAGCCATCGGTGGTGGCCATTGATATAGAGACTAATAAAGTATTGGCAGTCGGTGTGGATGCAAAAAACATGATTGGAAAAACACCTGCAAATATCGTTGCAATCCGTCCACTTAAGGACGGTGTCATTGCGGATTTTGATGTAACCGCGCAAATGCTTCGGGAAATCATGAAAAAAGCAAGTAAGGCCCTAGGCTTATCGATCCGAAAGCCAAGTGTCGTGGTCTGTACACCATCAGGTTCCACATCAGTGGAGAGAAGGGCCATTCAGGATGCAGTCAAAAGCTGCGGAGCCAAACAGGTCCACCTCATTGAGGAACCGGTAGCGGCAGCAATCGGCGCAGGCCTGCCTGTCGAAGAGCCCATCGCTAATGTCATCGTCGATATTGGTGGCGGCACGACTGAGGTGGCAATCATCTCATACGGCGGTGTCGTTTCTTGCAATTCAATCAGAATTGGCGGAGATCAATTGGATGAAGATATCAGCCAATATGTCAGAAAAAAACATAATGTGTTGATCGGGGAAAGAACAGCCGAGGAAATAAAAAAAGAAATCGGCTATGCACTCGTTGAACATTCTGTGATCACCATGGAAGTCAGGGGCCGTGATCTTGTAACGGGTCTTCCAAAGCCGATTACAATTTCATCCGCTGATGTTCAGGAAGCCATCCAGGAATCGCTTCTTCATATATTGGAAGCAATCAGGGCCACTTTGGAAGATTGTCCTCCTGAATTAAGCGGGGACATCGTCGATCAAGGCGTCATCTTATCCGGAGGGGGCGCACTTCTCAACGGAATCCAAGAATGGCTGACGAATGAAATTGTCGTACCCGTCCGACTTGCAGATAATCCGCTTGAATCAGTGGCCATCGGAACCGGACTTTCACTTGAAGTCATTCACAAATTACAAAAAGCCGTATACTAAAAAGATGAAGGAATCCCTACTTGGGATTCCTTTTTTTTCGGGTAAAAATCATATTTTTCTCCGCCTTATAGAGATATATGACTTCCCTGATATATTTTAATTGATTTGAGTAGAGAATAAGGAAGAGGTTTTTTTACATTCAACAGCATGCATTGCATTTGGAGAAGGATTAACATATCAGGTCTTAACGCATGCAATGTTACATAAAGTATGATATAATATAATTATGTTACATTGGTAAGAGGAGAAGATCTATGGAATATGTAGAAGCCTTTAAGGACATCAATCAAATCAGCAAAATGAAGACATACTTACGAGCTCACTCCAGTCGGGATTATTTATTGTTTGTAATCGGCATCAATACCGGTATGAAGATAAATGAAATGCTGGAAATCACCGTCGCCGACGTTCTCGATGAATCAGGAAAAATCAAGGAGTTTTATGAGCAACGGATGGAAAATGACGAGGTCAACCAAATTTATTTGAACCTGAAAGTCCGTACCGCCTTACAAGAATACCTTAAAGGCTCGAAGGTTATCGAAGGTCAATTTTTATTTCTTTCCCCTAAGACAAAAAAGCCGATCACACGCCAACAGGCACACCGAATCATCCATGATGCTGTGGAAGGTGCAGGCCTGTCAGGTAAATTCGGAGCAAGTTCGATGCGCAAAACTTTTGGCTACCATGCCTATAAACAAGGAGTGTCACTAGCTTTGATACAGAAGCATTACCATCATTCAAGTCCATCGGAGACACTAAAATACATCGGCATATCAAAGGAAAAGAAATTCAATACGAATATTGACGTTAACTTATGAACATTCTGCTATCTTCAATAAACTCTAACCAACATTTTAAGGAGGAATTCCAGTGAAAATTAGAGAAAGTGAACTTCCTGGTATTGGCCAAAAGTTCGAAATCATAACTAGAAATGATGAAAAGTTAGTAATCGTCATTCACGATGACGGCCGGCGGGAATTGTACCATTTTGATAATGAACATGAAGATGTCATTTCCAGCATCACCCTTAATGACCAGGAATCGCGGCAACTGGCTTCCATAATAGGCGGCATGGTTTATAAACCACAAGCACTTGAAACGATTGAAATGTCATTGGGCGACTTGGTGATTGAATGGTTCAAAGTGGAACCAGGTTCTAAAGCCATCAATCAGACGATAGGTTCGATCGATATCCGGAGCAATTATAACGTAACCGTGATAGCCCATTCGAAAAAAGGAAAAAAACAACTGAGCAATCCTGGTCCTGAGTCCATCATCGAAACAGGCGATACACTCGTGATATCCGGTGAAAGAAAAGATATCCGTAACCTGACTAGAGAATTATTGACCGACGAAAGGAGTGATTAAGCTCATATGGACCATTTAGTCTTTGAAGTGGGTACTGCCCTACTTCTAGTAGCATTCGCTGCTCTCGTTGCAGGTAAATTTAAAATATCTAATGTTCCAGTATTAATTATCATCGGGATGCTCGTTGGTCCCCATGCCCCAACCTTCGGGGTTATTGACCTGCGTTTCATTGAAAGTGAAGAAATCATCGCTTTCCTCGGCCGTGTCGGTATCTTATTCCTTCTGTTCTACTTAGGCCTTGAATTTTCCGTTAAAAAGCTAATGAAGTCCGGAAAAAATATCGTGACAGGCGGTACGTATTACATTGTAATCAACGCCGGTTTGGCATTGCTGTACGGCTTCCTTCTCGGTCTTCCTTTAAAGGAAGTACTGATCTTAACGGGGATTATCAGTTTTTCTTCAAGTGCCATTGTGGCGAAGGTACTTGTTGACCTTAAAAGGACCGGTAACAATGAAACGGAGCTAATCCTTGGTATCATCATGTTTGAAGATATCTTCCTCGCTGTGTATTTATCAGTCGTATCTGGATTGGTATTAAGCTCTTCCGGTTCCGTTTGGGGAACATTACTTTCAACTTTTATCGCGATCGGATATATGCTTGTGTTTTTTGTTATCGCCCGAAAAGCATCTGGGTTCCTAAACAAATTATTCAATATAACCTCCGATGAAATATTTATCATTGTCGTGTTCGCTTTACTGTTCTTCATCGCAGGTTTCTCGGAAACCATTCACGTAGCGGAAGCCATTGGTGCTTTACTGCTCGGCCTAGTCTTTTCTGAAACGGAACATAGCGATAGAATCGAGAAGCTTGTCATTCCATTTAGAGACTTCTTCGGAGCCATATTCTTCTTCAGCTTTGGCTTGAGTATCGATCCGACGACCCTTGGTGGAGCTGTCTGGATGGTTCTGGGAGCGGTCATCATCACTATAATCGGTAACTTTGTGGCTGGAATGATTGCAGGACGCAAATCCGGCTTATCTCACAGGGCCTCCGCAAACATCGGATTAACGATTGTTTCACGTGGTGAGTTCTCCATCATTTTAGCCAACTTAGGCATTGCTGGCGGTTTAATGCCTATACTAACCCCGTTTGCAGCACTTTATGTTTTGACCTTAGCGATTCTTGGACCAATCCTTACAAAAGAATCCAAACACATCTATAATATCCTGAATAAAGTCTTCAAATGGAGCCCCCCAAAGGTTCAAAAGGAACCTGAAAAAGAAGTTCAATAAAAAAAAGGCCAGATATCTGTCTGGCCTTTTTTCCGATTACTTTTAAAATACTCCATTGATTCCGATAAAAGGTCTTTCTGTAAAAGTGCCATTAGATATTTAACATACTTTGTACTAATATTAGCAATATTATTCATAAGCTTTGAAGTACCAACAGCACAAGTTTACGTGTTCCTGCGAATTCAGGCATCTTTACGAAGTATCTTTCAATATCTTTTAAATTAGAGGATTAGCTTACCTGAACAGAGGGAAAAGAAGCAGATAACCTAAGTAACTGATCAGGAGTGATGCCCGGATGAATAAGCCGATAAAATTTTTTAAAAAACTTATCAAAGAAATAAAGGAAGATCGTGTAACGGGGCTGGCAGCAGAACAAGCGTATTACTATTTACTCGCACTATTCCCTTTACTCATTTTATTGCTGTCCCTACTTCCTTATCTGAACATTGATATTCAGACAGCCTTGGATACGCTCAAAACCTTCATGCCAGCGGAAACGATGGATATCATCGAGAAAAACATCATCAACATATTGAGTGAGCGTAACGGCGGCTTACTGACTTTTGGTTTCCTTGGCACCATATGGTCCGCATCAAACGGAATGAATGCATTCATCCATTCCATGAATATCGCTTATGATGTTGAAGAAACAAGGAATTTCATTAAAGCCCGTTTCATTTCAATTGTATTGACATTAGGCTTGGTTGTTGCATTCATCGTCATGTTAGGTCTTCCCGTCTTTGGGAAAGTCATCATTGATTTAATACAGCAAGTCATATCAATCCCAGAAGAAATGCAAATCTTATTTAGCTTATTACGGTGGGTTATCGCCGTTGTGGTCATCTCACTCGTCCTGACTTTTCTATATCGTTTTGCACCGAATAAAAGTTTTCCCATTAAACATGTCATTCCTGGGGCAGTGACCGCAACTGTACTTTGGTTAGGGATATCACTTGGATTCTCATTCTATGTCAGTAATTTTACCAACTATTCTTCCACTTACGGCAGTTTGGGGGGCGTCATCATCTTGATGCTATGGCTATATTTAAGTGGTTTGATCTTTGTGATAGGCGGAGAAATCAATGCGATACTTCATCGCCAAAATTCCATACCAAAAAAACCATCGCGCACGATCGTACATCCCGTTCCACTTAAAAGGTAAAACATGATTAATAAATACGAAAGCGGCTGCCCCATTTGGACAGCCGCTTTCCTATTCATCCTTTATTGACAAACTCTTCATATCTTTCATCATGGGCAAGCCATGCCGCGTATTTCCGCTTCATGTATTTTTCCGCTTCCCCAAATGTATCGAATGTTTTTTTCTGTTGTTTTCCGTTGATTTCAACAATCCATTCTTCCTCTTCATCTTCATAGATGAATATGTCCTGTTTTTCTCTCGTTGAATATAGGCACCCCTCTGGGGATTCTTTTACATTCAATTGATTTTTATGAGCATCTCGTTTTAGCGGTTCAGCAAAGAAGGTTTTTTCTACGTATTGGCTATATGCCTTTTCGGACATGGTACAACCCGCAGCTTTTTGATGGCCACCCCCATCGTACTTGCCAGCTACTTCAGAAACATCTATGTCATCGTGGATTGTCCGGAAGCTGATTCTTTTACTTCCGACCATAAGTATGGCAATATAATCCAGATGCGAGAATTCTTTCGATAGTTCATTTCCAAGTTCTGAATGATAGGACTCTGCGTGGACCACACCAGCTGTATGTGGACCGACGGTAGCTTGATAAACTTCTCTTTTTTTCCTGTTTATGTACCGATCTACTCGACTTTCTTCTACATTCAAAAGAGTTTGCTCCACTTCGTCAAAAGTGAAACTTTCAGCAGTAGAAAGCTTATGTGCGATTTTCATTTCGAATTCTTCAATCGGAATCATAAAAAACAGGTCATTTAACCGTTTTGCCGTTGCATTTTTATTAACTTCCCATTCCCATGTATCGTATTGGCGGACCAATTCGACAAATTCAGCTACGATGCTTGAAGGTTCCAGCAGATTATTTTCAACTGCATACTGATAGAATAATGAAGTCGCTGCTGTCTGTTTACCGTCTTCCTGCTCGACTGTTACAGATGCCCAATCATGTTCGTTCAAATGCAAAGCTGACTTATGATGGTCTATCAACAGCGCTTTGCCTCCGTCTTCCACAAACTGCGAAATCATCTTTTCATTATCTTCATCAACCGAAAGATCGGTAACAATTAATGTATCTTCAATTTTTGCCTGCTCAAGAAATGCTCCTACATTCTGATTAAGGCGACCGATTGAATTATAACTTACCACTACTTCTTCTCCAAATGCCAGCTTAGCTACAATGCCGCAGCCGACTCCATCTAAATCATTATGTGTAAAGAGATGGTACACACAAACCCCTCCTAATAACTAATAAATTTACTTTTCCCTAAAGATATCAATTTCAATAGCAATCTTTACAATTGTAGCATAATCATATCCGCATATTTTACCATGCTTCCATTCCTCCCTGCTTTTGTTCTTTTTTTTTTTTGAAAAACTCCTAATAATTCGTTATTTACCAGATTTTATATTGAATCAAGTGATTCAATACATGTTTTCATTTATCACCTAAGAAATCACTGCGGAGGTCAACCGAAGCTTGGAAGCAGCCAGTTTGATACAGAAAAGGTCGGAGGATGTCGAATTTGTCATTTGAGGAAATTAAAGGAAACACGCTAGAAGTCATCGATCAAACACATACAATAAATGGTCAGTAAGAACGTTTACTCAAAAAAATCCGCAGGGATGTTCTTCCCTGCGGATTTCCTGTATAAAATTACTGTTCAATCAATTTTCCAAGGTTCGCCATTTCAATCGCACTAACGGCCGCTTCATAGCCTTTGTTACCAGATTTTGTACCGGCACGTTCGATGGCTTGCTCGATATTCTCAGTTGTCAACAAACCGAAGATAACTGGTACACCTGTGTCCAAAGAAACGGCAGCCATTCCTTTAGCTGCTTCATTGCAGACATAATCATAATGTGTAGTGGAACCCCTGATTACCGTTCCAAGACCGATCACTGCATCATATTTGCCTGTATTCACAAGTTTCTTCGCAATTAATGGAAGTTCAAAAGCACCCGGTACCCAAGCAATGTCAACATCATTTTCATCCACACCATGTCGCTTAAGTCCGTCCAATGCTCCGCCTAAAAGCTTGCTTGTGATAAACTCATTAAATCTTCCTACAACGATACCAACTTTCAATCCTGATCCGATTAATTGTGCTTCAATAATTTTCCCCATGTCCAATTCCTCCTAGTTTTTAATAAATATCTTTTTTTCATGTGTAGATTTCATTGCGCAAAAATCATCCCTTACGCATTCGGGATGTTCAGTTCAAGTTCCTGTTTCCCGCTTGTATCGCTTTGTTTAAGGTAACGAATCAAATCGGCTATCGTGATGAATTTCAGGTTGAATTTCTCAGCGATGACTTCTAAATCTGATACACGTGCCATCGATCCATCTTCATTCATGATCTCACATATGACACCAGCTGGAGCGGCTCCGCATAACTTTGCCAAATCCACCGATGCCTCCGTATGCCCTGCCCTCCTTAATACGCCGCCTTCTTTAGCGACGATCGGAAAAGTGTGACCAGGTCTTTGAAAATCTTCAGCGACAGAATCTTCTTTAAGAAGTTCAAGAATGGTCAAGGACCGTTCAAAAGCACTGATTCCTGTAGAAGTGCTTTTATGATCGACACTTACCGTAAACGCAGTGCCATGATGGTCGGTATTTTCTCCTACCATTGGATGCAGGTTCAATTTTCCCGCCAGATCTTCAGTAATGGTTGTACAAATCAAGCCTCGCCCATGAGTCGCCATGAAATTAATCGCTTCCGGTGTTGCCTTTTCAGCCAACACAACAAAATCCCCTTCATTTTCACGGTCTTCATCATCGGATACGATTACTACCTTGCCAGCTTTCAAATCTTCGATCGCTTCTTCAATTGTATGGAACATCATTACACCGCCCTTTTATTAGAATCCGTGCTCTGCCAAAAACTCTAAATTCATCCCTGGTTTTGAGTCGCCTTTTTTCATTTGATGTATAATATATTTCCCTATCATGTCGTTTTCAATGTTAACGATATCGCCAGCCGCCTTTTGCCCCAATATGGTGTCCTGATGAGTCAAGGGGATCAGTGAAACAGTCAAAAGGTTTCTTTCGATCCCAAATATCGTCAAGCTCGTTCCATCAATGGCAACGGACCCTTTCGGAATGCAAAAGCTACTGAGCCCTTCTTCCAATTGGATTACATAATAGACGGCATTTTCTTTACGCTCTTTTTTTATGATTGTTCCTGTTCCGTCAATATGGCCTGAAACAAAATGACCGCCAAACCTTCCCTGTGCACTCATGGCTCGTTCGAGATTTACAGGTGATCCCAATTTTAACGTCCGGATCGAGGAAGCTTTGACCGTTTCCGGCATTACGTCCACCGTAAACAAACTTTTCGTGAAGGATGTTACCGTTAAGCAGACCCCGTTAACTGATATACTATCCCCGAGATGAACATCTTCAAGGATTTTCTCAGAACGAATCGCCAACTCCATACTGCTTGTTCCTTTTTTTAAGGAATGGACGTTACCGATATCCTCAATGATTCCTGTAAACATATTTTTCCCCCTTTTATAAAAATATAAAAAACCCCTTAGGAATGACCTAAGGAGTTAGCAGGAGAAATGAGTGAAAAAAATTGTATACCTAAAAAGCCCAATATTTTCATTTTTGAAAAATTAGGCACACGTATACACTTGGGTTTCACACGTCCTTCTCCCATCCAGACTTTACTGTCGGCTTTGGAATTTCACCAAATCCTGCCTTTATCAGGCTCGCGGGCTTAGAATTTCTTCATCACCGCCGGTTGGGATTTTCACCCGACCCCGAAGGACTAAAATAATATGAATCTTTGAATATTTTAACACCATAAAGTGAAGATGTAAAATTTCTAACCTTAAATGGTTCAATTGTTACAGGAACTTCCTCTCTTTATGAAAAAATGACCTTCACGCACCCCTGATGTGCTCCAAAAAGTGTGGAATAAGGTAAACGGAATCACAAATCATACAAGGAGAAAGCCCATGCTTATTTCCATCATCAATTTGATTTTCTATCTATTCGTCGTCACAATGAATTTTTCAGCCAATTTCCTGCCACTGAACGGCCAAACATCAGGAGAGATTTCCGATAAACTGGATGTACTTTTCACTCCTGCCGGTTATGTATTTTCCATATGGGGCTTCATTTACTTTTTACTCGCCATCTGGGTATTCAGGCGGTTTTTTAGTAAACATCAAAACAGCCCTGCTTATAAGGCATCATTCCCTTGGTTTGCTTTAAGCTGTGCACTCAATGGCGCTTGGCTTTTGGCTTGGCACTATGAACACTTTTTGTTATCCGTATTCATTATCATTGCTCTGTTGACTACTTTAATGGTCATTTATACAAGCATTAAAAAAGTGGAGCACACCACTTTCGACCTATTTCCATTTTCCGTTTATACAGGCTGGGTAAGTGTTGCAACCATCGCTGACATTGCTTATTACCTCACCTATATCGAATGGGATGGCTTTGGGGTTTCCAGTGTAGCTTGGACGATCGTCTTGCTGATTGCAGCAACAATCCTGGCCTTTGTCTTTGCAGGTAAAAACCGGGATTGGTGCTATCCTCTCGTATTCGTTTGGGCGTTCATAGGCATCGGGACACGAAATGGTGCTCCCTACCCGGTAATCTCAGACATTTCCTTTATCCTGGCTGCTATCACCTTTATCATAGCCATCACCATTTTCATTAAGAATAGAAGGAACTGCAAAGGAAATATGGTGGCCTAAAACGCTTGCTTGAGATCGTGCCAAACATCCTGCCAAGCTTCAAGGCCGACTGAGAGACGGACCAGCTGGTCACTGATGCCCATTTGCTGTCGCGATTCTTCAGGGACGGCCGAGTGCGTCATTGTGGCGGGATGTTGAATCAATGTTTCGGCATCCCCTAGGCTGACGGCAATTTTGATTAGTTTCAATTTATTGAGAAATTCCTGCGCATCCTTTTTTGTGCCATGCAATTCGAAAGAGATAAGGCCGCCGCCATGTTTCATTTGTTTTTGCATGATATGATGATCCGTTGATGCTTCATCCCCAGGATAGTATACCTTTTTCACCTTTGGATGCTTCTTCAGTTCGCGAAAAATCTCCATTGCATTGGCGGAATGCCGATCCATCCTGACAGGTAAGGTCTTCAACCCTCGCAATAGTAACCAGGCATCAAATGGTGAAATGATACCACCAATATCTTTTTGTGTCGTGCCTGCTACCTGATTCATAAAATCCTTCTTACCTACGACTAGACCCGCGACAACATCCCCATGCCCGCAAAGATATTTCGTAGCGCTATGAAGAACGATATCACAGCCATATTCAAGCGGTCTTTGTAAGTATGGTGTCGAAAATGTATTATCGACTACGACCGTCACATTATATTCCTTCGCAACTCTTACTACCATCTGTAAATCAATCATTTTCATCGTTGGATTGATTGGGGTTTCCACATAAATGCAGGTCGTTTCCGGCCGCATCATTTTCCTTACCTGTTCCTCTGTGTCCATTTCACAGAAATCATGAGCGATGCGATATTTATTTTTCATTAATTGCAGAAGGCCAAACGTACAGCCGTATAGTCCCTGCGAACAAAGGATATGGTCATCTGTTTTAGTTAAAGCAAAAAGTACTGCCGAGACTGCAGCCATACCTGAACCGAAAGCAAGCCCCGCTTCCCCACCCTCCAAACCGGCAATCTTTTCTTCAAGTACCTGTACCGTTGGATTCCCAAGGCGTGAGTATATATAGCCATCCTCCAAACCGGCAAAACGCCTTTCTCCTTGCTCCGCCGTTTCGAAAGTGAAAGTTGAGGTTTGGAATAGGGGTGTAGTCAAGCTTCCTAAGTGCTCCTTGGAGTCATATCCTCCATGAATGACTGCCGTTTCAAATTGTTTATATTTTTCTGCCATATTGTCTCCTCCTATCCTGTGTCTATTTCTATTTTATGTCAGAAAACTCTATAAAGGAAGCGTTTTCATTTACGGATCATGCCTATTATCACGGCTACCTCTTGCTGGATGAACCTGTTCATTGGTACGTTGCAGTGGAGAATCATTCAATTTCACTTCATTTTTTTGGTTAACTGGGAATCTGATCATGTTCAGCCGGCCAAAAATGGCGGGTGGAGCGGATGCTGCAAAATAAGCGTCCAGTTATATGTAAAGTGGAGGAGTTCGGGGACAATATTCACATACTAGATGCCTTGTCTTTCCTTAACCTTTTTCCTATTGATAAAAAAAGAGACAGCCGCCTCGGCCATCCCTTTTCCAAGCAATTATTCGTCGTCTACGATGTTTCCACCATAGAAGGTTACTCTCGTTAATGGTATCTCCAATTCACGTGCCATTTTTTTCAACTCGCGCTCTTCTCTTTCCGTTACAATCGAAATAACGGTGCCATCTGCACCCGCGCGCCCTGTTCTTCCAGATCTATGGATATATTGGTCGATGTTATCAGCCATATCAATATGAACGACCGCAGTAAGACCTTTAATATCAAGTCCCCGTGCCGCTACATCCGTTGCCATCAACATCGGAGATTTTCCGGAACGAAGCTTGCGCAGCGCTTTCTCACGGTCGACTTTATTGGATTCGCCATGTAGGACGCCCATTTCAATCCCTTTATAGCCAAGCTTTTCATGTAAGACGCTTAGCTCTGCAATATCGTTCAGGAAGGCAAGGGCTTTGACATCTTTTAATCTCGTGATTTTTTCAAGAATCTTTGACTTTTCCCGTCTCTCTACAACAAAGTAAAGATGGTCCACTTTTGATTCCATTTTTTCATGCTTATCGACCTTGATCATTTCCGGTTCATTCATGAATCCGCGGGCCGCTTTTTCCGTTTCCTCTGGCAGAGTCGCTGAAAACACCATGATTTGTCGATCTTTTAGCGTTGTTTTGATGATATTATTGATCGTACCCATATGCTCTGGAGTAATCAATTGGTCGCCTTCATCAAGTACAATCGTCTTTACTTCATGCATCTTCAATTTCTTTTGGGCAATCAATTCGTAAATCCGTCCTGGCGTCCCAGCAATGACCTGTGGATGCTTCTTCAGTTTGTCCAGCTGCCTTTTTACATTAGCACCGCCGATGAATGCTGCACCTGTTATGCCGCTCCCCTCTGACCAAATACGAATTTCTTCATTGATTTGCATGACCAGTTCACGGGATGATGCCAAAATCAAAGCTTGTGGTGATTTTTTATCAGGATCTATTTTTTCTAGCAATGGCAGTAAATAAGCTAATGTTTTTCCCGTTCCAGTCGGTGATTCAGCCATGATGTCTTTTCCTTCAACAATCACGGGAATCGCTTTCGTTTGAATCGGTGTAAGTTGTCCAAACCCGGACTTTTTCCAAACATCTTGGATAAATGATTTTCTATCGTTCACTAATGCAGGTAATTCGCTCATATCGTTCTCCTTTAATATAAAACTTTTCCTATCTTTCATAGTACCATTTATTCTTATCCAGTAGCCAACGGAATACGAATTGTAACCGTCGTCCCTTTGTTAATCTCACTTTCAAAATGCATCTCCCCATCAAGCCGATGGACGATCTTCCTGCAAATTGCAAGCCCGATCCCTGTGCCCTTTTCCTTCGTGGAATAAAAGGGTTCACCAATCCGTTCAAGGCGCTCGGGTACCATGCCTATGCCATTATCACTAACGCTGACTACAGCGTGATCATCGATGATTTGCAGGGATATATCAATTTTCCCATTATCGACAATCGCTTCAATGCTGTTTTTTACAATATTGATGATGAGTTGTTTAAGTTCAATTGAATCAGCCATAACATAAATCGGCTCGGCGGTTTTAACCCTCAACCCCATCTCGATATTATTCAAATTCGTCTCTGCTTTCATCAGCGTGAAGACCTGTTGTAAACTGTCGGCAAAATCGATCCTTCGGAAAGCTACATCCTGTTTCTTCCCAAGAACCAGCAGTTCACCTGAGATAATATTAATTCGGTCAATTTCCTCCAACATGATTTCAGAATGCAGCGGGTTGACTTCCTTCGTCATATCCATTAGCTGTACGAACCCTTTTAACGATGTCAGCGGATTCCTTATTTCATGTGCGACGGCCGCAGCCAGATGTCCGATTACGGATAGCTTTTCAGACATGACCATCAATTCCTCTTCGCGCCGCGATTCGGTAATATCCCTAACGATTGCATATACTCCAAGCATTTCCGACTGTACGATGATCGGTAAAAAAGTTACTCGGATAATCCGCTTGTCTCCATTCTTATTCTGGATGGTCGTTTCGAAATTGGCAGCCTCTCCCTGAAGGGACTGTTTAAAGAAAACAGTTACTATATCCCTTTCGATCCAGTTGATGAGATGATCGGCACTCCTGCCCTTCAAGTTATCACTTTGGTGACCCAACAGCTTTTCAGCTTCCGGGTTAATCGAAACGACCTTTCCTTCGAGGTTCAATTCAATGACACAATCCGGATTATGTTTGAACAGCGACTTGTACTGTTCATCCTTCAGATTGAATTCCTGTTGGGACCTCAACATTTTTCCCGTCCAATGGCGGATGATGAAGTATAAGACAATCCCGGTTATAAAAATGAACATCCAGCCTTTTGAATGTTGAAACATCGCGTAAATTCGTACATCTGCCTTTGCCTGGGTCATCGAGATGTAATCCGTAACAATAATCCATAAGACCCCAATGATTATATATATAATAGCTACTTTACATGCAATTTTATGAGATTGGTTCATTTTTTATCCTTTGTATTCTTTTTGGTTTATTATTCCCAAATCACTCAAAAAAAGCCCTCATGTTTTACACACAAGGACTCTTTTGATATTGTACCATATATATTGTATTCATTGGTTTATATCTCTTAAAAAACAGCACCATTTTAACTGGATGTTTTACTATCAAGAGAGATTTTTGATGGCTTGATTGAATTCTTCTTCTATATCTTTACAAGGTTTGTCGGATAATAAGCTGAAAATCACGACCGCTATTGAACCAGCAATGAAACCAGGAATGATTTCGTATACTTCAGCGAACTTATCGATCATTTCCCAGACGATCACGGTTGCCGTACCAACGATCATACCCGCCAACGCCCCCCATTTCGTCATTCGCTTCCAGTACAGGCTTAACAAAATGACCGGACCGAAAGCCGCTCCAAAACCAGCCCATGCATAGCCCACCAATTTAAGGATCGTACCACTTGGATTAAAAGCTAAAAGTAGGGCAATGCCCGCTATTGCTAATACACCAAACCGCCCAACCAGCACTAATTCCTTATCAGATGCATCCGGCCGGATGAACTGCTTGTAGAAATCATCCGTCAGAGCACTTGCAGATACTAACAGCTGGGACGCAATCGTACTCATGACCGCCGCTAAAATCGCAGCCAGTAAGAAGCCTGTAATTAAAGAAGGAAATAGTTCTTTTGCTAAAATGATGAAGACAGACTCAGCATTTTTTTCCCCTAAAGGACTGCTTGTCAGGTTAAAATATGCAATCCCCACCAGTCCGGTGAACATTGCTCCTACGATAGCAAAAACCATCCAGCCCATACCGATCCGTCGTGCACTTTTCATTTCTTTCACGGAAGAAATCGCCATGAATCGAACGATGATATGAGGCTGTCCGAAATACCCAAGGCCCCATGCCAGAAGTGATATGATGCCAATGGTTGATGTTCCTTCAAAAGCATGTAATAAATTCGGGTTAATCGATTTTATTTCATTGAAGGTAGGATCCCAGCCACCAATGTTTACAATTGTGACAACTGGTACTAGAATTAAGGCAATGAACATGATCGTACCTTGTACAAAGTCCGTCCAGCTTACAGCGAGGAAACCACCGAACAATGTATAAAGAATAACAACGCTCGCCGTCAGCCAGATGCCCCATCGGTAATCCATATTAAAAGCGGAGCGGAAAAGCTCCCCGCCTGCTACCATCCCTGAAGAAGTGTAAAAGGTGAAGAAGATTAAGATGACCGATGCTGATACTACTTTTAAAATCCGTGATCCATCTTTAAACCTATTTCCCAAAAAGTCGGGGATCGTAATCGAATTATCGGCCACTTCCGTATATGTCCGAAGACGCGGCGCTACGAATAACCAGTTTAAATAAGAGCCAACACACAGGCCGACGACAATCCAGCCGGCACTTACACCACTTATATACATGGCACCTGGAAGACCCATCAAAAGCCAGCCGCTCATATCGGAAGCACCTGCACTCAATGCAGTTACAGCGGGCCCTAAGTTCCGTCCGCCAAGCATATAATCGGTCAAGTTGGCCGTTTTCCGATAAGCCAAATAACCAATTAACAGCATACCTGCCATGTAAATTCCAATTGATATTATAATTCCGTAATCCAAAAATGAATCCTCCTATTATAGGTTAATTTTCATCTAGTAAGCTTATCAGAAAAAAAAACATATGTTAAGAAGTTCTTGCACCTTTCAACCATTTCCCTTTCAATATAATTAAGAAAATTCATTTTATTAAATAAATTTATTAGGAGGAATACGCCATGCAATCCTATATCAATCAGCCAGATGGAGTCTTTCCCTCTGTTTGCTCTCTAGATTGTCCTGATCAATGCGGTTTACTGCTACACAAAAAAGATGGGAAAATCATTAAAGTTCAAGGAGACCCTGACCATCCAGTCACTAAAGGGAATATTTGCAACAAAGTACGAAACATGACAGCCCGCCTCTATGACCCCAATCGCCTAACGCAACCATTGAAGCGCATTGGACCGAAAGGGGAAGGTAAATTCGCCCCAATCAGCTGGGAAGAAGCCATAGACACAATTACTTCCAAATGGAAAGATTTGATTGAAAAACATGGCCCCGAAAGCATCCTTCCCTACAGCTTTTATGGGAACATGGGGAATCTCAGCGCAGAGGGGATGGATCGCCGTTTTTTCCACAAGCTTGGGGCAAGCATGCTTGAGCGTTCCATTTGTAACGCGGCCGGATCAGTCGGATACAGCTATACAATGGGCGGTTCACTCGGCATCGACCCGGAAGAAACGATCCATACAAAACTTTTCATCATGTGGGGCATTAACGCAGTGAGCACAAACATGCATCAAGTTACGCTTGCCCAGCAGGCCCGGAAAAACGGGGCCAAAGTAGTCGTCATTGATGTACATAAAAACCAAACCGGTAAGTGGGCTGATTGGTTCATACCGATTCTTCCCGGTACCGATAGTGCCCTCGCCCTTGGTTTAATGCACATTCTATATGCCGAGAATCTAGTAAACCAGCCTTTTCTCGATGAATACACAGTGGGTGCTGAACAACTGCGCGAACACGTCCGGCAATATGACCCTGCGACAGTCTCGGCGATCACTGGCGTTCCAATTGATGACTTATATGAATTAGCGAGGATGTACGGAACGACCACCCCATCATTCGTTCGAATAGGCAATGGCCTGCAGCACCATGACAATGGCGGAATGGCAATACGTACCATTGCCTGCCTGCCAGCACTTACCGGCCAATGGATGATAGAAGGCGGCGGAGCGACCAAAGGGAATTCAGGATACCTGGCGTTTAATACAGATGCCTTAAGACGCCCTGATTTATTGCATAATAAAGCGACTCGGACCATTAATATGAACCAAATCGGTCAAGCCCTTTTGAAAAAGGAAAACCCGATTCGCTCCATGCTTGTATATGGATCCAATCCGGCGCTAGTCGCGCCAAATGCAAATAAGGTGCAGGAAGGACTGATGCGGGATGATTTATTCACAGTCGTCCATGATCTATTCTTAACCGAAACGGCCATGTTTGCCGACCTCGTCCTCCCTGCCACATCATCTTATGAAACGGAGGATTTTTATAATTCATACTGGCATAATTACGTCCAAATACAAAAACCTGTAGTCGAAAAATATGGCGAGTCGAAATCGAATGTTGAATTATTCAAACTGTTAGCTGCTGGAATGGGCTTTGAGGAACAAGCTTTCAAAGATTCTGAGGAAGATATGATCCGTCAGGCACTGGATTTCCCTGAAAACCCGTATTTAGAAGGCATCACCTATGATACTCTTTCAAGTAATCAATTTGTCAAAGCAAAGATGAAGCCGATGTTCCCAGGCGAACTGCCGACACCAAGCGGAAAAATCGAACTTTATTCTGAACGGATGAAACAGCTTGGATATGAACCGCTGCCAACATATACGCCAATCATAAAAGATAGTGACCTGCCCTTTTTATTCATTCCGGCACCTAACCACAACTTCTTGAATTCAACCTTTTCCAATAATGCCAAACATATTTCGTTGGAAAAGGAACCGAAACTGCATATGAATGCAGCTGATGCCAAAACGTTAGGGATAGCCTCTGATGATATGGTTAGAATCTGGAACGATCGCGGTGAATGTGTGCTCAAAGCTGCTCCTGGTGAAAATGTGTTACCCGGCGTCCTTGTTAGCCAAGGCTTGTGGCAGAAGACACCTGAAACGAAGCAACATATCAATGCCCTTACCCCAGACCGCCTTTCAGACATGGGTAATGGAGCCGTTTTCTTTTCAGGACGGGTCGATCTTGAAAAAGTCCACCAATCCATTTAATATAAGGATCAAAGTGAAGTTATATATTTGCTATTCTGTGATTATGTCGGCGAATATGTGATTATATCAACGATTTTCGTTTTATATTGTCGGAATTTGGAATTTTATCTACGATTCCGGAGTTTTATCAACGATTTTCGTATTTTATCTACGATTCCGGAGATATATCGACGATTTTCGTATTTTATCTACGAGATTCCGGAGTTTTATCAACGATTTTCGTATTTTATCTACGATTCTGGAGATATATCGACGATTTTCGTATTTTATCTACGATTCCGGAGATATATCGACGATTTTCGTATTTTATCTACGATTCCGGAGATATATCGACGATTTTCGTATTTTATCTACGATTCTGGAGATATATCGACGATTTTTCGTATTTTATCTACGATTCCGGAATTATATCTCCGATTCCACGAAAAAGGCTGTTCCACATGGAACAGCCTTTTTCAACTAGCTATTTACTCTTCATCAAACCAACCTGTTGGCTGGATATCCAAGTTGTTATTGATTTGCTTCACTTCTGTGTAAGCCTCGTAACCGAAGGTGCCTAGCTCGCGTCCATTTCCGCTTTGCTTGAATCCGCCCCATGGCGCTTCGTTATAAGTCGGATGGTAAGAGTTTATCCATGTAATGCCGGCACGCACTTTTTTAATGACACGATAGGCTTTTGCGATATCGTTCGTGAACACAGCTCCTGCTAAACCATATTTCGTATCATTGGCAAGATGAAGGGCTTCCGCTTCATCCTTGAACTTTTGAACGACAAGTACCGGACCAAAAATTTCCTCTTGTACGATACGCATATCTGGTGTCGTATCGATAAAAATCGTTGGTTCGACAAAGTACCCGTTTTCCAAGCCTTCTCCTTTAATTCGATTCCCACCAACGATTAATTTGGCTCCTTCTTCTTTTCCAATTTGGATATATGATAATATCTTGTTCATATGGACTTCCGAAACGACAGGTCCCATTTGGCTTTTTTCGTCAGAACCTGAACCCACTTTGATCTGTTTCGCCTTCGCAGTCAGACTTGCAATGAACTGATCATAAATGGACTCTTCCAAAAGTAAACGGGAACCGGCTGAGCACACTTGTCCTTGGTTACAGAAAATCCCGTATAGAGCATAATCCACGGCAGTCTCAAAGTCAGAGTCCGCAAATACGATATTAGGGGACTTACCTCCAAGTTCCAATGTCACTTTCTTTAAATTCCCCAACGAAGCTTCCATGATTTTACGACCTGTTGCGGTTCCGCCCGTAAAGGCTACTTTATCGATTTCCTCATGCTCGGCAATGGCCTGCCCGACAACTTGTCCCGCTCCTAATACAAGGTTTGCCACACCTTTTGGCAATCCGACCTCTTCCATGATTTCAAATAGTTTGACGGCTGTCACTGGTGTAACCTCTGATGGCTTAAACACAACGGAATTCCCTGCAGCAAGCGCCGGAGCCAGTTTCCAGGCTGACATCAAGATTGGGAAGTTCCATGGAATGATCTGCCCGCAAACACCGATTGGCTCCCTGATGACCATCGCTTGCTGACCGTCAGGCACTTCATACGTCTGACCCGTCGGTTTTGTAGCCAACCCTGCATAATATCTAAAACAAGCTGCTGCATCATCGATATCATAACGAGCTTCCCGTAAAGGTTTGCCATTATCAGCTGTTTCCAACGCTGCTAATTCCTCTGCTTTTTCTTCCAATTTATCGGCTATTTTGAATAAAATACGAGCTCTCTCGACTGCAGGAGTTCCCCACCATCCACCTTCATAGAAAGCATATTTAGCTGCCTCGACCGCTGCATCCACATCTTCCTGTGTTCCTTCTGCAGCTGTAGCAATAACTTCTCCCGTGGCCGGATTCAATACATCCCTTTTCTCACCTGAAGTCGAATTCACCCATTCACCATTAATGTACATCTTTAAGTCCAGTGCTCCGGTTCCTTTTTTGCTGTTATTTTGTAACGTTTCCTGCATGTAAATTCCTCCTCGGTTTTAAGTAATCTACCTATATAAATTATAGTTGCAAGATTCATGCCAGTTTGAAATATTAGGTAAATTGCATATTCCTTCCCTTACCCGCCTCATTTAAATTCAATCTTGAATTCCCTATTCATTTTTGCATAAGAACCTTTAGCTGCCCTTCTCCTCTTTTGCTTGAACATCTTAATGAAAAAAGGAGATGAGCAGCTGCTCATCTCCTTTTTTCTTCACTTCATTAATTTCGATTAATAATGATCAATTTCATTTCGGTCATTTCTTCGATTGCATATTTTAACCCTTCGCGGCCCATCCCGCTTTTTTTGACTCCGCCATATGGCATGTTGTCGACTCGGTAAGTTGGGATATCATTAATGATAACACCGCCGACTTCCAATTGTTCTGCTGCTGAAAGCGCCAAATTGATATTAGTCGTGTAAATCCCAGCCTGCAAGCCGAATTCGGAATCATTGACCAATTCAATGGCTTCCTCAACGGATGAAACCTTGTTAATCAAAACAATGGGTGCAAACACTTCTTGACAAGATACCTTAAGCATGGCATCCACTTCAAGCAGCACAGTAGGGTGCAGGATATTTCCTTCTGATTTGCCCCCTGCTGCAACAATCGCTCCGTGTTGCTTAGCTTCACCGATCCAGTCGAGGCTTCGTTGTACATCCCCAGGACTGATTAACGCCGAGATATCCACCGATGGGTCCAGAGAATCCCCAAGTTTCAATGCCTTCGTTGCTTCTGTGAATTTTTTGACGAATTCATCATATACCTCTTCATGAACATATGCTCGTTGTAAGGAAATACAGACCTGCCCTTGGAAAGCGAATGCTGCCGATACACAGCGCTGGATGATTTTATCGATATCTATTCCTTTATCCACGATGACGGCTGCATTTGAACCTAGTTCAAGACTCACCTTCTTCAATCCAGCCTTATTGCGAATCCCGATTCCTACACCCGGGCTGCCTGTAAATGAAATGCTCTTCACGCGTGAATCAGTCACTAATTTATCACCAATTACCGATCCGCTGCCAGTAACTACATTAAACGCACCATCCGGTAAATCCGTCTCGGCTAAAAGCTCCGCAAGAAATAGTGAAGATAGCGGTGTCTGGCTCGCAGGTTTCAAAACGATCGTATTTCCGGCAGCAATGGCCGGGCCGACTTTATGGGCAACCAGGTTCATCGGGAAATTAAAAGGCGTTATCGCACCCACCACGCCAATCGGCTCACGAACGGTGTATCCAATCCTTCCTTCCCCGTCAGCTGTAGCATCCATCGTCAATGTTTCCCCATGTATCCTTTTTGCTTCTTCTGCTGCAAATTTATATGTGGCAATCGTCCGGGATACTTCTCCCATTGCCGTTTTAATTGGCTTCGCTGCCTCTTTTGCAATAATTTCAGCAGCCTCATCTTTGCGGCTTTCCAAAAGACTCGCAAGCTTTTCAAGTATCGCAGCCCGCTTATGACTTGGTAAAGCTGCCATTGCCTTTCTTGCTTGATAGGCTGATGCTATCGCCAACTCCACATCTTCAAGACTTGCCGAAGGAATTTCTGCAAGAACTTCACCGCTGTAAGGAGATTTTAGAGTCGTGAACTTTTCAGCCTCTTGCCATTTACCATTAATGAATAATTTCTTTTTTAGCGTTTCCGTCATGACCATTCATTTCACCTCTTATAAAATTTCTTTTTCAACTGCTGTAAATGTCTCATCAAGGATTTCTATAATTCTTTCAACTTCCGCTTTAGTAATGATTAAAGGCGGTGCAAATACAAGTGTATCTTGATCAAACGTAACAGAACGGCAAATCAAACCATTTTTAGCCGCTTCAGCCACAAGTCTTGGGGCTAGTTGAGTTTCAAAACCTTCCCCTGTTTGTTTATCCTTAACGATGGAGATGCCCCCAATAAGACCCAGTGCTCTGACGTCCCCAACGATCGGGTGTTTGCTTTGAAGCTTCTTAAAGCCGGCAAGCAACTCTTCACCACGCTTTTTCGAGTTTTCGATAAGATTTTCACGTTCAATTATTTCGATGTTTTTCAAAGCAACCGCACAAGCCATCGGATGACCGCTGTATGTGTAGCCATGTAAAAGCGTGCCTTTTGATAGGGAAATGAAATCCTGATGCATCTTATCATTCAGGACCACACCGCCTAACTGTGCATATCCACTCGTCACACCTTTTGCAAAGCACATCATATCCGGCACAACACCAAAGTGTTCAATTCCAAAATAAGTCCCTGTTCTTCCGAAACCTGTAATGACTTCATCCGTCACCATTAAAATGCCGTATTCATTACAAAGCTCCCTTACTTCCTTAAAATAGCCTTCAGGAGGAAGGTTCACGCCACCGGCTCCTTGAATCGGTTCAGCGATAAATGCCGCAATCGTTTCTGGTCCTTCCTGTTCAATGACCTTACGCAACTCTTCAATGGATGAACCGTCTACATGATAAAAATCCGGAGCGATGGAATTCGTGAAGTCACGGAACGGTTTCAAGCCAGTCGCACTTGTGGCTCCCATAGCTACTCCATGATAGGATTTAGAACGGGAAACGATTTTTTGACGATTAGGCTGCCCTTTTAAAATCCAGTAATGACGAGCAAGTTTGATCGCCGTGTCATTCGATTCCGATCCACCTGAAGTGAAGAAAACAGCATTCAAATCCCCAGGAGCGATGGAAGCGATTTTGGCCGCCAAACGGATCGCCGGCTCATTGCTGAAAGTAGCGAAACTTGAAGTGAAAGCTAACTTCGCCATTTGTTCTTTCGCCACATCAGCCAACTCTTCTTGTCCATGTCCAATATTCACATTCCAAAGTGAAGCCATGCCATCAATGACTGTCCTGCCCGTGATGTCCGTAAGATATATTCCTTTACCTTCTTTAAAGATAAAACTTGGACCATCTGCCTGCTGTTGTTCAATTGCCGTAGTCGGATGAATAAAATGCTTTTTATCCAAATCGATTAATTCCTGAATACCTGACTTCTCTTTAATCATGTAAAAAACACCCTTCTTTTGTAATGGATTTTTTATCATTTGTTATTTATATATTTGATATTGCAAGATGCATGCCAAAGTATACGAACCTAATATAAAAAGGATTTGAGCTAAAATGATTCATAAACAAATCAAAATGAAACGGTTTTGATTCGTATTTAAATCATTCGATTCACAAACAAATCGATATCCCTCATCCTTTTCACTAGATGCTAATTAAGGTGATGTTTGTCGTATTTCAGTCATACATTCTCAGCAATGTTACATAACCTGACATAAAACATTGAATTTTCCGAAGATTTGTATTATCATCATGTTATTAATATTTCAGTCCATTTTGTGTCGCTTGGTTAATCTAAAATGAAAGAAGTTGATATATATGCAGGTAGGTTTTGAACTTCACCAAAAACAAACCTTGAAATTATCATTAACCCCTGAATTACAACAGTCGATCAATATCCTTCAATATTCCGCCCATGAACTAATAGATTTCCTACATAGACAGGCTAACGAGAATCCAGTTCTCGAAATAACCGAAATAAATAAAGAACCCCTCGCACCACTCACTGAATCTAGTATTCGTTCACAAAAAATAAACTCTCAGATACGGTCCTCTAAAATTCGATCCAACGGAGATAATGACTACGACCCGATCAATAATTATTCAGTCAACACAGAAACCTTGGAAAACCATCTACTGGAACAAATTAGTATGCTTAGGTCCTTGAAAGCGATTGAAAGGAAGATTCTCCAATTTTTAATCGGAAACTTAAATGAATACGGATTTCTTGTATTGGATGCAAATTGGACCGCATCGCTTTTTTCCGTGTCCGTGGATGAAATAGAAGATATGATTCAAGTATTGCAATCCCTTGATCCCATTGGAGTAGGGGCTAAAAATCTGACTGATTGTTTACTCATTCAGCTGCGTGAGCATGATATTTATAATGAATTGGCGTATACGATCGTTCAAAATCACTTAACGGATTTAGCTGAAAAACGCTACAGGAAAATGGCGGGCCTATACAATGTGACCATTCAGGAAGTTCAAGAGGCCACTGATTTCATCCGTACATTAAACCCTCGTCCCGTCAGTCATTTTTCCAATAATATGACTCAGTACATCGTTCCGGACGTTTACGTGGAAAAAGAAAAAGAAGGATATCTAATAACGATCAACGACAGCTTCACACCCAACCTTTCCATCAATCCTTATTATAAGGATTACGTCGCTATGAAGCCGGGCAATCAAGCTAACGATTACATCAAAGGCCACTTAAATGATGCTCAACTAATTATTAAAGGACTTGAACAAAGGCAAATGACACTTTACAAAGTGACTGCGACAATCGTTGCGGAGCAACAAGATTTTTTCATGACAGGGATTGCTGGATTAAAACCTATGACATTGAAAGATATTTCTGAAAAACTACATCTTCATGAATCTACTATCAGCAGGGCCACGAGCAACAAATACATCCAGACGCAACACGGCCTCTTTAAATTAAAGAACTTCTTTACTAGAGGGTTAAATCGCGTGAATAGCCAAGAGACCGAATCATCTACGATTATCAAAGAAAAGATAAAGGTCTTGATTGCCGATGAGGATAAAATAAAGCCTTTTTCAGATCAGAAACTTTGTCAAATATTCGAAAGTGAAGGAACGAAGATTTCCCGTCGTACCATTGCAAAATACCGGGAAGACCTTGGCATTCCAGGCTCCTCAAAACGGCGCAGATTTTAGTTCTTGTGGCAGCCTCTTTTCATGTTAAAAAGGCTCTTTCGAAAGAGCCTTCTATAATAAATACTTCCTTTCATGCACGAACTTTTAGAATCCGAATGCCTTCCTTAAAACTTAACAGAGTTTTATTTTTCACCCCATTTATCGTTGAATATAAGTTCATCCATCGCCCTTCTCTTTTCCCAATTGGCTAGTTCAAGAATGGGTTTATCCGGATATTGATCCGTATATCCAATCGACATAAGTGCAATGGGTTCTACGTGCGGCGGAATGTCCAAAATGTCACGAATATCATTTTTCTTATAAAAGCTTACCCATCCCATTGCCAATCCTTCCGCATAGGCAGCTAGCCACATATTTTGAATCGCACAGGCAGTGGATAGAATATCCGTTTCCGGAATGGAGTTCCTCCCCAAAACGTGGGAGCCACCCCGTGTCGGGTCGCATGTTACGCAAATGGTATATGGTGCTTCTTTTAACCCCTCCACTTTCAAACTAAGAAACTTATTTTCTTTACCGCCTTCGTAATGAATGGCGAGCGCCCTTCTTTCTTTATCCGCTGCCCATGCCAAGCGATTTTTGGTTTCCTGAGATGAAATCACAATGAAACTCCAAGGTTGCATGAATCCTACAGACGGAGCATGATGTGCAGCATCCAAAATTCTGCGGAGTATATCTTTTGAAATGGGCTTAGGTAAAAAACTCCTTATATCCCTTCTGTTATAAATGGCTTTATATACGGCAGCTTGTTCTTCATTAGTAAACATTGTTTCCCCCCATGCTTCCGGTTCCCCAGAAGTTTATCTGAAAATCCAATAAAAAGTTCACAGGTAAACCTCTACAATGTAGATTTACCTTTCAAGATATCCCTGGATTCAAAGTGTTCCATCTACCACAAGATCCGCTCTTTCTCGAGGCCTTTGCGCGTCCACATAAAGATCTTCATGAACCATCCAGTTATCCACCCACATCTGACGCGCATCTTCACCATCCCGATCGAGTCCACGTTTTAAACGTAATTCACGAGGACATTCAACCCAAATCGTGAAATTCTCGGCCCCTGCCAATTCTTTACGGATTGAATACGTTCCTTCAATAATGACAAGGCCTTTAGCCGGAACCATATGCCATTCAGCCATCGTGTCCGTTTCCCAATCATACCGTTGATACCTTGCTTCCTCTCCTAAGGTAAGCGGTTGCAGGATTTGGTTGAAAACCCTCTCCCAATCATAATCCGCACCAATTTCTTTTTGGCAGGGGGGCAGTTGGATCCTTTGCGATGATGGCAAATAAAAGTCGTCCATATGAACAACCGCACTACCCGGACATTTGGATTGAATATGGGAAGCTAGTGTACTTTTGCCAGAACCACCCCGACCATCTATGGCCATTATATATGGAGATCGTGCTTTTGAAATTACATGAATTTCGGCTATAAGACTTTGAATCGTATACTGTCCGTTAAGTGTTGGAAAGTTCATGCGCATTCCCCCTCTACTACTTATTTCTATTCGTCCTCCCTTGTATTCCTTCCTTGAGAGAAAATATGAACAAAAAAATAAGAAGAAAATGCACTTATTGACTGAAATTCAAATCTCCTTCGAGTTTTTCAAAAACTTTCCAAACCGTTTCCATTTTGATCAAGAATGAAATTCCGATAGAAATTACGCTTATGCGCTGCAGGATATTCATTCGGATTGGGCGAGGACAAATAGAATGGGCTGATGCTGTTCTACTTATCAAAGGTTTTCCGGAACAACTAACTTTCGTTCCCCATTGGATACTAAAGCCCGGTTGCTAATACGTTTTCTTGTTCTGCCAGCATCACGACTATCTTATCCTGGATGACCGTGATTCCTTTTTCTTCTACAAAATTATTCAGGATGATGGAAAATATGACTTTTTCCCCTCTTTTGGTCGTCACATAACCTGATAACGAGCTCGTTCCTGAAATGGTCCCGGTTTTCGCGCGAACGTTCCCAGCTGCAGCCGTCCCTTTCATCCGCTTTCTTAGCGTACCGCCAACCATGCGATTTTCGTTCCCCGCAATCGGCAAGGCATTGGAGTAAGCAGGAAACCAAGGTTTTTCCTGTACGGCATATAGCAGCTTCGTTATTTCATTCGCAGGAATCATATTGACTTGGGAAATGCCCGATCCATCACGCATCTTGATCGTTCGCGTATCGAGCCCCATACCCTTCATCTGATTTCGGGCGACTTTCAATCCATCTTTCCAGCTTCCGTCCCCGTTCGCCTCTTTGCCCATTTCTTTTATCAAAACTTCGGCATGGCTGTTGTTGCTCAATTTCATGAAAGGAATAAGAAGTTGTGAAAGCGGCATGGATTGGTGTGTGGCGATTAAGTTCGCTTCTACTGGCGTATTCCCTTTTTTCCTGTCTCCTAATACTTTAATCCCTTTTTTCTTCATTGATTTTTCAAATAGGTTCAGTGCATATTCTGTTGGATCTTTCACCGAGATCCACTCTTTAACCTCTCCAGCATGCTCCGGAATGGTTCCGGTCACCGTAACGGCATGTGTGTCATGAGACCGATCGACTTCAATTTTCTTTTTGCCGTCTGCCGCTACTGTTTTCGTTTTGTTGATGATCTTCACATAATCCGTCTCCGGTTTCAGCTCCACCGTTGCCATACTTCCAACCTTATCACCTGGTGTTACCTCCACGATTATGGTTCCGGTATCATAGTCTTCATCCGGTGAAGCGGTTAAGGCAGAAACAGCTGCTCCGTAATATTCCTGTTCATCGCCCCAAACGAGATCCTGCGAATAACGAACATCATCATACCAGGAATCATCGCCGATAAGATCTCCATGGACGAGCTTAACTTGTTTTCTCTTCAATGAAGCTGCCAACTCATCAAAATCCTTTTCCAATAATGTGGGATCTCCCTTTCCTTTCAGATACACATTTCCCTGAAGAACATGGCCAACCTGCACTCCCTTCATATATAATTCCGTTTGAAATACATGATCTTCCCCTAATGTTTCCAGTGCAGCTGCAGCAGTCAAAAGCTTAAGGTTAGAAGCAGGCCGCAATCGCGTTTGCGAACCTCGTTCATATATCATTTCCCCCGTTTCTGCTGAACGAATGGATATTCCCGTTAATGCCCCTGACAATGCTGGGGAAGTATCCAGAATACGTTGAATTTCCATACCAAGGTTTCCCTCTTCATTCGCAGCCTGCATCGATTCTCCATTAAAAAAACAAATCAAAAACAGGAAGAAGATAAAACTTAACTTCCTTTTATATGTCAAACCTATCACTCCTACTCTAAAAACTAACTACTACTATCTTGTCCATTTTCCATTCTTATAAAAGGAAAATATTCACTCGAAGTTCCCTATTACACGCACTCAAATAACGATCTGATTATTTAAATGCCGTTCCATAGTTTCATATACCTGTACGATAAAACTGGGAACTTTTTTGAAAGATGATCCGTATAAGTATAAAGACATAGTAAGGAGTGAACATATGTATTCAAAGATACATCCACCAACGAAGAAGATTTCCAAAGAATCCGTGAAAGTTTGGCGAATGACTGAAGCCATTACCAATCTCATCATCCTCGCCGTCCTTGGCACCCTATTGTTTGTTGATAGTTATTTTGAATGGAAAGAATGGATTGGATGGATTTTAAACGGACTTATCTTTTTACTAATTATCCATGCCATCTGGTCCATCTTCATTGAACCAACCTTGTTGCAAAAATATTGGCGTTACGACGTGAACGAAGAATTCATTCAAACAAAACAAGGCTCTTGGAATGAAACCCATGAACTCATTCCGATGACGAAAGTTCAGTCCGTCAAATTGAACCAAGGTCCGTTTTTGAGAAAATATAACCTTTATTCACTGAGTATCGGAACTATGGGGGATTCTCATGACATACCTGCCATCCCAGAGAAAGAAGCGTATGAATTACGAGATAAAATTGCCCATTTCGCGAAAATTAAGGAAGTGGACTAATGATGGAAGAACACGCAAAACGATTACACCCTTTCATAATCACTTTCGAATTATGGAAATTGCTGAAAGGGAACGTTTTTTTCATAATCATGCTTTATGTGCTGAACTTCGGTTCTGAAAAGATATATATGAAGGTACTCCAAATCGGCTTTCTAGTTTATATGGTTTGGAAAGTCATATCAATCATTCTTAAATGGTATACCTATAGGTATCAAATAAAAGAAGGAACCATATATATTACCTCAGGACTTATCTCGAAATCGTATCGAACGGTCCCGCTTCAAAAAGTCCAGAATGTTCAACAACGCACGACGTTATTCCACAAAATTTTCAGCCTGACTTCTTTAACTTTCGAAACGGGAATGACTGGCGATCAGGGGACTGTCCCTTTCGAAGTGATTTCTCGAAAAGAGGCTGAACGGCTTGAGGGGGAGTATTCGTCAAAACAAGAACTTTCCGATATTGAAGCAGATATTCCAAAAGAACAAATTGTGGGGAACATGGAATCATTCACTGAAAAAAAGATCCATTTCACCCCAACCAAACAAGATATTCTGAAAGCCTCCTTTACATCGCTTAGCTTTCTGGCTCTTATTCCCATTGTAGCTACGATATACAATACACTCGATGATTTTATCAATTTGGAGAATGCCGAAGGGTTTCTTGCCACGTTATTGGATACGTGGTGGGTCATGACCATCGTCATTACAGCCCTTATATGTGTTGCCGTCGCCTTCGGAATCGTCTCCACATTCGTTAAATACGGAAAATATGAAATTTCTTCCGATCAAGAGCGCATATATATCAAGAAAGGTGTACTGGACGAATCCGCTTTTTCGATTCAGAAAGAAAAGGTGCAAGCTGTTGAAATCACCCAATCACTCATTAAAAGAATGCTAGGTTTGGCAGAAGTTAAACTGATAAGTGCAGGAAGCACGGGCGATGAAGAACTTGAAACGAATACGCTCTATCCTTTTTTATCGATTGAACGGGCTTATGGGATGGTAGAAGAGATTTTACCCGCATATAAAGTGGAACGGTCAATGAAGTCGCTATCGAAACAAGCCTTCAAAATCCGCATGCTGCGGCCGAGCTATTTCTGGATTCTTTCGACTGTGGCAATCTATTATTTCAAACCGGCCATATGGTATGTATCATTGATTTTACTCGTCCTCATTTACACATTGAGAATACTGGATTACAAAAATAGCCGTTACTTGTTATTTGATGAGTTCATCCAATTTAAATCCGGGAGTTTGGGAACATCGCTATTCATTACCAAAAGAAGCAAGGTCATTCAAATTGAAGTGGAACGTTCGAAGTTGCAAAAACTTTTCGGGCTCGCCTCCATCGAAACGATCAACCGCTCCAAGCCTGTACACCATACAAAGCTTCAAGACGTATCCGTTGAATATGCTGACGAGTTTTACACGTGGTATACAGGCAGGACAAAAAATATTCAAATCGAATAATAGGCCACCAATTATGGAAGAGTTGACTAGGGCAGTCAGCTCTTTTTTTCATCTATATCCCCTCTCGCCCTCCCGTAAATACCTTTTTTTGAAATCAGCACTCCAAAGCACAATTAATTATGGGAATTTTCTAACTTAAAGCTTCAAAAAAAGTCAATGCAGACCGAAATATCTTATAGAAGCCAAAATTAAATTAAAGGTACATAAGGAGCATTGTCCATATGAAAAGACTTACAAACTGGTATTTTAATTCGCTAAAAAAACAAATATTGATTCCTTTTTTAGCTATGATCATGATAAGCGGATTGGCCATCTCTTACATGAGTTATAAAAATAGTATTGATTTGACGACCGAGGAACTTACCGGAACGACGAAGGAGCAAGTCAAGTCAATGGACGATTCTTTCGAAATTTTCTTTCAAAAAACGGAAGATCAATTGGATAGGATGAGTAAGTATCCTATCATGGGTGCTTATGCTAAGAACCCCGATTCCATAATAAGTGAGTTTTCCAATACCCAATCCAGCAACTCAGAAATAAATGGCTTATACCTTGGCACAGAGAAAGATGGGAAAACATTAATATTCCCAAAAGCTGAATTACCGGCTGACTTTGATCCAAGACAAAGGGAATGGTATCAATCCGCATTGAAAGAAAAAAACAAGACGATTTGGACGGAACCATATACAGATCAGGCTACGAATACACTTGTCATTACCGCAGCAAAGGCCATATATGATGGTGATGAATTAATAGGCGTGCTCGGTGTCGACATCTCGATCGACACGTTGGTCACGATGGTTAACCAAACGAAATTCGGTGAAACGGGTTATACGGTTTTGGTGGATAAGAAAGGCTCATTCGTTACCCATCCAGATAAAGAGAAAATTCAACAGGATATATCGAAGGAAGATATTTTCAAAAAAATGAAAAGTGAATCCGGATCCATGATCGAAGAATTTGAAGGAGAAAGCCAGATCATCGGATACGCCACAAACCCAACCACGGGCTGGCGAATAGCTGGAGTGATGGAAGAAAATGAAGTGAAAGACAGGTCTAGTTCGCTGATAATCGATAATATCATCACGCTGTTAGTCATCTTTACTGTCACTGTACTTTCTGCTGTCTTCATCACCCGATCTTTAACGAATCCCATTAAAAAACTGCAAGAATCCATCCGGAAAATGGCTGACGGCAATTTCACATCCAGGATCTCCAACTCCAGGAAAGATGAGATCGGGCAGCTTGCAGAAGACACCAGCATCATGACCCGGAATATGAGCCATATGTTAGGGAAGGTTAACAACCTTTCCGATAAAGTATCCGATTCCTCCATGACGCTAGTGGCTAGTGCAGATGAGAATTCAGCTGCTGCAAATGAAGTGGCCATGACGATGGAACAAATAGCAGCCGGTGCCATAGATCAAATTGAAGTTGGTCAAAATAACGAAAATGCTGTAAAGCTTTTAGCTGACAAAATCAATGATCTTGAAGTGCAAACGAGCAAAATGGCCCTGGAATCCGAGAACATGTTCAAGGCTTCCGAAAACGGAATCACGCAAGTGAAGGACCTAAAACAGCAATTCAATGAAACGTCCCTGATATCCAATAAGATGAGCACGGCAGTCCAATCATTGGATGCACGTTCCCATGATATTAGCGCGATCGTAAAGACCATAAGCGGGATTGCCGGACAGACAAATTTACTCGCTTTAAATGCTGCCATTGAAGCAGCCCGGGCTGGTGAGCATGGAAAAGGGTTTGCCGTTGTTGCCGATGAGGTGAAGAAATTGGCAGACCAAACGGAACACTCCCTGAAAGAAATCTCGGAAATCATTCAAGCCATGCAAACCGATACAACCAATACCGTTCATTTAATAGATCAAGTCAATCAAAAAATCCGTTATCAGGATACTTCCGTAACGGATACGGAAAATGCCTTCAGTCATATTGCATCCATTATCGCGAGTACCTTCAGCAATTTTGACGAAATAAAGAAAATGATGAACGATATGGTATCCGAGGTCACACGAATGGCCAGCAATGCAGAACAATTAAACTCAATCAGTCAGGAAACTGCGGCCGGAACTGAAGAAGTATCTGCTTCCATCGAACAAACGAATGCTTCCATGGAGCAATTAAATGCCCTGGCTAGTGAATTGGATGCCCTATCCCAGGAAATGCACAATGAAATAAAGAAATTTACATTCTAATCAAAAAAAGGACGGTCCATAGGGATCCGTCCTTTTTTTACCTTATGATTTATAGAGTTCTTCTACTGTGCGTCAGTGTTTCATCCGTTTCTGTAATTCCTGAATAAGAGGAATTTGATTTACGTGCATCTGAATCGACTAACACAAGCAGCTTGCCACTCTTTACATCGGCTTCATAACGATCCGCGTCTTCTTCTGGTATGCCCATGCCGATTAATGAACCGGCCAAACCGCCTGTCCCAGCACCCACAGCCGCACCTGCTAATGTTGCAGCAAGCGGTCCAGCTGCCAGGACCGGTCCGATTCCCGGAATCGCCAACGCACCAACACCTGCTAATAACCCGGCAGTTCCGCCCAAAATACCTCCGGTCGCTGCACCAGCTGCCAGTCCTTCTTCAACCTTTGTACCCGTTTCGTCATTCACTGTCTTTAATTCTTCTTTATCTTTCGCTACTACCGAAATATCTTCACGATTATATCCTTCGGCCTGCAGGCTCTCAACAGCCTTAATTGCCTCTTCACCAGTTTCATATACACCAATTATGCGCTTATCCATATCTATCATCCTCCTTAAAGAATGTAAATTGTCGCTCCCCCTTTACATACCCTAGGAAATGAAAGGTCTAAACGTTTTTTAACAGGAAAATATTTTTAGTTAACCGTAACTTAGAAAGGGTATATATAATGATAGTATGCATATTTTAGGAGGTTTTCTGTTTGCTCATCGAGTTACTTAAAGACTTAGTATCAATTGACAGTTCATCGAAAGAAGGAGCCAATGAAGCGGTTGAATACTGTGCGAATTGGCTTAAAAAGCAAGGTCTTGCCGTGAATGTAATCGTTAATAACGGGTATAAAATGCTAGTTAGCGAGATTGGCAGCGGAGATAAGACTCTCATTTGGAATGGCCATGTCGATGTTGTCAGCGGGACGCCGGATCAATTTTTCCCTGAGATTCATGAAGGTAATTTATATGGACGCGGGGCTGCCGATATGAAAGCAGGGGTTGCAGGGATGATGTGTGCATTTTCCGAACTGAAAGATAGGAACCTCGGTTTGAAAATCCAGCTGCAAATCGTATCGGATGAAGAAATTGGCGGGTTGAACTGTTCTGGATATTTAGCGAAACATGGTTACAGAGGGGACTTCGTAATCTGTGCAGAACCGACGCAATTAGGAATCGGCCTCCAGGCAAAGGGTGCCCTTCGCCTCGATATTGAAGTATCCGGTAAATCCGCACATGGAAGCCGTCCATGGGAAGGCGTGAATGCGATCGAAAAGGCATATGAGCTCTATCAAAAAATAAAGGAACTTCCTTTCACCCGGGATCATACACCCCTGTATTCATCACCTTCACTTAACCTAGCAAAAATAAAAGGTGGAGATGTCTATAATAAGGTACCGGATGCCTGCTTGCTCAGCCTTGATATTCGCTATCTTCCTACGCAAACAATGGAAGATATCATTGCTCAGATTGAAAGTGTGACAGGTAAGAATGTCCACCTTAATATGTACAGTAAGCCTGTAAAAACAGAAGAGTCCGAACCATTCATCACGCTGCTGCGTCCAATTATCGAAAAGAACACCAATCAAGAGGCTGTCATTTTTGGACAACACGGTTCCGCGGATACTGTCTTTTTCGCGGCATATGATATTCCGGCCATTGAATTTGGACCAAAAGGGGAGAACTGGCATGGCGATAGGGAATACGTGAATCTCGAATCTGTTGCAGTCTATCAAAAAATGCTAGTCGATTTCGCATCTGAATTTGTGTTAACTTAATTCTATTCATGTTAAAAGCCGGCATCTCGTAGATGTCGGTTTTTTTATTTTCTAAAAATATATAGCAATAAATTAACTATTATTACGTTGCTTTTTTACAAAATATACAGGACTTTAAAACTAAAGATTTTACAACCATTTTTTATACATTAAAACAAAATATACCATTCTACCAACATCATTAAACAAAAAAGTGCTCATACTGACATCATAAATAATTTACTATCATTTAAATAACTAGGTCTTTATACCCTCTATATATTACAATTGTTTATCAAGAGAAATTTTTTTGTAACACAATTACTATTCCACCGAAACATTATTGTCATATAGACCTGTTATTCTAAGTCTACGATTTAAAACAAAGGAGACTATTCATTTTGAAAAAAATACTACTTCCACTTTTCACTGCTTTCTTCCTGGTATTTAGTTTTTCCGGAGTTTCATCGGCTGCTACTACTACATACAAAGTCAAAAGCGGCGACACACTATGGGGTATCGCCAATAAACATAATATAACAGTCAATCAACTCAAAAGTTGGAACAACCTGAAAAAAGATAACATCCATCCAAAACAAGTTTTAAAGGTTAAGCAAACTTCGACATCTTCTAAACCTAAAGCTAAAACGACATCAGCCAAGAAATATAAAACGATCACCGTGAAGGCGACAGCTTACACAGCGGATTGTAAAGGTTGCAGCGGTATTACAGCATCAGGTCTTAACTTAAAGAAAAACCCTAAAGTAAAAGCCATTTCAGTCGACCCTAAGGTCATTCCACTAGGAACAAAAGTTCACGTAGAAGGATACGGGGAGGCCATTGCTGCAGATAAAGGCGGCGCAATCAAAGGGAATAAAATTGACGTCTTCTACTCTTCTAAATCAAAAGCTATCGATTGGGGTAGAAAAACGGTAAAAGTCAAAGTCTATAAATAATAGTAAGTACCAGCCTGAAACCTATCAGGCTGGTTTTTTGTTTTTCCCCATTCGTAACACTCTTAAACAATCTGTTACCATAATACGTTAAATATTTACCGAAAATTCCGTCAATGTTATGATTAGTACATCTTAATTTAAAAAAGAGAGGTGTGCACTTTGAATATTGTCATTATAGGGGCCGGGGCACTCGGCTCATACTTTGGAGGTAGATTACAGGAGGGAGGGCAGCATGTTCAATACCTGGTCAGAAAAAACCGGGCCAAACAATTGGAAGAATACGGCCTTCATATTACCAGCCCGCACGGAAACTACCAATTTAACGAAATGCGTATCATTGAAAATATAAATGATTTAGGAAAAGTTGACCTGGTCATCCTCGCCGTAAAGGGTCAGCATCTCCCTGGTACTATCCCCGACTTAAAGGTTCTTGTTGAAAAGGGAGCAAAGGTCCTTCCGCTTTTAAATGGATTGGAGCATATCTCGATTTTGCAGGACGAACTTGGCCGTGAAGCCGTCATGGGAGGAAGCGCATTCATCATTGCCACTCTTGATGAAAAAGGTCATGTCATTCACTCCAATGATAATCACGATTTAATCTATGGCCCGCTTCACTCATCACAGATTTCGATTTGTGATGAATTTGAACAGGCGGTCGGGTCAGCTATCATGAGGGCAAGTAGAACGGAAAACATATTAATGAGGATGTGGATCAAATACATGTTCATCACCGCATTCTCCGGTGTAACAACCGCATCCAACCTCCCTATCGGCAAGATACGGAGCTTTCCTGAAACAAATGGATTGCTAGAAAAGGTACTTGTTGAAATGAAGGAACTTGCAAACGCTTATGACGTCGGAATTACAGGGCAGAATATTGCTCAGGCGCTGGAAAACATGGCAGGTCTACCGGATGAATCCACCTCCTCCATGCATCAGGACCGTCGGAAAGGCCAAACCCTTGAAGTGGAACATTTACAGGGCGGCGCACTGCGTCTTGCTGAAAAGACCGGTTTGAAGCTTCCTGTAATCGGGACCCTTTATGCACTCATAAAGCCATTTGAAAATTAATTTACCCTAATACCGGTGTTACACCGGTATTTTTTTTTCGTTTCTTCGGGATCTATCTTACATCTACCCTAAATCATTATTAATTCCTCCCCTTCCCACCATTTATAAATAATCCCCAGACCAAAAAGACCAAAAAGAACAATATCACCAAAAGAATATTCTGATTCTTTATTCTGTTACACTAAGGTCAAGTTAAGAAAGCGCTATCATATAACAAAGGAGAATGCACCTTGAAAATATTAAAAAATCTAACCGTTCAGGTCATAATCGGTATCATTCTAGGTATAACAGTCGGTTTCTTCTTTCCTGCGTTCGGTGAACAACTTAAGATATTAGCAGATTTATTTATTAAAATGATTAAAATGGTCATTGCACCAATCATCTTCTTAACCGTCGTAATCGGAATTGGCGGTATGGGCGATATGAAAAAGGTCGGCCGCATCGGCGGAAAAGCCTTGCTCTATTTTGAAATCGTTACCACTTTCGCCCTTGCCATCGGAATCATCGTAGTCAATCTGTTGGGACCTGGTAAAGGGTTTAACATCGACTCAGTCGAAGGCGGAGATGTATCACAATATACAACAGCCGCTTCCGAAACGGAACATGGCGCCATTGCTTTCATTTCTAATATCATTCCTGATAATGCCGTTGCCGCACTGGCTGGCGGAGACTTACTCCCAATTCTATTCTTTGCCGTATTATTCGGATTATCAATGGCGGCAATGGGACCGAGAGTGCAGCCAGTCGTTTCCTTCTTTCAGCATATTGCCGATATTTTCTTCGGCATCGTCGGCATGATCATGAAAGTATCGCCATTGGCGGCATTTGGAGCAATGGCTTATACAATCGGTAAGTTTGGCCTTGGTTCTCTAAGCTCTTTAGGACAATTAATGGGTAGCGTATATATCACAATGGCACTATTCATCATTTTTATCCTTGGCTCGATCGCAAAAATCTACGGCTTTAATATTTTCAAGTTCATAGCCTATTTAAAAGAAGAGATCCTCTTAGTTTTAGGAACATCTTCGTCGGAATCCGCTCTACCAAGCGTGATGAAAAAACTCGAAAAATACGGTTGCTCAAAATCGGTAGTCGGGTTGGTTGTCCCAACTGGTTATTCTTTCAATCTTGATGGCACATCCATCTACTTATCCATGGCAGCGATTTTCATCGCCCAAGCCTATGGTGTCGATTTAAGCATCTGGCAGGAATTGACCCTTCTAGGAATCTTGATGTTAACATCCAAAGGAGCTGCCGGTGTAACGGGATCCGGTTTCATTACACTTGCTGCAACATTAGCTGCCTTCCCAATGATTCCAGTTGAAGGAATGGCATTACTGCTGGGAGTCGACCGCTTCATGTCTGAAGCACGTGCCATCACTAATCTAATTGGTAACAGTGTTGCTACAGTGGTCATTTCTAAATCAGAAGGTGAATTCAATCCAAATCAAGCCATTTCAGGTGATATGGGTGAAGTGGCCGTCTCATCGGAAAAATAAATGAAACCATGAAAAAGAGGTGTGCTCATTGCACGCCTTTTTTTATGCGTTCTCTCTCCTTCCTTCAATGGATATACGAGTTTCTAAAAAAAGCCAATCAAAAAAATTTCGGAATCGCTATAAAATGTTTATACTTTAATGTAACAGGTAAAAGTATAAGGTTAAGAGTTATTTTAGTAGTTTGATGGATTTAACCAAAATGGGAGGTTTTATCATGAAGGATTACGGATTATTTATTAACGGTGAGTGGTCTGATTTTGGTTTGGATAAAATTGAGGTCAGGAATCCAGCAACGGATGAAGTCGTTGCCACTGTCCCTAAAGGCGGTGCAACTGAAGCAGCGAAGGCTGCAGATGCCGCTTATGAGGCCTTTAACGATTGGGCGGCACTTTCAGTCTACGAACGGGCTGAATTAATTTGGAAATGGCATCGATTAATTGATGATAATAAAGCAGAACTAGCCAAAATCATGACTGAAGAACAAGGCAAGCCCCTTAAAGAAGCTCTTGGTGAAATGACCTATGCAAATGGCTTTCTATCTTGGTTTGCCGAAGAAGGTAAGCGGGTGTACGGCGAAACGATTCCTGCTTCCGTCTCCAATAAGCGGCTTTTCGTGACCAAACAGCCAGTTGGAGTTGTAGCTGTCATCACTCCATGGAACTTCCCTGCCGCGATGATTACAAGAAAAGTGGCACCCGCCCTTGCTGTCGGCTGCACGGTCGTCATTAAACCTGCAAACCTGACTCCAATTACCGCTTTAAAAATGGCTGAATTGGCAGAGGAAGCTGGCATTCCAAAAGGAGTCATCAATGTCGTGACAGGAAAATCATCCGAAATCGGTGAAACCTGGCTTCAAGATACAAGAGTCCGTAAATTGACATTTACCGGTTCTACAGAAGTCGGTAAAACCCTAATGAGAGGCTCGGCCGATACAGTAAAGAAAATCTCGCTTGAACTCGGAGGTCACGCACCAGCAATCGTTCTTGAAGATGCCGACCTTAATAAAGCGGTCGATGGCATCATCAGTTCAAAATTCCGTAATGCTGGACAAACATGCGTCTGTTCAAATCGCATTTATGTCCACGAAGCCATTCAAGAAGCCTTTATCGAAAAGCTTGTAGCCAAAGTTAAAGAACTAAAAGTAGGCAACGGATTGGAAGATGGCGTCGATATTGGTCCGCTCATCGACCAAAATGCAGTGGACAAGGTTCAAAAGCAAATTGATGAAGCCATCAGCAGCGGCGCTAAGCTCGAGGCTGGCGGAAAATCAATCGGGGGTCTTTTTCTTGAACCAACCGTACTATCCAACATTGATGATAGCATGCTCTGCATGAAGGAAGAAACATTTGGACCACTAGCTCCAATTGCCACCTTCAAGACTGATGAAGAGGCAATCAAAAGGGCAAATGACTCCATTTTCGGATTAGCAGCATACGTTTTCACTGAAAATATCACCAAAGGCATCAAATTTACCGAGGCACTTGAATTTGGTATTGTAGGTTTGAATGATGGGCTTCCTTCCGTTCCACAAGCTCCTTTTGGAGGATTCAAGCAAAGCGGTCTTGGCCGAGAAGGCGGACACCAAGGCATCGAAGAATTCCTGGAAGTAAAATATATTTCTTTAGGTTTGTAAAATATTCAGACATCAAGAAAAAAGGACCAGCTCAAATGAGTCGGTCCCTTTTTTTCATTCCAATATGTCTTCTTCAAGCTTTTCCTCTTTACGGATCCTGATGAACTTAACGATATTCAAAACAATCGTTTTAACAACGGAATAAGTCGGAACGGCCAAAATCATGCCTATGATACCGGCAATGTTTCCGGCAACGAGCAAAAGGATGATGATGGTAAGCGGATGTGTGTTCAATTTTTTCCCGATGACTAACGGTGAAATCACATTACCATCCAATTGCTGGATGATCGTTACAACGAGAATGACCAATAGCGCTTGGGTCGGCGAATGAATCAATCCCACAATGACGGCAGGAGCTACCCCAATAAAAGGACCCACATATGGAATGATATTCGTAATCGCACCAATCAGCGCGAATAAGAACGCATAAGGCAAACCAATGATTAAATACCCGATGAACGTTCCGATCCCGACAAACATGCAGACAAGCATCTGCCCTTGGATGTATGTAGTAAGTGTGGCCCCAGTCTCCTGAAGGACTGTCAAAGCTGGCTTTCTATAGCTGACCGGTACGAATTTCATGATGGCGCTTGGAAGTTTATCTCCGTCCTTCAACATATAAAATAGGATGAAAGGAACCGTTACGACCACTAAAGTAATATTCGTGACCACACTGAAAACCGAAGACAAACTGTTCGTTATATTACTAGGTAAGTTCGTCAAGTATTTTTGCAGCGAATCCCCTACTTCTTGCAGAGGTACATAATCTTGTTCCACCGTCCACAAAAACCATTTTGACTCAGCTGAATCTTCAATGAACTTCCTTACTTGATTGAAATAATCCGGAAGGTTATTGATTAAGTCCGTAACCTGTTTAGAAAGTGATGGACCAACCAAACCGACCAGTAAACTAATCAATCCAAGGAAAAATACGTAAAGCAATAAAATCGCCAATCCCCTTGGCATTCTCCTTTTAACGAGGAAATCAACGGTAGGGTTGAACAAAAAGTAGAGAAAACCTGAAATCAAGATGGGAAAGAACAACGTCGAGGTAAAAATCACGATTGGTTCAAAAAGAAAAGAAATTTTTGTACCAACATAAAAAAGTAAAGACAATAGTAATAACTCTAACGTCCAAAAATGCAGTTTTTGCTTGAACAAATAATCTCCTCCACTATAAGCATTCTATATGACTCCTTTTTTCTAAGGAAACGAAAAATTCCATGTATGATAATCCTTCATTGTTAGCAGTTTACCATACTTATATAACTTGAATGTATAATTATATACAAAAGTAAAAGAAAAAAGCCTAATGATACAGTTCCCTTTTCTTTTGATGGTTAAGCTTCATTTTACGCTTAAACCCAGTTATAAGTTGGAGTAAAATGAACTAATCGGTAAGAATATGCAAATGGCACATGGATATACTATTTACCTTTAAATATTCCCCTCGGTTACCTCGCCTTGAATGATGCAAGGAAAGTGATCGTCTGAAAATATATCATCTAATCCAAAAAGATTACCTGGTGATCCAATGAAATCAAAACTAACTCTGGAGAAATCAATATCTTTATAAATTGTACTAATCTTAAACAGAGATTTATAAAAGTCCCTCTCGCTTATCATATAGTTAAAGGTTGGGGTTTGAAATTCCACCTGATCTTTTTTGAGGAAGAAGTAAGCTAGGCCATTCATAACAATTCCATCATATAAAAACTGATTTTCAAGATAAATCTTTTTAATCTCTGTTAATTTTTTATATGTAAAAAAGGTTAGTTCGCAACGACCCCTTAAACAGTCTTCAACGGGTTTTATCTCTTCTAAAGAATTGTATGCAACTATTACTCCAATTCTCATCAATATTATATCGCCCCCATACTGATTACTTTTTAACAATATTATAGTATAGTAGTGCCGACAGCTCAATGCTACCGCTTGTCTCGCGCCGGGAACACAATTGCACACACGGCAAGCTGTTGCAACCGGTACTACTTCCATTGCTCATAAAGGAATGCTACATGCCGGTAAAGTCATGGCAGCCACAGCAGCTGAAGTCATGCAAAATCCAGAACTAATCAAACAAGCAAACCAAGAACTACAAAATCGATTAGGCGGAGAATCATATGTTTGCCCCATTCCAAAAGAAGTAATGCCTACACCGCTAAAATAAATTAAAGAAATGTTGAACCAATCAGGAAAGAGCTGAACATTATTAAGCGTCAAAAGCGCAAAGAGCTGAACCCAAATAAAAAAACCCCGCCATATTGACGGGGTTTTAAATTTTATTTTTGATCTTGAAGAGCTGCTTCAAGCATCGTACCGTTTTTAGCTAGGTTCGTATGCCATGAGAATGCTTTTTCAAGAATATGCGGAGTTTGGTGTCCTCCAGTTTGCGCAACAGCTTCTGTGAAGTATGCACGAAGCTGCGGACGGTAATCAGGATGTGCACAGTTTTCAATGATTAACTCCACGCGCTCTTTTGGTGCCAGTCCACGTAAATCAGCGATCCCTTGCTCTGTCACTAATACATCCACATCATGCTCAGTGTGATCCACATGAGAAACGAAAGGAACGATACTAGAGATATTGCCGCCTTTTGCATATGATTTCGTTACGAAAATACCTAGGCGTGAGTTACGGGCAAAGTCTCCCGATCCACCGATTCCATTCATCATTCTTGTCCCAGAAACATGCGTGGAGTTTACGTTACCATAAATATCACACTCTAACGCCGTATTGATTGAAATCAATCCAAGACGACGGATGATTTCAGGATGGTTAGATATTTCTTGCGGACGGAGAACTAGTTTGTCGCGGTATTTATCAAGCTCACCGTAAACTTGCTTTCCTTTTTCTTCAGCTAATGTAATTGAACAACCTGAAGCGAATTTAACTTTTCCAGCATCGATTAAATCGAATACCGCATCTTGAAGTACCTCTGAATACACTTCCAAATCTTTAAATTCAGAATCAAGGAAACCAGCGAATACGGCATTAGCCACTGACCCTACTCCTGATTGTAGCGGAGCAAGACTTTCAGTTAAACGACCAGCCTTGATTTCTTCACGAAGGAAGTTAATAAGGTGGTTGGCAATGGTTGCTGTTTCTTCGTCCGGCGGCACGATTGTAGAAGGTGCATCAAGATCTGTTGAAACGACGATACCCATTACCTTTTCAGGGTCAACTTGGATACCGATTGATCCTAGACGATCGCTTACGCTAGTCATAGGAATCGGCTCACGCTCCCCTTGCTTTGCTGGTGTATATATATCATGCATGCCTTCCAATCCTTCTGGATGAGAAACATTCAATTCAATGATTACATGTTTCGCTTCTTGAACGAAGATGGCTGAGTTACCAACAGAAGTGGTCGGGATGATTAATCCTTCTTCTGTAATCGCCAATGCTTCGATGATCGCAAAATCGATTGGTCCGACAATGCCTTGACGAACTTGTTCAGCTGTATGAGATAAATGCTGATCCACATAAGTGACTTCATCAGCGTTTATTTTATTACGAATACCTTTATCCGCCTGGAACGGTAAGCGTTTGTTAATGATACCTGCTTCCGCCATATGTTGGTCGACTTCCGGTCCTAATGAAGCACCAGTAAAAACGTCAACTTTAAATTTTTCTGTTTTAGCCCTTTCGACTAGAGCCATCGGGATAACTTTAGCATCACCAGCACGAGTGAATCCACTCATACCAAGTTTCATCCCATCTTTAATCCATGAAGCTGCTTCTTCCGCTGTTACAACTTTCCCCTTAAATTGTTCGTTGCGAATTTTTTTGAAAACGCTTTCGTTCATACAAAAGACCCCCATTTTCGCTTTTCTTACACTTAATTTTATCAAGCCCGTGTAATTGTCACATTCATTTTCGAATGAAAAGCCTTAAATAGAGCACAAACCAGCATTTTTATCACATAAAGGAGAAACCCTAAAATCCCAGCGCTCTTCTGAATTGACTTGCATAAGTTTGACTGACTTGGATTTTCGAATTGTCTTTCATTATAAGTAAAAATGTAGAATGAAAATCAGGAAGAATCTCATGTATATAGTTGATATTGACGATGTACGAACGATGCACCCGAATGAATAAATCACTTGGTAAAATGAATTCTAATTCACTTAAGTTCATTTTATGAAATCCACTCACATCTTCGGACTGAATTCTAGTTTTCCTATTTTGAGCCTCTAAATACATAATTTCGTCATATGGAAGCGGAATCCAGCGGTCATCTATTTTAATGGTCAAAAATGATGTCGGTAAAATTAATGGCTTTGACGGTAAAATGGCCGTTACCGCCCCCAAAGGATTGCCCTCGTCCATAATTGGTACGCTTAACCCATAGTAAGGTACGCCAAATACATTACTTTCAACTTGCACCCCGATTTTTTTACGGACACTCAACGCTTTGTACGTCGCTGTGTTTTTACTTATTAAATCACCCGGTTTTATTCTTAAGTCAACCTGCTTACTAGGTTGGTAATAAATGTATTTTTCAGAATCAGCCACAGAAATTGAAGCATCCTTCGGTACAAATTCCCTGATGATATTTAAAACGGATTCGACCGTAAATTGATCCATTTCCCTTCACCTCTTAAAAGAACATATTAATTAATTTGCCCATTATTAAACCGGGCATTCGCGACATAATTCATGAATTATACGAAGACTTACATTTTTTGTATTAACTTTTTCGCAAAATAAAGAAAAAACGAGTTAACTAAGCGAAAAGTGTCAAAAAAAGCAATAAAATTGGATTTAAATTTATGTCCTTATTCATTATAGTTGGAAAGCTCCCCGATTTCCATGGGGGATTCAAGAAAAAAGTTTCGTTATATATAAAATGTAGCGCAACGCTATATACGATTAAATACTACTTCAAATTTTAGGATTAACAGGATAAAAAAACCGTTATCCTTACAAAGGATTACGGCTAAGTGGCTATTTTTTTAAACGGGGATTTTGAATCGAGGACTTTATACGAAGGGATAAAATTTCCTCCAATTTTTTTAATGGTAAATCGAATAAAAAGAGTCGGTCATCGGGTTGATATACCCCCTCTGAAATGAGCGTATTAATGATCTTCTGTTTTTTTGCATTAACAATTCGGACCAGTCTCCCCATTTTCAACTCCCTTTCTTTGATCTATGGTTCCGGCACATTCACTCGGAATGATCCTCACAACATTAGAAATCATTCTTTAACGCATCATGCCCCTCTTTTCCTGTACGGATATTAACAACATTCGCCAATTCATAAATGAAGATTTTACCGTCGCCAGGTTTACCGGTGCTTAAGAATTTCCTTGCTACATCCACAACATCCTGAACGGGTACTTCGCAAACGACGATTTCGATTTTCATCCGGTCATGTAATGACATTTCCCGATTTCTACCTCTATATGTTTCCACATAACTTTTCTGAAGACCCGTTCCTTTTACTTCCGATACAGTCATTCCGCTCACGCCTATTTTTGCCAATTCCGCTTTGAATTGTTCGAACTTGATTGGACGTGTTATGATCTCTATTTTCGTTAAAACTTCGGACATATGGTCCCCCCCTTAAATTGATTCGTGATAGGCTTTTTCACCATGAAGCGTTATGTCAAGCCCCACGGATTCATCTTCTTCACTTACACGTAACGGAACGAAAACGTTAATGACTTTAGCGATGATATAAGTCACCACTGCAACGAAAATATAAGTAGCCACGATCGCTACAAGCTGCTTCCACAGTAAATTGAAGTCACCATAGAATACACCATTGGCTCCCGCTTCATTGACGGAAGTGGTTGCGAATAAACCTGTCGCGACACCACCCCATGTTCCACCGATACCGTGTAGCCCGAATGCATCGAGGGCATCGTCGTATCCCAGTTTATTCTTCAAGAAGAATACTCCCCAAAAACATACGGCCCCGCCAACGACTCCGATGATGATTGATGATGCAGGCGTTACGAATCCGCAAGCTGGTGTAATGGCAACCAACCCAGAAATCGCTCCGGACACTGCCCCCAGCAATGTCGCCTTTTTATTAGTCATATACTCAACGATCAACCAGCCAATGATGCCTGCAGCAGCTGCAACTGCTGTATTAACGAATACATTCATCGCCACTTCATTGATTGTCAATGCACTTCCGACGTTGAAGCCGTACCAACCGAACCAGATTAATGTTCCGCCAAGAAATGTTAAAGGTAGGTTATGTGGCGCGCTGTCCCCCGATTCTATCCTTTTGCCTAACAGGATCGCTAATACCAGTCCGGCAACCCCAGAAGAAATATGAACAACGTTGCCCCCTGCAAAATCCAGTGCACCCAGTTCAGCTAACCAGCCGCCTCCCCATACCCAGTGAGCAACAGGGGCGTATACGAATAAAGACCAAAGAATCGTAAAAATCAAGAATGCTGAAAACTTCATCCGCTCGGCTATGCCACCTGCAATGATCGAGACGGTTAAAACGGCAAAGGTCATTTGGAATAACATGAATAGGCTATGAGGAATTGTTTCGCTGTATGGACCAGGTTCGAAGCCAACATCTTTTAAACCAACCCACTCCAGACCGCCTAGGAGTGTATTTCCTGGTGCAAATGATAATGAATATCCGATCAGCACCCAAAGAATCGAAATGACTGCCAGCGGCATGTAACTATGCATAGCGGTATTCAGGACATTTTTACTTTTTACCATCCCTCCATAAAACAAGGCAATTCCTGGTGTCATGAGCCAGACCATCATTGTCGCCAAAAACATAAATACCGAATCTGCATTTTGCATTTTGTTTTTTCCCCCTTTTTCTATATGTTATGTTTATTAACGCAGTAATGTTATATTTTTTATCATAAACTTAATTTTCTAATAATTCAACTTATTTTTTTAATTTTATGAAAATATTGTTAGGTTAAGTAACATAACTTATGAATAAAGCACCAGCAAAATCAGCTTTTCCGTCACTGAAAAATCTTTTTATGTTTTTTTAGTCCAATGTGTTACATTTCCCCCTCTACTTATTTCCCACTTCATATGATCCAACTAAAAAAGGGCCCTCAAAATGAGGACCCTTCAACGTATATTCAGTTAACAGCAACGAGACACTTTCCCGCCTTTTGCGTTATATCGCTCATCCTGTGCTTCGCAGAAAAATTCTTTCCTCGTCTTTACAGGATCTTTCGGGTGGTGAACTCTCATATGCGCCACATAGGTATCATAACTAGGCACGCCGACAAGCAAACTGACAAACTGTTTTCTGTAGCTGAGAATCTTAATCAATCTTTTCAACATTGTCACCCCTCCCTTATGATGTCCTTCTAGATACATAAGGTGATTCATGTAAATCTGTATGTTGATTCTTCAAGACCTTTATCCACAACCTTATGGCAGAAATCAGAACAGTGATCACAACAATCATGAAGATGGCACAAAGGGCAGCATCCACATAATCATTGACGATAACACGTTTCATCTCGGCTAGAGTGGCTGCCGGAGCAAGAATGTCCCCATTATCATAGGCTGCTTTAAATTTATCCTTATGAGCTAAAAAGCCAATGGCCGGGTTTTCGTGGAACAGCTTTTGCCACCCCGCCGTCATGGTCACTATCAATAAGAATGTAGTAGGCACGAGCGTGACCCATGTATACGCTTTTTTACCCATTTTGAAAAGGACTGTCGTCCCAAGCAGCAATGCAATGGCTGCAAGCATCTGATTCGCAATTCCAAACAATGGCCAGAGGGTATTGATCCCGCCAAGAGGATCGATGACCCCTTGATAAAGGAAGTATCCCCAGCCAATTACACAAATGGCTGTCGCAATAATATTAGGCAGCCACTTTTCCGTTGCGGCAAACGGCTTGTAAAAGGTTCCGATAATATCCTGTATCATAAAACGTCCCACCCTGGTTCCTGCATCAATGGTCGTCAATATGAACAAGGCCTCGAACAGAATCGCAAAATGATACCAGAACGCCATCAAGGACGCTCCACCAACCACTTTCGAGAAGATATGGGCCATACCGATTGCAAAGGTCGGCGCTCCTCCAGTACGTGATAAAATGGTCTCTTCCCCAACATCATCTGCTAAATCGGTAATCATTTCAGGTGTCAAAATGAAACCCCAATCGGATATCGTAGCCGCCACTTGAGCCGGATCCGTTCCCACAACGGCACCTGGGCTGTTAATAGCGAAATAAATCCCCGGAGTCAGTACACAGGCTGCTATCATCGCCATGATGGCTACAAAGGATTCAGTCAACATCGCCCCATATCCAATTGGACGAGAATGGGATTCGCGTTCAATCATTTTAGGAGTTGTCCCCGATGAAACGAGTGCATGGAATCCCGATACCGCTCCACAAGCGATTGTAATGAATAAGAATGGGAACAAATTCCCGGAGAAAACGGGTCCTGTTCCATCAATGAATTGAGTGACAGCAGGCATTTCCAGGCTCGGCATGACGATAAAAATACCAAGTGCAAGTCCGATGATCGTTCCGATTTTCAAGAATGTACTTAAGTAATCACGTGGTGCCAATAGCATCCAGACCGGCAAAACGGAAGCAACGAATCCATATACAATCAACATGATGGCGATCGTTTCCCCATCGAATGTGAACATTGGCGCCAATGTTGCACTTTCGGATACAAAGCGGCCAAAAAATAACGCAAGCATCAATAGTATGATACCAATAATGGAACCTTCTCCAACCCGACCGGGCCTTATATAGCGCATGTAGATGCCCATGAGGACTGCAATCGGTATCGTCGAGGCAATCGTGAACATCCCCCAAGGACTGCCGACCAGCGCTTTTACAACAACAAGGGCAAGTACCGCTAATAAAATAACCATGATGCCGAGGATTCCAATCATCGCAATTAAACCTGTAATCGGTCCAATTTCCTCTTTGATCATCTCCCCCAAAGATTTACCGTTACGGCGCATCGAACCGAAGAGAATAACGAAATCCTGAACGGCACCGGCTAACACAACTCCAACTACAAGCCATAGTGTCCCTGGCAAATATCCCATTTGCGCTGCAAGGATTGGACCTACGAGGGGGCCAGCTCCTGCAATTGCCGCAAAATGGTGACCAAACAACACCCACTTATTCGTAGGAACGTAGTCCTTCCCATCATTATTTGCTTCCGATGGTGTCTGGCGATCATCATCTAGCTCAAACACTTTCTGTGCAATGAATTTACTATAAAAGCGATACGCAATTGAATAAACACAGAGTGCTGCAGTGACAACCCACATGGCATTAATGCTTTCCCCACGGTTTAACGCGACGAAGCCAAAACTTACCGCACCCACCGCAGAAATGATTCCCCAAAGAATGACCGACTTAAGCGCTTTCATTTTTAACCGTCTCCTCTCAATGGAACTATCATTACTATAAAAAATCTTCATATCATATGGAGTTAGGCTATGATCCATTTAATTTAAAGAATTTTACGTATATTCAGAATTATATGTTATTATAAGGTTTTTTAGCAATAGCAATTAAGTCAATTTGTCATGTATTTACAAATATCTTGTCGATTAATCCCTCTTGTTCCACATTATCTTTTGGTCACTTCAGGATATGAACGTCAATATCACCACCAGTCCATTAAATAATCCATGAATCAAAACAGATGGCCAGATGGACCCTGTCTTTTCGTATGCCCAAGCAAATCATCCATGCTCCTTCCTTACTTCCCCAAGGTTCACCTTTAAAATACTCATCTTTGCCATCCCTCCTGTTCAGTTAAGCTATAAAGTAAGTGTCGATGATGACGCAACGTCATCTTCAATATTAATTTGGAGGTAAGACAATGGAATTTTGGACCGTGGGGCAATTTTCCAAACTGGCAAACGTTACGATTAGAACGATTCGGTATTACGACCAAATCCAATTACTGACACCTGAGTTCCGACACGCAAATGGTCGCCGGTATTATACGGAAAAAGACCTCAAAAGGCTTGAAAAAATTTGCTTGCTTAAAAGCCTTTCGGTCTCTTTAGTTGATATAAAAACCGTGTTGGATAAAAAGGCCTTCAAAGAATTGCTCCTTCATCAACAACAACAGACAATATCAAGCATAAGGGAAGAGGAAAACACTCTTAAGAACATACAAACCTTGTTAAATAGCATAGAAGTCGAAGGAGATCTCGATTGGGAGCTGCTGCTGCCGCTAATCAAAAGAAAAGAACATCATCGTGATCAATTCTTCAGCAAGGAAGAACGGAAAACCTTGGACAAACTACCTAAGATGGAAAAAGGTCATATCCAAACGAAACAATGGATCAACCTAACAAATCGTATAGAATGAACCATCAAAAAAGGATTTCCTGCCAAATCCGAGGAAGGAAGGCTGATCGCTGAAGATTGCTTGCTTTTATCAGAATTGATTTTCGAAGGAAACAAAGATCTAGAGGAGAAATTCTGGGAAGTTCGTAAATCCGCAGTTGACTCTTCCTCAGCTGGTTTATATCCGGTAAAGGAAGAAATCCTCATATTTTTAGAAGAGGCAATCGCCTCGTTAAATGAAACGGAATGCAAGTCCAAAGTATAAGGTTTTGTGACCAACACAAAAAATGTGCGCCTAACGGCACACATTTTTTCATCATCCGGTCTGATTTTCTTTTAATGAGCTGCGATATAGTTCGTAATAAAAACCCCTTTGCCGCAGCAATTCATCATGGGGTCCCATTTCAATGATTCTGCCTTCATCAAGTACCAGGATTTGATCACTTTGCTGAATCGTATTCAATCGATGGGCAATGACAAAACTTGTCCTCCCCTCCATCAAGCGGTGTAATGCTTCCTGAATTTTAAGCTCGGTAATCGTATCTATACTACTTGTCGCTTCATCCAAAATCAATAGAACGGGATCGGCTAATATAGCCCTTGCAATCGATAAAAGCTGGCGCTGCCCCTGACTGATTCCGCTGCCATCTTGATTCAAAATGGTATCATATTGATCAGGCAGTTTCATGATAAAGGAATGGGCATTGGCAAGCTTGGCTGCATCCACCACTTCTTCATCATTCGCCTCCAATCGACCGTAGCGGATATTTTCCCGAATCGTACCTTGAAACAAAAAGGAATCCTGTAAAACAAAGCCCATATGCTTGCGGATACTGGCTCTCGTTACCTGCTGGATATTCTGGCCATCGATCAATATCCGCCCGCTGTTCGGCTCGTAAAAACGGGCAAGAAGATTAATGACCGTAGTCTTACCGGCCCCAGTCGGCCCCACTAGCGCGATGGTCTCTCCTTTTCCCACATGAAAACTAACATCATATATCGTTTGATCCTCTTCATTATAGGAAAAGGAAACACCTTCAAAGTCCACCTCCCCACAAACATCCCGAAGTTCACAGGCCTGCTTCTCATCCATTTCTTCCTCTTTTTCATCAAGAATGGAGAAAACCCGCTCTGCACCAGCAACAGCTGAGAGGAGTGTATTGAATTGGTTAGCCAGGTCATTTAGCGGACGGGTGAATTGCCTTGAATATTCGGTAAAAATGACGATGACACCGATGGAGACCGTTCCTAATCCATTCAGCGCCAAAAACCCGCCGACTGCTGCTATTACCGTAAAACTCAAGTTGTTCAGTAAATTCATCAGCTTGGGAATCAGCCCAGAATAAGATTGTGATAAAAATCCGGCTTTCTTTAAGTTTTCACTCCGGGTGATAAAATCACGGATCACTTTATCTTCCTGTGAAAAGGCCTTTACGATCCTCTGTCCAGAAATCGTTTCTTCAATAAACCCATTCAGTTCTCCAAGGTTCTTCTGCTGTTCTTTAAAAAGCTTTCCCGTCCGGTTCGTTATCCATCTCAACCCGAAGAACATAAGAGGAACGATGAATAAGGTTAAAACCGTCAATAACGGGCTCAAATACAGCATCACTCCGATGGTTCCGATCAATGTCAGCACACTTGAAAAAATCTGGATCACGGAACTATTCAAATTAGAACTGACATTTTCTATATCATTCGTGACCCGGCTCATCAATTCCCCATGCTGACGTCGGTCAAAAAAGGGAATGGACAATTGGTGAAGCTTTTTGAACAATTGATTGCGCATCGCATAAACCGTATCCTGTGCAATCCCGATCATCCAATAATTCTGAAGCCACATGGATAGGGAATAGAATATATAGACGCAAAGAAGCCCGATAAGAAGGCTAATCAACCCACCGCTGTCCTTTGTGACAATATAATCATCAATGGCCCTGCCAACAAGAAACGGGCCAAGCAACCCCAAAACCGAGCTAATCAATACCATGAAAAGGACACAAAATAGCAGGCTTTTTTTCGTCGCCAAGTAGGGGATGATTCTTTTTATCGTATTCCATGAGTTGACCGGTTTTGACTTTGCCTTATCGGGAGATATTTTTCGACTCAAGAGAAATACCCTCCTCCCCAAACTGTGAGTGAACGATTTTCCGATAAAGATCACTTGTTTGAATCAAATCTTCATGTTTCCCTTCGGCGAGCACTTCACCATTTTCCAGCAACAAGATTTTGTCCGCCTCCATGGCTGTACTTATTTTTTGTGTAATGATGATTGTCGTGCACGTATAGGCCTTTAAAGCGGTGAGCAATTTACTTTCCGTTTTCAAATCCAACGCACTTGTACTATCATCCAGAAGGAGAATCTTCGGTCTACGCACCAATGCTCTCGCAATCGATAACCGCTGCTTTTGCCCTCCTGACAGGTTCACTCCTTTTTGCCCTAACTGCGTTTCATATTGTTTAGGGAGTTTCATCACGGTTTCATGGACCTGAGCATGCATGGCTGCTGCCATTATTTCTTCCATCGCGGCCCCTTCTTTACCCCAAGCAATATTATTTTTTATCGTTCCGGAAAAAAGCAGGGCCTCTTGCGGTACATAGCCGATCCCTTTACGAAGCGAATCCAGAGGAATATCCTTCACATCCTGATCATCTATACGAATGGAGCCGCTTTCAACTTCGTATAATCTTGGAATCAGTTGAAACAGGGATGTTTTTCCGGATCCTGTTGCTCCCATGATGGCAAGTGATTGCCCCGGGTCGATAGAGAAGTTCAAGTTTTTCAATACTGGTGCATCTGTTCCAGGATAGCGGAAAGATACATCAAGAAACTTGATTCCTCCCCCCTTGACGGCCTCACTCTTGCTTTCCATCTTACCTTCATCGATATCTATCGGGGTTTCAAATATTTCCGTCACTCGTTCCGCCGATGCCTTTGCACGGGAAATGACCGTAATCAGCCATGAAAAAACGGAAAGTGACGCTGCAATCCTTGTTGCATAGTTTACAATCGCCACAACTTCCCCGACCTGAATATCTCCCGTTGAAATAAACTCGCTTCCCAGCCAGAGGATGATAAGGATCGCGACATTCATGACCAGCATCAGCACGGGCATGGTCGTTTCAATTAAACGAAGGGAAGTGACAGTCTTTCTTTTCAACTCGTCATTCGCGTCATCAAACCGTCCGATCTCATGGTCCTTACGAAGAAAAGCTTTGATCAAGCGCATGCCTATCAGGTTTTCCCGCATGACGCTATTGACGTTATCGAGCTTTTTCTGGACGAGCTTAAATAACTTCGCCGCTCGTTTCATTACCCATCCTAGAAAGAAAACAAGAACAGGAATCGAAATGACCAACACAAGAGATAGTTTCAAATTGACCGCAATAGCCATGATTGCCCCGCCGATTACGATTAATGGTGCTCTCGCCATGATACGCAGGCCCATAAAAACCGTATTTTGAAGTTGGGTCACATCATTCGTCATCCTTGTAATCAACGAGGAAGTCGGGATGTTATTCAAATTCGCAAAAGAAAACGCCTGTATTTTACCAAAAAGGCTTTTCCTGACATCATGCCCAAAACTTTGACTTACATGTGATGCTGTAAAGGAATTAACGATTCCTCCAAGAAATGAAAAAATGGAAAGTCCAACCATGATACTTCCCCATTTTATCACCACCGATAAATCTTTTTGTAAAATGCCATCATCAATTATTTTTGCTATAAATAGAGGTTGTAACAGTTCAACACCGAGCTCGACGACCATTAATAATAAAGCTAGAATGATCAACAGCCAGTACGGTTTAAGAAATGAGGACAGTTTTATCATCTATGACACCCTTCGATTCTTCATATGTAGATAGCATCTTTCATCTTCTCATTATACATTTTTATACAGATTTTTTAAAAGATTTAAGCTGATTTAAAGGTTAGGCAAATAACTTGTTTTTTTTCATAAATACTCTTGACAAATAACAGGAAATAAGCGAAAATTCTAATTGATAATGATTTTCAATTTCATTATCGATCTCTGAAATTTGATAAGCAATTGCGATAATCTCTTATCGTACCCTTTTGATATTGTACATAGTTACAATGTCGCCCCGGCTTCTCTGTGCCTAGTAGTAAAACTTATATGCTTGTTAGCGAATGCAAGTCACTGGAATATTGCCCCCTCTTTATTCAAGTCATTTTATTCACGTTGGAAGCATATTAGGCAGCCGGGGATTATTTTTTTAAAAAACTAATAAACTTACATATAAAATTAAAGGAGCAGGATGATCATGAAACTTGAAGATATCATTAAAGAACGGCGCAGCATCAAGCGATTTAAGGACATTCCTGTTCCTCTTGATACCATCCAAACTTTATTGGAAACGTCGACGTGGGCACCAAACCATAAAATGACCCAACCATGGCGCTTCGTCGTGGTTCAAGGTGACAGTCGCTTAAAGCTGGCGGAAGCAACCCGTGCTTTCATGGCAGGCAAAGAGAAGGATCCGGAAAAGAAAAAAGAAGCTGGACAGCGTGGATATAACAAACTTATTGGTGTCCCGATGTTTATCGCAGTGATCATGGAAGAGAATCCGAATCCCATGATACGAGAAGAAGATTATGCAGCTACAAGTGCTCTGATCCAGAATTTTAGCCTGCTTGCCTGGGAACAAGGAATCGGGATGATATGGGAAACATACGGCATGATACACAGTATGGAGTTTCGGGATGCTCTAGGCGTGAAACATTGCGAGAAAATCGTCGGCAGTCTTCACGTTGGTTACCCTGATATGATTCCCACCCCACGTCCAAGGAAAGCGATCGATCAAATACTGACCATAATGGACTAATATAAAAGGAAAGCTTCCAATCTTCAATTGGAGCTCAGACTGTAGGCAAACTCGATGAAAATCGAGATTGCCTACAGTTTTTTTATGGCTTTTACAATTTGAACATTGATTACCTCTCCAGGCACTCGCTTTCCGCGGGCGGTCCGCCCTCGGCTTACGCCTGCGGTGTCTCCCCTTGACGCGCTTTTCCCGCAGGAATCTCGCACCTTACGCTCCAATCAACTTTGTTTTAACATATAGATAGAACTTAGTCCTACAGTCTTTTTTGTATTAAAATAGAAGTATTAAACTTGAGGTGATAAGGTTGGCTTTCTAAACATGATTCTATTGAAAAGTCCAGCCGTATGTATAGTGACTAAAAGATTGATCACAAAAAACCCCCTTCTAAAAGGAGGTCACTGATCTATTATTCTCAAAAGAACTCGTGATATAAAGCTTGAATTGCCGTCTCCTCATTGAATCCTTTCACGCCGAACATCATGCTTACCTCTGAAGAACCCTGGTTGATCATCTCAATATTGACCTTTGCATCGGCCAGCGCTTTTGAGGCTCTTGCCGTTGTACCGACATTATGGCGCATTCCTTCACCTACAATCATGATTAAGGCAAGATCATGCTCCACCATCACTTCATCAGCATGTAGTTCTTGCTTGATGCGTGAAATGATTTTCTTCTCGGCATCACCCTTCATCTGGTCCTGCCTTAGTATAAGTGTCACATCATCAATGCCTGACGGAATATGCTCATATGAAACTCCATAGTCTTCAAGGATATGCAGCAGTTTCCGTCCAAAACCAACTTCCCGGTTCATCAAATATTTGCTAATGTAAATACTGCAAAATCCCTTATCACTTGCAATCCCGATAACCGGCCCGTTCGTATTATCCCTTGTGCTCACAATACGGGTCCCTTGTGCCATCGGGTTGTTCGTATTTTGGATATGGACAGGTATTCCCGCACGGAATGCAGGTATTAGCGCCTCATCATGGAATACCGAGAAACCGGCATAAGAAAGCTCCCGCATTTCGCGATAAGTTAATTCCCGGATCCCTTTCGGATTGGAAACCACACTCGGATTCACCGCATAAACGGCATCTACGTCCGTAAAGTTCTCATACAAATCAGCTTTGACACCATTCGCAAGAATCGAACCCGTAATATCGGAACCGCTCCTAGAGAAGGTTAAAACATCACCATCTAACGTATACCCAAAGAATCCTGGGAATACTACGATTCCAGGCTCATCACGAAGAGCATATAATCGATCATAAGACTCTGGCAGCACCTTGGTAAATCCACCTTCATCCGTTACGATCAAGCCAGCCTTCTTTGGATTAATATACTGTGCCTCTATCCCGCGGCTTTGGAAATAACCTGCGACCAGCTTCGCATTATTATCCTCGCCACTGGCCTTCAATGCATCCAAATAGCGCTTCGGGTTAGTTTGGTCTGCATGCAACAGTGCCATTAAATTTTCATGAATCCCAATGATGACACTCTCGGATATATCCAGCTCTTCAGCAATGCTCGCATAGCGGGAGACCACATCTTCAATTAAAGGCTCACCGTTATTCCCGCGCAGTTGCTGTTCTGCAGCCTCAATCAATAAATCCGTCACCTTTATATCATCGGAATTGCGTTTCCCTGGAGCCGAAACGACCACGATCTTCCTCTCTGGATCTGAAACAACAATTTCGAATACCTTCCTCAACTGTTCACCTGATGCAAGTGAACTTCCGCCAAACTTTGCAACTTTCATCTCGACATCCCCTATTTTCGTAAATATTCTGTCAAAATCATCTCTCCCTATTATTGCGCTTTTTAGCGAAACAATCAAGTGTAAATTCCGTTATAGGAGGACATTTGTATTTTCATAAAGGACAAAGCAGCAGGACCGCTAATCGAGAATGGCTAAAAACAAAAAAAGACAACGGGCATATGCCCATTGTCTCTCCTATTCTTTAACGATTATCCACAGTTTCCGGGTATAAGTCATGATTCATCAAGCGGTAATCTGCCATTTCCTCATACTTCGTACCTGGTTTCCCATAATTGGTGTAAGGGTCGATGGAAATTCCGCCCCTAGGAGTGAATTTACCCCAAACTTCAATATATTTCGGGTCCATCAATTCGATTAAATCGTTCATGATGATGTTCATGCAATCTTCATGGAAATCGCCATGGTTCCGGAAGCTGAATAAATAAAGCTTCAAAGACTTGCTTTCCACCATCTTCACACTTGGAATATAGCTGATGTAAATGGTTGCAAAGTCTGGCTGCCCCGTTATCGGACATAAGCTAGTAAACTCCGGGCAATTGAATTTGACGAAGTAATCACGGTTAGGGTGCTTGTTATCAAACGACTCCAGAATTTCCGGTGCATAGTCGAATGTATATTTTGTCCCTTGATTCCCAAGCAATGTAATATCATTTAATTCTTCTTCTTTTCTTCCAGACATAAAAAAGTCCTCCTCTTCCACGTTTGTCAGGGGAGATTCATAAAATGGGCCTCTATATAACAAAAACCATATCTCCTCAAAGATATGGTTGATTCGCGAAAAATATCAAAGCCATAGTTTTTTTAAGAGGGTGATGCTATGAACCTCTCCCGTTATCGGGAAATATTTTAATTTGTCATAGTAAATATAAAAAAAAATAGACAATCTGTCAATGCAACTCTCTTAAATTGGGTTTGATTCATTTATATATTCAGTTTAAAATGGAAAAAGCAGTTCAACCTATAAGAAGGAAGAGATTATACAAATGTGGATTTTTGCAGCACTCATCACCAGTTTATGTTTCGGTATCAATAATAGCATTTTCAAATGGAGCAGCGGAAAAGGCTATTCCAAGATACATATCCAATTTTTCTTTTATTTTTCAGCTTTTATTTTGTCCATTTTTTATGGAATATTTATGGATGGTTTGAAGCTGGACTGGCTATCTATCTTGCTTGGTGCAGCTATTGGTGTACTGAACGCTAATGGTAACATCCAGATGGCAAGCGCCTTTGAAAAAGGGCCGGCAAGCTTGACATCACCATTAATCGCAGCAAACGCCATATTCCCCATTCTCTGTGCAGCTTTAATTTTTCACGAACATATTTCTACCCTGCAGTGGAGTGGAATCGTCTGCATGTTTCTCGCTACCTTAGTCATTCAGTATACACCTAATGCTAAAGGTAACCATCAATATGTCCCTTGGATTATGCACACATTATTCTCCATCTTATCTTTTGGTGTGCTTGGCATTCTTATGACGACATCAACACGTCTTCATTTAAACTCCCTTGATATCCTTGTATCAATGTATGGAGGCGGAATGCTTTATCTTCTTTCGGCTCTAGCTCTTAAAAATGAAAAAATCAAGCTAAAGGAAGTCAAAATCGGTTCCTTAGTAGGCTTTTTAAGCATGATAGGCTATGGATGTTATTTCTTTGCGTTGAACACCGGGATCGCAAGCATCATTTTCCCTGTCGTCAGCCTGAACTGTTTAGTTGTCGTATTCGCTGGATGTTATTTATTCAAAGAAAAACTAAAAACCTATCAAATTGCCGGAGTACTTGCAGCATTAATCGGCATTATCTTAACTAAAATATGAATATAGTTCATTTATAAAAACAACCTGGCTGTCATGTGCACACAAGCCAGGTCTTTTTTAATTTAGCCGGAAAATAAGATTGGTTCAAAAAAAGTGTTGACACTTCCCTTTAAATATCAGATAATTTTGAATATTATCTCTTCCAATTTTGTTGCTTTTGGAATGTTTGAAAAATCCTCTGCCACGGGTATAAAAGAAGTAGGTACAACCACCTCATTTAATTTAGAAAGGAAAGATGCAAAATGGTAAAAGTTACAGTAACAGTTGATTTCCAAGGAAAATCTTATCAAACTAACGTCCTTACTAAACCGGGTACAAATCAAGAAGAAATTTTACAACTAGCCCTTCATCAAGTAGAAAAACAATGGAAAGCATAAAAAAGCAGGCATCGTAATAGATACCTGCTTTTTTATTACCTTTTTGATGCACTATTAAAGGATCCCCTTTATAGAAATTCCCTCCCACTTAAAAGCAATTGTTTTTTCCTTCAATCTGAATAACAAGTAATTTAGAATTACACAATAAAGACTTATAAAAAAGACGGTCTTTTTAAGGACCGTCAGGTTTGTTGACAAAAGGAGTCCTATCTAACGGTTAAAACAAAGTTGATTGGAACGGGTGTGCGAGACTCCTGCGGGAAAAGCGCGTCCAATGGAGACCCCACAATCGTAAAGGAGCCGAGAGCGGACCGCCCACGAAAAGCGAGTGCCTGGAGTGGTAATCTAATGATTACATACCCTCAAAAAAAACTGTAGACAAGCTCGATTTTCATCGAGTATATCTACAGTCTGAACGATCATTTTAAGGACCGGCTTCATTAATTATTTCTATACTAAATTTCTTATTAATGGCATGGAACGTTCTTGAAGGCTATCGGAAAGCAGGCTATAAGAAATTAATTTCTTCTTGTACTGCTTGACTACATCAACGTGATCGTTGTAAATGTACACAAATAACCTAACATCCTTTTTGCCGCTTTTAGTATCAATGACTAATGGAGTCCCACTGTTCTCTGGATGTAAAAACAATTGCTCGTTACCCGGGAATATGTGATTTTTCTTTAAAAATTTAGCTTCATTAAAATAATTTATGACTTGGAGTTTTTTTTCATTTTCCAAGCGTTTTCCGTTAAAGGTTACGATAGAGTTGGCTTCGCTAAGTTCAGAATGCAGTTTAAATTTGCTCAGGATCCAATTCACTGTATCGGTCGGGAGACAGGAAACCAATATTTTAACCAAACTTAAGATAATTGTTAAAATCAAAACAGGCAATGTCATATTTCATCATCTCCGCTATGTTCTAAATTTATTGTATATAACTAATTATAACAAAGGGGCGGGTGGATTTTCATAGAAGATGTGACCGTTCTATTAACGTTTCGCTTTTCGTGAACCCCGAAATAATCCAATTTTCATGCAGCGCATTAGAAAAATATATACCCCAACCACTGCATTTAAAAGCAAAAAAACTGGACGTCATGATGACGACCAGTTTTTTTGGAATTGCTTATTGATATCCCCAAATCATTGTTAGCATTGTACCGAAAATAGTAACTAATGCAACAAATAATCCATAATAAACGTTTGTGTAAATCGATGCTTTATCTTCAGACTCTCCTGCATGCATGAACATAACAAATTGAAGTGCTGCTTGCATGAAGGCCGTCACAAGCAGGACGATCACAGCCATTTTAAGTGAGAGATCAAACACAATAACTGATAGTGCGACCAAAGTCAGAACTAGCGAAAAAGCAAATCCCATAACTTGGCCCCGTGGGAATAATTCTTTCATATTACATCATTCCTTTCAGGTAGACGAAACTGAAGATGAAAATCCAGACAACGTCCAAGAAATGCCAGTAAAGTGAAAAGATGAAAGCCTTGTTTGTTGTCTGTGGAGTCATACCGCGTTTTTTAATCTGCACGACGATGAAAGTTCCCCAGAATAAACCAAGTGTAACGTGAGCTCCATGCGTACCTAGTAGTGTGAACAAACTAGATAAGAAAGCACTTGTTTGAATCGTTGCTCCTTCATGTACATACTCCACGAACTCATAAATTTCGACTCCTAAGAAGCCTAAACCAAGAATAAGGGTGATAATGAAGAAACCAATCGTTGCTTTCTGCCTGCCAAGTCTCATTGCATTGATTCCAAGACCTATGGTAAAACTACTAGTTAAAAGAAAGATTGTTTGAAACATTAGTGTTGGGACTTTAAAAAGATGTTCCCCTGTTGGACCATTTCCAGTACCACCAACTAAGACAAAATAAGTGGCGAACAGTGTAGCGAAAAGAGCTATTTCTGCTCCCAGGAAAATCCAGAATCCAAAAATCTTTAAGCGATTTTCTTCCGTGCTATATTCTAGTGGCAGCGAGTTATCTATTTTCATTACTTAGCACCTCGCAATTTATTTTCAGTTTCTTCGATCTCTTCAACAGAGATATAACGTCCGTGATCTTTTTCGAATGAACGGTGAATCATACAAGCAAAGATACCGATCGTTGCAATGATTGCAATGATCCACATGCTGAATACCAATGCAAAGCCCCAAACGAAGAAGATACAGCTCATGATAAACGGCACGCCACTGTTATTTGGCATATGAATCTTTTCTACTTTACCGCCAAATAATTTAAAGCCTTTTTTCTTTGAATCCCAGAATGCTTCTGTAGAATCAACTGTTGGCACAATTGCAAAGTTATATTCAGGGATTGGTGTATGTGTAGCCCACTCTAGAGAACGTGCATCCCATGGATCGTTTGAGATATTTCTTGATGCATAACGAGTACTCCAATAGATATTGTACACAATAAGTGCAAAACCTATTGCTAAACCAATCGCTCCAACGAAAGAGAGCATATTCAATGGACCATATCCTGTTGATTCAGAGTACGTATACATACGACGTGCCTGCCCATCTAAACCAGTGATGAACATCGGGAAGAATGTTACATTAAAGCCGACTATAATGAACCAGAACGACCATTTTCCAATTTTTTCGCTCAACATGAAACCGAACATTTTTGGCCACCAGTACGTAAAACCGGCAAGTACGGCAAATACAGTACCTGGAATCAATACGTAATGGAAGTGAGCTACTAAGAACATTGTATTATGGTATTGGTAGTCAGCACTTGCCATGGCAAGCATAACCCCTGTTACCCCACCGAGCGTGAAAATCGGAATGAAAGCTAAAGAGTATAGCATTGGAACGGTAAACACGATTTTACCTTTCCAAAGTGTGAACAACCAGTTGAAGATCTTAACACCGGTCGGTACGGCAATTGCCATCGTTGTGATGGAGAAGATACCGTTAACCATTGCACCGTGACCCATTGTATAGAAATGGTGAGCCCATACAATGAAAGATAGTGTAGAAATAGCTACCATGGAGATAACCATCGAATTATACCCGTACAGGTTACGACGTGCAAATGTCGAAATGATTTCACTGTAAATACCGAAAGCTGGAAGAATAACTATATAAACTTCAGGATGTCCCCAAACCCAGAACAAGTTTGCCCAAAGCATATCGCTACCGCCATTGGCCATCGTAAAGAATTGAGTTCCGAATAGACGATCCATTGTCATCAACGCAAGTGCCACTGTCAATACAGGGAAAGCGAAAACGATAATGAAGTTTGTAATCAAGATAGACCATGTGAACATTGGCATTTTCATTAAGTTCAGGCCAGGTGCTCTCATTTTCAAGATAGTTACGATAAAGTTGATACCAGTCATTAATGTACCAATACCAGCGATTTGAAGTGAAATCGCGTAATAGTTCGAACCGACTGATTCACTGAAATCGTTACTTGCAAGCGGGAAGTAAGATGTCCAACCTGCATCAGGAGAACCACCGACTACGAAAGAGATGTTAAATAGCATTGCCCCCATGAAGAATAACCAGAAGCTTACTGCGTTCAGACGTGGGAATGCTACGTCACGCGCTCCAATTTGTAATGGTGTAACAATGTTCATTAACCCAATGATAAATGGCATAGCCATGAACAGGATCATGACGACCCCGTGTGTTGTAAATACCTCATTATAATGCTGTCCATCCAAAAGACCGTTATCTGGAATAGCCGTTTGGGCACGCATCATAAGAGCATCGACGCCACCGCGGAAAAGCATAAGCAGTGCTGCCAAGATGTACATGATACCAATACGTTTATGGTCAACCGTTGTTAACCACTCACGCCATAAGTAACCCCATTTTTTAAAATAGGTAATTCCGGCAACAACCGCAATCATGGTTAAACCAATAGCAACCATGGACGCATAAATTGCAGGACTTGGGTGAGGTACGGCAAATCGATCAAAGTAATCCATACTTTTGTGACTCCTTTCAGGAAAATATTCCTTATCGTGTAAAACTAGTAGTTTAATAGAACGTGAGTTAAACCCTTAATGATTGCTGTGTTCTGAATGTTCCTCGTGTGAATCCTTGGAATCATTTTCTTCAGTATCAGAAGATCCGTGGTCATGACCAGCATTTTCCCCTTCAGGAGCTGGTGAAAACTCTAAGTGAGTTCCAGTGTAAGTGGATTGTCCCACATGACCAGGTTTTAATAATTCATTGAATTTTTCCTCAGTAATCGGTTTAGCAGTAGCTTTAATTTCATCTACCCACTTATCGTAATCTTTTGCTGACAATGCATTAACGTTGAACGTTTGCTGAGCAAAACCTGAACCACTGAAGTTTGAATTTCGACCCATATACTCACCTGGTACATCAGCTGCTAAGTGCAACGTATTAACCATGTCCGACATCGCGTATTTTTGTCCTCCAAGTTGTGGAATCCAGAAACTTGAGATTGGACCGAATGAGTAAAGTTTAAATTCGATTGGTCGGTTAGTCGGTATAAACAGATAGTTGACCGTTTCGATATCTTCTTCCGGATAACTAAAATGCCACTTCCAGTTGGAAGATGAAGCGTAAATGACTAAAGGTTCTTGATCTCCGTACCCTTTAGGTGTTGCCTCAACTTCATTTGTTGTTTTAACAGTAACAACGGATAGGAAAGCGACGATCAAAATTGGGATCGCAACCCAAATTATTTCAAGAACCTTACTTCCTTCAATATGAGGTGGTTCATAATCATCACGCTGTTTGGAAGCACGATATTTCATTATCATGAAGATATACAGTACCATAACGACAAGGACGACAAAGGCCATTGTCCATATCGAAATCATAATAACATCTGCTTGTGTTGCAGCTACTGGCCCTTTAGGGTCCAAGACCATTAATGGGTTATCGCAACCGGTTAGCACAGTGGCAATTGTAAAAAGTATAGTTAATAGAGCCCACTTTATTTTCATAGTACTACCCCTTTCTTACATAATAAAATTCCAATTGGTAATTATTCGGATAAAGTGTTACCATGTTCACAAACCCGACATACCAATATTAATCCCAAGTGTAAAAAAAGACAATATAAAGTGACATCTGTCACATAAAGTTCAATAAAGAGCAGTAAGAAGATGGTAAATGAACAGAAATGTTCGAAAATCTTCAGCAAATGAAATATAATAATTGTTTAATAAATTACCTATGGAAAATTCACTTATTAGTACAGGATTGCTGACAGTTCGGTCACTTTCCGTTTAATATTATTCTAATATAATGAAATGAAATTTCCACATTTTATTCACCGCGTTTATTGCCTTAAGACTTATAAAGATTATGAATTATATTACCTATCCTGTTAATTAGGTATCTATCGTTGGAAAACATGATTTATAGCGGATTTTTTTCACTCGGCCATGGAAGTTGGTAAATGGTAGCCGCATTATACAAGATGTTGTTTCCATGCTTCAATACCCTTATGGTCCAACACTGGTCAATATTATATATATATAAGGAAATAACGAGTGTGAAATGTAATTGGCTTTATTCTCCTCGCAATACTTATTGCCCTGTCAGTATTCCTAAACAGCCGTTTAGCAGTAGTCTTGGGGGAAGTAATTCAGAGGTCAGTCAAACTAGTTACATCTAGTCAAGTTGTTTATCAATCAATATCAGTAGGACAGGACAAAAACCATTTTACAAAAAAATACATTTGGTGGTTCAAAAAACTCCGCTTTTGGAAACTCACTACTCAAAATCAACGACATCCCTTTTGTATCTTCAAAGAAAAGTGCATAAAAAAACCACAAAAAAAGGACTTTTTAAAAGTGTCCTTTTCTCGTGGATATAGTTCAAAATGCAAAGTGAAAACTTCCTGGCGTTCAGGCAGTTTGGTTTGAATGTCCAAGCACATCGTATGTATTTCAAATACAAAGGGTTACTTGAAATATTTTTTTGGTACATGACGAGTGCAGTATATTGTATTGAATGAAAAAGTTGCCAACTAATAATTAATCCAAGTCCTCCACAAAATGAAAGCGCATTCAATCATTCGGATCACTTTGACTCAATTTCTTTAGACAGGCGTTCATCCATGTTAGTAAATCTGATGATAGAATGCAAGTTCATTATGCTATATTCCTCGTTTTAGTTACTGAATTCTGTACTTCTTTTTGTTTGAGTGTTAGCCTTTGACTTCATTTTTATGATTTTAGTCGTTTCCGGTACAATTCTTTCACCTTTATGTGTTTTCATTACCATTTCTTCTGTCAGGACAAAAAATATACCAACTAGAAAAATTGCAGCTGCGCTTAGTGTGATGGCGATTCCAACGGCGGTAAATATATAATCTTTATTGTAATCGCTTACAAAGAAACTTAAAGCAAAAATAATAATTCCGATTACACAGCCTGTGCCCGATACCCATTTCACTGCATCTAACATCTTCTGATTAGCTTCCATAATTTCATCCCCTTTCTTTCTATTTTATGACATTTCACAAATTTGTCAAATCTTTTCTATATTTTAACATATTCACTATGAAAAACTTGACAAATAAAACACGCTACTATTAACTTTTAGGTATTAAAGACTATATTAAAAAATCTACAAAACAGTGTAAATGCACTATCTATTTTTTCCGATATTAACCTTTTGTATACTATTAAATAGGGGTTTATACAATTCGAACGACTCCAGGCACTCGCTTTCCCCGCAGGAGTCTCGCACACCCGCTCCAATCAACTTTGTTTTAACTTTTAGATAAAAACTTTTAGCCTAAATCTTTATTGTTACAAGTATGGTATATGTTGGATTACTTTAAGGGCACTTAAAGATTGTCGATGCAGGCGATGCTTACTTTCGCTGCCTTTAATTTAAAGAAGACGGCAAAATGGACATGGTAAGTTCCAAAATCGCCTAAAATTCAAAGGAAAAAGGGGTTCGGAATTTTTTATTCCGAACCCCTTTTGTCTACAAACTGAGGCCCCTGATGAAAAATCAGGGGCCATACCTCTTACTATGGTTTTTGCAAGGTTAACGTTACCGTTTTCTCTTCAGTACCCCGATATACTTTAACCTTTACTTTATCGCCGATTTTCTTATCTGTATATAAGTACTTCCTTAATGCAGCGGCTGTATTTATTTTCGTTCCATCAATTTCAACGATGATATCCTGTTGCTTAAGCCCTCCATTCGCCGCAGCCGATCCCGCTTCTATACTCGTCACCATTACACCGGACTTTACGGCTTCAGGAACATTTTGAATGTAATATTGCGGCAGTTCTTCCATACTGGCCAAGCTGACTCCTAAATATGGACGCGTGATTTTTCCATTTTCAATCAGCTCCGTAACAATCGGAATCACATCATTGCTTGGTATGGCAAACCCTAAGCCTTCCACACCGTTTTCGGAAATCTTCAAGCTGTTTATGCCGATCACTTCCCCAGCGGTGTTGATCAAAGCACCGCCGCTATTGCCAGGGTTGATCGCTGCATCCGTTTGAAGGACATCAAGTTCCCACTCCCCGTCCGAGGTATCGACTGAAATGGAGCGCCCGGTCGCACTGACGATCCCTTGAGTAACAGAACGTGAAAAATCAAGTCCAAGAGGGTTACCAATGGCCAATACTTCTTCACCTGGACGCATGCTATCAGAATTACCGAATTTAATTCCCTCCGGTGCTTTCGAGGCATCAATTGTCAAAACCGCTAAATCCGTCAAAGCATCCGCGCCGACAACCGCTGCCGTTGCTTTTTGGCCATCATACAATGAAATTTCGACTTCCTTAGCTCCTTCAATAACATGATTGTTCGTAATGATATAGGCTTTCCCATTAGCTTTTTTATAAATGACCCCTGAACCAGTGCCGCTCTCAACCGTTTCGCTCTCCGTGCTTTGCTGCTGGTACGGGTTCTGGTTTTGCATCTCCTGTAAATTCACGACCCCTACAATTGATTTGGATGCTGATTCGACCATCTCTGCCCTATCATTTGAATCCGAACTTGTCGATAACTTTTCTGCATTGACACTTCTATTCTTTTCCACACTTTCCGTTTGCTCTACCCCTGCCGTTTGGGTTGACTCATTCACTGAGTTTTTCCCTTGATCAATAAAGTCCCCGCCAAATACAAATACAGAAGATGTAACCATGGAAGCAATTGTTCCGGAAACAAGGCTAGTTAGCCAAAGAGATTTGCCCTTTTTCCGTTCTTCCTTCACCCTGACTCGCTCATCACCATTATAATTCTCCATCTTAATCCCTCCTGTGAATGTCCTTTACTTGCTTCAATCATAAACAGGAAATATTAAAAAATTCTTAAGAAATAAAGAAATAGTCAACTTTTTTAAAAAAAATAGGTTTTTCCATCGAATCCTGCTCCGTTTGTCGCCTATTCACAAAATAAAGAGACCTTAACAGGGCCCCTTTTCATCTCGATCATTCATTTATCCTTACATGACTTCATAAACTTCTTTTGTCTTCTTATTCACGCCATACCAGCCCCAAGTGGTTTTATGGCCACTTTTCTGACTAGGTTCATCCACCTCGAAAACATGAAAAATATAATCTCCCTTTTCGGAATCATGATCATGTTCGATATGCAAATTCGGGAAATTTCCCATGTCCACATAATCCTTCACAAGCTTTTCGGCCTGAGATTTACTTAATGTACTGACCGAATCCTTGCTTCCTTTGCCTTTTGTTCCCGTTGCCGCCTTATCTTCTACTTTGGATCCGTCCTCAGTTGCTTCCTCATCCTGCTCCGCTCGGTCATTCCCCTTTGCTGTTTCTATCGTGGCAGAATCTGATACCGGATTCATTTCCTCCGCCTTTAATACCATCCGTTTACCTTCCTGGTATTTTGCCTTATATGCGGTTGCTTCTTCAAAATCTCTTTTGGCCGAATCAAAATCCTGTTCGTCGTATTTCTTCATTCCACTCGCCAGCAAACCTGAAAGATCCATTAACTCTCTTGATTCCGGTGTTTTTGCTTCTTTATAAGCTAATTCAAATGCCTCGTGGGCTTCTACATAATTTTCCTCATTCAACTGACTTTTCCCTAAATCCATATTGGAATCATAATTTCTTGTTACGCATCCTGAAGTAATCAACACCAAAAAAATAACCATGATTGATCTCTTCACTATATCACTCCTCACTTTCCCAAAGCACTCTTCCATATTATTCTAATATTAAACCACATTATTAGAAATCCGATACCTCAATTTCATTAAGGAAATGTTTACTTTTATGATTAACTTTTTACAAATAGTGGTACAGCATAATAAACGTATGAAAGGATGATGTGCAGAATGATACAGGAAAAACAGACCTATCATGTCGATTTGGTCAGCGGCGACGTACTCGGACAGAAACTTGAAGAGAACCCGAGCTTCACCATACACGCAACAGATGAGGAACTCGCAGAATTAAAACAATGCTTAGAGGAACATCGTACAGATGACTTGGAGGCATATGCCCGTTCACATGTTCCATATCTTCTCTATCATCATGACCGAGCAAATGATAAATACGATGCAGCCATGAAAAAGCTTTATGCCCTCATTTATAAATTAGGCGATGAAACGGCCCGAAACCATATTGAAGAAATCGGCATATTGAAGGATAACAAATTCGAGGGTAATGAAGAAGTGCAAAAATTCAAATAAAAATATGAACAGAACCTGACATTCAAAGGTTCTGTTTTTTTATGATAAGACTCCTAAATAGAAATAATAAAAAGATCCCATTAAATGTTTAAATATTCGTAGGTAAAGTCCTTCAATCTACATATTTATCTTTCAAATATTCTGAACCAATACCACCAATGACCATCAAAGCCAATGGTAAAAAATTCAACACAGCTGGCATACTTTCTAAAATTGTAATATCTGTGCCAACAAATTTGTTAAGACCAAAAATAATTAATTTAGACACTAACAAAAATGCTCCTAGTAATAACACGGAATCAAAAAATAGTTTCCTTTTTGGAAATGCTAACTGCTTACTTTCTCGTATTATTTTTTCTTTCAATTCCTCGTCACTCCTTAATAATTCATCTATCGTAATATGAAATAAATCACTTAAATTAATGAGTACTTCAATACTTGGATAATTTTTTCCTGTTTCCCATTTGGACACAGATTGGCGACTCACATGAATCTTTTCTGCAAGATCAGTTTGTGACCAATTTCTTCTTTCTCGTTCTTTTTTTAATCGTTCGCTAAAATTCATTATGAGTTCATCGCCTTTCCTACTCCTAGTATTGTGAGATGAATTATGCAAAGTAAAGATAGTAATAAGCGCATTACTAGGCAACTTTTGGGTGACACCGAGGAAAACCTTGATATAACAAGGGTATCCGTTTAATTTTCCGGAATCGCCGTAGAAAGTTAAAACTAAAAAAGAAGTTACAGCCAGTCATCAAAAAAGGGGCGGAGACTTTGGATATAAAAAAAAAGCAGCCATGTAAGCAGCTACTTAATCATATAAGTTTTTAATCCAATAAGCCATCTTACTAACACATATATCAAGAATTAACCAATTGACTTTAATTTAAAAAAAGCCTTGTATAGACAAGACTTTTTAAAACCGGTGTAATCCCCGCTTGTTTAATTTCACGAAGCATTTTTTGCTTTTGGCCTTTGCCATTCTTCAGTATGATTCCATGAGTATAAATTTGAGAATCAAAGCATAGCGCAAACGGTTCTTTATAGAAGAAATCATTTCCTCATAATTTGTCTAAAGTTTTTTTGCATTATACTATAAACTCTGCCATAGTTGAATAAAAAAGCGTTATAGAGTCCAATTGATAAGCAATCCAGCTTGAGCTAAACCACCACCGAAACCATATAATAAAATCTTCTCACCCTTACTGAGTTTTCCTTCACTTACTCCTTTATCTAAAGCTAATGGTATTGTTGCTGAGGAAGTATTTCCAAACTCCACTAAGCTATTTAATGTACGCTCTATTGGAAAACCACTTCTATCACATATTGACTCAATCATTCTTAAATTTGCACTATGCGGAACAAACCAATCAACATCATTCAAATGAAAATCAGTATTTTCCATCACAGTTTGCATTCCTTTTGGAACAGTAGTAACAGCCCATTTATAAACTTCACGTCCATTTTGTACAAGGTTACCACTATTATTTAAGTCTTCACCATTTATACGTGTCGATAGGTTTGTACTATATAAATTTTTTCCGCCTTCTCCTTCCGAATATAAATGTGAAGAAATGAAACTTGGTTGCTGTTCATCGTATTCTACAAGAACTGCTCCTCCACCATCTCCAAATAAAATACAAGTGGCTCGATCTTCATAGTCCATAATTTTAGATAAAGTATCTGCTCCAATAACAAGAATTTTCTTGTTTAAACCAGATGTTACTAATCCATTAGCTACATGCAATCCATAGGTAAATCCTGCACAAGCAGCATTTAAATCAATAGCTCCAGTATTCTTAATACCTAGCTTTGCTTGAACTAAAGAAGCTACACTTGGCGTGTTGAAATCAGGTGTAAAGGTACAGACAATAATCATATCGACATCTTCGACAGATTTATCATACCGTTCCATTAAATCCTTTACAGCTTTATAACTTATATCACTAGTAAACTCTTCTTCATGTGCAATTCTTCGTTCTTTAATACCAGTACGTTTAACAATCCATTCATCATTGGTTTCAACCATTTTTTCTAAGTCTTTATTTGTTAACCTTTTTTCTGGAACATACGAACCTATCGCAGTAATACGTGCTTTGGATTTAAACATAGAATAACCACCTCGTGTAATGAATCGCATTATTTTTATACTTGATATTAATAGCTGGTACTAATTATAAAGCAAAAAAAATCTTATGCAACTAACTGTTCCCTTTAATCCCATAAGAAAAAGAGCTGAACGACAAAGAACGATCGCAATTGATAATATAAGAAGATTCTGCTCCTAAATAGTAAGGGATATCGTAGCCAGAACATCCTGTTAAAACATACTCATCTTGGTTGTTCTCATTTTTAATCACTTCGATAGTTTTGCACTGATGTGTTTTAATTGAATTACCTCCATATTCGTCTCTTGTGGTATCACTCGTCGCTTCCAGTGTTTCTGCATTACATGTCATATCACTAATAATCGCGTCTCCTTCTTTAGTATAGGAAACTACCCGTACCTTATCCTCTTCCCCTTTACTTACATTTTGAATAAAATCTTTAAGCCTTGTTAAGTTCTCTATACCATCGTGCTTGCTTACTATGTCTGTTTGTGCTGTTTTGAAAGGTTCACCTTCATTATCGGATTGCGATTTAGAATAACCTATCATTAAAATTAAAAATATCCCTTTCATAAATTCATTATTCCACACCCTTTCTTACCTATATGACATCATAGTTTCAAGCATTTTTGATATACTCAACTGCCGCAATAAGTGCAAAAAGAAAAGCTGCCATAAAGACAGCTCCAATCTTCAACACTCGTTCGTTCATTAAGAAACCGGTATTACCAAACCCCTTTTAACTTCCTAACGTAACGGTAACTATTCATGTTAATTAATAGTCATTTCTTTTTCCGAATAAATAATATATCAAATATCCCAATAGATTAAATAAAGTAAGGCAAGAATCCAACCAATATGTAATCGTTTATGATGATATGCATTAACACTCTCCATTAGGTAAGTACCTATACTAAAAGTGCATACTTACATACTTGCAGTGTGCACTTTATACTTAAGATAAATAATACATAAGGAGGAGAAATCTTTGAAAACGCTTGTTATCGTATCGCACCCAAGTCTAGAAACGTCCGTCATAAATAAGCGATGGGTGGAAGAACTCAGGAAATATCCTGAAAATTATACAGTACACGAATTGAATAAGGTTTACCCTGACGGAAACATTAATGCGGAAAAAGAACAGCAATTAATTGAATCGCATAGTAATCTTGTTTTACAGTTCCCTTTTTATTGGTTTAATTGTCCGCCTCTCCTAAAAAGATGGCTTGACGATGTTTTTACTTATGGTTGGGCTTATGGTTCAAATGGAGGCGATAAATTAAAGAATCGCAAAGCTGCTTTAGCTGTATCTGCTGGAATTAACAAAGAGGATTATAGTGAAGAGGGAAGATATCGCTACACACTTGAACATTTATTATCTCCCTTTGAAACTACCTTCCTATACTGCAATGCAGATTATCGATCATTCTTTGCGTTTTATGGGGCTGAAAATGAGCCTTCCGCAAGCGAATTGGAAAAAAGCGCACAAGATTATTTGAATTTTGTTGACAACCTTTAATAGGCAGTTTCATTAAAGAAGTATTTCCTTGTTTAGGAAATACTTCTTTTGATTTAATCAAAATATCTACACTTACGGCCGTATAGTCTCCTGAGCTGGCAAACTGTTTTTCTCTCCCCACTCGCACATCATATTTAACAATGGAATGAGAGAACGACCACGTTCAGATAATGAATATTCTACTTTTGGAGGTATTTGGGGAAATTCCTTGCGTATGATAAGGCCGTCGGTCTCCTACTCTTTTAACATGATGCTTAGCGTTTTAAAGGAAATGGTACCGATACTTCGCTTCAGCTGATTATGCCGCATAACCTTATTTTCAGACAGCCAATATATAATGATCATTTTATATTTGCCGCCTATTAAGGACAACGTATATCCAAAGCCAGTATCATTTGGTTTCACGCCAGTCGGAACACAGGTTTCTCGCATAAGTTACACTCTCCTTAGATAAGTATAGGATATGAATGTTCATACTTTACAATAGATCATTATCAATCTTATTAAAAGGTTAAGTAAGTTCCCTTTAAAATTTTGCTATCGTGGTCACTGTTTATACTTCAACATTGAGGGATCTCCTGCCCCGATTTTAGCGTAAGTGAAAAGAGTTCATTATTATTAGTAAAATAATGAAGATGCGAAAATTCATATCCATAACCCGTCCCTTTTTAAAAAGGAAAAATCCTGTTGCATATCCAACAGGATTTTTATCAATCTTCAAAATTCACAATTGTAGGATTTCTATCATTTCAGTGTTTTTGTTTGTAATAAGTTACCGCGAGCGCAAGGGCCAGCACTGTACCTTTGACGATATCCATCGCATAATAGGGCACAGACATCATGATCAGCCCATTTTGAAGGATTCCGATAAGAACTGCACCAACAAAGGTTCCAAAGGCATTTGGTTTTCCCGCTCCCAAAACGGAGGAACCAATGAAGGCTGCTGCAACAGCGTCCATTAAATAGGGGGATCCTGAATTGATTTCTGATGTCATGACCCTTGAAGCAAGGACAATTCCCCCAATCGCCGCAAGTAGTGCTGAAAGCAGATAGGCAAGCACTTTGTATTTATTTACCGATATCCCGGAAAGTCTCGCCGCTTCCTTATTTCCCCCAATAATGTACATATAGCGACCATGCTTCGTATAAGTCAAAAAGATATGGGTCGCTATCACAATGACTGCCATGATCAATATGATCCATGGTACCTGCCCAATTTTTGCGAAAAGCGGACTGATCAGTCCAGTAGCAAACGTTCCATCGGGCATGACCATATTTTGCGAAACCGTCGCCCCTTTTGTATAGGTAAGGGCAATGCCCTGGATAATGAACATAGTAGCCAATGTCATCAGCATATCGGGGATTCTCAATTTAACGATCATGAATGAATTCAAGGCCCCTACGACAATTGAAGCACCGATTGCAGATAAAATGGCAATCAATGTATCCTGTGAAAACCAGACGAACATTGATATGACGATAGCATTTGCCAATGATGCGACAGAACCGACGGAAAGGTCGAAGCCATCCACCGTTAAGGATATCGTAATGCCGATCGCAATGATGGTAACGATTGATATGGAACGTAGGATGTTAATCAGGTTATTGGTTTGAATGAAAGACGGATTGGACAGGGCAAAGATGCCAATCAAAATGATGATTGTCAATATTGTGCCGTATTTATAGAAAAAGTCGAACAGGTCCACTTTTTTCTTTGCTTTCGCTGTCTGTGTAACAGGAATGGGTACGCTCATCCTATTTTCCTCCTGTAGAATAGAATAGTAGTTCTTCTTCGCTGGTTTTGCTCGTTTCTAATTCAATGACAGTGCTCCCGTCATATAACACATATGTCCGATTGGTGATGCCAATGATTTCGGAAAGTTCGGATGATGCATATATGATGGCTTTCCCATTTCTCGCAAGCTGTGCAATCAATTCGAATATATCCTTCTTAGCTCCAACATCGACCCCTTTTGTGGGTTCATCGAATATATATACATCCGCATCGGCTAATAACCACTTCCCAATGGCAACTTTTTGCTGGTTACCACCTGAAAGGTTTTCGACTCTCACTTCCCCTGAAGGAGTTTTAATGTCGAGGCTCGCAATCAGTTCCTTCGCTTTTTCTTTTTCGGCCTTACGATCCACGAAGCTGAATGTCTTGCAGAATTTGCCGATACTGGCTGCAGTCAAGTTTGCCGTAACCGTTTCCTGAACAAGGACTCCTTCTTTCCTGCGTTCCTCCGGTACTAGTGCCAGTCCGCTTTTCACTGCATGATGCGGCGATTTCAAAGTAAGTTTTCGGCCATTCAGGACGACTTCACCCGCTGTGATCGAAGTATGACCGAAAAGGGCTTTACACAGCTCCGTTTTCCCAGCACCGACCAGCCCTGCCAAGCCGATTATCTCGCCTGCCTTTAGATGAAGGCTAACATTTTTAACTTTCGCTGCATCTGACAATCCCTTCACTTCCAGTACAACCTGTCCAATCGAAGAATTCACTTCAGGGAACTGTTCATCCATGGTTTTCCCGAGCATACTCTCGACCACTTCGGTTCGCGTGATTTCCTCCATTTTTCGACAAGTGACACGCTCTCCATTTCTCATGATCGTAATTTCCTCACAGATTTCAAATATCTCAGGGAGACGATGGGAAATGAAAATGATTCCCACACCTTTTTGCTTTAATTCATTTACAATTCGAAAAAGTTCTGTCGTCTCCGTATGACTTAACGGAGCAGTTGGTTCATCGAGAATCAAGAATTTGCATTCTGTCGAAACGGCCCTCGCTATCAGGACCATCTGTTTTTCAGCCAAGGTAAGGTCTCTTACCAGCTTTTTTGAAGAGACACGAATTTTCATATCATCAAGAATATAAGAGGCTTTGTTGTGCAGCTCTTTCCAATGTACCATCTGTTTTTTGCCCATGTTTTGGACCATATCATTCAACATTACATTTTCCCCAACCGTTAAATAGGGGATCAGTGCGGTATCTACTTCCTGATGCACAATTTGAATGCCTTGTTCCTGCGCCTCCTTTGGCGAACGGATATCCTGCTTCATCCCATTTAAAAAAATTTCACCTGAATAATGAACATGAGCTCCTGATAAAACTTTCATTAACGTCGATTTCCCTGCTCCGTTTGCACCGACCAATGCATGTGCTGTCCCTGATTGTGCAGAAAAATCAACTTCACTTAGCGCCTTTACCCCAGGAAACTCAATCGAGATCTTCTTCATTTCTAGTTGTGTGCCCATGTCCATCCCCCCTATTGAACAGACACTCCCTTCTACTGAAAGAGAGTGTCTCTTTTTACTTTTTATAATGGTCTTTCAAAACTTTCATCCAATCCTCTTCAAATTCTGCTGATACACCCCAGCCATCGACAATACCAGATAGATTGGACATGTTTACCGCTTCTTTTGAAGCTTGGATTTGCTTTTGTGAAATTAGTGAAGCCTTTAAGTCATATGTTTGCGGCGTTTCTTCGCCCGCTAATTTTTTTGCCAATAACCTCATATTCACTGCACCGATCAATTTGGGATCGACTGCTGCCGTGTAGGACCATGAGCTATCAGCTGATTGGATTTCCTGAAGATCTGCATTTGATACATCAATTCCATATATCTTCACTTCATCCCGGCCTGCTTCTTTAATAGCCCGTGCCGCTCCAATAGCGAAGGCATCCCATGTTGCAAATATTGCATCCAATTTTCCTTTAGGATATTTATTCAGCATTGCGGCTACTGCATTCTGTGTCTGAACGGAAGTATCAGCTGATGCCACTCCGAATCTTTCGACTTCTTTAATCCCAGGATTTTCTTTTAATTTTTCCTGATAGACTGCGTTTCGTCTTACCATTGGAGGGAAACCATCCACCCAAAGATAGGCAATTGAAGCTTTACCTTTCTGTTCTTCTATCAATTTATCAAAAGCGAGTGTTGCCAGCGCCTCATCATCCTGTGAGGTTAATGTCACACCGTCTATTTTGGATAGATCACTAATAGAATCGAAGGTGACAACGCTTTTACCTGCATCAACCAACTTTTGAACGTCATTCACTGTCGCTGCATCATCCCCATGGGAGATGATATAGCCGTCATAATCTTCCTCCAAAGCCTGGGCGATGGCATCATGGAATTTAGCCGTATCTCCATTGGCTGTATATGTATCCACTTGAAACCCTAAATCTTCTCCTTCTTCCTTCGCTCCGGCTAAGTATTGAGCCGTATGATCATCTCCGCCAATTTTACGGATCACTTTGATTTTGGCTCCTTCCCCTTCGGCAAATCTTTCCGGTACATTTTCAAATGATACCTTTTCTTCTTTCTTCGCTTCTGTAGAACTCTGCCCTGTTGAGCACCCCGTTAATAGCAAAGCCGAAGCGATGGCTGAAACGAATACCCCTTTAATAGACCTTCTCATCTTGTTCCCCCCTAAAATCTCTTATTATTCGCATCAATCAAGTTGGTGTAAATCCTAAAATAAAAACCTCTCTAGTATAGAGAGGTTTGATCAGCTGTTTTGCAGACTTGTCCCTCTCTTATCTGTCAAAACATTTCTGTTTTGCAGGATTTAGCACCAATTCCTAATGGAACGGTTGCTGGGCATCTTAGGGCCAGTCCCTCCGCCACTCTTGATAAGAGAATATATTGTAATACGTTTTTCGTAATTATCACTTTATCGGGATATAGTCATAAAGTCAATAGATTTTTGAATATTTGAAATGTTTCTGTTTATTTTTTATTTTCTTTGCAGTTGGGCTAGACGTTTTTTCTCAATTTTTTCAAGTCTCTCCAACTGACGTAATTTCACTTCAAACAAAGTGATTGGATCACGGTAAACTTCCGGATTTTCTTTCATATGCTCCAATGCTGCCTGGTAGTCTTTAATTTCAGTCTGCGTTTGTTCAATTGTTTTTTGAAGTAAGGCAAATGAACTGCGATAGAAAAGTGCAATGTCACGATCCAGGGATTTTTCAAACAACCCGAATTGGGTAAGGAAACGTTCAGTGATCATCTCAGCAACATCCAGGTAATCTTCACTTTCCAGGTATTTCTTATAACGATTGTACATATTGGCTTTATTTTGCGGTATCGCCCCAAACAGCTTTCCTGCTCCTTTAAGCAGCAATTGTGATGGAGTCCTGCGCATAAGGATATTAACGTCATCGATGCGGATACTGCTTGTCATCCGATCGGCATCACGACGCCAGTCATCCAATACTCTGAAGTCACCTGCAAGCGTAATTCGTTCTTCTTTGTATAATTCATTGAAACCAGCACTCATCTCATCCATAAATTGTTGGCTTTGTGCGAATTCCATTTGGGAACTGGCAATCCAATCTTGAAGGGAACGGTAATACTGCGGCATGATTTTATCAGATATGAATGCTTGGATCCGCTCATTCATTTCCTGGTTTAACTGTATATGGACCTGACTGAAATCACTGCTTTCGGTTAACGATTTAGAACAATCCCTCAGTAATTCAGGAATTTTGGAATAAAGTTGATTTTTCACTTCATCTTTAAGCGAACGATATGACCTTATGATATTCTCACTTTTTTCTTTTTCCAAATCAGCCAGTTGGTTGACCGCTCCATTTAGTTTGATTTCCATCTGTTCATTCCAAGAAATGGAGTGCTCACATTTACGCTCATTAGCTGCCCGTTTTTCTAACAGGTTAGATAATGTTTTACGAATGAAAGCAAGGATTTTTTCAGACCTTTTTTCTTTCCAATTATCATCTTGATAATTCGATTGAAGGAAAACTGAAAGGTCCTTCAATTGCTGCTTGCTGTCATAAAGTTTGGAGAAGGCGAATACTTTCGCATTCGGGAAGTATGCATTCACTTTATCCCATGTTTCGTCTTCCATTCGAACTGCGACTTGATCACTGTATATCGTATCCATTTTATTTAATAAGAAATGAATCGGAAGTTTCGGGGCCATCATTTGAATTTCCAATAACAGGTCCCGTTCACTTCCGGTGAATGGCGCCCGGGCATCTAGAACGAACATCAGGCCATCACTGCCATGCAAATAGCTTTGGAAGTCGGATTCCACGCTTATTTCGCCATTGAACCCCGGTGTATCCAATAATCGCAGACGATTATTTCTGAGGTAATCACTAATAAGGGTAACATCGACAATCGTCCCGCGCTGACGGCGTGTTTCATCCAATTCAGTTAACTCCATGACAGCTTTGCGATCTGTATCGGTAATTTCGAGGATTTCCAAGTCATCCCCGTCTTTGACACTTACTAGGGACGAATGATCTTCGGCAGCAATACTCTCCCCAACTATTGACTGAATAAAGGATGTCTTGCCATTTCCTGTACTTCCCACAAGTAGAAGATTGAAATTTCCGGTATCCTTAAGACCTTCGACCATCCAATTAAGCTTATTGCCAACCCTTAAATCATTCTCATCAGCCCACTGGATAATGGAATTGAATAGTTTTTCCCCCGCTTCCAGTCCGCCTCCCAATTTAGGGGATTTCACCAACAGACTTTCTGCATCCTGAATGACCAGCGCATTGATCGTATCCGGGAAGATTTCATTCCAGGACAACGCGGATGCCGCTGCAAACAGCGATAGCTCCCCATCTGCGATTTTCAGCCAGTTTTCCAGTAACCTTGGTACGACAGGACTTAAATCTTTGATTAGGTGCGTTCCTTCCAGCAGACCTGCATATGCATCCCGATAATAGACGGATAGCTCATCCCATACATCTGCGTTGTTTAATTCGATGGTATCTATCAAGTTATTAATCACTCTTAGCCATTCGAAATAAGAATCCGTATATTTATAATTTTTCCAAAGGGCAACCGTCACCTTTTCGAAACGACCCTGGTCGAGTGTGTATAGCGAGCCTAGGACCGTTGAAAAATAATCCGGATCCATCGATTGGGCAACCCCCTGCTGGATATACGTTTTCAGCACATCGAACCAGCCCATTGATTCTGTACGGATACTTTCATTCGCCGCCAATACCACCGCACTGTTCCAATCCTTTTGTTCTTCAAAAAAGGCGCGTGCAATTTCCGTGACATTCGGGTAGTCCGGTTGAAACTCGACTGCTTCTTTCACCACTTTGGAAGCCAGATCATTTCTGGATTCTACTATGTACAGTGAAAACAGTTGTAAAAGAACCTCTGTTTTCAAGACCGTTTCATTCGTATCGACGGATTTATAGATATCCTCTGCGGTTGAATACATTTCCAGTTCAAAATAAGCATCAGCGATGTTTTTCTTCGCCCATGAACCAAGTTCCCCTTCTATGTTTTCCCATTTAAAAATGGCTGCTTCATAGTCGTGGTGCTGAAAATATACTTCACCCTGAGCAAATCGAATTGCCGTTAAATCTGCTCTTTCCTTTTTTTGTTCCACGAGAAACATTTCACCCAAAGCTTGAATGGGGTGCTTCCTGGAATCCTCAATCATCGTTTCATAATATTTTTTTCCGATCAGACGTTCGTCCATCTTTATTCCCCCGATATATTTCATATTTTCAATTAAAGGATAATCACTGATTCTATAAGCCTTCTAATAGACCTAACGTTCAATCTATAGGTTCCTTTAGTTAAAAAATCATTTACAAAACCTTAAAATGTTATTTTAGCAAAACAATATGGTAACAACATTTCACCACTCTTACAATTTTAAAACAGAAACAAATGAAACTGTAATGTTTTTAATAAACCGATACAGAGATGTCATTTCCATATTCGAGAAAATATGTTTTTTCTTCTTTTACCCATATCAGATAGAGGTGAGCGCACCATTCTTTACACCTCTAAATTACCAGAAGCCAGCCCGTTAACTATCTACCTCGTCCATTACTAAATCCCCATCTTTGCGTTCATATAAAAAAGCAGTACCCTCATTCAAAAAAGGTAACTGCTCTCTGATAAGCTCCGAACAGTCATTGTCCTTTGACAAATTAGGATTATACCCCTGTACGCTTACGTTGGTTATTCGGCTTTTTGGTCAACTGGCTTTTAAGCTGTTTCGTTTTCTTCACAACGCCCGTTTCCAATTTATCTTTACTTGATCCTGCTTGCTTTTGAGCCAGTTTTTGTTTGACTGCATCCGCCAGGCTTAACTTTTTATTTTCAGACATACTGTTGTCTCCTTTAGTGTTCTGCCTTCTATTATAATATAGTTGCGGTTAGAAAGATAATAGGGAGTTATATCCGATTCCCTTTCAAAAAACACCCTGGATAAAGGAAGTTTCGTCAACAGGGGACTAATTTCCTGCTCCTTAAAAAGGAATAATGATAAATTATATTGACTAATCGTCATTCTGATTGTAATAATCGTCGGTTTCATTCTTTCATGGGCAGAAATCAAATTTTTCAAAGTAGCTTTACCATTCCTTGTGATGGCTTTTCCATTAACGATTGTCCTGACATTCCTCAGCCGTCGATTCAGAAACCCTAATTTTACAGATCATCTGCTTACTTTTTGCATGTCCTGCATTGCTTTATTTTGGAAAACACCTTCCACTTTTTGTTATGATGTGGTTAAAGGAGATGATAAGTAATATGTCTAAGCAAACCCGTATTGGTAAAACAGATCTGTATGTAAATCCGATTGGCCTTGGCACGAATGCCATTGGCGGACATAATCTATTCCCTAATCTAAGCGAGGATACAGGAAGAGATGTTTTAAGAACGGCATTGGAACAGGGAATTAACTTTTGGGATACAGCTTTCATTTACGGTCCTGAGCGTTCCGAAGAACTTATCGGTGAAATCCTAAAAGAAACCGGCAAACGTGAGGATATAATCCTTGCCACTAAAGGAGCCCATAAAGTCGTTGATGGCAATATCGTCTTTGATAACTCTCCCGCTTTTTTGAAAGACGCAGTGGACTCAAGTCTAAAAAGACTTCAAACCGATTACATCGATTTATTCTACATCCATTTCCCTGATGAAGATACACCAAAGGATGAAGCGGTAGGTGCCTTAAAGGAATTGAAAGATGCAGGTAAAATCAAGTCAATCGGTGTTTCCAACTTTTCATTCGAGCAATTAAAAGAAGCAAATAATGACGGCTATGTCGATGTCTTGCAATCCGAATACAATCTATTCAAACGGGAGGCAGAACAAGACTTACTGCCATATACGGCCGAAAATAATATCTCCTTCATTCCCTACTTCCCCCTTGCTTCTGGCCTGCTTGGCGGCAAATATAATCAAGCGTCCACATTCGAGGACGGCCGTGCAAAAAGTCCGCTTTTCCAAGGACAGGCCTTCGTAAGCAACCTGCAAAAAGTGGAAGAAGTAAGAGCGATCGCCGACAGGAAGAATGCCGATGTCGCCGATGTGGTGCTAGCTTGGTACTTAACTCGACACTCGATAGATGTCCTGATTCCCGGAGCGAAAAAGCCAGAACAAGTCACACGCAACTTAAAAGCATTGGATGTCCACCTAACCATGGATGAAATCGCTGAAATCAGTGCCATTTTCGCTTAAAAGTAGATAGGAAAAGGCTGTTCATCTCTAGTTGAACAGCCTTTTCCTTTTTTTATGTCATCCTCGACCATTTTTTAAATGTGCTAACCCAAAGGCTCATTAACATTCAACGTCTTCCTTTAGTAGTTTGCTTACGTTCCTCAACTTTGCTATATTTAGTGAATATTCCATCAATTAAGAAAGAGGCTGCCTCATGAAAAAATCCACTATCATCTTATTTCTAATATTGGCCAATTTGTTCTGGGCCGGTAATTACATTTTCGGAAAATACGTTGTGACCGAGCTTTCCCCGATTCAACTAACATTCATCCGATGGTTAATTGCCGTTTTCTTATTATTCCCTCTAGCACAATGGATTGAGAAACCACAATGGAGGAGTGTATGGAAAGCCTGGAAATTACTATTAGTCATGGGTGTACTCGGTATCATTTGTTATAATTTCTTCCTTTATTGGGCTTTGACCTATACAACTTCCATGAATGCAGCCCTTGTCAATTCCATTAACCCAGCCTTGATTGTACTTTTTTCCGCCTTACTGTTAAAGGAGAAAATTACATCCTATCATGCACTCGGTCTTATCATTTCTTTATTCGGCGTTTTATTGGTGTTAACGAAGGGCCATCTTCTGGAAATTTTTCAACTCACTTATAATAAAGGCGACCTATTGATGATTCTGGCGATTCTCGTTTGGACCTTCTATTCGATAATCGGCAAAAAATTGAAAAGCATTCCGATCATTTCAGCCACAGCCGTTTCTGTATTTCTCGGATTGATTCTCATCGCTCCATTTGCCATTGGCTCTGGACTGAACCTTGATTTAAGCAGTCAAGCGATCATAGGTCTCTTATATATTGGAATCTTCCCGTCCGTCGGTTCCTTTATTTTCTGGAATATTTCCCTTCGTCACATCAATGCAAGCCAGGCTGGAATTTTTCTGAATTTGATTGCTGTCTTTACAGCCATTCTAAGTTTAATTCTAGGTCAATCGATTACCATTGTCCAAATCCTGGGCGGTCTCCTTGTCTTCACTGGCGTCTATCTGACAAGTAAAAAGAAAAAGGAATATCCTGCAGTCACGAAGACCATGAAAAAAATGTCCTGAAATCTATCACCGACGGCTTTCTTGTCTTTTCCCCTTGTCTATGCAGCATGATTTACGTTATCCTTTAAAGAAGAAAATCTGAATGTAAAGGTGTGCTTTAGTTGAGGATCAATAAATATATCAGTGAATCCGGAATTACCTCGAGACGAGGCGCAGATAAATGGATAGCCGAGGGCCGTGTGACGATTAATGGCACTTTAGCTGAGCTTGGCAGTCAAGCTGAACCCGGCGATGATGTTCGTGTAGATGGTAAGCCGATAAAAGTGGAGCAGCAAAATGTATATATTGCCCTGAATAAACCAATCGGGATCACTAGTACGACGGAAAAACATATTAAAGGAAATATTGTTGATTTTGTAAATCATCCGCTTCGAATTTTTCATATCGGCCGGCTGGACAAAGACTCAAGCGGTCTGATTTTGCTTACTAATGATGGTGATATCGTAAATGAAATCCTGCGCGCAGAGAACAAGCATGAAAAGGAATATATCGTAACAGTGGATAAGCCACTCACCGCCTCTTTCATTCAAGACATGTCATCCGGCGTGGAGATTCTGGATACGAAAACACTTCCTTGCAAGGTTAAGCAGCTGAGCAAATATACTTTTAACATCACTTTGATGCAAGGTCTGAACAGACAAATTCGCCGCATGTGCTCCGCGCTAGGTTATGAAGTCCGTGATTTGCACCGAATCCGGATCATGAACATCCATTTGGACGGACTGGCACTCGGACAATGGCGCGATCTGACCGAGGATGAATTGACGGAACTATTTACGGAATTGAATTATAACCCTAGGCAGAGATGATTAATGAGATGCCCCCTATATAGGGGGCATCTTTTTTGCAATCATTATGCTTTACTCGTGAGTTTTGCACTTTTACTTGTGAATTCAACGATTTCATGTGTAAATACCAAAAATAAAAAGCAACCTTCAATAGGCTGCTCGTTATCGGCTATATTATACCCACCATAAGTCAGTCGGGCTTTCGTTGATGAGGACTGTTTTCAAATTGGTTACTGCCCGTTGGAATCCTTCTTCAACTGACATCAGCGGATCTTCGTGTTCGATGCTGACGACGTAATCATAACCGTATGTGCGAAGGGCGCTCATGATGTCGGACCACTCTTGCAGGCTGTGGCCGCATCCTACTGAGCGAAAGTTCCAGGCACGGCTTTGGATATTTCCATATGGCTGCATGTCGGTCAGTCCATACATATTGATGTTATCCTGGTCCAGATATGTGTCTTTAGCATGGAAGTGGTAGATTGCTCCCGCTTTCCCTAGAATCTTAATGGCTCCGACCGGCTCGATCCCCTGCCACCAAAGATGGCTTGGATCAAGGTTAGCGCCTATTGCATCCGATGTAGCTTCCCGCAGTTTCAGCAAGGTGTAGGGTGTGTGAACGAGAAAGCCCCCGTGCAGTTCAAGTCCAATTTTTATATTGTGTTCATCAGCAATGGTCGCTACGTTTTTCCAATAAGGAATCAATTTTTCCTCCCATTGCCATTTAAGCACTTCTGTATACTCATTCGGCCATGGGGCGACAGGCCAGTTTGGATATTTAGCTCCTTCATGATCACCAGCTGTCCCGGAAAAGGTATTGACGACCGGGACCTTCAGTAAGGATGCAAGCTTGATTGTTTTAATGAGTGTTTCGTCACTTTCTTTAGCGAATGCTTCATCTGGAGAGATTGGATTGCCATGGCAACTGAATGCACTGATTGTCAATCCTCTTGATTGAACGGATTCCAAGTATTTTTGGCGTTTTTCTTCGCTTTCCAGCAGTTCATCGAGTGGACAGTGGATATTGCCTGGATACCCGCCTGTACCGATTTCAACTGTTTTTAAACCAGAATCAGCCACATAATCAAGCATATCCTCGAACGATTTTTGAGCGAATAACACTGTAAATACTCCTAATTTCACAAGCCCCACCTCACCTTTTCTTTTCTTTAATTTATACTCATGACCTTCCCACTTGCAGAGCTTTGATAAATGGCTTCGATTATTTTCGAAACTTTCATGGCCTCCGATGGTTTTACCAATGGTTCTGCCAACCCTAGGCAGCTATTAATAAAGTTCTCTGCTTGTTGCAGGTCTGGTGTATCCTCCCCTGGCATCCATACTGCCTCACTATTTAAAAGCATGCCGTGCTTAGCCTGATTCAAGACTAATGGGAACACATCAAGTCCGCCCTGCGTTCCGGATAAACTCAAAACCGTTGCTTCTTCACGGATATTCGCGGCCCAGGATGTTTCGAATAATAAAGAGGCTCCATTGGCGAATTTGATATATGCGGTGGCATGATCATCCACTTCAAATACCGAAGCATCGAAATTACCCCATAGATTGACCTGATCGACACCCTTACTGACATAATTATATGTCGAACCTACGATTTCAATCGGTTCTGGATCATCCATCAGCCATAAAGCCAAATCAAGCAAATGGCAGCCGTAATCGATTACGCTTCCGCCGCCTTGCAATTCCTTACTTGTAAACACTCCCCATCCAGGGACTTTTCGGCGTCTGATTGCCTGTACACGCGCTACATAAGGCTCACCGATTTCACCCGCCTGAATCATTTTCTTTGCAGCCTGTGCTTCCTTCATGAAGCGGTAATGATACGCAGTCGATAGCACTTTACCCGAAAGGTTTGCAGCCTCGGTTATTGCCTTACATTCCTCAGTTGTAATGGCCATTGGCTTTTCGCATAGTACATGTACACCCGCTTGCAGCGCAGCAATGGAAATCTCCGCATGGAACTTGTTTGGCGTTGCAATCGTAACAGCATCCACTTCTGCAAACATCTCTTCATAATTGGTGAAAACCTTCTCGATATGAAATTCACGTGCAACTTCTCTTGCCTTCAGTTCATCTATATCCTGGATGGCGTATAAAACAACCTTATCTTGAAATTTTTGAAAAGCTGGAATATGCCTTTTTTGGGCAATTCCGCCAGCACCGATAATACCCATTTTTAATTTGTACATGATGATTATTAACCCCTTTATAAGCGGATGATTTTTCGGGATGCATTTGATTCCATCGCGCCTAGAATGACTTTTAATGATTTTAATCCTTCAACTCCTGAGACAAGAGGCTCCTCATTGTCCACCACACATTTTACAAAGTGGCTGATCACTTCGGAATCATGCTGTCCATCAGAGTCATTTGTCTGGATGCTTCCTAATTGGATGGTTTCTGTCTTTCCATGATCATGATGGATGATCAGAGAGTATTTTGGATCGTCTTCAAGGCGCAATACGGCTTTTTCCGCATAAATGACCGTCGCATTGTCTTCTTTTGCATAAGACCAGCTGGCGGTAAGAGTACCAATGATACCGCTCTCCGTTCGGAGGATACAGGCTGCACTATCATCAACGTCTGTATTCTTCTTGGCAGTCGTTTCCACAAAGGCTCCCACTTCAACAAATTCTTCTCCCAGGATATACCTTAACAAATCAGCTTTATGAACGCCTAAATCACCCATTGCACCAATGACTGCCTGATCCTTTTTAAAAAACCAGCTTTCCCGTCCGTCTATGCTCCAGGTTTCTGGTCCGGAGTGCCCAAAGGCCGTCCGGAAGCTATAGACCTTTCCTAGCTCTCCACTCTCAATAAGCTGTTTCGCTTTTTGATGCGAGGGAACAAAACGCTGATTATGACCAATCATCAAGATTTTACCGCTTTTCACTGCGGCTTCATTCATTTTTTCAGCGTCATCTAAAGAAGTAGCCATTGGTTTTTCACAAAGTACGTGCTTACCTGCTTCCAAGGCCGCAATTGTGATGCGTGCATGCAAGTAATTCGGTGTACATACACTGATCGCTTCAATCTCCTCATTCTTCAAAAGTTCTATATAATCAGTATATGCTTGCGCTCCATACCTTTGTGCTGCTGCATTCGCCCGGTCTGACACAATATCACATACAGCAATGATCTCTGTTTCCTGATGTGCATCATACTCCGGAAAATGCCTATTTTTTGCAATGCTCCCGCATCCAATGACTCCTACCTTCAATTTGCCCATTCTGCTCTCTCCTTCACTTCAACTCTTTGCCTGAGATGGATTCCATCGGTTCTGCTTTCCCATAGTTCGTCGTTACCATGCCGAATCCCGGCTTGACCCAATCAACTGCATTCTTGATTACCCGTTGTATCTCCGGATTATGGTAAGTAGGATATGTTTCATGACCGGGACGGAAATAGAAAATCCTTCCTTTTCCCCGTTGATACGTGCAACCGCTTCTGAATATCTCACCGCCTTCAAACCAACTGACGAATAATAATTGATCTGGTGCAGGGATATCGAAATGTTCCCCGTACATCTCTTCCCTTTCAAGCTCTATATATTCTCCGATTCCTTCAACGATCGGGTGACTGGGATCGACAACCCAGAGCCGTTCCTTTTCATCCGCCACCCGCCATTTTAAATCGCAAGTCGTGCCCATTAATTGTTTGAAGATTTTTGAGAAATGACCAGAATGGAGGACGATGAGACCCATTCCCTCGAGTACTCGCTTGTGAACCCTTGTAACGATTTCATCCTGAACTTCATCATGTGCGACATGACCCCACCAAAGAAGTACATCGGTTTCTTTCAGTACTTCTTCCGTCAGCCCATGCTCTTCTTCGTCGAGAGTGGCCGTCTTCACCACAACCTTTTCACTTTGTAAAAAGCCGGCAATGGCCCCATGGATTCCTTCTGGATATAATTCGGCAACCTCAGGTTTTTTTTTCTCGTGGCGAAACTCATTCCATACTAGAACCCTCATGAACAATCTCCTCCATATGAATTTGTAGGCTACTTGCTCTGTATATTTAACTAATACCTCTTTATCCTTAACGCAAACGTTTGCGTTAGGAATGATCAAATTCCAGTCGGTTATAAGAACATACTTATGACTTCAAAAAGTATGAATGTTTAAAAAGAATAGTGATAATCCTTATTGTAAATTTATGCTAGCAAAAATCAAGCTTTAAATAGTAAAACATTTCTACAATTTTCATTTAATTTCCTTTTTAACAGCAAAATGCGACTCCCGCTTGATGATTTTGGTAGGGATCATAATGCTTTTTTCCATCATTTCGGGATTTGCAATTAAATCGAATACGCATTTTGCAGCCTCATACCCTAACTGATACGTGTGGATATCAACGGTTGTCAGCGGCGTACTTAAGAACTCTATGAATTCTGAATGATTAAAACAGACGACACTTATCTGCTGTGGTACTTTCAAGTTCTTTTCCGCTAACACTCCAAGCAAAAGAACACCCAATAATAGATCCATAACCAAAAAAGCGGTCGGGGCCTCCCTTAATTCCAGCAAATCGTCAATGGCCTTTATTCCATCTGTTCGATTTAAAGGGATTAATTTGATATATTCCTGAGGCACCTCAACCCCGGCCTGTTCCATCGCTTGTTGAAACCCCGTCAAGCGGTCAGAAATCACCTCGAACTCAGGACTGCCTCCTAAAAAGGCGATTCGCTGATGTCCAAGACTGATTACAAACTCCGCTAATTCCCTGGCGGCTTGAACATTATCGTTATCAATGAATGTGATGCCGTTCATGTTCGTACTTGGCTTCCCTATCAAAACAAATGGAAAGCCGTGCTTTAATAAATACGGCACCACTTTATCGTCCTTTTTCGAGTACAAAACAATCATTCCATCCACTCTTCTGCCCTGGACCATTTTCACTACATCCTCAAAGATGGCATCCTCTGTTTCACCGGTTGTCAGAGAAAGACTGTATCCCTCTTTATTACAAAAATCCCCGATGCCTCGGATCACTTCTGGAAAAAAGGGATTGTAAAGCGATTCCCTTGCTGAACTTTTCATGACGATTCCAATGGCCTTAGTGGATTTCGTGACTAAATTCCGGGCATTTTCGTTCATATGATAGCCCATTTCCTTCAATACCTTGCGAACCTTACGCTTTGTCTTTTCACTGATTGTCGGGCTGTTATGGATTACACGCGATACCGTTGATGGAGCGACATTCGCTTTTTTGGCAACGTCCTTTATTGTAACAGACATATTCATCACCCTCTTTTACCGCACATGGTTTAATATTCCCTATATTTAAATAGTTATTTAACGGCTCCATCTGCAATTCCTTTGATAATTTGCCTTTGAGCAAAAAAATACGCAATGATGACTGGAATGATGGATAAAGTAAGTCCAGCCAAGGCTAGATGCCATTGTTTCGTATATTGCCCGAAGAAGAAGAATAATTTAAGCGGAATGGTTTCAGATCCCGCGCCACCAATAACAAGGGATGGCAGCAAGTAGTCATTCCAAATCCAAATGACATTTAAGATCCCCACTGTAATGGACATCGGTTTTAGTAATGGAAAGATGATATACCAAAATACTTGAAACCGGTTAGCACCATCAATTTTTGCCGCCTCATCTAACGAGATGGGTATCCCTTTTAAGGTTCCATGGTATAGGAAAATGGAAAGACTGCAGCCAAAGCCTAAATACATGAAAATCAGTCCGGCCTTGTTCAGCATGCCAAGCTGTCCGAATTGGGCAACAAGAGGTATCATTACAGACTGAAACGGAATCAACATGGCTGCCACAAACACAAAGAAAAGCAAGGAACTTATTTTACTTTTGTTTCGTGAAAGAGCATATGCTGCCATCGCAGAAAAGATGATGATGATGACTACACTCACACCCGATATCAATAAAGAATTGAATAAAGTCCGGAGGAAATCCAATTGCTCGAACGCTTGAATGAAGTTTTCGAAAGTCCAGGTTTCAGGCAGTCCCAATGTATCGGCAAATATATCCCGCTTCATTTTGAAAGCATTGACAATCATTAAATAAAACGGAGTGAGCCATAATATAGCCAAAATGAATCCGATGAATCCAATCAGCCACAATTTCCATTTGTCCCTCATCACAGCTCAACCTCCCGTTTCTTATTGATATACACTTGCGTTAGTGATACTACCGCCACAATGACGAAAAATATAACGGCTTTTGCCTGCGCATATGCCATATCATTTTCGGTAAAAGCGGATTTTACGATGTTCATCGCGACCATTTCAGTTGAATTATAGGGAGCTCCGTTCGTTAAAGAAAGATTTTGATCATAGATCTTGAACGAGTGGGACAACGTTAAAAACAAACTGACGGTGAAAGCCGGTGCCACAAGCGGAAAGGTAATATGACGAAAACGCTGAAAGCTGTTGGCGCCATCAATTTTTGCTGCTTCTATCAAGTCTTCTGGAACAGCCTGCAAATAAGCAATATAGATGATCATGATATATCCGGCCATTTGCCAAGACGTTAAGATGATCAATCCCCAAAAACCTGTATCCGTCGTTGATAACCATCCATTAAATGCTTCTATGCCTGTTAAATCACCAATTGCACCGAAGACCTTAATGAAAATGAACTGCCAAATAAAACCGAGAATCAAACCGCCAATTAAATTGGGCATAAAGAAAACCGTACGCAGTATGTTGCTTGATTTAATTTTTGATGTCACGATAAGAGCCAAACTTAATCCGATGATATTGATTACCACAATGGCAGCTACGGAAAATTTAATGGTGAACCAAAACGTATCGAGGAACCCTTTATCCGTAAACAAGTCCAAATAATTCTTAAGTCCGATAAAGTCTGGAGTTCCAAGACCGTTCCAATTCGTAAAGGAATAATAAAAGCCATAGATGAGTGGTATGATCACCACCAAAATGAGTGCAGCAAGAACAGGTGTCAAAAACAGCCAATATGCGGCATCCCGATTTCTCAACGAAACCGACCTCCTTTTGAAAAATATAATTTAGTGGAAAACGTGTTTAACAGCAATTACCCTGGCAAATTTCTTCTAATAAGGAACAACCAATCGACACACTTTTCATGACGATTGGTCATTTTCCATTCCGAACAATTATTTGCTATGAATCTTTTCCCAATTTTCAATATTTTGTTGAACAAGTTCCTCCCATGTCAACTTACCAGTTACATATTTTTGGACACTTGCTCCAAGATCATCGTTCCAACCAACCGGATATCCATTAAATACCCAGCCAGTCGTGTTTCCTTCCTGGGAGTACTTATAAATTTCTTTTGAAATTGGATCGGCAATTTTTTCTACATCGTATCCTTCATAAGCAGGAATGAATTTAAAATCTTCCAAAACAGCTTTTTTTCCTTCTTCAGATGTATACAGCCAGTCGAGGAACTTCTTCGCTTCTTCCTGTACCTTTTCATCCGATTTCTTATTTACTGCCCAATAGTTCGGTACGCCGACTGGCATGCCTGTAGCAGTTTCTCCATTAGGAATTGGGATGATGCCGATGCCTTTTTCAGCTAACTCAGGATCCATATCATACACTGTGTTATACACCCAGTTACCTTGCTGAATGATAGCAACCTTTTCAAGTGAGAACAGCTCTTCCACTTGTTGCGAGTAATCAAGACTTGCTGTCGGCTGGACGGAATATTTATTTTGGATATCGACCAATTGCTTAAACTTATCACCATCAGTAAATTTAACCGTTGGAGACTTACTTGCTTCTAACACATTCCCATCAAACTCGGGAGCTAAAAACACATTGGATAAATGGTTTCCTGTCACCCACTTCTCCTTAACCGGATAAGCGAATACTGCATCGATTTTCAATTTACCTTTCTGTGAATCCATTTTCTTGACGGCCGCTTCTAGAGCTGAATAACTAGTAATTTCTTCAGGATTGATTCCGGCTTCTTTAAAAATCCGTTTGTTATAAATCAAACCGTAGCCCTCTTGGTTAAAAGGAAGTCCAAGTACTTGCCCGTCCTCTTCCACGCCATCCAAAGTACCATCAAGTGCAGATTTCGCTGCCTTCGTGTCCTTTAAATCTAATAATCTATCTTTATATTGTTTAACATCAACAGGTCCGCCAATGTTAAAAACCGCTGGTTCCTCACCGGATGCAAACTTTGCCGTAATGGCTGATTTATAATCATTTCCACCTCCGACTGTCGATACCTTGATCTTCACATCCGGATTTTCTTTTTCATATTGTTTTGCCAAAGTCTCGAATTGCGACTTGAATTCTACCTTGAATTGAAATATATCCAGCGTCACTTTATCCTTAGAGTCGCCGTCTCCACCAGTAGAAGAAGAGCATCCAGCCAAAATAACACTAAAAATTAATAAAACAGAAAACATTCCCCCGTACCATTTTTTACGCTTCATGCCTACCGACTCTCCCTTTTTCATAAGATTCATGCAATTTTAAGAAAACGTTTGCATAAAATAATAAAATAAAAGCTTTCTATCTCTCATATTCATAGTCTATTCCTTCTCTTTTACATCACCTCCTCACCAAAAGTTCTTGCAAACGTTTACATTTATGGGCTTAATATTACCACCAAATTCCAAACTTTACAATAAAATTGTAGTATATTGTAAAAAAAGGTTATTAAGAACCTTCTCAACCTAATTATATGATTCAGAAACCTTTTATTATTCCTATATCCGATCATAAAAATAAATTTATCGTACTGGCCTTTTTTCATTCCAAAAGTTACGAACGAAAAGAGGGAAACCCCACGGTCCCCCTCTTTTCATTTCAATACCATCTTCACATTGGATGAACCATATTCATCCTTCAATTCGTAATATTTATCGCTTGCTTGTCCAAACTCTTCAAACACACCGCTAATGATCAATTCATCCGTTTCTTTATCGACTACACTGTACTTGATATTACTTTTCCCAAACTTTCTATCATCCACTTTTAAAAGGATCATCTTGGACACCTCCATATTTAATGGCTGCACTCCTCAGGGTGTGGTATCTCACTTACATAATATAACAAATTATTCTGAATTAACAGATTTTTTTCACTATGCAAAATAAAAAAGCCCATAGGCTTCTTCATTTACTAAATCAATCCGGCATCTGATAAATCACATCATGACTTCGAAATATCCAGGAATCCCTCACCAAATACGTCCCGAACATCATGAATGGCTATAAAAGCATTGCTATCCGTTGACTTCACAATTCTTTTTAACTTGAGTACCTCCTGCTTGCTTATAACAATATATAAAATTTCCTTGGATTCTTTCGTATAGTATCCATGACCGCTAAAAACAGTGACCCCTCGGTCCATCAATACGGTTACTTGTTTTGCAATCTGATCCGCTTCTTTTGATATGATGGTAATCGCTTTTTTCGGATTCAAACCCTCAATGATGAACTCCATCGTTTTCGTTCCAATATAAAGCATAAGGATCGTAAGCATGAGACCTTCTGCACCAATGATGAAATAAGATGAGAGCGCAACGATTAAATCGAAAAACAGAAGTCCATAACTTAAGCTCCATCCCAAATATTTATTCGTAATTCGGGCTAGGATTGTTGTACCGGCTGTCGTACCACCAACTCGAATGATTATCCCAATACCTGCGCCGGCAAAAACCCCTCCAAATATCGCATTGATGACCAATTCATTTGAAGATATACTCCAACTTTCGGTTAAATGGAGGAAAAGCGAATTGAATGCAACGGCAACGATTGTATAAATCGTGGTCATTTTCGACAAATATTTATAGCCGACAATAAGCAGGAAAGCATTAATGATCAAGCTTAACAGCCCTGGTGACCATTCAAAAAGATAAAATAAAATAATCGTTATCCCAGTGACTCCTCCCTCACCGAGTTCATTAGGAATAACAAAAAGATTTATTGCCAAAGCGAAAATAAAAGCTCCTATTAATATAAAGAAAACATCTAAAGAAATCTTTTTCATAATTATTACCTGCCTTTAAGTATTGTTAATGTGAAAGGAAATAGGGTAATTTCACTGCTCTATAGTAACATGGAATTCCACTTATTCCTTCAAAGATTTGCAGGAATTATAAAAAGACTCTCCCAAGAAGATGCCTAAAACAACGGTATTCAAATTCGTCACTAGCTTTTTTCCGATAATGGCTAAAGAGTAATCCTATTTATAGCCGGATGGTTTAATAGAACCAACCAGCACGCAGAGGATAGTTGTCTTCTTTCGTCCCTCGAGTTTTCCCTGATTTATGGATTATAGTGACCAATATCACCTATTTGTCCCGTTCCTTGTCAAAGCTTGACAGTTTCATAGAGTCATGATTAGATACTTTATATGTCAACCTAATTAAATTATGGTTAACATATAATAAAAGGAGAATGGCTATGCACAGTGAAGAACAATTACCCTTGGAAAAAAAAATTAAGACTGAACTGGCTTACTTAGAAGAGATATCTCAAAAACGGCAGCTCGTTACAACAAATTTTGCCGAGCAGCCATGGCTCATGATTGACGGGCGTAGGATGTTAAATCTTGCTTCGAATAACTATTTAGGATATGCCGGAGATGAACGATTGAAAAAGGCTATGATTGATGCAGTACATGCATATGGTGCAGGAGCAACAGCGTCTCGTTTAATTATTGGTAACCATCCCCTTTACGAGCAAGCAGAACAAGCGCTTGTCAATTGGAAGAACGCCGAGGCAGGACTAATTATCAACAGTGGTTATACTGCAAACCTAGGAATTATCTCCACCCTGCTGTCTCGTAACGATTTTATTTTTAGCGATAAACTGAATCATGCAAGCATTGTCGATGGAGCTCTTTTGAGCCGTGCGAAGCATAAGCGCTATCGACATAATGATTTAACTCATTTAGAAGCATTATTAAAAAATTCTTCAATTGAAGCAAATAAGTTAATCGTAACGGATACTGTCTTCAGCATGGACGGTGACTTTGCTTTTCTAGAAGACCTTGTCTGGTTAAAAGAACGCTATAACGCAATATTAATGACAGATGAAGCACACGGAAGCGGCATCTATGGAAAAAATGGTGAAGGTTATGCCAATCATCTCGGCCTTCAAAATAAAGTAGATATTCAAATGGGTACTTTTAGTAAAGCTCTCGGTTCATTCGGGGCTTATGTTGTCGGGAAAAAGTGGCTTATCGACTATTTAAAAAATCGCATGCGTGGATTCATTTATTCAACTGCACTCCCGCCGGCCATTCTCAGTAGCATAAAAACAGCGATTGAACTTGTGCAAGAGGAACCAGAACGCCGTACACTGCTCCAAACACATTCAGAGTACTTTAGAAAAGAACTCACAAATTACGGCTTTAATATTTGTGGCAGCCAATCACAAATTGTTCCTATCGTCATCGGGGAAAACGAAAAAGCGATGGGGTTTGCCACACGTTTGCAGAAAGAAGGAATTGCAGGTATTGCTGTCAGACCGCCTACCGTTCCTGAAAATGAGGCGAGAATCCGGTTTACCGTAACAGCACTCCACGATAAAAAAGATCTTGATTGGGCCATTGAAAAAGTTTCGATTATTGGAAAAGAAATGGGTGTTATTGAATGACACAACTGAATTTAGTCATGCTTCCTGGCTGGGGAATGGAAAAAGGAGCGTTCCAACCGTTATTCAAACCTCTTTCTGAAGCATTTCATCTTTCATTTATAGAATGGAGAGATATGAAAACACTAAATGACTTTGAAGAACGAGTCATGGACGTATTCGCTTCCATTGACGGTCCTGTTATTTTACTTGGCTGGTCATTAGGATCTCTATTATCACTTGAACTGGCAAGTTCGTATCGAGAAAAAATAAAAGGATTTATACTAATTGGGGCTACAAGCCGATTTACCACAAGTGAAAACTATTTATTTGGCTGGGATCCCCGCATTGTCGAGCGCATGAAGAAACAACTGCAGCGTAATAAAGAGAAGACTTTGACTTCTTTTTATGAAGCAATGTTTTCCGAATCTGAAAAAGAAGAAGGTTTTTATCATCAATTTACCGCGACAATTCAACGCGAGTTTCATGGAGATGATGTGTTTTCGCTTCTTTTAGGTTTGGATTATTTACTTCAGAAAGACGTTAGAGTAAAGCTCAAACAGATTGATTCCCCCCTTTTATTGATTCATGGGAGGGAAGATAAAATTTGTTCACTCGAAGCCTCATCTTTCATTAAAGAGAATCTGGGCGAGAAAGCCGAGTTTCATATTATGGAAGGTGCGGGTCATATTCCATTTTTCACAAAACCCGAGGAATGTGTGCAGCTTATGAAAACATTTATTCAAAAGGAGTACGTTCATGATTGATAAACGATTGTTAAGTAAGCGGTTCAGTGAACATGCGAAAACATATGATGCATATGCCAATGTTCAAAAAAGCATGGCGAAACAATTAGTTGATTTACTTCCTCAAAAAAACAGCAATCAAAAAATTAACATTCTTGAAATTGGCTGCGGCACTGGTTACTTAACCCGGCTACTCGTTAAAACATTTCCTAATGCTGCGATTACGGCTGTTGATTTGGCACCAGGAATGGTTGAAGTCGCAAAAAACATGACAAAGGAAGTCGGGGTTACTTTTTTATGTGCGGATATTGAGGAAATGTCGCCTAATGAAAATTACGATTTGATTATTTCTAATGCAACGTTTCAATGGCTGAATAATCTTCCTGCAACCCTTGAAAAATTGTTAACACGATTAACGCCTGAAGGAAGCCTGATATTTTCAACGTTTGGAAATAAAACCTTTCAAGAACTACATATGTCCTATGAACATGCGAAAGCAAAGCTTCAACTTGCCATTGATAGTTCACCAGGCCAAATGTTTTATGCTCTAGATGAATTATCCAAAGTTTGTGAAGAAGCAATCCATTCTTCGAAAGCATTTCCATTAGAGATAACAAAAATGGAAAAACTTGAACTGGAGTTCTTTCAGACAGTACGTGAATTTTTCACTTCAATTAAAAAGATTGGTGCAGCTAACAGCAACAAAGAAAACTACTGCCAGCGCCCTTCCTTTTTTCGAGAGTTAATCAACATATATGACAAAGAATATCGAAATGAATCAGGTGTGAAAGCAACCTATCACTGTTTGTTCTTTAAGATAAAAAAACATGACTAATACGAAGATAACCGTCTGGGATACATTCAAAGTATATACAAGGCCGTAAGTAACGAATTTCAGCTGCTTCCTTTCGATTAACCAAGTTCAATTCAAGCGCGATTCAGGCCGCCGCCTCTCCTAATTCCTTTGGAGAAACGGCGGCCTATTTACCAGTTATTAAGAGAGTGTGTTTTACGTATAACTCATCCAAATACCTTGCCATCTGTAATATTGACCACTCGATCACATAAATCTAACATTCTTTCATCGTGCGTTACCATGATGGCCGCTTTATTTCTTGACTTCACCTCATGTGCAAGCATTTCAACAACATCCCTGCCTCTTTTGGAATCAAGACTTGCGGTTGGTTCATCCGCTAAAATGATTTCTGGATCATTCATCAGCGAACGGGCGATGGCTACACGCTGCCGCTCACCGCCCGACAGTGCATCCGGCAAGTGATCTGCCCGATGTCCAAGTCCAAGGTGGCTAAGCAATTCGTCCGCTTTTTTCATTGTTTTTTTATCCCGCTTGCCAATCAGTTCAGAAAGTAGCAGAAGCTGATCTCGTACGGTGAGATATGGCACAAGATTCGATGATTGGAATACAAACCCGATCTTTTCAAGGCGAACTCTAGTCAATTCCTTTGGGGATAGTGTTGTAATATCCTCATCATTCAGCAGTAAGCGACCTTTGCTCGGAGATAGTAATGCACCTGCTATCGAAAGAAAAGTACTTTTTCCTGAACCTGAAGGACCCACGATGGCGACGAACTCCCCCGCTCTCACATTCAGGGAAATATTATCAAGGGCTGTCACCTTATTATCGCCTTCCCCATAAATCTTACTGACGTTTTCAAATAATAGTTTATCCCCCATCATGATACCCTCCCAATTGCTTCGATCGCATCTATCTTCGCTACTCGGTATAGTGAAAGCAGCGAGCCCAATACGGATACAACCAAAAGTAACACGGAATATTTAATGACCAAATCGGTACTCAATTCAAATGGCATTCCTTCTGGCATGATTAAAGTGACGCCATATGTCAGGGCAACACTGATGGCTATGCATGTCACGGCAAGCAGCATTACTTGACCAACGATACTTTTTGCCAGGTAGCCCGTATTGGCCCCGAGTGCTTTAAGGACTCCAAATTGATTCGTCTTCTGCAAGGTAATCACATAAAAGAATACAGCCAAAACGAAAGCTGCGATGACAAACAAGAAGGCAATCATCATCGTCAACGTACCCTGTTCCTCTTTGTAGCCTGGTATACTCTGAAGTGATTCTTCTTTCGAAATGAGCGTTAGTCCTTCAGGCAATGATTCACGTACATTTTCTTCTGCCTTCGAATCCATTTGCAAGGCTATTGTGCTGATTGAATCTTTCTCTTGATTTTTCAATGCAGGATTAATCTCCTGCCACCCCTTAACGTTCATGTAAATTACCGGTGAGTGGCTGTAAGACTGCTTTTCTGTAAAACCAACAATGGTGAAAACCTTACCTGATGGGTCATCTTTTAGTGAATCACCCAATTTATAACCCACTTCTTTTAAAGAACGATCTGCTACGACTTCACCTTGTTTCTCATTGTCATAGTTCGTTCCTTCAATGACCTTCGGTGCTAAAATACCACTTGCATCGGTCGCAAAAATGGTGACATCCGTCTTCTCTGATGAGCCGATTTTATTCAATGTGATCATCATTTGCCCCAGACCTTCGGCTGCTTTAACATCCGCTGAAGCCCGGATTTCATCCAGCTTCTCCATGGATATGATCGATCGGTTCAATTTATTTTTGGAGTCGTGCTCCATTACGAAATAGTCGGCATTCATGTTTTGTATGGATGAAGCATTATCCGAAGAAAGTCCATTAGCTAATCCTGAAATGATAAAGACAAGCAAAGCGACCAATACCATGATCAGTCCAATCAGCAGATAACGTAACTTTGAATGCTTTAGTTCACGTATTGCCAAAAACATCATTTCATCTCCCATTCCTTTTGTTTGCCGATCCAAGTCCTACTTGATTCGGTATGACCCGATTGTAAACAATCAATATGAATGGAAGATGAACAGCTGATTACATAAGGGGCAGCCGTATATAAAAAGTGGTCCCTTTACCGAGTTCGCTTTGAACTTCGATCGTTCCCCCATGAAGTTCAACCGTCTTCTTCGTAATCGAAAGTCCTAATCCGCTGCCTGTTTCACTCCTGTTCCTCACTTTGTCGACTTTATAAAACCGATCAAAGATATAAGGGAGGTCTTCTTCTGGAATTCCCATGCCCGTATCCGCGATCATCACTTCAACAGCACTGCCTATTTTTTTAATCCGAATATTGATAGAACTGCCGCTTTCCGAGTATTTAATGCTATTGGTTATCAAATTCGTCCATACTTGATTTAAAAGTTTCTCATCAGCAGAAATGCCGGTTGAAGGCAAATCCATTTCGATCACCATATCTTTTTCCCGCCAATTCCATTCCAGCATGAACAACACTTGCCGTATTTGTTGCGCTAAATCGAATTGGGACCGTTGCAGCGGATCATCTACTTTATCCAACGAGGCAAGCATGAGCAGCTGTTTGCTTAACAACGACATGCGCCTGCTTTCTTTTTCAATAATGGACAAGTACTGATTTCTTTGTTCTTTTGTTAATTCCTCCGATTGGAGCGTTTGGGAAAAACCTTGGATGGATGCAAGCGGAGATTGAATTTCATGAGATACATTCGATACGAACTCCTGCCTCATATCATCCAACCGTTGGATACTATGGGTCATTTTCGAAAAATGCTGTGCCAAATCCCCTATCTCATCGCTTCGGCTGACATTCAATTCACTACTATAATTCCCATCGGCGATCCTCTTTGTAGCTTCCGTTAATTTCGTAATCGGCTTAACGATGAAACGCGTATTAATAATCACAAATAAAAAACTGAGAAGGAGCGTGAGTACGAGCAAAACTGCTAGGAAAAAGCGGAATTCACCAAACTGCAGCTCTATATTCGGTCTTACAAACAATGCATGCTTTTCGCCATTCACGTCCATCGGGACCCCAATGCTATTAATTAATACATCTTCAAAAAAACCGGTAATAAATAACCCATTATTATAATTGGCGATCCCCTGATAGGTCTTCCCGTTCAAAACTCCAGAAATCGTATCCGTGTCCAATGCCGTTTCCCGAAACGGCTCACCATATAAAGTTCCTTCACCCTGCTCATTAAATAGATACATTTGATAGTGCAATCCTGCAATATGATTTAAATACGCATCAATATCCTGATCAGGATTTTCCTCATATAAGGAGACGATCTCCCTTGCGACTTTGCTTATCTTCTCACCATTGTTGGGTTTTTGAACCTGATGATAATAGACATTGGAAATTAAAAAAGCGATGACACTGGCAAGTACCATGATCAAAATGGTTTGAATAACTATCCTGAAATAGAGTGTTTTCACTTCTTGTTGACCTCCAGTTTATAACCTAAGCCACGGACAGTCGTTATGACAAAATCATCGGTCCGCCCGGCAAAACGTTCCCTTAACCGTTTAATATGGACATCAACGGTCCGATCATCCCCTTCAAAATCAGCACCCCATACCAATTCAATAAGCTGTTCACGCGTAAAGACCTGATCAGGAAAACTCCCCAACTGAGCCAGCAGCTCGAATTCCTTAAGCGGCAGGAGCAGCGTATTCCCCATTATTCGAACCTCATAACTTTTACGGTCAATGACCGTTTGATTCAATGAGATGGATTCTGAATTCACCATACGGTACCTTCGCAATAGCGCTTTTATCCGGAATATAAGTTCCCGTGGCTCAAATGGCTTCACGAGGTAATCATCCGTACCCGCAAAATACCCCTTTTCCTTATCGATAAGTTGATCTTTAGCTGTCAATAAAATAACCGGAAGATCATATTGATCCCGGATTTCCTTACAAAGATCCAGTCCGTTTTTAAACGGCATCATAATATCGACAACCGCCAAATGGATCCGTTCCTTCTCCAGTATCAAGGAGGCCTCATTCCCGTCCTTCGCTTCCGATACCAGGTACCCTTCCTTTTCCAAGTGAAATTTAAGCAACTCCCGAATATGCCGATCATCATCCGCAATTAATATATGTATCAAAGAAACCACATCTCCACTTCTTTTATAGCCCTAGCTAAACTTACAATAGCAATAATTTATCCTGTAAAACAATAAATACTAATTAAATCACCAGTTCCTTATAAACTAGTTTGCCACTAATATACAGCACCCTCTTATTTTTTATTAAAAGATAAAGTAAAAAAGCGAATAGAATCTCTAAAAACCCTGTCCGCTTTTTTCCTAGAGTAAATCCATATTCACACTAGTTCAGCGGAAGAGAATTATAGTTCCAAAAATCATCATTTTCAATATGACTGTCCATAATGAAACTACCAATAACCGGATTCCAATGGAGCAATAAATTGATTCCCAAAAGGCTGTTTTGAAACGCAATTGAATTTTTATTGCCTAAAAGGGTTTTAAATATTCTGAATATAAACTATAATTGTTTTATTTTAAAACATCTAGGAGGGTCACTATGGGAGTAGTAGAGAAAGTCAGCGGATTTGCTGGTAAAACGTTTACCTTATGGGTCATTATATTTGCAGTTATTGCGTATATCTTACCTAATAAATTTATATGGATTGGAGCCTATATTGTCCCATTATTAGGAATTGTCATGTTTGGCATGGGACTTACATTATCAACAGCGGATTTTAAAGAAGTTTTCCGACGTCCGAAAGAAGTGGCACTAGGAGTAGCAGGACATTTTATCATTATGCCATTATTGGCATTTGTATTAGCATTAGGGTTCGATTTGCCCAAAGAAGTGGCTGTTGGGGTTATTTTGGTAGGATGCTGCCCTAGTGGAACAGCTTCCAATGTCATGGTGTTTCTTGCGAGAGGAAACGTTGCGCTTGCAGTTGCCATTGCTTCTGTTTCCACTATTCTAGCGCCTATCGTAACTCCCCTGCTTATTTTGCTCTTTGCAAGTAAATGGGTTGATATCAGTATTGGATCATTATTCATTTCCATCATTCAAGTGGTGATCATCCCACTGATGCTTGGATTCATTGTTAAAAAGTTTTTCGGTAAACAAGCAGAGGCCGGTGCAAAGGCTTTACCTCTAGTATCTGTCATTTCTATCGTTCTGATCGTATCTGCCGTAGTGGCTGGCAGCCAAGCTCAGCTGGCTAAAACAGGTTTGCTCATTTTTGCAGTCGTCGTTCTTCATAATGTTCTTGGTTTTCTTCTCGGCTTTTTCTTTGCTCGTTTATGCGGGATGGATTTAGCGAAACAGAAAGCTGTCGCAATGGAGGTTGGTATGCAGAACTCTGGTTTAGGTGTAGCCATAGCAACAGCCCACTTCTCGCCTTTGGCCGCTGTACCTAGTGCCATTTTCAGTGTTTGGCATAATATATCAGGTTCAGTTCTAGCTTTTATTTTCAGTCGCATGAAAGATAAAAAAAATGCAGGGACAAATAATTCGATAAAAACAGATGCATCATAATATGTTGGAGATGAACCAAAACAAATAATCCGGAGAGCTTTTTGACTCCTTAATTTAATTAGTAGATAGAGCCGATTGAGTGAATCGGCTTTTTTTGTGCATTAACCATCTGAATATTGAACATTCAAGGGAAAATAACAAATATTCAATGCTCAAAATTAATGAACTTACTGCCTTGTTGTGGTTATTTTTTTGAACTACCTGCTATACTACTAGATGAAAGTAAGTTATAAAATTTGCTAATGATTCGGGTTATAGTAATTGACAATCATTTTAAGGATGAGGGAATATAATGTCACCAAAAATAAAATCTTCAAGAAAAATAGCTAGATATTCACTAATGATCATGGGGGCGGGTTATATTGCAACCACTCCATTTCAAGGTTCATTGCCGTTAGATTTATTACATGGAGGGTTTGAGGCTGGTTTAGTCGGCGGATTGGCAGATTGGTTTGCAGTTACTGCATTATTCCGCCATCCGCTTGGATTACCAATCCCCCATACAGCCCTTTTGCCCAACAATCGTAAAAGAATGACAAATGCACTTGTTTCGATGTTAAAAAACGACTGGCTTTCTAAGGAAAGTATTCAGGACAAAGTAAAACATATTCCTTTTACTGAAAAATTAATCCCTATTTTAGTAAAAGAGATTCAAAGTGATACGTTTAGAAAAGTCCTGATTAAACTAATCAAGCAAATGATTGGTTATATAGATATAGAAAAGATTACACCTTTCGTTGCAAAAAAAATTAAAGCATCACTTTCTAACATAGACATGAGCAAGATTCTACAATTAGTAAGTTCACAGTTACTTAACGAAGAGTTTGATAAGAAGGCTTTGGATCATGTTTTGAAAAAAGCTGAAGACTGGTTAGGAAAAAAACAAACCAGTCACCGACTTGGCACTGTTTCCATGGATGTACTAAGCAAGATTGAACTGGAAGGTATGCTTCAGTTTGCCGTTAAATCCATTCAAAGCCTACTTAACGAAGAGAAACTTGGGAATATCATACAAAACCTGTTATTAAGTGTCGTAAATAACTTAAAAAACGAGGAAGAACCAAATAGAGAGGCTTTAATCTTATATATCAGGAAAGAGATACAAGGCATTAACCATAACCGGGAACTGTTAGAAGGAGTTGAAAAGTGGAAAAAACAACTTCTGACAAAATGGGAGCCTGAGGCGACAATAAAGGGAAGTCTACAACAAATTCAACAAGAAGCATTGGTTTTCGTCGAAGATGAACATTTCATGGATGCTTATCTGACTCCAATGATTCATCACGTACTGGACAACATAAAAGAAAATAGCACGAACATCGATCATTGGATACAGAAACAAATTACTGTTCTCATTGAAAATAATCATACGCAGATTGGCAATCTTGTACAAGAAAATTTAGATAAGCTAGACAATGAAACGCTGATTGATATGATGGAAAATGGTGTAGGAAAAGACTTACAGTGGATTCGTGTGAACGGAGCGGTCTGCGGTTTTATAATAGGGCTTATCCTAACAGGTGCACAGGCTCTGCTTAAGCTATTATAATCCAGGCACCTTCGGGCGATTTGGTAACGGCAGTATACTGTTGTTACAAAATCAACTGGGGCTGATTCGTTGCCTGTAGTTTGATACCCCTCATTGAAAAGCTCTTAACCTTAAGGGCTTTTCAGTGAGGAAATTAATCTAATGACTAGGGTTTCCTCTCCTCGATTATCTCCACTTCATCCCGTTCCACAGATTTGGAGTACATATATTTATCTGTTCGTTCAAAACCCAACTTTTTAGCAAGTTCAGTGTTTGTTGTATCTAACAATACTTTTCCAGTTTTTCTTTCTTCAGATGCTGGAAACAACTCTCCCTTATATACAGCATAGGGATTAATAGAATATAATTCTTTAATTTCATTTACACCTACTATTTTCGTGTAAATATTATTTTTGTAATAAGTAAAGCCATTGTCCATTTCATTTTTATCATTGCTAATTAATTCAATAGCTTCGACTGGATCAGTCATTATTATAAAAGGACCTTAACAACATATGTTAAGGTCCTTTTATTTTCCACCCAAGATAAAAATACTATTTTGATTTCACAGCTTCTTTTATTTGTTCTACGACATTATTAAGCCACTGTATAGGAGTTAATCCAATTGCGGGAAAATAAATTTCAGCATTAGTTTGAATATAGTTTTCCTTTTCTTGTTTTGTTCTATTACTAGTTAAAAATTCGTCACAATACTTTATTGTAAAAAGCAAACATTCTTTATTAGCTTCATTTATAAACTCAGCTAATGCTTGTTCAGGCGAACTAATATCCTGGTGGAATGTTCCACCTAAAAAATCTTCTAACTCTTCTAAGTAATCATAACTTTCGTCCATTTAAATTCCTCGCTTCATTATTTTTCTGGATATCCTGTTAGAATAAAATTACCGTTTGAATCCTTTTTAAGTACAATTTTTGCATTTTTAACATTCTCTACAACTTCGGAGTTTCTTGATACACTTCTACCAATTATCTCCCCATCACCCTTGTATCTTAATGGTAATGTAGGTCTACTATTAGGGTCAGAAAGCCACTTTTGTATTTTCTCAATATTTTTGGGATTGTTTAAAACTGTATAAGCAACTTTCTCAGCTGTAGCCCTATCTATAAAAGTAGAAGAACCAGTAATTCTTGGATTATTTTTTATCCTTTCTAATAATTCTTCATCAGTTTTCCCAACATGTCTTTCAATCAAATGCCCACCTCTTGACTCATGTACAGCCAGTCCACCACCAGGTGCAAGAGAACTCTTATCTCCTGGTTTAACATTATCTATACCCTTAGAAATACTCTCCCCTGAAACACCCTCTAATTTGCTATCCTTCACCGTGAATTTCTGATAGGCTTCCTTAATTGTCTGCTTTTCTATCATAACTTGGCGAAGGGTTGGTCCTCCTGCGAGGGATACTTGTTCCATACTTATCCGTTTAGGGATTTCTTTTTCACCTATTTCACATTACCTATATTTTTTAACGTGGTTTTTCCTGATCTCGCTATGTCTGTTATTGTAGCTTTTGCGTACTGAACCTGCTTTTGCGCAAATTCCTTGCTGTAAGGGATAAACTTTGTACCACTCGCTACTTTTTTCTAAGTAACCTTGCCTTGAAGTAAATCTGTATGATTTTAAGTCCTTACGGCCTATTATCGGAGGAGCCCGATATGGCGTAAGATGATCCATTTTCATATTTCAACAATGAAAAGACAAAAGACCTTAACTTTTATTGCGTTAAGGTCATTCAAAAGAACAAGCTCTTCTTGTCCTCCAATATTCATTCTTAAGGTATTCTTCTAAAATATTCTTATCATATTCAGATTCATGTAAAAGACCCAAGCAAGTATATTCCCAAATAACCCTTCTTTCGTGATTATCTGAATCTGATAGATCTTCATAATTATAATCATAATCTTTTCAACTTGATTGGTTCTCCCTTATTCGATTGGTCCCATGAATTGAGTAATCAGATAAATATGTTCCATAAGTTTCACCTTTTTCAGGTTTTCCACTTTATCTGGTCCACCTAATCCAAGGAGAGGGGTATAACCAAAACATTCATCAAAATCTGGTTCTCCATATTTATCAACTGCTTCAGGATAAGGATTCCATTCTAATTCTTCAACAATAAAGCTATTATCATTTAAATCATCTAGAAAAAAGTCAAAACCAGCTGAAATAACATTTACATTCCCTTTTCTAAAATTTAGCAAGTTTAAATATCTTCCTTTTTCCCAAACAATTATATCGCCCATAGATGTAGCAAATAACGGAATAGCATCTTCGCTTCTTATATATACATCTTTTAAAAGTTCTTCAAATACATCTGGGTTTACCAATTTTAAATAACCTTTTAATATACTCCCAAACCCGTATTGCCTCCATATTTCTGTTATTTGTTCTGGTATCTTCTCTTTATATTTATCGATGACTTCTTTATCAATTTTTTCTTCTAATATAAATCCTTCAAATACATTATTTGACAAATTATTCTCCCTCCAATAATTAATTCATTAATTTAACATTTAAATATGTTGATTTTCTTTCTGATTCAACCATGGTTTTTGATAGCTCTCTTATTTGTTCATCTAATACATCTATTCTGTATTTCCATTGAGAACCAATCGAAGAATTAACTTTTTTATCCCCCATTCCACCTATATTAATAGGATTTCCTCCCGCAATTTGATCCGGGTTATGGAGAGCAGCTTGAGTTTCTAACCATTCATTTGCTTTTTTGTTTGCGTCTTGTCTAGACAATCCTTGTTTACGTAATTCTAAAACTTTTTCTTTTAAAGCTTCTTTTCTAGCAAGTTTTTGAGCTGCATTCCCTTCTAATGCTCTTCCTTCTTCTATATATCTTTCTCTATTCTTTAAATACTCTTCAATAGTTAAATCATTCAACCCTTTTTCTTGGTCTTTTAACTGTCTTGCAAATTCTTCTGCATTGTGTTTTGGATTTTGCTTGAACATAACATCTATTTCTGAGATTCTTTGGACATGGTATAACATGCCTGTACCCTTACCACCATCACTCTTCACCGCAAACTTCTGTACTATATCCTTAATAGTCGTTTTATCAAAAGTGACATGCTTGTAGTTGTTTCCATACGCCGTGGCTAACTCTTCGACCCTGATACGAAGAGGTACTTCCACATTACCGATTTGCCGGCCGAATGCTTTTGCCTTCTGAACCTGCTTTTGAGCAAATTCCTTGCTGTAAGGGATAAACTTTGTACCACTCGCTATTTTATCAGCGACTTTAGCCGCACCAGCCACACCGCCGATACCAAGTGCCATCAACAGGCCGTTCTGGCGCTGTTCCTCGGTCAGTTGATTGCCGAACATGTCTTTGCCGGTGACCGCTTCGCCGAGGCCGTTGGCGGCGAGGAGTCCGTATATTCCGTATTCGGTTTTCTGGAGGAGGCTAAAGCCTTTTGTCGTTTTATAGGCATCGAGCGCGTGGTTCGCTGCGTTGAGTCCTTTGGCGGTTTTGTAGATGGCGCTGCCACCCTTGATGGCCCGGCCGGCCCAGCCGACGACGGGGATGAATCCAGCGGCTGCCATGGCGCCGGCGGCGATTCTTTCAGCATCGGACAGCTTGCGGCCCGTTACTGGATCGACTCCGGTTGAGGCCCTGATTGAATCATAATATCCCGTGAATTCCCCTGTAAAGGTTTTTGTCGTATCCCAGGCTTTTTCGTACCATGGGCGGTTTTCGAGTTCTTCCATTTCTTGTTCGATTTTCCGGGCTTCTGCTTGTTGCTTTTTGAAGGTCTGATAGTCTTTCATCTGACCGGCGACTTCAACCTTCACTTGATAGACGTCACTATTTTTGAATGCCGATTGATTGAATGTCATCGGCGAAACGTTGCCGTCCTGTTTGGTGGCATCAAGCAAGGCGCGGAAGAGGCCGACGGCCACGTTTTCCTGCCCGATGGACACATCATATTCCTCGACCAATTGCCGGTCGACATTCTCGACCTTTGTCACGGTGTCATCCAGTCTATGCCCGGCCAGCGTGATTTTTTCATTAAAATCCTTTTGGTCGAACATATCCAGAGGAAGGATATCGTCAATACTGTTCAGAATCCTTTGGAGATCGTTCGCTTGTTCATCGACAATCGACTTCGCTTGGTTAATGCCGTTCGACACTTCGCCATCTAAAAAGGGAACCTCGACCACCGTATTTCCGGAGAGGTCCGCCTCTTCCAGACTGGCTGGAATGCCTTCCAAAAAGCTGATCTGGGTAGTGAATAGTTCCATCCAGGCATCGGCCACCTCGATTTGCGCTTCATAGAAGCTTTTGATGGCATTGGCACCGGCTCCTTGAAACTCGTTATCCAGGCCGACGATGCCCTGAAATTCCTTTTTCAGGGCTGTGACTTCCTTCTTTAGTTCTTCATATTGCTTGGCGCGCGACTTGGTTGCGGCCGTCAATGTCTTGGCTTCATATATTTTCATCGCGTAGGATACCCATGTGAAGACGTATGGGCGATGGCTTCATCCTGTTCTTTTAATAAGTCAATGTTGGCACGGGTATCTTCCATATTTTTCTGGACGATTTTGATATATTGCTCGAAGACCTTCTCCAGGTTCGTTTCGCGGTCGATCCATTTCGAGGTGAATTCCAATTTATTATTGCCAAGCTCGCCTGCCGGCAAATTTCCAAGCGTGACTGTACCAAGCGCCGTCTTCACCTGATCGACTTGCTTCGTTACGGCAGGATGATTCAGTTTGATTGTCGTCATTAAAACAACCACCCTTTTAAATATGATATTTTGCTTTCCAATTGATCTATGACGGCTTCTCCTTTACCTAAAAGAACATCCGCTTCATGTGCTATGGTACCTGCTGCACTCAGAGCCTTTTTCTCTATATTAAGCATCATTATTTTACCGTCGATTTTCTCTTGATAGTCGTCATAATCATCATGAATGGTCGTTGACATTGCCTTGTATGCATCACTGCGGGCATCTTGAAAGTCTTCTGCACGGTTTCCCGTCCAGCTTTTTGCCAAATCCGGATTTTTAATTTTAGCAATTTCCCCCAGACAAGCATTCTGTTCGTCTTTGATTTGTCTTTTTGCCTGCTCCAAACGATTGATTTTTTCATTCACATCGGACATTTTACTGGAGAGGGCTGAGTGAATTTCACTCAATGAATTTGCATACACTTAAAAAATCACCTCAAACATACTATTCTCATTATGTAGACTGTCATATTTTTCATATTTTTCATTATAAGGATTATAGTCTTAGAGTTAAATAGGGATAAATAAGCTATTTATGCTAGGTATTTAGGTAATCATTCCCATTCGAACCCATTCTGAATTAGACTTCCTACCCCTACATTTCCATTTTTATGCATTATCTAAATTCTTTTTCTTCAATTTAATGCGGAGCTTTCACCTTTTTCCCTTTGTTCTGATTCGGATCAGGCTTTTTGCATTCACGGTGTTTGTTCCCTGTTTTACATTCATGATCCATATTCCTCCCTTAATTAAGTGGATATAGTTTCACACTTCCACTTATTCAAGATGCAAGAGCCATGCCAGAGCAAAAAGCCCAAGAAGACAGGCTTCGCTCATGAAGCGTGCCGATAAATCGGCACATTCTGACAAAGTAACGGCTCAAGTTGGACGTGATCTGGTTTGTATATTGCAGAACAAATGGCTCACCCTATAAATAGGAGGTGTCCAAAACATGGACCAATTTGAAAAAGCCTATGAAACCTATAAACAGCAGGGTACACCGCAAGCAAACCAAATTGATACATCAGGAAAAGAAGAAATCATAGCAGTAAGGAAAAATGAAGAGGACAATATTATCGCAATCAAGACGAACTCTGGTCGCGAACTAGACTACCCCACTGCCCTTTCCGAGGCAAAAGCAGGCAACCTTGCCAATGTCGACGTTTTCCATAAATATGGACGTGATATATTGCGAAGTGAGCCTGATGGGATAAAAGAAAATAACTTGGATCAACTACCGGAATTTTGACTTTTTGGAGGAGCTGCCTGAAATGGGCAGTTTTTTTCTTTTGGATCTAAAACGTGGAGAAAGGACCCAGCATGATAGCCGGATCCTTATTATTCATACTGATAGGATTCAGAGATTTCAAGAAGTTGGCCACAGGACTCGACCACCTCAATGATTTCCATCCAGGACATGTCCAGTCCCAGTTCATTAGCATGGGAAATCTTATCCCTTAATTTCCGGATGGCATTTGCCTCCCTCTTTCCCTTGCTTTTCGAAGGAATTTGGAAGAACCCCCTCAATTCCTTATCTTTATGAATGATATCGAATTTATCACTGATTTGCAGGCATTCTATTATATTGATATCCTCATTTTTATCGATTCTTCTCCTATATAATTCGTTTGCCTTTTCTAAACGGTCCTCGCTGATCATTGGATACCAGCTGCCATCACCGAACCTATGCATGATGATATCGCTCATCCTCATTTCCAATAGGGTAATATATCCGAATATCAGCATCCTGATTGGGGGCTTTTGAAGGTCAGCATGCGTAATTAACCTTTTTATAGAATTATTCTCTAACACAAACACCCTTGTTTTATTCTTAAAAATACGGAGAAGTTGTATCAAAGGGGTTGAATCCGAAACCATTTCCCTAGGTGAAAAACTTTTCAAATATTCCGAGATGATCCCTTCACCAAGTTCTTGCCTTTCGATATATCCGATGATTTCCCCTTGATCTTGCACTGCCATTATATCGAAATTCTTTTTTTCCAACGCTTTTTGTATGTCAGGTGCTCTATCATTTTTATGGCAAGACTCAAGTTCCTGGGCTATGCTCTTAACCGTGATATTTTCTTCATAAAGAGTTTTAAGACTAAGATAGCTGCTATTGTTTTTTTTATCGCTTCCCTTTAACATCTTTCATCCTCCATTTATAAACTTTCTCCGCGAATTGCCTACCACCAATTATAGACCGCTAATTTGCATCTGGTGTCGCTATTTCAAAAGAATTGGAGCAATTTAAATCCAACAAGTAAAGCTTATAGCGATGAAACGGTCATCAATAAATAAAGTCCACACAAGTGGACTTTATTTATTGCGAATCTCTTAAAAGCGATCTACTGCATTGCCTACCGACGTTTCTTCATTCCCTTCTTCTTCCCAAGCCTTGCAAACATCCACCCAATCCTTGGCGTTAGAATATTCAAACAATTCCGCGGTTGTAAGTTCTATTGCTGAGTTCGGACTGCCGCATGCCGGAAACAATGACTCAAAACGCTTCATTGATACATCAAGAAAAACATCTAGGTCGTTTGCCAGTCCAAATGGGCAAACTCCCCCGATTGCATGTCCGGTCTGTTCAAGCACCTCCTCAGGTGACAGCATTCGTGCCTTGAATCCGAACATCTGGCGAAACTTCTTATTATCCACTTTTGCGTCCCCAGCTGCTACAACCAAAATCGCATTTTCACCTTCCCCCTTAAAGGAAAGAGTCTTAGCAATCCGCGCAGGAATGACGCCAATGGTTTCTGCTGCCTCACTCACGGTAGCACTTGATGTTTCGAACTCCATTACATCGCCTTCCCGGTCCCATTGTTTAAAATGGCTTTTGACACTCTCGATCGACATATTATATTCACTCCTTTGAAGTACATATAAAAATAATATCATCCATCATTGCAATAAATCAAAATCATTTTAGACTTTCATTTCTTGATGAGTTATCATTTAAAAACCATTCTTTACAAATTGACGCAACAAGCATATATGGGATACTATTAATTTTCGGGAAAAAGCCTAAACGTGGTTCGTAACCATCCCACGATAAAAAACTAGGGAGAGAATAAAATGAATGTTCGTACACTCGTGATAAACGGGTTATTGGCTGCCTTGTATGTGGCGGTCTCATTGGTGTTTAAACCAATCGCTTTTGAGATGTTCCAATTTCGAGTTCCGGAAATGTTGAATCATCTGATTGTATTCAATAAAAAGTATATCTACGGTATCGTCGGAGGAGTCTTCATATCGAATCTGCTCTTTTCACCGATGGTACCGTATGATTTGATTTTTGGGGTGGGGCAATCCGTGCTCGCCTTATTGCTGGTCATTTTTGTATCGCGGTTCATAAAAAGCATTAAAGGGCGGATGATCGCAACGATTATCTTTTTCACATTCACCATGTTTTTGATTGCAATTGAACTGAACCTTGCCTTTGGCTTACCATTCTGGTTTAGCTGGATGACCACGGCAGTCGGTGAGTTCGTTGTCCTCTTGATTGGTGCGCCAATTATTTATGGAATGAACAAAAGAATTCAGTTTGAAAAGTGGCTTTAAAGGAATCTTCGCTTCGTAAACCCACTATAATGTAAAAGAGCTGTCTGCATCATGCGACAGCTCTTTTTTTCACCAATGAGCCTGAAAATGATAAACTATTAGTAAGAATGGTGGTGACCCTTTGAAAAGAGTCCTGACCTTAATCGGTCTTCTGGTAATCGCAATATTCATTTATTCTAATGCGGAATTGTTTACTTTCGTTTGGAAAAGTGATCTTGATTCAGTCATTAACATATTGAAGGAAAACCTTTTGCTCACTTTTTTCGTGACATTCGTGTTGATGTTTATCCAGAATTCATTTACAATCATCCCCTTAATTTTGCTCCTTACTATCAATGTCACGATATTTGAATTCATATATGGCTATCTATGGAGTTGGTTTACAAGTGTTGTTGCGTCTGGATTGATTTTTTATGCAGCAAGAAACTGGTTTCAGGAACCACTCTTAAAGAAGATGGGCGAAAAATGGCAAGAAACCGTTGTGGAGCATGGCTTTATGTACGTTTTTACAGGGAGGATTTTCCCGCTTATCCCAACGAGTTTAATTAACTTGGCTGCTGGAGTCAGTACCGTCACTTTCAAGGATTTTTTATTTGCGACAGCACTTGGCAACCTTATATACTTTTTCTTTCTATCGCTAATCTCATATGGACTCCTATCTGTTGAAATGAACCTGTATACGGTAGCTGCACTCGCACTCCTCTTCTTACTATTTATCCTTATCTATAAACGTTTAAAAAAGAAAAAAGCCCTAACCATCTTCAGGAAAAACAGGTGACCGCATTGGTCCCTGTTTTTTATTTATGATTCTGCATATATTTTTCTCCGATAGTTTGTTAAAATGTGTATGTAATTTTACCTTAGAAATGTCTTAAAATCAGGGAGAATCTCCATGTCCAAACGCTCCATCTTAGTAATATATATCCTTTCCGGGATTTTTACATTAGTCGTGTTCGACTATTTTTTAACTACAAATATCCACAACAAAGTGGTTTTCATTCAACTTCAAAGAGCTGAAGGCATTGTCTTTCTTTTATCAATAGGCTTGGTCCTATACCTTTATTTAGCTAAAAGGGAAGAATTCAAACAATTAAAAGAAGCGGAACAACGTCGGCGTACACTCATCAATTCAATGGTGGATTTCGTTAACTTCAAGGATGGTGAAGGCCGTTGGCTTGAATCCAATGCCTTCGGACTGCAATTATTTCAATTGGAGCATGTAGACTATAAGGGCAAAAAAGACAGCGAGCTCGCAGAATACTCCGAATTTTATAAAGAGTCATTGATCTACTGTGAAGTTTCCGATGAAGAAACATGGATTAAAGGGGAAATCACAAGGTGTGAGGAAATCATCCCTCTTCCCGACGGCAATCACAAAACCTTCGATACGATCAAGGTCCCATTGTTCTTTGAGGATGGTTCCCGAAAAGGCTTAGTCGTTATTGGCAGGGATATATCTCAAAGAGTTGTCGCGGAGAATCAATTATTCGATAGTGAACAACGCTATAAATCATTGTTTGAACACAACCCATATCCGATGCTCATGCTTGATTTAAACGGAATGATCACTACCGTAAACCCTAGGTTTGAAACGGTAACAGGGTTTCAACAAGAAGAAATCCATGGCGCCTCATTCATAAAGTTGAACTTTTCAGAGGAGGATGAGGAACTGATCCGTACATCTTGCCAATATGTCGTGGAAAACCATAAAGGGATCAAGAAAGGGAAAGATATTGAATTCCTTACGAAATACGGGAAGTCCATCTTGCTTTCCTGTACGTTTGTCCCGATGATGATTGGTGAGGAATTAGTCGGAATCATTACTTATGCTAAAGAGGTCACTCAAATACGAGAAACGGAAGCACGATTAAGAAGAACGGAAAAATTATCGTTAGTCGGCGAACTTGCCGCCAGTGTAGCCCACGAAGTCCGTAACCCGTTAACTTCGTTAAAAGGATTCGTCCAACTGCTTAAAAAGAGCGACCATCCCTATGAACAATACTACACGATCATGTTAAGTGAACTGGACCGGATCAATCTTATTGTAAGCGAGTTACTCGTTCTGGCAAAACCTCAGGAACTCCCATTCAGCAAACATCAAATCATCGGGCTGATGAATGAAGTCAAAACCTTGTTGAAACCGGAGGCGGACTCTTATCCAACCCAAATATCAATATCCGTAAAAAACGAAATACCCCTGCTTTCATGTGAGGCCAACCAACTAAAGCAAGTATTCATAAACATGCTCAAAAATTCCATGGAAGCATCTGCCGATCACATTTGGATTGATTTTGAGCATATGGACAAAAACCTTTCCATTACCATCAAAGATAATGGCAGCGGAATAGAAAAAAATCGGTTAAGACATCTCGGAGAACCTTTTTATTCTTCTAAAGAAAGAGGAACCGGTTTAGGATTGACAGTCAGTTGCCGAATCATTGAGGCACACCGGGGAAAGGTCCGTTTTAACAGCGAGCTAAACCAAGGAACCGAAGTCCAAATCATTTTGCCCATATAAAGCGTAGGACAAGTGTTAGTACTTGTCCTTTTTTGCATGATCGAAAATAATCTTTTGGTACATTTAAAAAAGGGAAGTGAAGAACGCCTTGACCTTCCCCCAGAATGACCCCGCCGCTGCAGGTTCCTTTCCATTCAACATCCCCTGCACGACTTTGTCATTCGATGGGACAGTCTCCGTTTTACCAGCTGTACTCATTTGCGTCGCCTCAACTTCTGTTTCATTTGTTTTGATATCGTCCACGGTTTCTTCTTCATCCATTTCCACATCCATATCCTTTTCGAAAACAATAACGTAAGTACGCCGGTTTCCATCTTTTGAAACCGTAACTGAAATGGCCGTCTTCGCTTTATCCTTGATCTTTACATCCCCACTGCTCTCACCTTCATATTCAACCGTGGCTCCACTAGCACTTGATGCAGCATTCATTTCGACTGAGGTAATATCATTATCGACTTTGACATGATAGGTATGCGCATTCGAATCAAAAGGTTTGTTCCATACTCCAGTTGATACTGTTAGATTGTTCAAAAATGGTGGGGTTTTGACTTCTTCACCTAAAGAATCAGCAGATACTGCCTCCTTTACAGGAGTTGATTTCGTTTTTTGTGTTGAAATGTTTTCATTCTGTTGTACCTTCGATACTTGGCCATTGCTTGTTTTTACATTATTGGATGGATCAACAGGAGTGGAAGATGGTTTATCCCCTTTAGACGCGGAAGGCTGAGTTTTATTCGCCCCAGTAATAGGTTCCTTTTGAACTGTATCCTCTTTTGAGGAGGCATCCTTATCCTTCGATTCCGTTTTCTTAGCTGCAGCCCGTGTAATCGTTAGCGAATATGTTTTTTCATCCCCATTTTCTGCAGTAACGATAATCTTCACAATTGTCTTACCAATTTGAAGGGGTACCTTTACACCTCCACTCGTTGCAACCGTTCCGTTCACCCTTACATTTGCACCACTATCACTCAATGTAGGAACCACAGTAACGGTCTTGATTTCATTCTCCACAGAAACATTATAAGCTGGCACTTTAGAATCGAACGATAACGAGCCGCTTGATAATCCAATCGAAGTTAAAAGGTTGTCATCACTTTCAAGTTTTTCAACCTTGACGGTATAGGTCATCGTTTCATTTATTCCATCGCTGACGGTGATCTTGAATGTATTGATGCCAGTTTGAAGAGCTAAGTCATTGGCCTTCCCATTTGTCAGTTTGACACCATTCACGGATAAGGTGGCATTCTCATTGTTACTCTCAGCAAGCAAGGTGATCTTTTCAACTTCATTCGCCACTGTTGCACTATAGTCGAGTACATCTTCTGCAAATTTTTGATCCAATGCAGTATCTTTTATTTCTAGCTTCGAAAGACTATTCACCGTTCGGGCATCTTCCTGAATGACAGCTGTCCCTTCCTCAGCGTATGCGGCAGGCATATAAACTGATGTTCCCATCCCCGCAAGAGAACAAACCAAGACCACCTTCACGCTTTTTTCTTTTAGCCCCTTCTTTAGCAAAGCCTATCCCCCCTATATTTCCTGAAAACACGTTAGGGACATAGTAACAAAGAAACCTTAATTATTTCTTAATGGGCTGTTGTACTAAAATCCATCTCCTAATGATCAACAACATCAGCCAAAGGAATTCCAAACCAATATTTCCTTTTGATTATTTACATGTCTATAATGTTGGGAGGTAGGCTAATCTAATCATATCGTTATCTCTTTTCTTTTGAATCTCAAACTGCCTTTAGATCATTCATTTAATTTCACTGTTTTTTCACATTTTCCTCTTATAATAAGCTTACATAAGCTAATGAAAGGGTGATGGCACACCAATATGAAGAATTATTTATGGGTGGTAGTAAGCTTATTCAGTTTGCTTTTATACCCGGCAATGGCTTCAGGTCATGCTACAGTAATAGGCTCTAACCCTAGCCCGAATGAAGCGATGGAAAATCTGCCTGAAAAGATCAGCATTCAATTCAGTGAGAATATACAACCAGCTTTCCATTCGCTTGAAGTATTCAGCCAGAATGGGGACAAAATTCAAATTCAAGACAGTAAAATCTCGGAACAAAGTGAAACAATACTGGAAGCTAAGTGGAAAGGCAAAATCGATGAAGGGATTTACTACATAAAGTGGAGAGTGGTTTCGAGTGATGGCCACCCCATCGAAGGGACAATCCCCTTTCAATTCGGAAACTCGACCGCCCTATCAGATCAAGACATTTCTGAAGTGAACGCAGGTTTTCCGAATTCCATCATCGTTTTTCTGCAAAGTCTACAATACATAAGCTTCGCAGCTCTTTCAGGCGTCCTTTTTTTCCAATTATCTTTAACGAAGGATACCAACCTTTTTCAAGCTAGCAGGAGAGCACGTCTATACCTTTGGGTTTCATATGCAGGCTTGGCACTTTCCGTCTTCTGCAGTTTGCCTTTAAAAGTGACGATTGACGCTGGTGTAGGGTGGACGGATGCGTTTAATGTGACTTATATAAAAGAAGTATTGAATGCTACAAATTTCGGAAACATCTGGGTCATTGAAATTCTAATGTTGCTCCTACTATTTTTAGCTATTTATTTCATGCTCGAGAACTCCTTGATTAAATCATTACCCATCTTTTCTTTCATCATTATAGCCATTTTGATGGTTTGTAAGGCTTTCACAGGACATACAGCTGCTGTTCCTAATCACGTTCTGGCTGTTGTAATGGATTTCCTCCATTTATTGTCCATGGCTTTATGGCTTGGCGGCCTTATGGCCTTATTGGTTATTTTGCCTGGGCTTGCCGATCGACAGGCAGTCCAAAAAGATAAGAAAACATTTTACTGGTCAATCATTCATAGGTTTTCCAGATGGGCGTTTTTATTTGTAATCATACTGATCATTAGCGGAATATATAGCAGCTTTCAACATGTACCGACTTTCCATTCATTGTTAAACACAACATATGGACAATTATTACTTGCGAAAATCGGTCTTATGTTAGTCATGATCGGTTTAGGAGCCTTTCATTTTTTCAGGGGGAAAACGCAAACGAAAAAACTTGGTTTTAGTGTGGGAATGGAGTTTGGTTTAGGGATCGTCGTACTCCTTGTTGCAGCTCTATTGACAAATGTCCAAACTGCGATGTCTTCCCCAGGGCCAATTGAGAAAACGGTAATGACGGAAGAAAAAAATGAGGTTACATTATTGGTGACTCCAAATGAAGTTGGGGACAACCTGATTCAAGTGGATTTATCCAATGAAGGCAAGCCAATTGCTAAAATAGAACAGCTTACAATCACGATGCAGTCAATAGATACGCCCGGCGGTGAACTAAAGCTGCAAATGCAGGAAAAAACTACTGGTACATTTACATCAAAGTCTTTATTAACCATGCCAGGAAAATGGAAAGTCCATGTTCACGGATTAACTGAAAGCCTCGATTCAATCAATGCTGATTTTACAATTTTCATAGGAAATTCATAATAGAAGGGATTATATAAAAATGAAAAACATTTCAAAGCTACTGATCTCTACATTTGCTGCATTATTCATTTTCTCCGGTTCGGCGAATGCACACGTTACAGTCAAGCCTAGTTCATCTGCCCCTGAGGCGTGGGAAACTTATACAATTAAAGTGCCCGTTGAAAAAGAAACAGCCACAACAAAAGTGACCTTAAAAATACCTGAAGGGGTTACTTTTGAAAGCTATCAGCCTGTACCAGGATGGAAAGTAACCACCGAAGACAAAGATGGGCATGTTACAACGGTAACTTGGGCTGCAACTGATGAAGGAATAGCAACTGGACAGTTCCAGCAATTCTCATTCGTTGCCCAAAACCCTAAAGAAGAAACGAATGTGGCCTGGAATGCATTTCAATATTACGAAGATGGTGAAATTGTTGAATGGAGCGGTGACGAAGGCTCAGATTTACCGCATTCTGTAACGGAAATTTCACTAGCGCCTAAGGCTGATGCAGAATCTACGGACCATGGACATAAAGATGAAGCTGATACGGATGATACCAAGGCAACTGACAGTTCAAAGGATACGGCTCAAACAGAAGATGATAGCAATGAAACGCTGATCATCACCCTTTCTGTCATATCACTAATACTCTCCATTGTAGCGCTTTTTGCGGCTCTAAGGAAAAAATAAAAAATAATCATTAAAGAAGGTGTCCCAAATTTCTTGGGACACCTTCTTCAATTTTATTATTCCATAACCATTGTTTTACTCGGTAACTAGGAGGTTTCCTGCGGAAACCTTAATGGATTGATTAACCCTTTGTTCCGCTATAGTTAAGTTAAGCAGTCCATTCCCTTGTGCTTTTTTGCTTATTCCGAGATCTTCCGTACTTTTCACTAACTGTGCATATAATTCCGCTTCAGTTAGCGTGCGGCCAAACTCTTTTTCAGCAATCACTTTCAAGAGAGCTGCTGCACCGCTTACATGAGGCGTAGCCATTGACGTTCCGCTCAGCCTAGCATATTTATTTCCTGGATACGTAGAGAGAATATCAACCCCTGGCGCCACCAAGTCTATTTCATCATTTGTATTTGAAAAATCCGCTAAATTTCTGCTTAAATCCACAGCACCGACTTCCACCACTTCTGGATACGCACCCGGATAATCCAATTCGTCCGTTTCATGACGCCCATCCCCACTATTTCCAGCTGCGCAGACAACAAGGATATCTTGCTGAAGCGCCCTTTGAATGAGCTTATGTTCTGCCTCGTCCGCAGGACCTCCAAGTGATAGTGAAATAACCGAAACCTTTTCTTCATTCGGTCCCCGCCAATTGATCGCATACTCTAAAGCTCCATTGATCCAATTAATATCGCCTTGGCCTTGGCCATTTAAGGCCTTTAACGCTAATATGCTCGCTTTCGGGGCCACTCCCACTACACCAACACTATTAATGGCCGCCAAAACCGTACCGCTAACATGTGTTCCATGCCCGTTATCATCTTGAAAATCACCGGTATTGGTAAAATCCTTCCCGCCAATGATTCTTTCTTTGAGGTCTGGATGTCCCTTATCAATGCCTGTATCGATGACGGCAACCACCACGCCCTCACCATGGTTGCTTTTTTCCCAGATTGCCGGGGCTTTCACAAGCTCGACCCCCTCAGGAATCTTTTCTTTCACAGTCTCCATTACTTCAAGAACTTTGTACGGTATTAATCTTTTTTCTCTTGTCATTTGATTACCCCTTCCTTCGTTCAAAGTTAAACTGCCATCATTGTAGGGATTTTCATCCCGTCTGGCTGCCGTCTACCGTTGAAAGAGATGAGATCAAAAAACTCTTCTCCCTTATATATACCAGATTTTTGAAAATAATAAATAAGTTTTCGGAAAATTCCGTCTAAATTACTACTTTTTATTTCTTTTAATGCTATTATCTGGTACTCTTATTATAGAACAAACGTTCGTAAAATGCCATGTTTTTTTATTTATTACACAATTCGTTTTAAACCGTTACGATTTTCAAAAAAAAAGAAGTGACTCCTAATCGAGTCAACTCCCATGAATGATCAAGCTGCGCCGCAGCATTTTTTGTATTTTTTTCCGCTTCCACATGGACAAGGATCATTCCTGCCGATGACCGGCTCCGTATGAACATGAGGCATTTTAGCTGCCTTCGCACTTTCCATGATGATTTGCGTGCCTTTTTCCTTCATATGCTGATATCGCTGTTTAAATAACTCCATTACGTCTTTACTGTATTTTAGCGTGTCCTCTGCAATATCCATTGCCTTTTGCTTGGAAATATTATAATCCTCCAGAGTAAATTGATTATCCTTGAAAGAAACCCTCACTCCAAAATGCTGTCCTGCCTGTTTATTGGTCTTGCACTCCTCAACGAATTCAAGGTATACTTCCTGGCAATCACATGTCTGATGCATGCAATAGTAATCATATATCCAATACGTTTTGTCTTCGTACTTACTCTTTAAAGCAATTCCATCCTCAACGCCAAAAACATCCAAATACTTTATCGCTTTTCCATCAAGTATCTCAAATGGATCAATCGTTCTCATCTATAGACACATCCTAATTCATCAAAATTTATTCTTCCTATGTATTGTACAACCTAAATCCTCAATCGTCACTTGAAACGAAGCGTGACTAGGATAAGTCCCTTTTTGGTAAAAGATTAAAGCAATCCAATAAAAAACAGCTGCAACAGTGTGTTTGCACTGATGCAGCTGCCCCCTTTATCCCTCATCCGATCCATGTGGTCAATTCATCAATCGGTCTTTTCTTAGCAGGCTTCGGCTCCATGTCAGGGTAGCCCAAGTAAATGAATGCCAGTATTTCTCCTTTTGAGGATAATTTGAAAAATTCCTGGACCTTTTCATGATAAGTTATTTTTCCCGTTCTCCACACTGCGCCCAGCCCTAAGGAATGTGCAGCAAGAAGCATATTTTGGATAGCACTGTTCACTGCCGCATATTCTTCAATTTCTAGGACATTATTCTTATCACTAGGCTCTATGCCCACTGCGATGATGACCGGAGCCCTAAGGGGATTCTTTTTTTGCCTTTCGAGCTTACTTATTAAATTTTCCGGAGTATCATCCGCGTTTTCAATTCGCGTTATTTCTTCGAATACTTGCCCAAGTTTATTTCTTCCATCTCCAGTCAAAACAAAAAAACGCCAAGGCTCCGTCCGATGATGATTAGGTGCATATGTTCCAGCTTCAATAATTTGCTCGATCATTTCTTTAGGTACCGGATCTTGCTTAACGACCCCAATGCTTCTTCTCGTTTTTATAGCTTCGATAGTTTCCATGTTATCTCCCCTTATCCCTTTATCTCCAATAGTTTTTGTTTGAGCTCATTTTCCATGGATGCCAATTCCTGTTCGGCATGACGGCGTTTATGCCTGCCCTCCTCTTGGATCCGCATGGTTTCTTCAAGCGTAGAAATCAAGTTAGCTTGGGTATTCTTTAGAGTTTCAATATCGACAATTCCCCGCTCATTTTCTTTAGCCGTTTCAATGGTATTTGTTTTGAGCATTTCAGAGTTCTTCAATAACAAGTCATTCGTGGTTTTGGAAACCTGCTTTTGCGCTTCTACAGCATGACGCTGCCTGATTAGGGTCAATGCAATCGCAACCTGATTTTTCCAAAGTGGAATCGCCGTCATGATCGAAGATTGTATTTTTTCGACTAGCGCCTGATTCGTGTTTTGGATCAGCCTGATTTGCGGTGCGCTTTGAATCGTGATTTCACGACTCAATTTCAAGTCATGCAGCCTTTTATCCAACCGTTCAGCAAATTGGCGCATATCATTGACTTCTTGAAACTTCATTTGATCATTGCTCAATTCCGCGGATTTCTTTAGTTCAGGAATCGTTTTCTCATGAATTTCTTCGAGTTTGATTTCCCCCGCCGCAATATAGACATTCAACGCCTGGAAATATTCCTTATTCGTTTCATATAGCTTTTCAAGGATTACGATATCGGATAACAAGATATTCTTACTCCGATCGAGCTTCACACTGATGCGGTCAATTTGGGCACCCGTTTTTTGATACTTGGAAAGCGCTTCCTGTACAGTTCCCGAGAGCTTCCCGAACATACGCGCAAAAAATGAGGGCTTATCCGGTTTAAGCTCATCAGGGCTCAGCTCGTTTAACTTCTTCATTAAATCACTGATAATGTCGCCAACTTCACCAACATCTTTTTTCTGTACATGCTCAAGCATCGAATTCGAAAAGGTCAGGAGCTTTGATTGGGCGGGTGTACCATAGGATATCATCGCTTGATGATTCGTTGGGTCAATTTGTTCAGCAAGCTGATAAGCTTTGGCCCGGTTCTCTTCAGGAATGACATCAATCAGTTTAACCGGCTTCGCTTCCTTGGGAGATGCTTTCTCCAGCTCCAGCTCCTGCACCTCATTAAATGGATTGGCTAAAAGATCATCCATCAAATTGGCATTATTCGTTTTATTCAACAGGTTTGGATCATTGTTATTCATTTTAACCTCCTGCTTTCATCAATTACTTGTGACTCTTTTTTAGTTTTAATCGATTGCTTTGCAACGTCCAATTCGAAGTTAAGGTGATCGATATCATCGGCAATCACTTTGTATAAATCTTTTTCTATCGTTTTAGTGAGTTCCTTTAAGGTTTTGCGGGTTTCTGTTAAAGATAGTTCGAGTTCCTTATTCTTTCTTGGCTGCTGTGATAAAAAAACATATTTCTCCGAAAGCTCCGTGGCAGAATCCAGATGCGAATAATAAAATTGTTCCGCCTGGTAAAACCGCTTCGGTTCTTTTTTAGTCAGACTATATATTTTCCTGATCATTTTAATCATATCCTTCCTCTGTTTAAAAGAAGAGATATGTCTGACCGAGATTAGCGCCTTTTGCACACGCCATATTTTCGGTTTTGCTTCACTTAAATTTTTCTTTATATATTGATATTCTTTTCTCGTCAATTCATGTTTTTTGAGGAAGCGCGAGGAAAAATAAACGGAACTTAGCCAGTATGAAAGCGCCCCTCCCGCTAAGGAAATGGCAACAGACAGAACAAACGGTTGATTCAATACAAAATAGCTAATTAGCCAAACTGGTAAAACCATTGGAAATCCAATCAATATCGGAACAAAACCAGCTAGAAATCGATTCATGATCATTACACTCCTGACTTACACTCTTTTCTATATATACGGATTATCCTTTTGATTGGTTTCATGATGGATAAAAGATTTTCTCTTATCCTAAACGATATAGGAACAGGATGATTTCTGCAAATTTATTGAAATTTTTCTTTAAAAAACATACCTCGTTATTCGCTCATATGGGCTATCGCCTAGTCACTTCTCTGGAACTTACATAAGTTATAACGTATCCATCCCGATTTTAAAAGGAGAGTTGACCATGAATTCATACGGATTTTATCCTTTTCCACAACAAAATGGAAATCACCAGTACATTCAACCCATTCAACCTAATTACAACCCATATTTCCAACAACCGGAACGATTTGATTATGTCCCGCAGCAAGATTGGGATTATCAGAGAGATTGGGATTATCAGCATGTTCAAGAAAATTCATACACCCAAGTGTCCGACCCGTTAGATATAGAAAGACAACAGCCGCAAACTCAGCAACTTGAAAGAAGAGTCCGGGAACTTGAACGTCAAAACGAGCGTCAATCAAGGGAACTCACTCGGCAGAACCAAGAAATTACAAGGATAAATCGTGAAGTGAACCGTGTAAACCAGGAAATAACCAGACTGAATCAAAATGATCAACGTCATACGAATAGGCTGAATCGACTAAATCAAAGACTTCGTGCCGTTGAACGCAACCTAAACATCCCCTTCACCGCAACAGATGATGGCTTTTAATAAAAAAAGCAGGAGCTCATTATGGGCCCTGCTTTTTTTATCTGCTTTGCTGCTTGTGCGTTCTCTTGAGTTTCGCGTATTTACTCGTGAATTTGTGCTTTCCTCATGGAGCAAATACTTGATAATCCGTACAGTACATGAAAATTAATCAAACGATTGATTAATTTTTAATAAGGTTAATATGGCCCTTGATTTCACTCATATATACACAATCGGTTTCCCTTGTCAGTAATTTCAAGTATTGGATTCCACTTTGTGCAGCTGCAGGACTAGCTCGGCCGTTCCCGGTAACCTTTGCAACTCATGACGGATGCGCCCAATAAAAAAAGAATAGGAGTCAGTCACATCCTGCTAACATGTTTCTTATAAATAACACACCCAAGCTAGAACTTACCTTTAGAATTTACATCTTCTAAATCATAATAGCCGTCATAACTAGCCTCATCATAGCCGTCAAATTGATTAATACTGTCTGGCACAATTCCGTATTTAAAGGCTAACTCCATTAAATTCATTCCTATTTCTTCTTGAATTTCATACATTTCATCTTCAGGAATGTTCACCAAGCTTAAGCCTTCATCAGAGTTAATTTTCAAGTCCGCCATTTCCAGCTTACCATTCAGTATCGTTTTAGCATCCAAATTGACCGTGAGCATACCTGAGTCCACATCTACTAGCCCAAGCTTCAATTCGAATCTCCCGTTGGAATAGTCCTTCTTTAAGTTAAGATCACTCGTATGCTTAATTGTCCCTTTAAAAGAGGATGGCAAATCAGAGAAATGGCCACCGACGAAATTCAGATTGAAATTCCTCTTGATTTTCTGCTTACCTCCGTTTTCTCCTTCAATATCACTAATCATCGAAAGCTTGATTTCCTCAGGTTCCCCATACTCTTCAAATTCAAAGGAAGCCTTTAGATTCTCGATCCGTGTATCTTTTTTATAAGCCACATCATTCGTAACCAGGAACATAAGCTTTGATTCCTCATCTTTTTCAGGAGCTAGTGCCACGCTGAATTCTTTGAAAACTTGATTGTTGCCATATGGAACGTTTTTTCTTTTCATTTCCATGTTGACTTGGTTATGATTACTTCCAAAAGCCGTCGTTACGTTACGGTCGATGACTTGCTCATCTTTATCAATAAGCAATGTAGAAGAAAATCCTTTAGGAAAACGATTATCCTTGATTTCATTTTTTACATCTTTTAAACCATCCACCAATTGCCGTTTCATTTCATTAGTATCAAAACTCTCTGCTTCATTTATCATTGTGCCGGCATTTGACACTTTTTGTACCCTAGTAACTATCATGCTATGAAGCTTTACATCTTTAATTAAATGGTCCAAAAAATCATTTACAAGCTTTTTAGTTTCGGAAGAAGATAGTTTAAGTGTCAGTTCCCTTACTTTCCTCGTTTCGCCTTCATGTTTATAAACCAGGCCTTTTTTCAGCTTAAAGTTTTTCTCTTTCAACCGGTCCAACATAAATGCCCCATATCGTTTTTGGATGTATTCCTGTTCTATCTCCGTTAATTTCAAGTCTTGCCATTCAAGGTCAGATACTTCCAACGTTTCAGGGCCAGCATATGATGGGTTTAACATTCGCATGAACTCACCATATTCATTTAAATTTAGATAGAAGAATTTTTCATATAACATTGGAACCTTCATACCCAGTCGCCCCTTAGTTTGGAACATTTCTACACCCATTGCCTTTTCCTTATCAACATTCAAGGCTAATTTGTAATAACCTTGATTGCTTATTGGATTCTGTTCAGCTTTGGCAGTGAACGATGCTTGGGTCAATAATTCTTGAACCATCTCTATGTCTGGATCATTCGCTAATGAATCCATTTTAACACTTCCGCTTAGCGTCATCTCTGAACTTGAAGGTTCCTTCTTCATTCTCTCTTGAAATTCCATTGTATCGCCAAACTTATCGTCCCATCTTTCTTTTGCATTCTTGTACGTTTTATATTCAGAAAGAAGATATAGCTCTTTCGGGGATTTATGAAGAATAATAGCTGATGCACTGGAAATCATGATAAAGACCAATATGGCTGTAATGATTAACGTTTTTTTCTTAAAATGCTTTTTAGAAGACTTTTCCTCTTCAGTTATTTCACCAACTATAGTCGCGCCACACAATGGGCAAAATCGAGAACTCTCGCTCACAGGATGCGCGCATGATTTACATTTTTTCATTTTTTATGTCGCTCTCCCTTTTCTTACACAATACATATAAAAGCCTACAATTTAATTCCGTTTATCAGATTATGCAGAAATAATAAGTGCTTCAGGCCTTCTCTTAGGCGCATTTGAATGTCCTTTTCTCAATTTCTCACCTCAAATCCATTCTCTGATATTTTTGATGACTAACAAAGAGTAAGCTTTCCCTTCGCCCACTGTATAAGTATGTAAAAACTTCATGAGATAGTATCATTAACACTCCTTAAATAAAGGGAGCGCCCTTCTTCCTTTTGGCATCGTTTCAATGTCGGCTATTCCATGAATGGACCGAGGTAAAAACAAAAAAAAACGGGAGCCATACTTGCGCTCCCGTTCATTCACATTCACAACATTATTTGATTTAGCTTTTCAATTCTAGATTCTTGTTCTTCCTTGGAGGACAAGTCATACTTCTTTAATAGATGAAAAAGTTCATTCAACATTTCTTGTGAATGCTCATTTTCCAGAAAAAGATTAATTGTTTGACTCAATTCCGTTGGTAAAAATGCCTTTTGACTCTCAAACTTCAGCCTGACATCTTGCTGTGAATGATTAAGATTGCACGTACCCATTTATACTCCACCTCTTACTTAACTTTGCCATTAGTATATATGTATGTCCTTACCTTTTCAATTCTTCATCCTGCTTATAATAGTCTTCTACCTTAATGAACTCCGGCGATGTATGTGTGGCCATGATGCCGTGATAACTGATGTCCAACCCAAGTTCTTCTTCTTCATCAGTCGATCTTATAGGCACCCAAATGTTCATAACTTTAAAAACGATCCATGTCAATAAAAAGCCCCATATGCACAGCACTATTAATCCTAACAATTGAACCCCAAGCAAATGCCATCCTCCACCTGTAAACAAACCGTCTTCCGTGGAGAAAAGCCCTACCGCTATCGTACCCCACATGCCAGATGCCGCATGAACAGGAAAGGCCCCCACCGGATCATCGATCTTCCTTGATTCCAACCAATTTGTCGCAGCCAACATGAGCATTCCAGATACTGCTCCAATCAGGATTGCCACCAGATCACTGACGAATGCACAACCTGCCGTAATCCCGACAAGGCCTGCAAGTGAGCCATTGATGACGGAAGGTGCATCCGAGCGTCCATACCTAAATAGTGTATAAAGCAGTGTCGCAGCTCCCCCTGATGCAGCTGAGAGCATCGTGACAATGGCAATATGGCCAATACGTCCGTCTGTAGCCTGCAAAGTGCTTCCAGCATTAAACCCAAACCAGCCAAACCATAGGAGGAATGCCCCAACAGATGCCAACGGGAGATTACTTGGTAACGAAATGGAACTAGTGCCCCGTGAAGTGAATTTACCTGACCTCGGCCCAATGACAATGGCAGCTGCGAGTGCCGAAAAACCGCCTAGCGCATGAATGACAGCAGAGCCTGCGAAGTCCTGCATGCCCAGCTCACTTAACCAGCCTCCACCCCATACCCAGTGACCGGCAATCGGATAGATGAATGCCGTCATCATTACGACAAAAATAAGATAGGCACGAAAATTAATCCTTTCCGCAACGGCTCCGGAAACGATGGAAATGACAGCAATGACGAATGCCCCTTGAAATAACCAAAATGCATCTATTGAAATCGTAAGGTCGATGTGCGACAAGTTGCCTTTCAGCAGAAAGCCGCTTGCTCCGATAGTTCCAAATATATCCGTTCCATACATTAAGCCAAAACCAACGACAAAATAACAAAGCGTCCCGATCGTGATATCAGCAAAAACCTTCATGATGATGTTCACATTATTCTTTGTACGAACGAACCCTGCCTCCAATAAGGCAAACCCGCCCTCCATTAATAGGATCATGGCTGCTGTCAGGACAACCCAAATCGTATCCATGCCAGCGTTTAACGTTTCGATTGTCATTTTTGTAGTCCATCCTCTCTCTGCCAGGCCATTATCTCTTTAATGATGTCTGATGGTAAATTCATTTTTTTCTTTTCCGGTTCTGCTTCAAGTAAAATGATCACCTCATTTAATAAAGCGACCTTCCGTTTGATCTTCTCGATTTTTTTATACCTATCTTTAACATTCACCAACTGCTCCACGGCCTGGTGATGACTTGGAGCACGCCCTGTAAAAAAACGTTTAAACGGTGATAGAGATTGATACCACGCTTCCTCAGCGGTTCGTTTCTGCTCGTACTTATGAATTTTGTTTTTGATCGATTCAATTTCCGACTCTTGTTTACCTTTAAGGAATAGCAATCCTTTTATCAATTCTAAAGATGAAATTTCAAAAACAACTCTATTATACAAATCATCTACAATCATCATCATATGTCATATCACCTCACGCAATCACGTTATATTTCCTCTAATTATATGCATAATTCTGAATTCAGTCAATATTTACACATAACCAAAACGCAACGAGTGGATCGTTTTTAATGGAAGTCACAGTGCTTCCTGCCTGTTTTTTTCACCATTAATCAAACGTTTGATTAATGGAGAGGATAGATAATATGAACAAAAATTTACAACTTCAATTATCAAGATAAAATTTGGAAGGTATATATAATCACTTTTTCCTTATTCTAAAAAGGCAGTTACAAACAAGGAGGTACCATTCATGACAGTAATCAATGATGTCAAAACAACTTTAGCCGGACTCAAAAGTGCTCAAGCAAGCTTTGAAACCTTCGCACTTTCCACAGATAATGAGCAAGCCAAACAACTTTATCAACAAGCTGCACAACAAACACAAACGATTGTAGACAGCATCACTCCTCGCATCGATGAGATACAAAGCGAGGAACCCCAATATAAACAATGATCATTCATATTAAAAAGGTTGGTTGAGGACAACCAACCTTTTTTATATCTTTAATTCATCTATAAGGGGACGATATCTTGCCATATAAGTTAAAATGTTACACTTCTATTTTTTCTCTTATCATCGTTTTGCTTATAACTGGATGTTCGACAAACTCAAGTCAAATCGACAACAAGGATCAGGACTTGGAAATAAGAAAGGTACATACCAACAATCCCATTGACCAATCAGTGGCCAATCAAGCTAAAGATACGCTATCGAATGCGGACGGAGTCACGGATGTAAAAGCTGTGAATTCCAATAAGGAATTGTTGGTCGCCCTTAAAGTGGAAAACTTCGATCGCCTTCGCTTAAAAAAAATTGAAAAGAAAGCGCAAACCGAATTGAAAAATACGTTTCCCGATTATAAAATACTGGTCTCGACAGATCAAAAGATGTTTATAGAACTTGATCAACTCGAGCAAAAAGTGGAAAGGGATCATACGAAGATTGAATCCTTAATAAAGGATTTCAAAAGGCTTAAAGCCTTGTTGAATGAAAAAACGTAACAAATGGAAGAAGTGATAAGAAGATGTCAAATAATAAAAAGAAAAAGCTGACACCTGTCCAACAGGAATATCAGCAGCTTCAAACCCAATTGGAAACCAAAAGACCTGTACTGCTAAATTGCTTAAAAGCTTTTATGACAGGCGGCATAATTTGTTTATTGGGTCAATGCATTTCAAATTTTTATATCCGTTACTTCGACTTCACGGACCAGACGGCTGGAAATCCAACGGCTGGTACGTTAATATTCATCGCCATGCTCCTCACAGGATTTGGAGTGTATGACCGAATTGCCCAATTTGGAGGGGCCGGTTCTGCTGTACCGCTGACAGGTTTCGGAAACGCGGTTATATCGGCAGCCATTGAGCATCGAACGGAAGGTTTCGTTTTAGGAGTCGGTGGCAATATGTTCAAATTGGCTGGTTCCGTAATTTTATTCGGCGTATTTTCTGCATTTATCGTAGCACTGGTAAAAACAATACTCATACAATGGGGTGGTTTATAATGCTTACCGGGCATCGCACATGGGTGTTTGACCAAAAACCTGTCATCATCTCCACAGGAACTGTCGGTGGACCATTTGAGGCAAACGGGTTGCTCGCTGATGATTTCGATCTCCTTCATTCCGATTTATGGATAAATCAAGACACCTATGAAAAAGCACATAAAGTTTTATTGGAAGAAGCTTGTACAAAAGCAATAGAAAAAGCAGGCCTTCAGAAAGAACAGATTCAATTTTTCCTTGGGGGCGACCTTATCAATCAAATAACCCCTACGAGTTTTGCCTGCCGAACACTGGGTACTCCTTATCTTGGCTTATTTGGAGCTTGCTCTACCTCCATGGAAGGACTTGCTCTAGGTGCATACCTTGTCAATACCAAAGGGGCAGATTACTTATTAACAGGTGCATCAAGTCATAACGCAGCCGTTGAAAAGCAATTTCGTTACCCAACTGAATACGGCGGGCAAAAACCGCCAACTGCCCAATGGACCGTTACGGGGGCCGGCGTGGCTTTATTAAGCAGTGCAGGGGCTGGCCCAAGGGTCACTTCAGCTACAATAGGCCGTGTAATCGATATGGGATTGACCGACCCTTTCAATATGGGCGGTGCCATGGCCCCGGCCGCTGTTGATACGATTGAAGCCCATTTAAGAGAACGGAACCTCGACCCCTCCTATTATGATTTAATTGTGACCGGGGATTTAGGAAGGATCGGACACGAAGTTTCATTGGAACTATTAAAAAAACATGGTACTCCAATTAAGGAAGAACAGTATAGGGATTGTGGATTAATGATATACCGGGATGGGCAACCTGTCCTATCAGGAGCAAGCGGTGCTGGATGTTCGGCAACCGTCGTTTACGGTCATTTATTAAACCGCATGAAAAAGGGAGAAATCAAACGAATGCTCGTCGTAGCTACCGGTGCCTTGTTATCTCCTCTATCCTTTCAACAAAGTGAAACGATTCCATGTATTGCCCATGCCGTATCGATTGAATATGGCGGTGAGCCACAACCATGATCTACTTTTGGGCTTTTGTTGTCGGGGGCACGATTTGTGTAATCGGGCAGATCATGTTTGATGTATTCAAACTCACACCTGCTCATACTTTATGTACCTTTGTTGTTGCAGGAGCACTGTTGGATGGTTTTGGTTTATATGAACCATTCATTGATTTTGCAGGTGCAGGAGCAACGGTACCCATTACCAGTTTCGGAAATTCCCTTGTACACGGAGCGTTGGCAGAAGCGGAAAAACATGGATTGATCGGTGTTATTTCAGGCATGTTCGAAGTGACCAGTGCCGGGATATCAGCGGCGATCATTTTCGGAATGATCGGAGCCATTATTTTTAAACCGAAAGGATAAGGAGGATGCAGCATGACGATAGCTTCTGAAGTGAAACAATGTGTCTCTAGCCTTAAAGGAGTTGAAGCAGGTTTATCCAGCTTAGCACTCCGGACCCAAGACGATGAATCGAAACGCATCTTGCATGAAACGATGCTGGTGGTGAATGAAGTGATGAAGGAAGTACAAAAGCGAGTGGGCGAGTTAGAACGGGAAGAACCACAATATAAAGGTTTTTAATAACAAAATGATTATGCAGGAGGTGTGAAGTAATGCCGGATTGGGTAGAAATTATTTTGCGTTCACTATTCTTTTTAATCGTTCTTTTTGTAATCACGAAAGTGCTAGGTAAAAAACAATTATCCCAGCTCTCCTTTTTTGAATATGTAACGGGTATAACAATTGGTAATGTTGGGGCTGAATTAGCTACGAAGGTCGAAGGAAATGTTATACATGGAGTACTGTCCATCCTCGTCTTTGCCTTAGCGCCCTTCATTGCAGGTTCAATATCTTTAAAAAGTAAAACGTTCCGTGATCTTGTGGAAGGAAAAGCATCGGTTTTCATCAAAGATGGCAAAGTCATGGAAGATAATTTAAAAAAGGAAAAATATACCATAGATGAATTATTGGCTTTACTCCGAAAAAAGGATGTCTTCGATGTATCAGAAGTCGAGTTTGCCTTATTGGAAGCGAACGGTGATTTTTCCGTAATGTTAAAGAAGCAAAATCAACCCTTAACAGCTAAGGACATTAACTTGGCAGTTGCTGCAGTCAAGGAACCACAAACTATCATTATGGACGGCAGCATACTTGATGAACCACTTTCCACGATTGGACTGAACCGAAATTGGCTTCATACTGAATTGGATAAGTTGGGCGTAACCCTCGAGAATGTTTTTCTTGGTCAAGCGAATTCAAACGGTGAATTAACTGTAGACCTTTTTGATGATAAACTTAAGGTTCCTTCTCCTCAAGAAAAGCCTTTAATGCTAGCAACCTTGAAAAAATGCCAAGCGGACCTAGAGCTGTTTGCCCTTGGAACTGAATCAAAGGAAGCTAAAGAAATGTATAGTAAAAATAGCGAAATACTGCAAAAGGCAATAGATGATGTAGCCCATATCTTGAAAAACTGATGACCGTGAATTCAATCCTTCACTTTCATAACTGAAGTGATCAGTCCAATGATGAAAATCGTCACACATGAAAAAAGGAAAATTTCCATACCCAATGTGAAGGCAGCGGCTGAAATGATGAGTGTATCTATGATAATAATGGCTAAAGCAATATCTAACGTGGAAGATTTGGAGATGATTTTGGCTAACATATCCGTTCCCCCGCTGCTTGTCTCATATCGAAGCATGAGACCTATGCCCATTCCTATGATCGCCCCACCAATCAAGGAGCTAGTCAGTATCGAAATGGAGAAGACCTTTTTCAACGGACTTAGCCAGTCCATAAAAAGGGAAGTCAAAAGTAACCCGTGGATGCTGCTATAGAAAAAGGGACGTTCATAGTACCAGGCATATAAAAATATAGGAACACTAAGAATTAACATGGATAGCCCCGTTTGAAAATCAAAGAAATAATGAAGGATGAGTGCAATTCCAATAACGCCGCCATCTATTAAATGATGAGGAACTAGAAAAGCATTGATTCCAATACCCACCAAAAAACTACCAACAATTACAGCCACCGCTTTTTGAAATTTAATAAAATCACCTTACCTCCCATTCCATTTTCTATAATATATGTCCAAGTTGGAGCATCAAGAATATACAGGCAAAAAAAAATTCGCAATGACCTTTACAGCTATTTTTTGGCTAAACCACCCGAAAAAAGGGAGCCCAAAGATTTTGCTCATTTCCTTTTCAACAAAAAAGAACCCGGTCTAATGACCTGGGTTCTTTCACATTATTTTAACTCTAATAACACTACATTTTCAACATGTGTCGTCATCGGGAACATATCAACAGGTTGAATATCAACGGCTTTATATCCGCCTTCTTCCAAGATATGAAGATCACGCGCCAGAGTGCCTGGGTTGCATGACACATATACGACTTTGTTCGGTTTCATCTCGATGATTGTGTTCAGAAGGGATTCTTCACAACCTTTACGAGGTGGGTCGACGACGATGACATCTGCCGTGTTGCCCTTTTGATACCATTCTGCAATAACGTTACCTGCATCGCCAACGATGAATTCTGCATTTGAGATTTCATTCAATTCAGCATTGCGGCGTGCGTCCTCGATCGCCTCTGACACCACTTCGACACCGATGACTTTTTTCGCTTTTTTAGCTAGGAATAAAGATATGGTACCAATGCCGCAATAAGCATCAATTACCGTCTCTTCACCCGTAAGCCCTGCATAATCAAGGGCTTTATCATAAAGGACCTTCGTTTGGTCTGGATTGATTTGATAAAAGGATTTTGCTGAAATGGCAAATTTAACATCACCGATCATATCATGGATTACTTCGTCGCCCCATAGGATTGTCATGTTATCGCCTAAGATAACATTCGTTTTCTTGGAATTCACGTTTTGAACGATGGATTTCACTTGTGGAAGACGTTCAACGATTTCCTTCACGATAGTTTCGATGAAAGGGATACTATTCGTTCTTGTAACGAGAACAATCATTAACTCGCCTGTTTGCTTGCCATAACGGGCCATGATGTGGCGCAATACACCTTTATGTGATTCCTCATTGTAAGCGGGAATACCAAGTTTACTGAAAATCTCTTTCACAACCTGAACGGCTTCACTGATCACTTCGTTTTGGATAATGCTTTCTTTCGTTTCAACGATTTCATGTGTCCGCGGTTTAAAGAATCCCGCTATTAGCTTGCCATCCTGTTCACCAACAGGTACTTGCGCTTTATTGCGATAATGAGTTGGATTCTCCATCCCTATGATCGGGTGAACCTTCACATTCTCAAGTTTTCCGATGCGCGTCATCACTTCACGTACTTGCTTTTCCTTGAATTCCAACTGTCCTTCATAACTCATATGCTGCAGCTGACAACCACCGTATTTATGGAAATCTTCAGTGGTGACCTCAACACGGTATGGACTATTTTCTATAATTTCCATTAACCGTCCGAAGCCATACCCTTTATTTGCCTTCAACACTTTAATTTTTGCCTTTTCACCAGGAAGGGCGTTCTGTACAAAGATCGGGTAGCCATCAACTTTAGCCACTCCAGCTCCTTCATGTGTTAAATCTTCGAATAAAACCTCTATAATATCATTCTTAGCAACGGGTGCTGTTTTTTTCATATCATCTTCTCTTTTCTTTTTTATGCTAGCCTGTATTTTACCACAATAGGAGCCTTGCCACAAAACGACTCACCAATTTACCTTTGTTTTCATAAAATATAGTGGAAGGAATTACGGATTTTTCATAGTTCCATGAATAAAAACTCAACAAAATAAGAAAAATAAGGAAAAATAGATGAGGTGAGGAAATGGGTTTATTTAACTCTATATCAGCCTGGAATGCAACAAGGTTAGAAAAACATCGTGCAAGTATGGAGGAAAAAGGCCTCTGTCCGGATTGTTACGGGCGAGGATACAGCTCCTTCGTACCAACGGAATATCATTTTTCCGATATACACGATTGTCCCGGCTGTAATGGTAGTGGAGAATACACTGATTGGGCTGCCATGAACGGACAGCAGATGTAATTACACGAGCTAAAAAGCGTATTAACATGGTTGTCAAATATCAAAAAAAACAAAAAGGACCCCCTGTCAAGCAGGGGGTTCTTCCATTTCTTTTACCATATAGCCAAATTCAAAACCGCTAATCGTAATCGTTTTTATTTTCTTATAACCTAATCTGTTATAGAGACGATTCGCCCCTTCATTTTCATTTTCAACGACTAAGGAAACCCTTGGATATCCCTTATGTTTAGCGTATCCCTCAACATATTGAATCAGTGCACTGCCAATTCCTTTTCCTTGAAAATTCGGGTCAACGGATACTGTATCCAAATAAAAGTCTCTCATTTCCGCTTCCTTATCGAGCGTAACGCTTGGGTCTTTCATTTTCAACCTTAATTGTTTGACGATTGGTTCATCCAAGCTTTCCGCGTCCTTGCCATGGTAAGCAATGATCAATCCCGATACCTGTCCATCATGTTCACTGACGAACGTATTTTCATGGCTGATCCGATTTCCACTTTTCCTGAACAACTCGGCAAGAACGGAAAGTATTCTTTCTTCTTCCGTTTCACCGGTCAATGCCTCTGCAATTTCCTTAATCGCTAACCGGGTCAATACAGCACACTTCTCCGCATCTTCCGGTGTCGCTCTCCTGATATACATGTTTACACATACTCCTTACTGAATTAAGCTGAAAAGGCCACCCGATTTCTGTGACCTTTTTTTCCTATTTATTTGCCGGATCGTCCGGCAATAATCCTTGTGGAATGAATACATCAAAATGGCGATACTGATTTACGAACTCAGCTGGGGCCATTCCGCCAAACTCTCCGTCCAAATTAAGCATCATGTCGTTTTTGGCCTGTACTTTAATTCGATTGGCTTTTTCATAAATGACGTTTTTATCATGTATATGTTCACCGCGCATTGCCAATGTTGCAACACGGACAATATCAGCAAGGTTGGCTTTTTTCAAAATGAGCAACGTGAACATACCATCATTCAGAGATGCATCTGGAGCCAATTTCTCAAATCCTCCGACCGAATTCGTGTTAGCCACTAAGAAAAGCATGATCTCACCTTCAAAAAGCTTTCCATCATATTCAATGGAAACTTCCGTCGGTTTAATGGAAGGAAGCATTTCAATTCCTTTAATATAGTACGCTAGCTGCCCAAGCATGGTTTTAAGCTTGATTGGCACGTCGTAGGTCAATTCGGTCAATCGGCCCCCGCCAGCGATATTGATGAAATATTTATCGTTCATTTTACCAATGTCGATCGGCATCGTATGCCCACCGGCAATAATTTCGGCTGCCCCTTCGATTGACTTCGGTAAATGCAGTGCCCGCGCGAAATCATTAGTCGTTCCAGTCGGAATGATTCCTAGTTTCGGGCGTTTTTCTGCAGTGGCCAGTCCATTAACAACCTCATAAATCGTTCCGTCGCCCCCTGCAGCAATGACAATATCATAGCCGCGTTCAATCGCAATCTTAGCCGCTTTCGTCGCATCGCCAGCACCTGTCGTCGCATGTGCAGAAGCCTCATAACCAGCTTCTTCAAGTTTGGCTAGCACACCTGGCAGGCTCTTCTTAATGGCTTCCCGTCCCGAAGTCGGGTTGTAAATCAACCTTGCTCTTTTCATTTCCCATCATCCTTATACATATTGATTCCATAATTTACATCTTAATCCTTCATTACATGAAAAGCAATATTCGAAAAAAAGAGGACCGTATTTCGGTCCATTTCTTTATATGCATTTTACTAGAAATCTTATCAGGGAAATTATAAAGCTTTTTACAATTTTATTCTAGTAAATGATTTCAATCATGGATAATGAACTTTCACGTTAAACGTATCTGTGACGGTTAAAATATGATTCCCTTTTCCCGTATTGAATATCCCATTCTTTTTTACAATATCACTTGTTTCTTTTTCTTTTACTTCAGTCATCTTCCAGCTTTTCTCGGGACCTTCAAGTTCTTCGACCCCTCTTGCATCTATCTTGATATCACTATCATTTTGAAGGAATACACTAACATTCCCACTATCCTTTACACTCCAATCATTCATAAGCTGCCTAGGCTTCAAGACAAGGTCGGTATTTTGTCCGTCTATCTCTAATGCCAATTCAGCAGGGATGATAAGAGTTGCCTTAAGATTCATCGTCCCGCTGTCCAAAAGTCCATTTTGAATCGGTAAATCCTTGAACCTGATATAAAGCGTATCGCCAATTCTCTCAACCATTAAATAATCTTCCCTCTTTTTCAACAATGAACTTGTATCTTCCATTACCCGCTCATCGTATGTTCCAAAAATGGAAACTTTCTCATCGGCACCACTTTCAATCGTCAATGGGTATGATCCAGAATCCAGGACAACTCTCTGTATGCCTTTCCCAGCCTTTTCATTGAAACCAGGCAAATCGACCGTTTTTTCTTCACTTTTCACGGCTGCCCTGACTTGATCCATCAGTCCGCTTGATGTTAGCAGAACTAAAGCAATCCCCGTCGTGCCAATCAATCCCACGAAAAGAATACTAAGGAGATCATACTTAACAAAAGAACTCTCTTTTCTTGAAAAATAAATATAGAAAAGAATCTCCGCTCCCAAAATTATGAACAGCAACGGCCACCAAGATAGCAGAATCGTCGTCAAATTCATTTCGGTAATTTGAGAAACCAGTAAAACCACACCCAAACCAACCAGGGAGACACCCATTGAAATCGTTCCGACTCTCCATGTCCTCACTTTGTCTCCTCCTTCACTTTCGCTTTTTTGCTCCCGGCCAGCAACTTGACTCCCCCACCTATAAGCAGAATGCAAACCAGTCCCTTTTGAAAATAATCTCTAAACCAATATTCCAAGTTGTTTCCAATCCAATCATCTAAATAAGGAGCAATTGCCGGGACGATTATATTACTTGCCAAGAAATAGATACCAAGCCCCACTAAACCGATTCCTACCCATTTTTGTTGATTGACGATTCCTGAAATAATGGGCGTATCTTCAACAGGCCCCTCCTCCATTTTTGAGGCCTTTTGCAATCCATCAAAAAAACTATAAAACCAGATGATCGGAATAAGGAAAAAGAAGAAACCCAAACGGAGTAAATCCAGTATGTAAATGGCGAATAAAAAGCCAGCCATCAATTGGATACCACGTTTTTGCAGGCCTAAATATAAGTGACCAGCGCCGGGGAAAATCGCGAATAAAGACGCGACCGATTTACTCTTCTTCCCGGATTCCCGTCTCTCCTCGAAATCTTCCAAAACGGTCCGATCAATAAGCTCCTCACCACTTTGCTTTTTATTCAGCTGTTGGACAGAGTCAAAAAAGCTGTAAATCCAGATTACCGGCAATAAAGCCATAAATATTAACAGACCTTCCATTTGTGTCATTACACTGATGAATATCACCATAATGCCAAGGCCTAAAAAGCCAATGAGAAAAATGAGTCCCCGATTCATGAGTCCCAGCTGAAAATGTCCTAACCCTGGAATGAACGAAAGGATGATAACATAGAATCTTTCTGCCTCCGGCTGATCTGCCGTTCCCTCTATATCCGCTTCACTTTTAGGATTTCTTAGAGAGGTGACCACCAAGTCGAATATGCTGATGAGATAAAAAACCATTCCAATCATGGAAATGACCAGAAAAGAATCCGTTTGACTGATCAATGCTAGAAAAAGACCTCCAAGCCCCAATCCAGCCGTGGCAAGAAAATAAAATAAACCTTTATATTTCCTTCCTAGGTAAAAGTGTCCGAAACCTGGCAGAAACGATAACAAGAAAGCTAAAACCGGACTTTTATTCATTTCTAAACCCCTCCTTATTTTTCTTTTCAATAGAGTCCATCCAATTAAATGTTTTATCAATAAGGCCATCCGTTAAGGATTGTGTTTCCTTAACACTGCTGGATTCCACAGAATCGACGTATTTTGTCAATGATTGAAATACACCACCTGCCATTAATAAGATCGTGAACCCGGCTGCGATCAGGTAATGTCTTGTGATCGTCCGAAGAGATTTCTCTTTTCGGATTTGCTTTGCCTCTTCAAGAGATTCGCCTTTCAAGAGGTTGATTGAGTCCATGACAGAACCTGCAATATCCAATCCTTCAACGTCCAGACTGGATTCTTCTTTTTCCATCGCGTCCATATAGGCTGATAAACATTCGTCACAGGAGTATAGATGATTTTCATATTCTATTTTTAGATCCTCAGGTATTTCATCTGCCAAATAAGCAACCCATCTTGTTTCTGGAACATGATTCATGAAAAATCCTCCTCTTTCCAATGTTTTCTCATCCAATTTCTTGCCCGATATAGCTTTACCTCCACAGATTTAACTTGAATCTGCTGTTCCTCTGCAATTTGCTTGAATGTCTTTTCCTTTATGTAAAAGCCATAGACAACGTCCCGATACCCCTCCGGAAGTTCATTCAGCTTTCGTAATACTTGCTTTCTTCTTTCATTCCGAAAAAATACTGCCTCGACATCATCAGATAAGCCCAACTTAGCTTCCGATGAATATTCCTCATGCGGTTCTTCCTTTTGGCGTTCCCTTTTTCTTTTTAAATCTATTGCATGATTGACTGCAATACGGGTAATCCAAGTTTTGAAACCTTGATTCTTATATTGAGGAAGAGAAGTATAGATTTTGATAAAGACTTCCTGGGTGACATCTTCTGCATCCTTTTGATTGCGTAAAACGGAATAGACGGTTCTAAAAATCGTCTGTTTATACGTTTCAATCAATATTCGGAATGCATGATCATTCCCAGCCCTGACCCTCTCAACTAACTCATCCGTCACTCCTCTTCCTCCTTCCCTTTTAAGCATTCAGGTAATAGACGACGCAAAAAGGAGCTACCCCTACAGATAACTCCAAAAAAAATCAAAAAATTTATTCGCGTGCGCAGGTTCGTTTATTTTTCTCGTAAAACGCTTTCCTTAATCATGGGAAAACCGTACCACTTTAAAAGTGATACGGTCCATATTAACGTTTATTGATTTCTTCTACCAAGATTTTATTAACAAGTTGCGGATTAGCTTGTCCTTTTGTCGCTTTCATAATCTGCCCGACAAGGAAGCCGATTGCTTTTTGTTTACCAGCCTTAAAGTCTTCGATTGATTGCGGGTTATTATTCAAGGCCTCTTCAACAGCGGTACGCAACGCGCCTTCATCGGAAATTTGGACAAGTCCCTTTTCCTTGACGATCGTTTCTGCGTCCCCACCGTTTTCAATCAATTCTTTGAAAACCTTTTTAGCTATTTTAGAAGAAATCGTGCCATCTTCAATCAGCTTGATCATTCCTGCCAATGATTCAGCAGTCAATTCGACATCATGCAGTTCTTTTCCTTCTGCATTTAAGAAAGCGGAAACCTCACCCATGATCCAGTTAGATGCAAGTTTTGCATCCGCTCCTGCAGCAACAGTCGCTTCAAAGAAATCAGCACTTTCTTTCGTTACCGTTAAAACGGCCGCATCATATTCCGGTAAGCCAAATTCTTCGACATAACGTTTTTTCCTGGCATCCGGAAGTTCTGGAATCTCGGCAGCGATGCGCGCTTTCCATTCTTCGTCGATATGGATTGTCAATAAGTCCGGCTCCGGGAAGTAACGGTAATCATCAGAACCTTCCTTAATTCTCATTAGAACCGTTCTGCCTGTAGCTTCGTCGAACCGGCGTGTCTCTTGTTCGATTATGCCGCCTTCATTCAAAATTTCCGCTTGCCGGATTTCTTCATGCTCCAACCCTTTGCGAACGAAGTTGAATGAATTCAGATTTTTCAATTCGGTTTTCGTACCGAATTCTTTTTGCCCGACAGGTTTCAAGGAAATGTTAGCATCACAGCGAAGTGAGCCTTCCTCCATTTTACAATCGGAAACACCCGTGTATTGAATGATGGATTTTAATTTTTCCAGATAAGCATATGCTTCTTCAGGAGAAGTGATATCCGGTTCAGATACGATTTCGACAAGAGGAGTTCCCTGGCGGTTATAATCGCAAAGTGAATAGTTCCCCTTATGTGTCAGCTTACCTGCATCCTCTTCCATATGAATGCGGGTAATGCCGATTTTCTTTTTCTTGCCGCCAACTTCGATTTCAATCCAACCATGCTCACCGATCGGTTGATCGAACTGAGAAATTTGGAATGCTTTAGGATTGTCCGGGTAGAAATAGTTTTTCCGGTCGAATTTCGTTATTTCAGCCACTTCGCAATTCAAAGCAATTGCAGCCTTCATTGCAAAATCAACAGCCTTTTTATTGACGACAGGCAATACGCCTGGATAACCTAGGTCAATTACAGTCGTGTTACTATTTGGAGCAGCTCCGAAATGATTCGGGCTCGCTGAGAAAATTTTTGAATCCGTTTTTAATTCTACGTGTACTTCTAGACCAATGACCGTTTCAAAGTCCATTTTTTTCACCCCTTACAGCTTAGGAAATTGTTTATGAAAATCTGTTGCTTGCTCAAATGCGTGAGCCGCGCGGTAAATCGTGCTTTCATCAAAATGCTTTCCAATCATTTGCAGTCCAAGCGGGAGCCCATTAGCTGCAAATCCACATGGAACGGATATACCTGGTACACCAGCAAGATTGACTGGAATCGTTAAAATATCATTCGCATACATCGTTAATGGATCATCCACTTTTTCACCAATTTTAAATGCAGGTGTAGGTGTAGTCGGCCCAACGATGACATCATATTTTTCAAAGACATCTTCAAAGTCTTTTTTAATTAATGTACGTACTTTTTGTGCCTTTTTATAATAAGCATCATAATAACCTGAACTTAAGGAGAAAGTTCCAAGCATGATACGGCGTTTCACTTCGTCACCGAATCCTTCTGCACGAGTTTGCTTATACATCTCTATAAGTGTTTCTGCATTATCCGTACGGTGTCCGTAGCGCACTCCGTCAAAACGGGAAAGGTTAGCTGAAGCTTCCGAAGAAGAAAGCAGATAATAAGCAGCTAGGGCATATTTGGAATGCGGCAAGGATACCTCTTCCCACTCGGCTCCAAGTCCTTCTAATACTTTTAACGCTTCAAGAACGGAATTACGAGCTTCTTCGCCAACGCCTTCACCGAGATATTCTTTAGGGACTGCAATTTTCATTCCTCTTACATCGCCTGTTAATGAATTCACAAAATTCGGTACGTCAACGTTAGCAGAAGTGGAATCCATTGGATCTAAACCAGATATCGCTCCAAGCAAGTAGGCATTATCTTCTACTGTTCTAGTAACCGGACCGATTTGGTCTAATGAAGACGCAAACGCTACAAGTCCAAAACGGGAAACCCGTCCATAAGTAGGCTTTAAGCCGACAACTCCACAATATGCCGCTGGTTGGCGGATCGATCCACCCGTATCGGAGCCTAAAGAGAATAAGACTTCACCGGAAGCGACAGATGCAGCAGAACCACCTGAAGAACCACCTGGTACATAATCCAGATTCCAAGGATTGCGTGTTGCCTGATATGCGGAATTCTCATTTGAAGAACCCATCGCAAATTCATCCATATTCAATTTTCCGATCGTCACCGTTTCTGCCTGCTGTAACTTTTGAACGACGGTTGCATCATAAATTGGATCAAAGTTCTCCAAGATTTTGCTCCCACAAGTCGTCCGTAAATTTTTTGTGACAATATTATCTTTCACTCCGATTGGCATACCAAATAAAGAGCCCTCGTTCTCGCCTTTTACTAGTTGGTCATCCAATTGTTTTGCTTGATTGCGGGCGTTTTCTTCATCAAGTGTCAAAAATGCCTTCACTTTGTCTTCTACTTGTCCAATTCGCTCATATGATTCGTTAACAAGATCAGTGACACTGATCTCTTTCTTATGTAAGCGTTCATGAAGCTCAGAAACCTTTTGTTCGAACAACGACATCATTGTCCCTCCTTATTCAATTATAGATGGTACACGGATATATCCATCTTTGCTATCCGGTGCATTTTTAACTACTTCTTCCACTGGTAATCCTGGCTTTGCGACATCTTCGCGCATTACATTTTTCATATCCAAAACGTGAGAAGTCGGATTTACTTGATCTGTATCAAGCTCATTCAACTGCTCCGCAAATGAAATCATTTGGTCAAGCTGATGTTGAAACTGTTGTGCTTCCTCTTCCGTAATTGCCAAACGAGCCAAATGGGCAACGTGTTTAACTTGTTCCATAGAAATACGTGACATTCTCTTCACCTCCGAAAAAATATCCAAATCGACTGAATTTCGCCGCTTTTATCCATAAAATCATCGTTTAAATCATATCAAACTATTACACAGTAAAGCAACAAGAGATACATTGTCGAAATTCAAATATTTCATAAGGAAAAAGAGATATTTTCCGGGAAATATGAGAAAGTTGCCGGAATTTCCGGGGAAATGACAAGATGGCCCTAGAATTCGACAAAAGATCGTCTGTAATATCAGGAAGCGTTTCCTAATATGGAAGGTTTTACTCTCTTTAGTATGCTTGCAAAAGCAGGTTAAGGATTATTTTCTTATTCATTCCGTTCAAGGGTGACTCCAGTACATTTTTAATTTATGTCGTGCTGGAAGGAGTATCTATATCGATTCGTGTAAGAATCGATTAAACATGTACCATGTAGCGGATGGTACATACAAAAAAAGACGAAGCTGTTAAGCTTCATCTTTTTCATTTTTCATTCATATATATGCACGGTTGGTTCGTCCTGATTTGCTTCACGGACAATGAGCGCTTCAGGCCCATTTACAGAGGTAATGGATACTTGTACGGAAATATAGTTAGGGAAACGTTCCATTACAAGCCCAGCTACATATTGGGTAAACCCAAGCGCTTCCGAGTTCCCATAGAATTGAATGGGAATATCGATGTTCAGACTTTGTAATTGTTTATCCATATAAAACGCCCTGCCGATGACTCCGTTAAAATTAGGGAAATACTCTTCGACATCTTCTTTAAAGTTGGTGAAAGTATTGACATCATCCCTATATTTTTTTTCAGCACTAGCAGAAGGAAATAAGAAATACTCTTCGTCCAAATCTGTCCATTTTCCAATACTATCAGAGTTTTGTCCGATATTCGTATAGGAAATGAAATTCCCAGGCACTACAGAGGATTTTTCATTTTGCTCGAATAAGGCAATCGTAATCGGAACATTTTTAAGCTTTTCTGTATTACGCAGCCTTTTTAAAACTTCAGCAGCAATTTTCTCCCCTTCTTGCTTTATCTTTTGGCTATCGATTTTCTGTTCATATGTGGCACCAAATGCCTCTTTTTGATAGTAATGCACTGAATTCATCGCAAGACCTATTACCACTCCACCAAGACTCACTGAATTATCTTTTGTTTTTACTAAATAATTATGTTCTAAAATATGAGCAAGATAGATTGGATTTTCTTCATTCCGCTTATCGATGTCACCTTTACCAGGATCAACCGGATTCAAGCCAACGTTCTCCGAGGCTTTCATGTCCTTTTCCTTCAACTGACTTTTGGTATATTTTCTGTTCAGCCAGGAAGATATCGTGGAGCTATTAAGCATTTGCCCTTCTTGGAATAGGTAATCGTCGGGATCAAATTGGGTTTGTGCCAACCTCATAAGACCATTTTCGAATTCTTCAATATCATATCGGGTATTTAAATTCGATACGACTAACCCGCGTGCTTTTGATGGCTCAAACGGAAGGATTGTTTGATAATATTCATCCGAAATTTTATACTTCGGAATAATTGCCGTTTCTTTTTTGCTTTTGGAGTCTTGAACTACTTCTTGCTTATCCTCAAAGCTAGGTGCACATCCAGCAAGAAGCAGTATAAGAATCATCCCCAAAATAGAGTGTTTCCTCATAGCTACACCTCTTATTTTTTTAGTTCCTCAACCAGTCTCTCTTCATCCCATACCAATACGCCTAGGCTTTCCGCTTTTTCCAATTTGGAACCGGCATCTTCGCCAGCCACGACCAAATCGGTTTTCTTGCTGACACTTCCAGCTACGTTAGCTCCTAGCGCCTCTAATTTTTCTTTTGCTTCATTACGTGTTAGCTGATGCAATTTACCTGTTAAAACGATCGTTTTACCGGCAAAATAGGAGTCAATTTCTTCAATGGGAATAGCTCTTGGCCCTTTATAAGTGAGATTCACACCGTATGCTTCCAACTCGTTCAATAGCGCATGGACCTCTTCCAATTCAAAATACGCTACGATGGAATCGGCCATCTTATCACCTATTTCATTAATGGATGTCAGTTCTTCACGGCTCGCCTTACTTAAGGCTTCCATCGTCCCAAACTCTTGCGCTAGCGTTTTCGCCGCTTTCGAACCAACATGGCGAATACCTAGCCCAAATAGTAATTTTTCCAAAGAATTGGTTTTCGAAGCTTCAATAGCTTGAAGGAGTTTATTGACCGATTTATCCCCCATCCGCTCCAATGCAATCAGTTGATCGTATGTAAGCTTATAAATATCAGCCACGTCTTGTATGAGTTTTTCTTTGAACAACAAGCTAATCACTTTTTCACCAAGACTGTCTATATTCATTGCCGTCCGGGATACAAAGTGAATCAAGCCCTCCCGTATTTGCGCAGGACATTTCGGGTTTATGCAGCGTAAAGCAACCTCCCCGTCCAGCCGAACAAGCTCACTGCTGCATTCCGGGCACTCAGTCGGCATCTGGAATTCGACTTCTTCACCTGTACGGCGATCTGCTAACACATTGACCACCTCTGGAATGATATCACCTGCTTTTTTCACGACAACTTGATCTCCGATCCTGATGTCCTTTTCCCGGATTAAGTCTTCGTTATGCAAGGAAGCGCGCTGCACAGTCGTACCCGCTACCCGGACGGGATCCAAGACAGCCGTTGGGGTCAATACACCTGTACGGCCAACATTCAGCTCGATATCCCTTAGGGTTGTAATGACTTCTTCTGCCGGGAATTTATAAGCAATGGCCCAACGCGGACTTTTTGCAGTAAAACCTAATTCATCCTGCTGTTCTAGGGAATCCACTTTTACGACAATTCCATCAATATCATAGGCTAAGTTTGGACGTTGTTCCGTCCATTCTACTATATAGGCTAGTACTTCCTCTATATTCGTGCATGTTTTTCTTTCCTTATTCGTCTTAAACCCCAGTCGGTCCAATAAATCAAGACCCTCACTATGGGATTGGACCCCTGTTTCGCCCAAATCAGCAATCGCATAAAGGAAAATGTCCAAGTTCCGTTTCGCAGCAAGCTTTGGGTCAAGTTGCCTTAACGAACCAGCAGCAGCATTCCGCGGGTTTGCAAAAGGTTCTTCACCACGTTCTTCCTTAGCCTTATTTAAAGATTCGAATGATTTTTTTGGCATAAATGCCTCACCGCGCACTTCTATGGCAACCGGCTCCCGCACCTTCAATGGAATCGACTTGATTGTTTTCAGGTTAGCTGTAATATCCTCCCCGATCGTTCCATCTCCACGGGTTGCCCCTCTTACGAAATATCCATTCTCATATTGAAGCGTGACGGCGAGACCATCTATTTTCAATTCACATACATAGGAAAAATCGTCACCTACGGATTGCCGGACCTTTCTGTCGAAATCCCGTAAGTCACTTTCATTGAAAGCATTGCCTAAGCTAAGCATCGGTGAGGTATGCTCCACTTTTTCAAACATATCCAAAATGGCGCCACCGACACGTTGTGTTGGTGAGTCCGCCGTTTTCAGTTCAGGAAATTTCTCCTCATACTCAATAAGATCACGGAGTAGCCGATCATATTCAGCATCAGGTACTGATGGCTGGTCCATCACATAATATTCATAGCTGTATTGGTTCAATAATGTTTGCAGTTCTAGTATTTTCTTCTCTGCAGCTTGTACGTCCATACGTTCAATCCTTTCTAAAGAAGACTCCACCGCACTTCTATGGAAGAGCGGTGTCTAAAGTCAGATATCCCTATTATTTACCAGTAGACGCATAAAAATAGCTTATGCTTTTTCAACTGGTGCAAATTTCGCCAGTAGGCGTTTGATGCCGATTGGACTAGGAAATGCAATATCCAGTTCCTTTCCTTCGCCTTCCCCTTTTACGCTCACCACGGTTCCTATACCCCATTTTTTATGGGATGCACGATCACCGACAGCCCAGCCGATTTCTTCACCGCCTGTTGCAGATGGTGCAGAAACAGCTTTTCCAAAGGCATGCACTTTTCTTGCGGAAGATGTTGCAGGAGCTCCGCTTCTCGACGAAGAACTGAAAGGTGTTTGCCTAGCTCTAGGAGCAGGTTTCGGTTTAAGATCTTCAAGAAGTTCCGCTGGTATTTCTCCGATGAAACGTGAAACTGGATTCATGCTCGTCCGTCCATACAATGTCCTCATTTGGGCATTACTTATGAATAGCTCATTTTCAGCCCTTGTAATCCCCACATATGCCAGACGGCGTTCTTCTTCCATCTCCTCTTCATCCATAAGCGAGCGGCTATGAGGGAAAACACCTTCTTCAAGACCCAGTAAAAAGACTACCGGATATTCTAGTCCCTTCGCAGAGTGAAGTGTCATCAGCGTTACAGTGTTTGTAGCTTCTTCGGAATTCTCATCTAGTTGATCTATATCTGCAACCAATGCCAGATCAGTTAAAAAGCCCACCAATGATTTGTCCTCGCTGTTATCTTCGAATGCTTTCGTAACAGATAAAAACTCATCTATATTTTCAAGCCGGCTTTGTGATTCAATCGTTTTTTCTGCCTGCAGCATCTCACGGTAACCGGTTTTCTTAATGACTTCTTCCACCAACTCAGTTACGGATAAGTACTCCTGCTGATTTGTATAATTAGTGATTAACGTATGGAATTCCCTAGCTGCTTTGGTAGCCTTCCCGCTGATCCCTACCATTTCCACTGATTCAAGTGCTTTATAAATGGAAACATCATACTGATCTGCATAATCTGCCACTTTGTCCATTGAGGTTGCACCAATGCCGCGTTTTGGTACATTGATTACACGGCGAAGACTGATGTCATCATCAGGATTTGCAATAAGGCGAAGATAAGCTAGTAGATCCTTGATCTCTTTACGGTCATAGAACTTTGTGCCGCCGACGATTGCATAGTTTATATTGGATTTAAGCAGAACTTCCTCCATGACACGGGATTGTGCATTTGTTCTGTAAAGGATTGCTATATCGGCATATTTTCTACTGCTGTCCATAACTAACTCATTGATCTTTCCGGCAACAAATTGCGCTTCCCCTTGTTCATTGTCTGCACGATAATAGAATATCTTATTACCATCTGCATTCTCGGTCCAAAGGTTCTTCGGTTTCCGGTTTTGATTGTTATCGATGACCTTATTCGCCGCTTCAAGAATCTTTTTCGTCGAGCGGTAATTCTGTTCGAGGAATATCATGTTAGCATTCGGGTAATCTTTTTCAAAAGAAAGGATATTTGCAATATCCGCACCTCGCCAACGATAGATCGATTGATCTGAATCCCCAACAACACAAAGATTACGAAAACGTGAAGCTAGTAGTTTCACAAGCATATATTGAGCCCTGTTCGTATCTTGGTACTCATCCACATGAATGTATTGAAACTTGCGCTGATAATATTCAAGCACTTCCGGTACTAGTTGGAACAATTGAATCGTCATCATGATCAAATCATCGAAATCAAGCGCTGAATTCTTCCGAAGCCGTTTTTGGTATTCCGTATATACATCGGCAGTTACTTTAGTGAAAAAATCTGATGCCGTCTTCAGGTACTCTTCCGGACCGACCAATTCATTTTTTGCTGAACTGATGCTGCCCAAAATGGCACGGTAATCATATTTCTTCGTATCCATATTACGCTCTTTCATGATTTGCTTAATGACCGATTGCTGATCCGTCGTATCCAATATCGAGAAGTTCCTATTAAATCCGATCCGATCAATATCTCTCCGTAGAATGCGGACACACATCGAGTGGAACGTCGAAATCCAGATATCTTCGGACGCACCGCCAAGTATGGCACGAATCCTCTCCTTCATCTCACGTGCGGCTTTATTGGTAAACGTGATGGCAAGGATGTTCCAAGGTGCTATTTCCTTTTCGACCATCAAGTAAGCTATACGGTGAGTCAGCACACGCGTCTTTCCACTTCCCGCTCCAGCCATGATTAAAAGTGGGCCATCAGTCGATTTTACTGCTTTTTGCTGCTGTTCATTCAAACCTATTAGTAATTTTTCCGCTAAATATTGCATTATCACACCACCTATACGAACATTCGTTTCCTTTTAGTATACTACATTTATTCCATGATTTCATTTAACTGCCGCAACTGTTGCAAGTGCCACTTTCAAATCTTCATATATCACATTACCAACAACGATAACATCTGCAAACTCCGACATTTCTTTGGCTTGTTCAACCGACTTTATCCCACCGCCATAAAATAGCACGGTATTCTCCAAACTTTCTTTGGCCGCTTCCACCATCTGGACATCGCCATAATCACCGCTGTATTCCAGATAAAAAATAGGCAGGTTGAACATCTTTTCTGCCATCAGCGCGTAAGCTCCCACATCATCCATATCCAAATCCGTATTTGCTTTTGTCAATTCGGCCGCCTTACAATCAGGATTCAGGATACAGTAGCCTTCAACGAAAATTTCATCCCAATTCAAAAGATATCCATATTCTTTGACTGCTTGCTGATGCAGCTTCATCATCCAATCCGGATTGGTGCTATTCAGGACACTCGGAATAAAATATAAATCAAAACCTGGCGTCACCGTTTCAACTGATGAAATTTCCATCACACATGGCACGGTGTAACGTCTGACCCGTGCCATTAAATGAAGCACATTTTCAAGCGTGATTCCATCCGTTCCCCCGATCATGATTGCATCAGTACCGGATTCGCAGACTTTTTCCAGAGCCTCATCACTTATATCTTTATTTGGATCGAGTTTGAAAACATGTTTCCACTCGCGAAAATCGTACATTATAATCCTCCATTCACACTTCCCATTACACCATTATAGCATTAAGATTTTTCATTAAAAAAGAGAAGTATCGATAAAATGTTTACCAATTGGAAACCACTGAATCTAAAATCCAATATAACATGGATACGACTGAAAGACAGCTGACAAAGAAAGCGCAAAAAAAATCAAAATAAAAAGCCGGGAAATGAATTCCTCGGCTTTTTCTCATTCACCATATACAAAATCCTGTGCATTAAGATTCAGTTGTTTCCTCAACGTTTTCTTTAATACGGTTAAGAGCCATTGAATAAGCGTCATTTCCGTAATTCAAACAGCGCTTGACCCTGGAAATCGTAGCAGTACTTGCACCCGTTTCCGTTTCGATTTTATGATAGGTTTTACCGTCTTCAAGCATCCGAGCTACTTCAAGTCGCTGAGCTAATGAGGAAATTTCATTAACTGTGCATAAATCATCAAAAAATCGATAACATTCGTCTAAATCACGCAAGGAAAGAATCGACTTAAACAGCTGATCCGTCTCTTTTCCTCTTAACTTATCAATTTGCATGTTACTCCCCCTCAATTTCATGGGTATCAAAATGAGACGTCCCCTACTAAACCAGGTTGATTCGGAATAATATTGACCCAGGTTTTTCCTGGAATCAACCCTACCTCTTTATCGTTTTTCACTGGAATAATCCGACCATCCTTATTAACCCATTCTACTTCATTCGCTTTTCCTTTTTGAAGTAAATAACCTTTTCCACCATTCTTCAAATCGATTTTACGACGCCCTTTATCGTCAATCACTTGATGAGTGGCCTCAATGATCAATATATTATCCAGTAAAATAGGCTTATTCGATTTATGTTCGACTGTTTGCTCACCATTCGAATAACGTTTATATTTCTCTTCCGTGGCCTCGTATTCATACTCTACATCATACTCTTCCGATCCGTAGGATATCTTGGTTTTCAGTGCCGGTTCCCCTTGAAGACCACCCTCCTCTTCCTCAGTAAGGAAAGTAAATGGCTCAGGTGCACCGTTCATGTCATATCCCTTTTCCTTCGCACCCTTTTCGATGTCATCAAAAGAAATGTAAGAATTATGCGGTGCTTTTCGATCCGCCGAGCGTTGAAACAAAGTTCCATCATAATATAATCCGTTCAAGTTATCAATATACCCTTTGTCCAGCATGTTTTTTGCCTCTGGGCTATTCCCATGACACACATAGATGCAATCCAGGCCTTTAGCCAGTTCGATATAATAGTCCCTTGCACTCCGAATCGGACCGATCTGGCTTGGCATTTCACTTTGGAAGATAGCTAAAAATCTGGTTATGTCACCTTCTGCGAGCATTTCGTAAACTAAGTCGGCTTGAGATAGGCCCGATTGCGGGCGTGCCTTTGGATGATTATTAATCATCACTGCAACAGCCCTTTGCTCACTGCTTTCATCGGTGGCTATACCTGTAAGTGGGAACTTATTGGAAGGCTCATTTTTAACATCTGTATTTTTGATGACAGCTTGGTCTTTCGGCTTACTGTCATCCGTTGCAGGTTCTTCTTTCGTCGAACAGCCTGCCAGCAGTAAAATAGAAATCATCATGAAAAGAATTCTCTTAAAATTCATCCTTCCACTCCTCTGATTTATTAGCCATTTCTTCTCTTATATTTTAACGCATTATAGTAGGAAAGAGTATAGTTTTATTCATGACATCATATACTCCTCGCTGAGTTAGCCTTATATAAGGCAAATGGGTCGTTGAAAAGAACGAGATGGTGTACACAGGGTCGTCGAAGCGATAGCCCCTTTCACACAGCAAATTTTTCAACTCTTTCTCTTCTTCGATCAGTTCAGGTACTTCCTTGGTGGACATGACTCCTTTTAATTTTAGAGGAAGTTCATGGATCACCTTACCGTGTTCGGTTAAAATGATGCCACCGCCAATTTCCTTCAACCGGTTAAATGCCAAATGCATATCCTTTTTCCGTTTACCGATCAGTATGATGTCTCCGGTATTGGTATAAGAGCCAGCAAAGCCACAAAGTTTATTTGCAAATCCCTTTAATATCGTATTGATGCGCCATTTCCCTTCCCGATCAATTAGCATGAAAAAGCACTCATCATCCTCAAAGTTCAACTCTTCATGACCAACATCATTGGCAAGGGAGTACGGCTTCGTAATTACGTTATTGACCAATTCAATTCCAAACGGCATGGAGAATTCAAAATCTTCCTTTAAACTAAGATCCCAATCAATATCAAGTGGTTTAAAATCAAAATCATTCCATTCGATTTCCTGTGAATCGGAAATGATTTCACCATCCCTTTTCACCCATTTCCCTTTTGCCATTACCGAAACCGGTGCAGGTTCCTTAACATCGGTCAGGAAGTTGATGTTCGCCACCCTTCCAGTAGCAATATTGCCATGAAGGTATTCAATATTATAATATCGTGCGATGTTGATAGTTGCCATATTGTAAGCATCTATGACCGGAACACCATGCTCTATTGCAATCTTTATTAAACAGTCTATGAATCCATCTTCATAAAAAGAAGGCGGCGATCCATCTGTCGTATAAAAGAATTTGTCGTAATGATCAATGCCGAGTTCATGGATTTCAGAAATCATCTTAGGAAGATCCGGCCGGATCGAAGAATGCCGTAGTGACACATAATAGCCCTGCAGCAATCGGGACATGACTTCATCACCTGTCATTGCCTCATGATCACAGTCGGCGCCGAACAGGGTCATTTTTGCCAAAGTCTTCTCTGAAGCACCTGGAAAGTGTCCCTCTATTTTTTTCCTCATCCGCTTGGCTTCCTGAATCCAATGCAGCATCATGTCATCCCCATCGAGAAGCTTAGGCCAGCCGGTCAGTTCCCCGCCCTGTAAAACGGCATCATGCTCCAGCCAGGATTTAACGGCCCCATGGGAAAAGACCACATCTTCATCGATCAATTCAGTTTGCCCGTCAAAACGGCTCCACCAGTACATTGTAACAGGAATGTTACGTAATTCTTTCAAAAGAGAAAACGCTTTCTTTTTATCTAACTGCAAAAGAAACGGCAAGTTATCATTAATCAATGTCGTTGTGCCAAAATGAGATGCATAACGTGAAAAAGAAAGGGGATTATATAATTGAGAAGGATGTGAATGCGGCTCAATATAACCCGGGACCAAGTACTGGTTTGTGCAGTCAACAATTTCACAGCTGTCTATGTTATCAGGAAGGTTTTCGCCAACATAGATGATGCGATCATCATATATCCATATATTCGCTTTCACCCATTTTCGCAAAGCCTGATTTAAATAAGTCGTATTTTTAAGCAGAATGTGTGGTGCCCTATTGCCATCCAGCACATCTATATGTTCTCTTAGATGTTTATTTTTCCATCTATAGCGCTGTTCAAGCATAAAACATTCCCCCATAATTTTTTAGAAACAAAGTTTTAAAAAACCCATTTTCAATCCAATTTTATTTCATAGTAACATACTTGCCTCAATAGAACAGTAATGTTACCCAGAATATTGTTAAATTTTTGTGAAGGGATGTACTTTAAATGAAGTTTAAACAAAATATCAGTATAATAAATGCCTTAATGCGAATTACATGTGGCTTTACCTTTTTAACATGGGCCACGGCCAAGATGGTTAAAAAACCATGGAAAAACCAATCTTATCTAGTCGTCGTCATGATTTCTGCCATGAAAATAGGCGAGGGCATTCTCCGCTATTGTCCAATCGTGGATGCTATGGAGAATGGGCAAAACTTAATGAAGAAAGAGCACAACCAGGAATATGACTCCAATCCTTCTGATTCCTATTAAGTTTTTTTCTAAAGAAGAAGCTGACTCCGATTGGAGCCAGCTTCTTTTATATTATCAGGAAAATTTTATTGTATCGCACGGTAGCCAATATCCATTCGCCAGAATAAGCCGTCTTTCTCAACATGCCCCAACTCTTTATATACTTTAGCTTGGGCAGAGGCCAAATCTTTCCCTTTTGCAGCAACCAAAAGAACACGTCCGCCGTTCGAGATAAAATCCCCCTCACTATTGAGAGCTGTTCCAGCATGATAAATATGGGCATCCGATTCAATCTTTTCCAAACCTTTAATGATTGAATTCTTTTTATAATCCCCAGGATATCCTTCAGCTGCCACGACCACTCCAAGAACTGCTTCATCATGCCATTCAAGCTGTAAATCCTCCCCAGAAAAGACCGCTTCAAGTGTATCAACGAAATCCGTTTTTAGGCGCGGTAAAACAACCTGCGTTTCCGGGTCTCCAAAACGAGCATTGAACTCAATGACTTTTGTGCCTTTTTCAGTAGCGATTAAACCGGCATATAATATACCTGTAAAACTCCTGTTTTCAGAAATCATTGCATTCACCGTGGGCTGAAGAATGGTTTCAACTGCAGTCTGAACCATTTCATCGGAAATTTGCGGCACCGGTGAATAAGCACCCATTCCACCTGTGTTCGGGCCTTTATCTCCATCAAAAACCCGCTTGTGATCTTGGGCAATGACCATCGGATACACTTTTTCCCCGTTCACGAATGCCATCAATGAAAATTCCTCTCCATCAAGAAATTCCTCAATGACGACTTTGGCAGAAGCTTCCCCGAACTTTGCTCCGACGAGCATATCATGGATGGCGTCCAGCGCCTCTTCCATCGTCATCGCAACAACGACACCTTTTCCTGCAGCCAAGCCATCCGCTTTTATGACGATAGGGGCACCCATTTTTTCAATATATGCCTTTGCTGAATCATAATCAGAAAACGTTTCATATTCCGCAGTCGGTATGCTGTAGTTTTTCATTAAATCTTTAGCAAAGGATTTACTTCCCTCGATGACTGCGGCACGGCCATTTGGTCCGAATACCTGTAAGCCTGCCTCCGTAAAGTCATCAGCAAGTCCGTTCAATAATGGCGTTTCAGGCCCAATCACCGTCAATGAAATGGCATTTTTCTTAGCAAAGGCAACCAATTCCTCATGATTGTTTTCTTCAATTGGAACAAGGGTCGCTACATCAGCCATGCCTGGATTTCCTGGTGCTGCGAAAACCTTCCCAACCCGTTTACTTTCAAATAGTTTGCGGGCTATAGCATGCTCCCTGCCGCCCCGGCCAATTACTAAAACATTCATTATCGCACCTCATTTTTGATTAATGTTTAAAGTGACGAATTCCTGTAAATACCATCGCAATCCCATATTCATCAGCTTTCTTGATTGAATCTTGATCTTTAACAGAGCCTCCAGGTTGAATGATTGCCGTGACGCCCGCTTTCGCTGCGGCTTCAACTGTATCATCCATTGGGAAGAAAGCATCCGATGCCAATGCACTGCCTGCTGCTCTTTCCCCAGCTTGTTCAAGAGCAATTTTTGCCGCTCCCACACGGTTCATTTGACCTGCGCCAACACCTAATGTCATTTGGCTGTTACTTACCACTATTGCATTCGACTTTACATGCTTCACGATTTTCCAGCCAAGTTCCAAAGCTTTCCACTCTTCAGGGGTAGGCTCACGTTTCGTTGCCACCTTTACTTCTGCATCCTTTAAACTATGTGCATCGCGATCTTGAATAAGTAATCCGCCTTCAATGGAAGTTAATTTACGCTCAGGTTTTTTAACCGCATCGAAATCGATCGTTAATAAACGAAGGTTTTTCTTGCTTGTTAATACTTCCACTGCCTCATCCGTAAATCCAGGTGCAATGATGATTTCAAGGAAAATTTCATGTAGTTTTTCCGCAGTCGCTTTATCAACTTCACGATTCAAAGCAATGATTCCACCGAAAATAGAAGTGGCATCTGCTTCATAAGCTTTTTCATATGCTTCTAAAATGGTCGCTCCGACACCTACGCCGCAAGGATTCATATGCTTGACTGCAACAGCGGCAGGCTCATTGAATTCCTTAACAATTTGAAGCGCTGCATCAGCATCATTAATATTGTTGTATGAAAGCTCTTTTCCATGTAATTGCTTCGCTTCAGCAATTGAAAAAACGGAACCAAGCGGTTTTTTATAGAATGCTGCTTTTTGATGTGGATTTTCCCCATAACGAAGCGACTGTTTCAATTCATAGGTAACAGTCAATGATTCAGGATTTTCTTCATCGGCAAGCTCTGTCATATACTCCGAAATAACAGCGTCATATGCTGCTGTATGGCGGAAGACTTTTGCAGCCAGACGGCGATTCGTGGTTTTTGATACGCCACCGTTTTCTTTCAGCTCAGCCAATACGGTAGGGTAATCATTGGAATCAACGATAACGGTCACATATTCGTGGTTTTTAGCAGAAGAACGAAGCATTGTCGGTCCACCGATATCGATGTTTTCAATGGCATCTTCCACAGTGACTTCCGGTTTGGAAATAGTCGCTTGGAATGGATATAGGTTTACACAGACAAGTTGAATCGGTTCAATATTATGCTCTGCAAGCTGTGCTGCGTGGTTCTTGTCATCATGTTTTGCCAACACTGCCCCATGGACATTCGGGTGAAGCGTTTTAACGCGACCATCCAAGATTTCCGGGAAACCTGTGACGTCACTGATTCCGATCACATCAACGCCATTATCCTGCAGCGTTTTTTTCGTACCGCCTGTTGAAATAATTTCAAAACCTGTCTCAATTAATCCTTGAGCAAATTCTACGATACCTGTTTTATCCGATACACTTATTAAAGCACGTTTCTTCATGTGTTGTGGGTCCCTCCATTAAGTAAGTTTCTTTTGGCATAGCTGCTGCAAAACTGACGGATACATGTCATGCTCCGTTTCCTGAATCCTTTTTTGAAGAATGTCTTTCGTATCCCCCTCAAGAATTGGCACTGTTTTTTGGGCAATGATCGGTCCTGTATCCATTCCATCATCAACATAATGAACCGTGACCCCTGTTTCCTTCACTCCGGCGTCAAAAGCCTGGCCAATTGCATCCTTGCCTGGAAAGCTAGGCAGAAGTGAAGGATGGATGTTTACAATCCTCTGTGAGTACTTTTCTAATAATGTGGGACCAATCAAACGCATATATCCAGCCAGAATGATAAAATCTACATCGTGTTGGCGAAGTTTCTCCAGGATTTCCGTTTCAAATCCAGCCTTGTTAGCGTAATTCTTCGCTGTAAAGGAGAAAAGATTGATATTCTCAAGCTTAGCTCTCTCAAGTACATAAGCATCTTCACGATCACAAACGACAAGACAGATTTCAGCCTCCAGCGTTCCACTTTTAATTGCATCAGCAATTGATTGGAAATTACTACCGTTACCTGACGCAAAGACAGCGAGTCGCTTCATTATTTAAACGACACTCCATTTCCATCCACAATCGTTCCAATAACCGATGCTTCTTCACCACAAGACTTTAGATGGGCTAGCACAGCTGATGCTTCTTCTTTTTTCACGATAGCCGTCATTCCGATTCCCATATTGAAAATATTGAACATTTCCTCTTTTACAAGGTTCCCTTTTTCTTCAAGGAATGAGAATATTGGCGGAATTCCCCAGCTTCCAAGCTCGATTTCCACACCGCGTCCTTCAGGTAGAATACGCGGGATATTTTCGATGAACCCGCCACCCGTAATGTGGGCAAGGCCCTTAATTTCATATTTTTCCAATGTAGATAAAATCGATTTCACATAGATTTTTGTCGGTTTTAATAATTCTTCGCCTAACTTGCAGTCCAATTCCGGTACGAACTCATGAAGGTCCATGCCTGAATCTTCAAGAAGAATTTTACGAACGAGAGAATATCCATTACTGTGGATGCCGCTTGAAGCAAGGCCAATCACGACATCACCCGCAGAGATTGCCTCACCAGTAATTAGACGTGATTTTTCAACTGCACCTACAGTGAAGCCTGCCACATCGTATTCTTCCGTGTCGTACATTCCTGGCATTTCCGCCGTTTCTCCACCGATTAATGCACAACCCGCCTGCTCACACCCATCTGCAATTCCTTTGACGATCATTTCGATTCGTTCTGGATCCGCTTTACCGCAAGCAATATAATCTAAAAAGTACAAAGGTGCAGCACCTTGAACGACAACATCGTTGACGCACATAGCTACACAATCCACTCCAATTGTATCGTGTTTATCCATCATGAACGCCAACAAAAGTTTCGTACCCACTCCATCCGTACCTGAAATGAGCACAGGTTCTTTAAGGTTCAAGGAAGATAAATCAAACATGCCCCCGAAACCGCCCAGACCATTCATTACTTCTGGACGAAATGTCCGCTTCACATGTTTTTTCATCCGATTTACCGCTTCATAACCAGCCTCAATATCAACACCAGCCTGTTTATATGCATTAGCCATTTGAAATCCCCCTCCGAAAATCGATCTTCAATTCCGACATGATTAACATTTTGTTTTTTCTCGTTCGTATTCAAAAATTTCAGTCGGATAATTTCCGGTGAAACAAGCTAGACATGACCCACGCGTTTCTCCAGGAAACGGACGGCCAATCGCTTCGACCATACCTTCGACACTTAAGAAAGTTAAAGAATCAGCACCAATGATTTCTCTTATTTCCTCCACCGATTTAGAGCTTGCGATCAATTCTTCTTTTTTTGACGTGTCTATGCCATAAAAACAAGGATTCTTGATCGGTGGTGAGCTGATTACAACATGCACTTCTTTAGCTCCTGCATCTTTTAACATGCGGACAATCCTTCTGCTCGTTGTCCCACGGACGATTGAATCATCAACCATTATGACCCGCTTACCTTCTACGACACCTCTTACAGGTGAAAGTTTCATCTTCACGCCTTGTTCACGCAGACTCTGTGATGGCTGAATGAATGTCCGTCCAACATAACGATTTTTAATTAGCCCCATTTCATAGGGAATGCCTGCCGCTTCAGCATAGCCTATCGCTGCTGAAATGCTGGAATCAGGTACGCCTGTAACGACATCAGCTTCAATTTTGGCTTCAAGCGCCATTTGCTTGCCAAGGTTCTTTCGTGCTGTATGAACATTGATCCCATCAATGTTGCTATCCGGACGGGAAAAATACACATATTCCATCGTGCACATCGCCTGTTGACTTGAAAGAGAAAAGTACTCGGATGTGATTCCCTCATCATTAATGACAACGAGTTCACCCGGCTCTATATCGCGAATGAATTCTGCACCTACAATATCAAGTGCACATGTTTCGGATGCAGCGAAATATGCATCGCCTATTTTCCCCAAGGAAAGTGGACGGAAACCATGCGGATCTCTCGCCATGATCATTTGGTTTTCTGTCATGATGACAAATGCGTAAGCTCCCTTAAGCATGCTTAAACTGTTTTTCACGGAATCTCTGACATCTGTGTAACCGGACCGTTTAATCAGATGTGCCAGAACTTCGGTATCAGAAGTCGTTTGAAAAATGCTTCCCTGTCCTTCAAGCTGTGCTTTTAACTGATGGGCATTGACGATATTCCCATTATGGGCAAGTGCAAGCCCTCCTGTATGTGAATTGAACAAGAAAGGCTGTACATTTTGATACCCGCCGCCGCCTGCCGTTGTATAACGGACATGGCCGATTGCAGCTCTTCCAGTACCGGAAAGAGCCTGCATTTTTTCAGCCGTGAATATCTCTGTTACAAGACCTTCACCCTTAGAGATGGACATCTGCTCACCGTCCGTCACGACGATGCCCGCTCCTTCTTGACCACGATGTTGTAAGCTATGCAAACCGTAATAAGCAAGCTGTGCTGCATCGGGATGTCCCCAGACTCCAACTACGCCACACTCTTCGTTTAGACTTCTTATTTCAGCAAGCATGGTATAGCTCCCTTCCAAGCTGTTTGTAACTCTTCGACTTCCGCTTCCAATACTTTGCCATCATTATCTGCCGTCACGACTAATTTATTATCCTCAGTTACCGATCCTATGCATACCGCATCTTCAACAAGTGCTTCAAATGCTGCTTGATTATCAGGATTGATGGATAGCAAGAATCGTGATTGCGTTTCACTGAATAGTTCGGATACCGCTTCGCCGGATATATTCACTTTTGCCCCAAGCTTGTTTGCCCCGAATAAAGACTCTGCTAAAGCGACTGCCAAACCGCCTTCCGAAAGATCATGGGCTGATGCTACAAGTCCAGTTTGGATCGCAGAAAGGATTTGCTGCTGACGTTTTTGTTCAACGGCCAAATCAAGTTCTGGTGCACGTCCAAAGATTTTTCCTTCAAGCATTTTTTGTAATTCACTTCCGCCAAATTCCACTTTTGCTTCACCGACAACATAAATCAAATCGGATTCATTTTTAAACGATTGCGTAGTGATATGTTGAAGATCACTGACAAGGCCGACCATCCCAACTACAGGTGTAGGGTAAATCGCTTCACCATTCGTTTCATTGTAAAGCGACACATTTCCTCCAATGACAGGAGTACTTAAGCTTCTGCAAGCTTCACTCATACCGTCTGCCGCTTTTTCCAATTGCCAAAATATTTCAGGTTTTTCTGGATTCCCGAAATTCAAGCAATCCGTAATCGCTAAAGGTTCCGCACCGGAGCAAATAATGTTACGAGCTGCTTCAGCGACAGCGATTTTACCTCCTGTTTCAGGATCCAAATATATATAACGGGAGTTACAATCCGTCGTCATTGCAAGGGCCTTATTCGTGCCTCTGACACGTACTACCGCTGCATCCGATCCAGGTGAGACGACTGTATTCGTGCGGACCATGTAATCATATTGGTCATAGACCCATTCTTTACTCGAAATTGTCGGTTGCTTTAATAATGATACTAGCGTTTCTTTATAATCCCCAATGACTGGCACTTCTGCCGTCATGCTTTGGAAGTCACGGAAATATTGCGGTTCTGCAGATGGCTTATGATAAATCGGAGCTTCTTCAGCCAAAGCATCAACCGGAACCTCAGCAACGATTTCACCTTGATGAGAAAGTGTTAGATTTTTATCATCCGTTACTTCTCCAACAGATACGGCCTCTAAATCGTATTTCGTAAACAAGTCAACGATTTCTTGTTCACGTCCTTTAGTGACTACGATCAGCATCCGCTCTTGTGATTCAGAAAGCATCATTTCATAAGCTGTCATTCCCGTTTCACGCTGCGGTACCAAATCAAGGTTCATTTTAATGCCTGAGCCCGCTTTACTCGCCATTTCGGCAGATGAGCTGGTAAGACCCGCTGCTCCCATATCCTGAATGCCAACAAGAGCATCATTTTGAATCAATTCAAGGCATGCTTCCAAAAGCAGTTTCTCCATGAATGGATCGCCCACTTGTACGGCAGGCCGCTTTTCTTCTGAAGACTCTGATAGCTCTTCAGATGCAAATGTTGCACCATGAATACCATCACGACCAGTTTTTGCACCCACATACATCACTGTGTTGCCCACTCCATGCGCTTGTCCTTTTTTAATGTCTTTATGATCGATCAAACCGACACACATGGCATTGACTAGAGGATTTCCTTCATACGATGGATCAAATTGAATTTCACCGCCGACAGTTGGAATTCCGATACAATTCCCGTATCCTGCAATCCCGGCTACCACTTCTTTAAATAAATATTTAACACGATCATTGTCTAACTCACCGAAGCGAAGCGAGTTCAACATCGCAATCGGACGGGCACCCATGGAGAAAACATCACGGATAATTCCGCCGACACCAGTAGCGGCACCTTGATAAGGTTCGATTGCCGATGGGTGGTTATGACTTTCAATTTTAAAAACGACAGCCTGATCGTCTCCGATATCAACGATTCCTGCCCCTTCACCAGGACCTTGAAGCACTTTCTCCCCTGTAATCGGGAATTTCCTTAAGATGGGTTTTGAATTTTTGTAGGAACAATGCTCTGACCACATAACCGAAAACAATCCTGTTTCCGTATAATTCGGCAGTCTGCCTAAGATTTTCTCCACCATTGCAAATTCTTCATCGGATAGTCCCATAGTTGCGTATAAACGATCCGATTTAATTTTTTCCGGACTTGGTTCAAGCTGTAATAACATGTGATTCCCTCCAGTTTTTTACGATGGATTGAAAAATCTTTAAGCCGTCTTTACTGCCAAGCAGTGAATCAACAGCACGTTCGGGATGAGGCATCATTCCGAGGACATTTCCTTGTTCATTTGTAATTCCCGCTATTTGTTCCAAGCTTCCGTTTGGATTTTCACCATCATATGTGAACAAGATGCGGTTATTTCGTTTCAATTCAGCCAATGTTTCATTATCACAATAGTAATTTCCTTCACCATGGGCAACCGGGATCGTAATCGTTTCATCTAATTCATAACCTGTCGTAAACATCGTTTGATTATTTTTAACCTTCAATCCTACATTACGGCAAATGAATTTCAGGCCATCATTACGGCGCATCGCTCCAGGTAAAAGTCCTGCTTCAAGTAAAATCTGAAAACCATTGCATACTCCAAGAACAGGCTTTCCTGCCTGTGCCGCTTTTACGACTTCGGCCATTACATTCGAAAAACGGGCAATTGCTCCAGAGCGTAAATAATCTCCATAAGAGAAGCCTCCAGGAAGGAGAATCCCATCATACTGATCTAGATTGTCTGTGGAATGCCAAACATACTCCACTTCTTCCCCTAGTGCATCCTTAATCGCATGGTACATATCGACATCACAATTGGAACCAGGGAAAACTATGACAGCAAATTTCATTGGGTGATAACCTCCTCAACATCATAACGGTAAGATTCAATTACCGTATTGGCCAATAGTTTTTCACACATTTCTTTCACAAGTTGATCTAAATCACGGTCTGTATCTTCAATTGTAAGTTCAATGTATTTCCCCACTCGAACATCACTTACTTCGTTATAAGTCAAACTATGAAGTGATTGTTGAACTGCTGCTCCCTGTGGATCTAGTACACTTTCGCGTAGTGTGATATATACCTTAACCTTATACATGTTGAGTACCCTCCAACTTTGCTAGAATTTTTTCGTAAGCATCTGTTAAACTGCCTAAATTACGACGGAATACATCTTTGTCTAACTTTTCATTCGTTTTTACATCCCATAATCGGCATGTATCAGGTGAAATCTCATCAGCCAGTAAAATTTCCCCATTCGAGGTTTTACCGAACTCTAATTTAAAATCAATCAATTTAATGTCCAACTCTTTAAAGAAGGAAGTTAAGACGTTGGATATTTCTTGTGCCTTTTCTTTTAAAATGGCTACATCTTCCTTGCTTGCAAGTTCCAATTCTTCAATATGGTCTTCCGTTAACAGAGGATCGCCGAGCTCGTCATCTTTATAGTAAAACTCAATCAGCGTTTTCTTGAGCGGCTGGCCTTCTTCAATGCCAGTCCTTTTAGAGAAACTGCCGGCAGCCGTATTTCTAACGACGACTTCAAGCGGAATGATAGATACCTTCTTGACTAGCTGCTCCCGGTCGGAAAGCTGTTCAATAAAATGGGATGGAATATTTTCTTGGGCAAGCTTTGAAAATAGTAAGCTAGTAATTTGATTATTCAACTTACCTTTTCCGGCAATCTCTGACTTCTTCTCACCATTAAACGCCGTTGCCGAATCCTTGTATTCCACCCATACTATTTCACTGTTGTCCGTTGCAAAAATCTGTTTCGCTTTTCCTTCATACAACAATTCTCGTTTTTCCATCTGTCCAGACCCCCGCATTGTGAATATTATGAATCTTCCTATCATTCATAAGGCTTGGCAAACATAACACCGTCTAATGGTACTATGTTTGCCGCCTTCATTTTATAAACCTAAACGATCAAAGATTACATCAACATTTTTCAAGTGATGTGTAGGATCGAAACAATCATCAAGCTCTTCTTTCGTAAGCAAGCTTGTAATTTTATCATCCTTTTCGATCAGGCTTCTGAATGGAACCTGTTGCTCCCATGCTTCCATCGCTTTCGGCTGAACCGTATCATAAGCTTCTTCACGGACAAGTCCTTTATCGATAAGGGATAGCAGCACACGTTGTGAGAAAATCAATCCCAGCGTACGGTCCATATTGCGTTTCATATTTTCTGGATAAACAGTCAAGTTCTTCACTATGTTGCTGAAACGGTTCAGCATGTAGTTTAAAGCGATTGTTGCATCCGGCAAGATGATGCGCTCAGCAGAAGAATGTGAAATGTCACGTTCATGCCATAATGGCACATTCTCATATGCTGTCATCATGTAACCGCGGATTACTCGAGCCATTCCCGTCATATTTTCAGAACCAATTGGATTCCGTTTATGAGGCATTGCCGAAGATCCCTTTTGTCCTTTTGCAAAGAATTCTTCCACTTCGCGTGTTTCGCTTTTTTGTAAGCCGCGAATTTCCACCGCGAACTTTTCGATTGATGTCGCAATTAAAGCCAATGTGCTCATATAATGTGCGTGGCGATCGCGCTGTAATGTTTGTGTTGAAATTGGCGCTGCTTCAAGGCCAAGCTTTTCACAAACGAATTTTTCAACGAATGGGTCGATGTTTGCGTAAGTTCCGACAGCTCCAGAGATCTTCCCAACCTCTATGTTCTTTCTAGCTTCTTCAAAACGTTCGACATTGCGTTTCATTTCTTGATACCAAAGTGCCAGTTTCAACCCAAAAGTGGTCGGTTCCGCATGAACACCATGTGTACGTCCCATTTGAACCGTGTATTTATGTTCTTTCGCTTTATTTTTCAAGATCTCAACGAAATTATTTAAATCCTTGGCAAGGATATCATTCGCTTGCTTAATCACATATGAAAGAGCTGTATCGACCACATCAGTAGAGGTCAATCCGTAATGTACCCATTTCCGTTCTTCACCTAACGTTTCAGAAACCGCACGTGTAAACGCAACGACATCGTGGCGAGTATCTTTTTCGATTTCATTGATACGCTCCACATCGAACGTAGCATTTTCACGAAGTAGCTTCACATCTTCTTTTGGAATGACACCTAGTTCAGACCATGCTTCACAAGCTAAGATTTCAACTTCCAACCACGCATTAAAGCGGTTCTTTTCTGTCCAAATGTTTCCCATCTCTGGGCGGGTATAACGTTCAATCATTTTACTTCCTCCGTTTCAACCTGTTGATTCCATATTTTGCTTCGATCACTTTCCAAAAGAGCTTCCTCAATCGTTGGACGTAAAATATTCACATGACCCATTTTCCGCTTAATCTTGGCTTCTTTCTTACCGTAAAGGTGAACCTTCCAATCTGAAAGCGTCGGAATTTCATCCATTAATGGCCCGATATGCTCACCAAGGATATTAATCATTACCACAGGCTTCAATAACGCCGTATTTCCAAGCGGCCAATTGCAGACAGCCCTTATATGCTGTTCGAACTGTGAAGTCTCACATGCTTCCATTGTATAATGGCCTGAGTTATGAGGCCTTGGCGCCAATTCATTAATGATGATTTCATCCTGAGCGGTTAAAAACATCTCGACTGCCAATGTCCCCACCAAATCAAGTTTCTCTGCAAGCTGCAAAGCCTCATTAATAGCCTTCCGCTCAGCTTGCTGGCTAATACGGGCGGGAACAATACTTTTATGAAGAATGTTTTCAATATGAATGTTTTCCGCTATCGGAAAATGACTTACCTCGCCATTTGCATTACGCGTCACGATAATGGAGATTTCTTTTAAGAAAGGAATCCAGGCTTCCAGCACACATACACCTGTTTTGAGCAGGGTCTCAGCCTTTTTGATATCAGCTTCTTCCTTAATGACCAACTGCCCTTTTCCATCATAACCGCCCCGGGTCGTTTTTAACACACTAGGGTACCCTAATTTTTCTATATGAAGGTGAATTTCTGAAATATCCTGTATTTCCTGATATGGAGCAACCGAAGCTCCTGCATCAGATATGGCTTTTTTTTCAGTAAGTCGATCCTGTGTAAGCTTTAATAATTTTGAACCCTGTGGAAGAAATGCATGTTGTTTTAACCAATCCAAAGCTTCTGAACTGATATTTTCAAACTCATAAGTTATGACGTCACTGACTTCTGCTAACTTTTTCAACGCATCTATATCATCATAAGCTCCAGTGATTTCAATATCGGCCACTTGCGCACATGGACCATCTGCCGTCGGCTCAAGGACCGCTATCCTAAATCCCGATGCCTTCGCCGATAAGGCCATCATCCTGCCCAATTGCCCACCGCCGATAATTCCAATGGTTTGTCCCGGTAAAATGATTGTATTATTTAAGTTGTTCACTGCTGCTTAACACCTTTTCTCTGGTTTCGTCTCGTAAAGCTTCCAATCTATCAGCAATCTCGGAATCGAAAGCTGCTAATATTTGAGCCGCGAACAAACCGGCATTGACTGCTCCCGATTTCCCGATTGCAACCGTCGCAACCGGTACGCCACCAGGCATTTGAACAATCGATAATAACGAATCCATCCCATTTAATGCTTTCGATTGTATCGGCACGCCAATCACTGGGACAATCGTTTTGGCCGCTGTCATACCTGGAAGATGGGCCGCCCCGCCTGCCCCGGCAATAATCACTTTGATGTCTCTCTCTTTTGCACTCTCTGCATATTCAAATAGTAAATCCGGCGTCCTGTGGGCGGAAACGACTCTCTTTTCATAGGGAATCTCAAGCTGTTCCAATGATTCACAAGCGTATTTCATCGTTTCCCAATCCGAGACACTTCCCATAATAACCCCAACTTGCGGTTTCATATCATCATTCCCCCAACACTCATATTATGGCGTCCCGAGTATGCAGCTGGACGCTTATCATTAGCTATTACGTTTTAAATTAAAAAACCGGGCAGGTTGCTTCTCATCGAGAAAGCAACCTGCCCGGAAAATAAAGCCCTTTTGAAGAAAAAATTCAAAAAGACTTGTCTAGTTTCCGAATTAGTCAGATGCTTTTCTCATAGTCCGATGATTTACGGTCATCAGGTAGAAACTTTTGGGCCATATCCCCATGATTATATGAGATGTATTAATGTAACTTCATCTTACCTTCCGGTTATTTTAATGTCAAGTTAAAATCGAATATTTTTACATGATATTAATAAATCGTTCGTGTTTTACTCAATTAACTTTGCTTCGAATACAATTTTTCGATCAACTGGCACATAATGGACTTTACCATTCTCAATTCTCTCGGCAAAGATGGGTTCTTCCGTCCGCCTTACAGGAAAGTAACCCGCTGCTTTTATTCGATCTAAACAAGCATCGATGGACTCTCCCTCGATAACTTCAAACTTTTCCTTACTTTTTTTACTCACAATACCGATCCTTTCCATAATTTCTATATTGTTTGCATTCTCCCTTAGCACCCAATGGATATAATCATTAATAAATTCTTCCTAGTATAATGAAAAGAACAAGTAAAGGCAAGGTCAATGTCAATTGATGTTTCCATTCGAATTCCCTTGCATGCCTAATACATATACTTCACAGAATAAAATGTGATTAACGCTTAATTCATCCCCTTCTGCCGCAAAAAAGGGCCCAATCGTCATCCATTGTACATCTATTCAAGATCCCGACCTTCTACCCTTCCTATGCATTTAATCCGCTTCAATCTACACTACTGCTCTGTGCTCGATGATTGCGGTACATAAATCCATTTTCAGCTCGTCTTTCTTCGGCCATTCGGTTTCCCTCAATCGCTTATATAACCCATATATGGAAATCATTGTCCAAATATAACTTTCCAAGCCTGTTGGATGGCTTCCTGAGGTTCCGAGACATCCATATTTTTGTTCATCAACATGTGTGAATCCATACAAAAAACTCATGTAGGTCGAATTATATCGTATGTAGGGCGATTTATTTCACTTTAGATCGAATTTTATTGCCTGTAGATCAATTTATTCCACTTTAGGTCAAATAGATGCTTATTCACCTTTATTTTACGGTATGTTATTAGTTTTCAGTCACTACTAATCCCCATATCAAACCATAAAGACGCAAAAAAAGACCCGCCGGATGGCTGATCTTTAAAATGGCTTGGCGGCGTCCTACTCTCACAGGGGGAAACCCCCAACTACCATCGGCGCTGAAGAGCTTAACTGCCGTGTTCGGAATGGGAACGGGTGTGAC
>NZ_JBNNSH010000005.1:235419-260020 GCF_050277555.1 Peribacillus sp. NPDC097895 | reverse complement strand
GTCACACCCGTTCCCATTCCGAACACGGCAGTTAAGCTCTTCAGCGCCGATGGTAGTTGGGGGTTTCCCCCTGTGAGAGTAGGACGTCGCCAAGCATTTATATATGGAGGATTAGCTCAGCTGGGAGAGCATCTGCCTTACAAGCAGAGGGTCGGCGGTTCGATCCCGTCATCCTCCACCATTTTACACCTGCCGGTGTAGCTCAACTGGTAGAGCAACTGACTTGTAATCAGTAGGTTGGGGGTTCAAGTCCTCTTGCCGGCACCATCTTTTAGGTAGTACAAGCACGAGCCATTAGCTCAGTTGGTAGAGCATCTGACTTTTAATCAGAGGGTCGAAGGTTCGAATCCTTCATGGCTCACCATTTCATATGCGGGTGTGGCGGAATTGGCAGACGCACCAGACTTAGGATCTGGCGCCGCAAGGCGTGGGGGTTCAAGTCCCTTCACCCGCATCTTACATGCGGAAGTAGTTCAGTGGTAGAATACAACCTTGCCAAGGTTGGGGTCGCGGGTTCGAATCCCGTCTTCCGCTCCACTTTTCGTATGTGCCGGGGTGGCGGAACTGGCAGACGCACAGGACTTAAAATCCTGCGGTAGGTGACTACCGTACCGGTTCGATTCCGGTCCTCGGCACCATTATAATGTGCGCCCGTAGCTCAATTGGATAGAGCATCTGACTACGAATCAGAAGGTTGTAGGTTCGACTCCCGCCGGGCGCACCATGTTTTTTTGCGGGAAGTAGCTCAGCTTGGTAGAGCACTTGGTTTGGGACCAAGGGGTCGCAGGTTCGAATCCTGTCTTCCCGACCACGTGATTTTTAATGAATGGGGCCTTAGCTCAGCTGGGAGAGCGCCTGCCTTGCACGCAGGAGGTCAGCGGTTCGATCCCGCTAGGCTCCACCATTTTTCAATCAGATACTTATATTATATTGGCGGTGTAGCTCAGCTGGCTAGAGCGTACGGTTCATACCCGTGAGGTCGGGGGTTCGATCCCCTCCGCCGCTACCAATAAATATAAGGACCTTTAGCTCAGCTGGTTAGAGCAGACGGCTCATAACCGTCCGGTCGTAGGTTCGAGTCCTACAAGGTCCACCATATTCATTTTTTAAAGCCGTGGAGGTATACCCAAGTTCGGCTGAAGGGATCGGTCTTGAAAACCGACAGGGGAGTCAAATCCCGCGGGGGTTCGAATCCCTCTACCTCCTCCATTTTTTCAAAAAGCAGCAAGTTGTTTTTAAACAACCTTACATAGAGGAAGCGAAAAAACGATATACACGAAAACTTGATGCAAATCGTTTCATTATTACCGTCGCGGGGTGGAGCAGTCCGGTAGCTCGTCGGGCTCATAACCCGAAGGTCGCAGGTTCAAATCCTGTCCCCGCAATTATTAGGTCCCGTGGTGTAGCGGTTAACATGCCTGCCTGTCACGCAGGAGATCGCGGGTTCGATTCCCGTCGGGACCGCCATTTTTAAAATTTAATACAAATGTGGCTCAGTAGCTCAGTCGGTAGAGCAAAGGACTGAAAATCCTTGTGTCGGCGGTTCGATTCCGTCCTGAGCCACCATATCTTTCATATTACGGCGGTTGTGGCGAAGTGGTTAACGCACCTGATTGTGGTTCAGGCATTCGTGGGTTCGATTCCCATCAGTCGCCCCATTTCGCGGGTGTAGTTTAGTGGTAAAACCTCAGCCTTCCAAGCTGATGATGAGGGTTCGATTCCCTTCACCCGCTCCAAATATGGGCCTATAGCTCAGCTGGTTAGAGCGCACGCCTGATAAGCGTGAGGTCGATGGTTCGAGTCCATTTAGGCCCACCATATTCATATTGTTCCGCAGTAGCTCAGTGGTAGAGCATTCGGCTGTTAACCGAACGGTCGTAGGTTCGAGTCCTACCTGCGGAGCCATGGGGAAGTACTCAAGAGGCTGAAGAGGCGCCCCTGCTAAGGGTGTAGGTCGCGCGAGCGGCGCGAGGGTTCAAATCCCTCCTTCTCCGCCATTTGGCCCGTTGGTCAAGCGGTTAAGACACCGCCCTTTCACGGCGGTAACACGGGTTCGAATCCCGTACGGGTCATAACAAAAAAGGAAGCATACATAAATGTATGCTTCTTTTTTTCATTTCCTTTCCTTGATATAACTATCTTTTTGTCTATAGGGAATGTCTCCAAGCTGGGAATCTATATGTTCTTCTGTCAGTGCATCTTCATATTCCTTTTGCTTTTTGTTCTGGATGTCCATTCTATTTTTTCCTTCGATATCATTTGCGGTAAATCCTTCATAGTCTTCAGGAAATCCATTCGTTTCATCTTCGGTTTTATAAAGATCATTATAATGGTCATGATCGCCTGTGTAATCAGATGGCGTTTCGGATGTACCGAATTTGGCAACTTCACCAAAGCTATCTTCTTTATCCACCAATTCTTTTCCATGACGATCTTCAAAATGATCTCCCTTGGATGGGATCAGTATGTCCTCTTCAACTGGACGATCTTGTACAGTCGTTCGTTCTGGTGCATGCTCGACACAGTAGAGAGTGCTTGGAATTGCTTCAAGTCTTTCAAAAGGGATTTCTGTATGGCAGGTTTTACAATGTCCATATGAACCTTCTTCTATAGCATTCAATGCTTCTTCGATTTTATCCATTTCAATTTGTGCATGCTCATCCAGTGCTTGATTCCGTTCCATCTCGAATAATTCAGTTCCAAGGTCAGCCGGATGATTATCATAGGATGATAATTCCCCTACGGATTCCGTCTGGCTTTTATTCAGAACCGATTGTTCATCATTTTGTATTCTATTTCCGAGTTCATCTTTTTCTTTAAGCAGTTCATTTTTTAACATTTGCGTTTGCTGTATTGTTGCCATATCCATTTCACTCCTTATAGTCGTTATCACATTAAATATTGGTAAGATGGTATTATTATCTATTACCCGAATCTTCGTAAAGGAAAACAAATGGAGGATTGAAAAAGGACCGAGCGGAATGAGCTCAGTCCTTGAAGATTATATAAGATAGCTGATGAATAATCCTATGGCCATAAGTAAGCCAAAGAAGGTGTTTGTTTGGGCCGTGGCTTTCATTGCTGGTACCATCGTGATCGGCTGTGTTTTACCGACGAAGCCTTTGATTGCTGCCATGGCTTTTGGAATGCTTAGGAAGGCAAGTAGAACCCACGCTGTTACACTTCCAGTAAGGACTAACCCAACAAGCCATAGGTAAGAGAAAGCAAACATGATAGCCATGAATGTAAGGGCGTTTTTCCTGCCCATCACGACTGGCATCGTTTTGCGGCCATGTGCCTTATCTCCATCATGGTCACGGAGGTTATTGGATAGGTTGATCAGCCCGACTAATATTCCACTTGGTATGGCAATTAAGATAGCAGTCGAAGAAACATAACCGGTTTGAATGAAAAAGGCGATCAAAATGATCAAAAAGCCCATGAACAATCCTGAAAAAAGTTCCCCGAAAGGTGTATATGAGATGGGCAGGGGGCCTCCTGTATAAAGATAACCGACAAGCATGCAGACAAGTCCTACTGCAGCAAGCCACCAAGATGATGCAGCACAGATATAGATTCCAAGTATCAGTGCGATGGCGTACATGCCAAGAGCTAAGGTCATGATGAGCTTAGGGGTCATCCCATGGCGGACGATTCCGCCACCAATTCCGACAGATTCCTTCGTATCCAAGCCTCTTTTGAAATCGTAGTATTCATTGAATAAGTTAGTTGCAGCCTGAATCAGGATACTTGCAACCATCATGGCAGCGAACAGCAGCCAATTAACGCCATCTTCCAAAAGCGCAATCACAGTTCCAAGTAAGACCGGGACAAAAGCAGCGGTTAGTGTATGTGGACGAATTAACTCCCACCAAATCTTCCAGGTCCGTTTAAGGGGAAGTTCGTCGTATTCTGTTTGCATTATTTCTCTCCTCAAAATCATTATTGGTTGTCTCAAAAGTATAACAAATATTGAAATGTTGCACAAAAGGTTATCCTAATAAGTGTAGGAAAAGTCGGGAATGGTGTCAATTGGATTTCCCGGTTGATTCACTTCCAAAATCAAGGATATTTCTCTTCATTCGCTAAGATTCATATAATAAGGAAAAAAGCAGGAATGAATCGTTCGGTAAAGGGGCGTTTTATTGACATTGGGTTGAAGGGAGGTGTATCTTTAAATAGGTAAAAAAGCTTTTAAAATGTACATTTGGGGGGATTTTTTTGGCTATCTCAGAAGAAACTGAACAGTTTCAGGGACTGGCTTCAGCTATACAAAAGGCGAAGGACTTGAATGATCAAGTTCTATTCAGTCATATTAAGAAAGTTAATTGCACGAACCCCCTTTCATTTTATCAAGCTGGAAGAGAACGGTATGCGGGTGAACGCTTTTTCTGGGAGGACCCTGCAAAGGAAATAACCATCACTGGTTTAGGCAATGTTAAGAAAATCAAAGCGGCACCAAATGCCGATCGTTATAGAGAAGTCGAAAAGAGCTGGATCAAACTGCAGAATACTGCTGTCAAAACAGGAGTGACCGATGTAGAAGCGACCGGTCCTTTACTTTTTGGGGGCTTTTCTTTTGATTATGAATCTAACAGTACGCTCCTTTGGAATCAATTTGGGGATAACCTGTTTTATATACCTGCCTTCATGCTTTCAATAGTGGGGAAACAAGCTTACTTAACGACAAACTTACTTTGTTCACCTGATGATTCAGAAAAACTCTTCATAGATATGATAAATGAACGGGAAGCTTTCCTTTTTGAAAGCTTGGATGGCACTGGATTGGGTTCCAATTCCCTGCTTAAGCAGAGGGAGGTCGACCCTGAGGGATGGAAGCGGACGGTCGCAGAGGCCGTAGAGGAAATCAAGGCGACAGATCTCGACAAGATCGTTTTGGCAAGGGAGCTACGGCTTGAGTTCGAGCGTTCCATTGATTCTGGGAAGGTGCTTGAGCAATTGATTGCTGAACAGCCATTAAGCTATATTTTCAGTTTGGAGGCGGGCGGTGATTGTTTTGTCGGTGCCACTCCTGAACGTTTAATTAAGAAAAAGGGAAATGAAGTTTTTTCAACCTGTCTTGCTGGATCGATGGGACGAGGGAAAGATGAGCAAGAAGATGTTAGTCTTGGTGAAGAATTGCTTCATGACCAAAAGAATTTGCAAGAGCACCAATATGTCGTGTCGATGATATCAAAGGCCTTCGATGCGGTATGTGAAAAGGTAATGGTTCCAGCCGAACCGGAACTTATGAAAAACCGCCATATCCAGCATTTGTATACACCGGTACATGGTCTATCTAAAGCAGGTGTCACTATTTTTCAATTCGTGGAAAATCTCCATCCAACACCGGCTATGGGCGGGCTTCCAAAAGAAAAGGCTGTTGTCCGAATTCGGGAAATGGAAGGTCTTGAACGCGGCTTTTATGCGGGTCCTTTAGGCTGGGTGGATACGTATGGGAACGGAGAATTTGCTGTAGGGATACGTTCTGCTCTAATACAGAATAATGAGGCATCGCTCTTTGCGGGATGCGGTGTAGTGGAGGATTCAACTCCCGAAAGTGAATTCCGGGAAACGGGAATTAAATTCAATCCGATGTTAAGTGCTTTAGGAGGAAACCTTAATGAATGACCGAGATGCATTGACAGCGTATGCTGCTTCATTTGTCGATGAGCTGGCACAAAATGAGATGAAACATGTGGTCGTGAGTCCAGGTTCACGATCTACACCTCTCGCTTTGTTGCTTGTGGAACATCCTGATATCAAAGTTCATATTAATGTGGATGAGCGATCGGCCGCTTTTTTTGCCCTTGGTCTCGCCAAGGCCTTAAAAGAACCTGTCGGACTTCTTTGTACGTCCGGTACAGCGGCTGCGAACTTTTATCCAGCCGTCATTGAAGCTTTCTATTCAAGGGTGCCACTTATTGTACTTACTGCCGATCGTCCGCATGAGTTGCGTGATGTCGGTGCCCCACAGGCAATCGATCAGATTCATCTGTACGGGAGGCAAGTTAAATGGTTTGTCGAAATGGCACTTCCTGAAAGTACAGATGAGATGATGCGGTATGCAAGAACGATCGGTGCAAGGGCAGTAGCTACTGCGGCCACTGAACCTGCTGGACCTGTACATTTAAATTTTCCGCTTCGTGAACCACTGATTCCGAATCTGGAGGAAGCAAAGGAATATAGGGAAAATAAATTGGCACCTGCCGTGTTGATCGACAGTGGGGAGCGTTCACTGTCCGCATCACAACTAGAAGCTGTGACAGCTACATTGTCACAAGCGAAGCAAGGCATCATAGTGTGTGGGGAATTACCGCAACCAGAGATGAAGGAAGCCATCGTCGCATTAGCGGCTAAACTTGGTTTTCCGTTACTGGCTGACCCTCTTTCCCAGCTAAGAAGCGGGAGTCACGACAAAGCCGTCATTATTGATACATACGATACGTTTCTGCGCGATGAAGCCGCGAAGGCAGCTTTCAAGCCAGTCGTGATCTTGCGTTTCGGGGCAATGCCTGTTTCTAAACCGTTATTGTTATTCATGAAAAAACAAAAACAGGCCATCACCTTGGTCGTCGATGGCGGAGCGGGGTGGCGCGAACCAGCCGGCTTGGCAACGAACATGATTTACTGTGAAGAGAAAGATTTCTGTCAACGTGTTGGTGAAAAAATTACGGATGCCGTTGATGATGAATGGCTTGGATTATGGCAAACAGTCAACGGAGCTACAAAGAATGCCTTAGCCTCCATTCGAGATGAAGAGGAGTTAAGTGAAGGCAAACTGTTCTCCCTGTTACAGGATATGATGCCAATGGAATCCACATTATTTGTCGGTAATAGTATGCCGATACGTGATTTGGATACATTCTTTTTAAATAATGGAAAAGGAATTAAAACCTTTGGAAATCGTGGGGCGAATGGCATTGATGGTGTCGTTTCCTCTGCACTTGGGGTTAGTACGGTATCGAAAAATACAGTGCTGGCAATCGGGGATTTAAGCTTTTTCCATGATATGAATGGCTTGCTTGCGGCAAAACTTCAAAAGCAAGATATCACGATATTGCTTATTAATAATGATGGAGGCGGCATATTCTCCTTCTTGCCGCAGGCGAATGAGAGAGAACATTTCGAAACGCTATTCGGCACGCCTCATGGACTTGATTTTTCCCATACTGCCCAGCTTTATGGCGGTAAATACAACAAAGTGCATAATTGGGATGAGTTAAAGAAGGTATTTATAGAGTCGTTTGAAATCCAAGGTTTGAAAATAATCGAAGTACCAACAGAAAGAGAATCCAATGTCCAGATGCATCGAAATTTGTGGAGTTTTGTTTCCCAGGAAATAAGAATGGTGTTAGATAGGGAAATATCATGAATATTGTCTGCGGGGATGTCACTTATGCTGTTGAAATAACGGGAAATGGAGAACCGCTTGTACTTTTACATGGATTTACGGGAAATCGGGATACGTGGAAATTCCTCATTCCGTTTTTGCATGAGAGATATACCATGATCATGGTCGATATTATTGGCCATGGCATGTCTGCGGCACCAGCGGATTTTCATCGGTATGAGATGGAACGTGTGGCGGAAGATCTCAAGTATATTTTGGAGAAGCTGCATTTCCCGAAAACCCATATCCTTGGATACTCCATGGGGGGAAGGCTTGCATTGGGTTTTGCCTGTTTGTATCCTGAGTTTGTCGATACATTGATTTTGGAAAGCGCTTCACCCGGTCTTTTAACAGAAGAGGAACGGGAAATCCGAAGGCAAAATGATAGGAAGCTTGCCGAAAGGATTCTTGAAAAGGGCATGGAAGCATTTGTTGATCAATGGGAAAACATCCCGCTGTTTGAAAGCCAAAAAAGGCTATCATCCAAAACAAGGTTGTCCATACGGGAGCAGCGGTTAGCCAATGTCCCTACTGGTCTTTCCAATAGCCTTCTTGGTATGGGGACTGGCAGTCAAGCTTCTTACTGGGATGAACTCGATACGCTTGATTTTCCTGTGCTCCTTATAACAGGTGAACTCGACCCAAAGTTTTGTGAAATTGCGGATTTGATGATTAAAAAGCTGAAGCGGGCTGAATGGAAAATAATAAGTGATGCCGGGCATGCGATTCATGTGGAAGATGGAGAAAAGTTTGGTAAAATAATAAGTGAGTTTTTAAAACGAAATCAAGGAGGAATTTAGATGACGATTCAATGGGAAACTATACGTGAGTATGATGAAATTTTATATGAAAAATATAATGGGATCGCGAAAGTGTCCATCAACCGACCACATGTACATAATGCATTCACGCCAAAAACGACTGCCGAAATGATTGATGCATTCGCGAGGGCGCGTGATGATTCAAGCATCGGTGTCATTATTTTAACGGGTGTAGGCGGCAAAGCATTCTGTTCAGGCGGAGACCAAAAAGTACGCGGAAATGGCGGATATGTTGGTGAAGATAATATTCCACGTCTTAACGTTCTTGATTTGCAACGTTTGATTCGCGTGATTCCAAAACCTGTCGTAGCTATGGTTGCAGGCTATGCAATTGGTGGCGGTAATGTCCTGAATGTGGTATGTGACTTGACGATTGCTGCTGACAATGCAATTTTCGGACAAACTGGACCGAATGTAGGAAGCTTTGATGCAGGATATGGTTCTGGCTACTTAGCGCGTATCGTGGGCCATAAGAAGGCACGGGAAATCTGGTACCTATGCCGTCAGTACAATGCTCAGGAAGCGTTGGATATGGGATTGGTCAACACGGTTGTACCATTAGACCAATTAGAAGCGGAAACAGTTAAATGGTGTGAAGAAATGCTTGAGAAGAGCCCAACGGCACTTCGTTTCTTGAAAGCGGCAATGAATGCTGACACGGATGGCCTTGCAGGTCTTCAACAATTGGCTGGCGACGCTACACTTTTATACTATACAACAGAAGAAGCAAAAGAAGGCCGCGATGCATTCAAGGAAAAACGCAATCCGGACTTTGGGCAATTCCCTCGTTTCCCTTAATGGAACGCGTGAATCGATGAGACTGCAGCTTGGCGGATAATCGCCGGGCTGTTTTCTATATCTAAATATAGGAGGGTAAGCAACCATGGCAGAAGAAAAGTTGCCTAACTGGCTGAAAAATCGGGCGCATCTTTCACCGGATCGTCCGGCAATCGAGTTTGAAGGTCGTACGTATAGCTTTCTTGAACTGCATACATTAACAGAGAAGATGGCTGGAAAGCTAGCGATTAAAGGTCTGAAGGCTGGCGATTCATGCGCGGTTTTACTCCGTAACAATATTGATGGTGTCGTCGTGATTCATGCACTATTTTATCTCGGTGTGAAAATTGTGATGCTGAATAATAAATTAACGGCAAAAGAGCTGTCCTGGCAGATTGAGGACAGTGATACGGGCTATTTGGTTTCGGAAGGTTCCTTCTCCGACAAACTCTCCGATGTTGCCGATATACTTCCGGATTTACACCTTCTTTTAATGGAAGAATTGCCGGAGGGAGGAAAGGCAGAGATTTTGCAGGAGTTTTATCTTGATGATACGGCTACGATCATGTATACATCGGGTACGACAGGAAATCCAAAAGGTGTGATCCAAACATTCGGCAACCATTGGTGGAGTGCCGTCGGGTCGGTTTTGAACCTTGGATTGCATGAGGATGATTCTTGGTATTGTGCGGTTCCAATCTTTCATATTAGTGGACTATCCATCCTGATGAAAAATGTGATTTATGGCATGAAGGTCGTTTTGGCAGAGAGATTTGATGAAAGGGAAGCAAACCGGAGCATACAGGAAAATGGCGTGACGATCATCTCGGTCGTGACGGCGATGCTTAACAGGCTGTTGCGTGATTTGAAGGAGACAAGCTATCCCAATGCCTTTCGCTGTATGCTGTTAGGCGGAGGCCCAGCTCCCATTCATTTACTTGAAGTTTGTAAGGAGAAAGGGATTCCCGTTTATCAGACGTATGGGATGACCGAAACGTCTTCACAGATTGTGACACTGGCACCGGAGTATAGCATGACAAAAATCGGATCAGCGGGAAAACCATTGTTCCCTTCACAGTTACGGATAGAGCTTGACGGCAATATTTGTGAATCCGGAGCAGCGGGTGAAATCGTGGTTTCGGGTCCGAATGTGACAAAAGGGTATTTCAATCGTTTGGACGCTACGCAGCAGGCGATTGCAGATGGATGGCTTTATACCGGGGATCTTGGTTATCTGGATGAGGAAGGCTTTTTATATGTGCTTGACCGACGCTCGGATCTGATCATATCCGGAGGAGAAAATGTCTATCCGGCTGAGATTGAAAGTGTCCTTAGTAAGCATCCTGATGTTTTCGAAGCGGGAGTGACGGGGACTGAAGATGAAAAATGGGGACAGGTACCACTTGCTTTTGTCGTCTTGCATCAAGGAGCGGAGCAAAAAGAGAAAGACCTGCTGGAGTATTGCAGAGAATTCTTGGCACCCTATAAAATCCCCAGGAACGTGATTTTTTGCGAGGAACTTCCCCGGAATGGTGCAAGCAAGCTGCTGAGAAGGGAACTGAAGAAGAGAATGGGGGACTGGCAATGAAGTTATCCTCCATTTCCCTAAAGGTCATTAAGGCCCCTTTGAAGCGGCCATTTAAGACGCATCTCGAAACGGTAAGTGAACGGGAAGTGATAATTGTCGAGGCCAAGGATAAGGATGGATTGATTGGATACGGAGAAGCCGTTCCTTTTTCAAGTCCTTGGTATACCGAGGAAACGATCAAAACCTGCTTTCATATGTTGGAGGATTTCTTAATACCGTTGACATTGGCCAGTCAGTTTGGACATCCTGATGAGCTGCCGGGCTTATGGAGCGGAATCAGACGGAATGCAATGGCGAAGTCGGCTCTAGAACAGGCAATTCTTGATCTATATGCGAAGCAGAAGGATGTCTATCTCGGACGTCTGTTTGGCGGCGAACGAAGTGAAGTGGCTGCTGGTGTAGTGGTTGCATCCAATGATATAGAAGATGCGATGCGCCAAATCGATGATTTTTCCGGATCCGGTTATCAGCGTTATAAAATAAAAATCAATCCGCAAAATGATCTGGAGTTTTTAGCGGAAATACGTCGGGCCTATCCCGATATCCCACTAATGGCAGATGCCAATTCAGCGTACACTCTTGATGACATCCCACATCTGCAGAAGCTTGATGTGTTTAAGTTGATGATGATTGAGCAGCCGCTAGGTCATGACGACATTGTTGAACATTCCATTTTGCAAAAACAATTGCAGACACCCATTTGCCTAGATGAAAGCATCAATTCCTATCATGATGCCAAAAGTGCGATGTCTCTCAGGAGCTGTGGGGTGATCAATATTAAGATGGCAAAAGTCGGCGGCTGGACGGAAGCGGTCAAAGTCCATGATCTATGTGTGGAAAATGGCGTGCCCGTTTGGTGCGGGGGGATGATTGAATTTGGCATATCACGTGCCCATAATATCGCTCTTGCCACTTTAAAAGGGTTCACGATTCCCGGGGATATATCATCCTCATCTCGCTATTGGGAAGGGGATATAATCGATCCGGAAGTCATTGTCGAAAATGGCTTGATCCAGGTTCCCCAAAAAGCCGGAATCGGTTTTGCCGTCAATGAAAAGCGGTTAAAAGATCTGACTACATATAGTAAACTTTACAAATGAAAACAAAAAAGAGGTGGATATCCCACCTCTTTTTAAATTAAATGATATTCCTCTGACAGCTTTATCTGCTGCATGCTTTTCAATCTGCGGTATATATTACTTCACCCATTTCGTACTTTATAGTCGGATAACCCACCCTTTTAGTTAATGATTTTAATAGGATACTAACAAATATTTTACATTGGCCCTATAATGCTTTTATAAAATGTCATTTAACTCATTTAAATGGCTCGATGATGCATATTTTTCTGGAAAATGGGGCTTTGTCTATTTTTTCTATTATGGATTATTTTGTATAATGAGATAAAAGTATAGAAACTAAGTAAAAGGGAGGGAGAGTATATGAAAAAACCGTACCTTATCGCAGAAATTCTATTAAGAAGGGGTATGCCCGACTATGTCATTAAAGAAGTGACGGCATTGGAGGAGTGTGAACTGTTTCTTTTGAAGAGAAAATGGGGCCAATATAATCGAAAGACGGGTGCTTAATTGAAAAACTAAAAGGGAACCGCTTTTATGGTCCCCATGTGCTTTACTGCTTTTTTAGCCGGTACCTATTGACCGGACGGCCAATGCTTCCATATTGGACGTCAAGCTGAAGGACTTCTTCGTCGTGTAAGTATTCAAGATAGCGCCGGGCTGTAACTCTGGCAATTCCAATTCCATCGGCCACCTCTTCTGCGGATAAGGCTCCAGGCATCGTTTTTATGAATTTCGTCACTTGCTCAAGCGTCGCACCATTCAGTCCTTTAGGAACATCGTATTTTGGACCGGTTTCAGAAGGTGTTTTATTTTGAAAGAGAATTCGGTCGAGTTGATTTTGAGAGATTTGATGGTCCGGTTCAACCTCCATCCGAAAAGCAAAATATTGTTCAAGCGTATGCTTTAGCCTTTCAAACTTAAATGGCTTGATTAAATAGTCAAAAGCCCCGTTCTGTATCATTTTTCGAATCGTTTTCTGGTCATTGGCTGCCGAAATGATGATGACATCCACATCCATTTGTTCTTTTCTTATTTGATAGAGTGTATCGACCCCGTTTAAAGCAGGCATGAAGATGTCCAAAATGACAAGATCGGGTTTAGACTGCCTGATTTTTTCCAGACCCTCAAGTCCATTGGAAGCTGTATCAACGACTTTAAAAGAAGGCAGGCGCTCGATGAATTGTTTGTTAACCTCTTGGACCATTGGGTCGTCTTCAATTAAAAGTACACGAATTTCATTAGTCATTTTGGATCTCCTCTATATCATGCATGGGAAAGGAAAGAAAAAAGCTTGTCCCTTCGTTATGCCGTGTCGTGAATTTCATTTCTCCGTTCGCTTTTTTTACAATTTGATTTATTAAATAAAGGCCAATTCCTGATCCTTCCGCACCTTTTGTTGTAAAACCATATTCGAATATATCTTCATGAATGTCCTCGGGAATACCGGGTCCGTTATCCTCGAGTACGATTTGACAATGTCGTTCATCCTGGTAGATGGATAGATATACCTGCTTTATGTCCTCTTCGCAATGTTTTAGCGCGGCGAAAGAATTTTCGATCAAGTTTCCGATTATCAAAACAAAATCGTGATGATCCATATCAGCTGGAAAGTGGTCCAATTTCATGTGCTTATCCATTATGAGTTCGATTCCGAGTTCCCGTCCCAAAGAGATCTTGCTTAATATAAGCCCCACAATATTATCATCGTGAATATGCTTCGTTAAAAACCTGGTCAATTCCTCTTGCTCTTCCGTGATTTGAAAAATGTAATGCAGTGCTTCGTCAAGATTCCCCAGCTGGATCAATCCTGCTATCGTATGAAGTTTGTTCATATGCTCATGATTTTGAACACGCAGTGCTTCAACGAATGCTTTAACACTGGTCAACTCTTCAGCAAGCTTCGTCACATCTGTGCGATCCTGGAAAATGGCCACGGCACCGATTGTTTTATCCGCAATCTTTATCGGTACCCGGTTGCTTACAATATTCCTGTTTTGAACCGAGATTTCCTGATTGAAGATGGGAGATGTCCGGTCGAGCACTTCCGGGAGACGGGTATCATGTATAATATCATTGATATTCTTGCCTATCACCGCACCGTTAATTTTGAATATTTGCTTAGCCTTTTCATTGAAAATCGTGATGGTCTGATTATTATCTATGGCAATGACCCCTTCATGCATGGCATTGAAGGCAGCGGTCCTTTCGACTAACATCCGTGAAATTTCATGTGGTTCAAGTTGGAAGGTTTCTTTTTTTATCTGTCTGGCCATCAGCCATGAACCACATACACCGAATAGAAGTGTAAGAAAAAGGATAATCGCGATTTCGCCTCTCAAATCCTTGATTAATTCCGGGATTGTCGGCAAGATATTCCCAACCAAAACAACGCCGATTTGCTCGTTTTCCTGATCAAGGATCGGGACAAAGGCACGTATGGAAATGCCTAGTTCGCCAGCCGCCTTTGAAATGTACTCGTGTTCAGCAAAAGCAGCGCTTTCGTCGTTGCTGTTCGATGGGGTCCCCAATTGACTGAACACTGGATGTGAATAGCGTATATGCTGATTGTTGAGCACAACTATATAATCTGCTTGATGGAATTTCCTTAAGTTTTCAATCATCGGGTTCAGTTGCTTCCATCCTTCGGGCTCGCGAACAAATTTTTGAACTTCGGGGAGCTCGGCAATGGTGTGGGCAGTGATCATGGAGCGTTTGCCGATTTCGTCTTCCCTGACTGAAACGATATTTCCAAATATAAAAATCCCGCCTATAAGTATCGAAAAAGCGACGATTACGAATGATAGCAGGGTGATTTTGAATTGAATGGGCATATGAAAGGATTTATCCATTATTTTTCCTCCATTACTTCTATACTTTATAGTAACAGAATTTCTATCTCTTTTCGCTATTTTTCGCGCATTGTATTACGACAGTAAAATGGCTGTGATAGAATAGAAATAATATGAAGTGAGCGGTAAGGAGTTGTCGATATGCGTGCATTATGGGGGTACTTCATTTTAATTGGCATGGGGCTTTTGATAGCCGTCTATATATCATTTCAATCATTCTTTACCAGCTTCGGTTTCAATTTGCCGAAGGATGAGGAGCAGGTGGGGATGGAGGATCAGATCGTAATTAAGTTCAGTCATGTCGTCGCCGAAAATACACCTAAAGGGCTGGCTGCGAACCGATTCGCCAAACTTGTGGATGAATATACAGATCATCGTGTCAAAATTGAAGTCTACCCTAATCAATCCTTATATAGTGATCATGAAGAAATCGATGCGTTACACGAAAACAAGGTACAGATGATTGCTCCAACTACATCCAAAATTACGAACATATCAAAAAAATGGATGCTTTTGGACCTTCCTTACGTTTTTCCAACCGACGCTGCCTTGCAGGAAGCTTTGAATGGAGAAGTGGGGGAAGAGCTGCTTACGCATTTAAATACCATGGATATCGAAGGTCTTGCATTCTGGTCGAATAACTACAAGCAGATTACAAGTAATAAACCGATACGGCATCCAAGTGATTTTGCAGGAAAGAATTTTAGAATCATGCCAAGTGCAGTCCTGGAAAGCCAATTCACGCATTTTGGGGCAACCACATCGGAGCTGGAATTTAATGATACGTTTAAAAGCCTTGAAATCAATAAGACGGACAGCCAGGAAAATACGATCTCGAATATTTATTCCAAGAAATTATATGAGGTGCAAAAATATTTAACGATCAGTGATCACGGGTATTTAGGTTATGTCGTCATGATAAACAAGCCGTTTTGGGACAAGCTTCCGCTGGATATTCAGCAGGAAATCAAACGGGCAATGGACGATACAACCAAATGGCTATGGATCAAATCAAATGAATTGAATCAGGAGCAGCTTCGGGAAATCAGGCAAAAATCTAACATCGACATTTATACATTGTCAGATGAAGAAAAGAAAGAATGGATGGATGAGATGACGGTCATCTATCCGGAATTCGAGGCTACGATTGGAACGGAATTGATGAGGAAAATGGAGAAAATTCGCGAGAAGTATTTAAAAGAATAACTAACGTAAGGGAATCCCATTGAAAGGGGTTCCCTTCTTCTTTATCGTTCCCGATAGAATTACTCGTCTTGATTTTTTAAAAAATCAATCATTTCTTCATAATCATATGTTTTTAAAACCAAACCATTTACATCGAACACGATGAATGCAGGTTCTTTCTTTAATTCAAGTTTTGGATATTGCTCATTCAATGACTTGTAAGATGCTTCATTTGTAATTGGGCCCACATTGGTTATATTACTCTCTTCTAGTAAATCAAATGTAATTTCTTTACCAACGGCTTGGAGCGAATACTTATGACCCTCACTAGGCAAAAGATTCGGATGAATTCTAGCGAAATCATCTTTTTCATCCGTGCAAGCAACTAGCATCGATAGGAGTAGAAGCGTTAAACTTCCATTTATGATCTTTTTCATATTCTCCCCTCTATAAGCTTAAATTTGATTATTTCATAAATTGTATTAAAGCTTATCATAGGTTGCTTAAAAACAGGAGGCTATCAGTAATCAATTTGCTTTGTCAAGATCCGAAACTCCAACTCAAATAGGGGCAGGTATTTTTGCTGAAAGCTGACAAAACGAAAAAGAACTCTTTATAGTGCCGAGGTACAAAAAAAAGAAGCGGATCCAAAGGGATCCGCTTCTTTCTCGTCTATTTCAATGCAGTTTGCAGTGTCTTGATATTTTTTTCCATTAAACTGAAGTAATCTTCACCGGCTTCAATGTCTTTATCCGTCAATACGGAAAGGTTATGGAGCTTAAGTGATTTTGCTCCCATTTCCTTTTGAATGATCTCTGTTAATTTTGAACTGATATTCTGCTCAAAGATGACATAGTTCAAGTTTTCTTTATCAGCCATGGTAACGATTTTTTCCAGTTCCTTTTGAGAAGGCTCGTTTGAAGACGTTAGTCCTGTGACACCAATCTGTTCAAGTCCATATCGTTCCTCCCAATAACCATAAGCAGAATGCGAAACGATGATCTTATTGGTACGGCCAGATTCGATTGTCGTCGCGAATTTTTTATCGAGTGCCTTCAGCTTTTCGGAAAGTTCGTTGAATCGGCTGTTGAAATACTCTTCCTGTTCAGGCATTTTTTTCGTTAATTCTTCCTTGATACTTTTAGCCATTTCAATGGAATAGATGGGATCCAACCACAAATGGGGATTTACGCCACCATGATCATGACCGTCTTCTTCATGTGCATGTTCGTCTTCATGTGCGTGCTCATCTTCATCTAGATGAACCGTTTCGCCTACAGCGACTGTGGTGACGCCCTCTTTGCTTAAAATCGGTTCAGCTTTGGTTACGAAGCCTTCAAGATGATAACCAATATAGAAAAATAGGTCTGACTCAGCCATTTTTACAATATCCTTTTGAGAGGGATCAAACGAGTGTTCATCCGTTCCGGGAGGATATACCGTTTCGACGTTAACGTACTCACCGCCAATAGCTTCAGTGAAGTATTGTAAAGGGTAAACCGTCGTGTAGACGTTTAAAATGTTTTTATCAGTATGGTTAGTTTCTCCCTTTGAATTGCCACAGCCTGAAAGAAAAAGCGCTGTAACTAGAAAAAGGGAGAGTAATACTCTTTTTTTCATGAATAACTCTCCTTATTAGATAATTCGTATTGATTACGATTTGAGTTTTATATGTTAAAAACGAAATGATTACGATTTGACTTCTGTATAATACAAAAGATTACACAAGAAAGCAAGGTTTTTTCTAATGATTTTCACCTTTTTTCTTTTTTTCTGGAACAAGGTCAATGCCTCCTGGATGAAACGGATGACATTTAAGAATCCGGACGATGGCTAACCAGCTTCCTTTTAATGGACCGAACCGATTTATCGCTTCTAAACCATAATGGGAACAAGTCGGGTAAAAACGGCAGGTGGGTGGTTTTAATGGAGAAATGGCAACTTGGTAAAAACGGATGATTCCCATTAATATTTTTTTCAAAATGTGTTCATCCCTTTTCGATTAAATTCGCTACCTTCAATTATAGCATATTTTCTAAATTTCCAAAAAGGTAAACATATTGGAAATCCGAGCTGAATAATAAGAATTAAAGGATGAAATATATTGTTATTCAAGGTAAAATGGAAATGACATACTATTAAGGAGTGAATTAAATGCCTTCAGTTGAAAGCTTTGAATTAGATCATAACGCTGTAAAAGCCCCATATGTTAGACATTGCGGTGTCCATAAGGTAGGAACAGATGGTGTTGTTAATAAATTTGATATCCGTTTTTGCCAGCCGAATAAACAAGCGATGAAGCCTGATACGATCCACACATTGGAACATTTGCTAGCATTCAATATCCGTAAGCATTCTGAACGATATGATCATTTTGATATTATCGATATTTCGCCTATGGGATGTCAAACAGGTTATTACCTTGTGGTCAGCGGTGAGCCGACTGTAACGGAAATAATCGATGTTCTTGAAGATACTTTCAAGGATTCCGTTACAATTACAGAAATTCCTGCAGCAAATGAAAAACAATGCGGGCAAGCAAAATTACATGATCTTGAAGGAGCAAAGAAATTAATGAATTTCTGGCTTTCACAAGATAAAGAAGATCTTCATAAAGTTTTCGGTTAATAAAAAATGAAAAAGTTCCTGTCATTAAATTGACAGGAACTTTTTTCATTTTTTGGGCTCTTCATTTTTTGCGTCATCTTCAGGCAATGGATCAATAGGATCCACTGTATGCTTGTAGCTGTAACCTTTTCCGATCGTTAGAACGGATAATGCCAATACAATCAGAATCACGATGATGGAGATAACTAAAACCGTAACCATACTTTACAGCTCCTATCGGTTCCATTTTAGTTTCATTTTAGCATAAGAACAGGATCAGAAAATGTTTCAATTTTTGAAGAGAGGGAATCATAAAGGTATAACCAACTTACGGAGGTAGATATTTATGGCTCAGAAAAAATTAGGAACTTTAGTGAATAAGGAAATTGCAAACTTCAGTGTTCTTTATACGAAAATTCATAATTACCACTGGTTCGTGAATGGACCGCACTTCTTTGAACTTCACCAAAAATTGGAAGAGTTATATGTAGAGGTGACATCCAATTATGACGAATTGGCCGAACGACTATTGGCCATTGGTGAAAAACCGGTTGCTACCCTTAAAGAGTACTTGGAATTAACTACGATTGAAGAAGCAACAGGTAACGAAAATACTGAAGATATGGTTCAAAGCGTCATCAACGACTTCGAGAAGCTATCTGAAGAATTCTTAGAAATCATTGAAGTGGCTGAAGAAGAAGATCCGGTTACAGCTGATATGCTGACAGGCATGAAGAAAAGCTTAAACAAACATGCTTGGATGCTACGTGCGTATTTAGGACATTAAGGTTTAGGGAAAAGCTCTGCTACGGTAGGGCTTTTTTTTATGGACGAAGAAAATTAAGACAATAAAAAAGGCATCCATCAAAGGAGGGACACCTGACAAAGTATGTATTAATGAATATTCCTAGGCGGAAAATGTGTAGGTTTCGTGTCGTTCATGCTACTTTGTGCGAACTTCCCTTTTAATGTTTCAATAATGTAAAGGCCCATTAGATTGGTTAGTTCTTGATCATCCATCTCTTGAAGCAATTCGAAAATTTCCTTACGGTCCAGTTGTTCCAGAACCGCAAAAGTAAGCATATCAATATCTTCTTCATCACCAGTCAACTTATTACGGTACATATTGTATAATTCTTCAATTAACTTCAAAACTTTCACCTCACATTTCTTAGAAATCCGTTATCTCTTTATATGTAGGTTATCAAAAAAACCTCTGGGTGCATATAAAAATTTGAAGGATGCTTGGGCTTATTATATGTTTTACCCTTTGAAAGATACTTTAATCTATTATTTAACAACTTTGTTATACCTTAAACAAAATTTTCCATTGTATGAAGTGGGGAATTACGTGAAAAAATAAGCGTAGGATATTTGGAAAGGGTGGATGAATGTGTCTGAAAAAAGGAAAAAGTATTACATTTGGCTTCCGAATGGGCAGATAACACAAGATAGAGAAAGTTCTCCGTGGAATTTCGAGATCGAGGCCACCGATAACGAAGTCCTCCAGTTACGTGAGCTATTTGATTATAATTATTCAATAGGGGAAGAAAACTTTTACCGGGCACATGTCCCATACCTTCAATATCATTTTGACCGCGAAAATGATAAACAAGATATCACGCTCCAAAAAATTTACGAAATGATTTATCAACTTGGTACTGAAGAAGGAAGACAGCATATAGAAAGTATGGGGATTTTACAGGCAAAACCAACAGACGATGGCCTCGAGTATTGAGGGGCCATCGTTTTTTCGATGTGATGAAGATTCTTGCTAGATAGTAGGTTTTTTTATCCATATAATGAGTAATGAGTCCAATAATTTTAATGATTATTTCTTATATGGAGAGAAGGGGAAAAATGAACCGGTTTTTTGATAAGAACGGATATATGGTGGAATTCTCCGAGGATCCTGTTTTTGGGGAGTCTTGGCATGTTTTTGTACTCAGCAGGTATAAGGGAAGGTGGGTATTGACTAAACACAGAGAGCGGGGATTGGAGTTCCCGGGAGGTAAGCGAGAAGCAGGAGAGTCGATTGAAGAAGCAGCTATAAGGGAAGTGTATGAAGAAACGGGGGGATTGGTTGGGCAACTGCGATTTTTGGGACAATATAAAGTACATGATCCAATAAAACCAATCATTAAATCGATATACTTTGCTAATTTACATGAGGTGGAAAAGAAAGAAGATTACCTGGAAACCGACGGTCCGATTTTCTTGGATATATTGCCTGAGGTACTTGGCGATGAGTTTAGTTTCATCATGAAAGATAAAATCGTGCCGTTGAGCATATCAAGGCTGGATGATAGTAAGCTGTAGATAGCAAAATGCGAGTAACGCTAACAATTTGGCACAATAAAATGAAACTGCCGAGGGTTATCGGCAGTTAGGTTAGTCTTTGATTAGTTTTCGCTCGAGCAGTTCGACAAGTTGATACATGATGGTAGCAAAGACGGCGATGATCATCAAGGCAAGCATGACGAGGGTGAAGTTGAAGACTTGAAAGCCATAAATGATTAGATAGCCTAGTCCTTTTGCCGAGACAAGGAATTCTCCGACGATTACGCCGACCCAGGACAGGCCGACATTCACTTTCAATGTCGAGATGATGGTTGGGAAAGAGGCGGGTAATATGGCTTCCCGGAAGGACTGAGCCCTTGTGGCACCGAATGTTTGCAACACCTTCAGATAGTTCGGATCAACTTCTCGGAATGCGGTGTAGACGACGATGGTGGTGATGATGATGGAGATGATCGCCCCCATCGATATGATGGATGGAAAGCCAGGGCCGAATGCTACGATGATGATGGGCCCGAGTGCCACTTTCGGCATGGCATTTAAAATGACGAGATACGGGTCAAGTGTCTTTGATAATCTTGGTGACCACCATAGCAGGGATGCCAGGACCGTTCCAAGCAGTGTCCCGATGATAAAGCCTAAGACGGTCTCGAATAGCGTCACGCCCGAATGCGAAAGCAGTGTTCCATCGCCCAATTTCTGTATGAAAAGATGCCACACTTTAGATGGGGAGCTGAAGATGAGCGGGTCGATCCATTCCATCCGTGAAAAAAGCTCCCAACTGCTGAAAAAAACAATGAAAATCAGGATCTGATAAAAACGAATGAGCCTGTTTTCCTTTTTTAAAGAGGTTTTATATTGGTTATGAAGTTGTTCAATATTCAAGGCTCTCAAGCTCCTTCCAAATCGTTTGGAATAGCATCGGATACTGTGGATGGTTGCGTGCATGGAAAGGCGTCAGCTCGCGCAGTTCATCGGGCACCTCGAATGTTTTGTGCAAGCTTCCCGGGTTCGCGGAAAACAAATGAATGCGGTCGCTCATTGCAATGGCCTCACCGATATCATGGGTGACGAGCACGGCTGTCTTTCCGAAGGATTTCAGGGTTTCAAAAATAAGGTCTTCCAGCTTCAACTTCGTTTGGTAATCAAGAGCCGAGAATGGTTCATCAAGCAAAAGGATTTTGGGGTCGACCGCTAGTGTCCGTGCCAATGCAGCCCTTTGCCTCATTCCTCCTGAGAGTTCGCGCGGATATAATTTTCCGGTGCCTCCCAATCCAACGTCATTTAAAAGTTTTAGCGTTTTTATTCTCTCAAGGCCTTCATCCTTATTAATCAGTTTCAATCCTAATAAAACATTTTCTTCTATCGTCTTCCATGGAAAAAGATAATCCTGCTGCAGCATATAGCCGATTGAAAGGTCACTGTCAGCATTCAGCGGTTTGTTTTCTAGCAGGATCTTTCCAGAAGTGGGCGGAAATAACCCGGCGATGATGGAAAGCAGAGTGGTCTTTCCGCAGCCGCTCGGACCTAGAAAAGAGACGAATTCACCTTTTTCAATGTCGAGGGAAATGTCCGCGAGTGCGGTCGCTGCCGTCTGATTTGAAAAATAAGTATGGTGAATGTCTTGGATTTTTAAAAAGCTCATCTGACATCCTCCTTACCTTAGCTAAGCTATTTTGTGACTTTTTCAGCAAATTCGGTATTGACCAGTTCATCATGGCTTATTCGTGAAGGCAGCTCGCCGGCTTCATCCATGATGTTTTGCAGGTTGTTCCATTCTTCTTCATCAAGAATAGGGTCGGTGGCAAAGGATTCTTGTTCTTTGTAACGGTTGATAACTGTTTCCATCGTATCGATATTGGTATCTTCAAAATACGGCTGAATGACTTCGGCAATTTCGGCAGCGTCATTTTCCTGAACCCAATCCTGTGCTTTTTTCAATGCTTTTGTGAATTTCTCGACGGTCTCTTTGTCCTCTTTCAAATAGCTTTCTTTAGCCATATACACCGTATAGGGAAGATGCCCGGACTCGGTGCCGAAAGAAGCTACGATATGGCCTTTTCCTTCTTTTTCAAATACACTGGCCGTTGGTTCGAACAATTGAACAAAATCCCCGGTTCCGGAAGCGAAGGCAGTTGCGACATTCGCAAAATCAATATTCTGTATGAGGTTCAAATCTTTATGCGGGTCTATGTTATGTTTTTTCAATACGAACTCGCCGGCCATCTGCGGCATACCGCCTTTTCGTTGGCCTAGGAATGTTGAGTTTTTCAGCATATCCCAATTGAAGTTGTCAATTTTTTCACGTGAAACAAGAAATGTTCCATCGGTCTGTGTTAATTGAGCGAAGTTGATGACGGGGTCCTTAGAACCTTGCGCTTGAACATAGATTGATGTTTCAGAGCCAACAAGAGCAATATCAGCTCCATTGGAAATGAGTGTGGCCATCGTCTTGTCGCCGCCTGCCGTCGTTTTCAAATCGATGCTTAGGCCCTCCTCTTTAAAAAATCCCTTTTCAATCGCTACATATTGCGGTGTATAGAAAAGGGAGCGGGTTACTTCGGCCACCCTGACCTTTGTTGTTTCCTTGTTCTTGTTGCCGCATGCTCCGAGCGGGATAACCAGCAAGCACAGAAGTAAGAATACGACACCTGCTTTACACCATTTTTTCAAAATTCCTTCCTCCTTGATAAATAGGTATTTTGCCTACTTTATCGTATGAACGGAAGAAAAAAATGTGAATGCCCTTCAGGGGATAAAAACAAGCGGATGTTTTACAATAAGATTAAGGAGAAAGGAGAGTGGAAATTGGAAAACGGAACAATTATTTCGAAACGGCGGTTTCCATCACCGCATCCACAAATCCATCTTTATTCAGTTACATACATATCACAAGGCTTGAAGGTAAAGGGGTTACTGGCTGAACCGGTCGATGGTGAAGTTCATGATGCCTTCTTATATTTACGCGGCGGGATAAAAAATGTCGGAAAGGTGAGGCCCGCAAGGATTGTGCAGTATGCCGTTGAGGGATTCATCGTTTTTGCCCCTTTTTACCGTGGGAATCAAGGCGGAGAGGGAGATGAGGATTTTGGAGGCGAGGATCGGTTCGATGCGATATCAGGGTTCAATCTTCTTGAACAGCACCCCCGAGTGAACAAGGATCACATTCATATCCTTGGATTTTCCCGTGGCGGCATCATGGCGCTTTGGACGGGGATATACTGTAAGAATGCAGCGTCGATCGTCACATGGGGAGGTGTATCGGATATGTTTTTAACATATGTCGAGCGGGTCGATATGCGTCGGATGATGAAACGGGTAATCGGCGGCACACCTAAAAAATGCCCTGATCAATATGAATACCGTACGCCATTGTTTGCAATTGAAGATTTGGATGTACCGGTTCTGATCATTCATGGTGAAAAGGATGATAATGTTGCCATTGAACACGCATATCGGTTGGAGAAAAGGTTGAAAATGCAAGGCAAAAAGGTGGAAAGCTGGTATTTCCCCCAATTCACACATTACTTCCCACCGGCCGTCAACAGAAAAGTAGTTGAAGATTTAACATCTTGGATGAAAAATAAAACCAAAAAATGATAGAATGAAGTATATGATAAGTATATTGGCAAGAGGAGGAGATACACATGGGCATGCCTATGGAACTCAACACCATGATCGTTACAAAAGGAAACGAAACTCGTGAACAAGAAAATATCTTTAGACTGACAAAGGATGGTTACCGGCTATATCCTATCGATATTCCAATCGATGTCCGCAAAACGATTCAATCTGACTCAAGCGGAACTGCCGTTATCCAAAAAGTCGAATGGACAAGCGAAAAAACCATCATTACGTACCAATTACTATCATTGAACTCAACTAACTAAATAGATAGCGAGCGCTTGCCGGGAATAGCTCCGCTGCAAGCGCTTTTTTTATTTGGTTAATGGAATGCGACCTGCGCGCTGGTAATTCGACCCCGCGGAAATAATTACGTA